>JBAVPE010000169.1:0-54518 GCA_049692775.1 Anaerocolumna sp. | reverse complement strand
GAATACCAAATTCCTCAAGAAATCGAAAGATTTTAAGTGATTGGATGAAATATTATCAGATGTAGTTATTCCTCGATAGCTCAATGGTAGAGCACACGGCTGTTAACCGTGGGGTTGTTGGTTCGAGCCCAACTCGGGGAGTTAATACTCAAATAGTTAATTTTATTTGGATGAGTATTAAAAAAATTAAATATTGATTGACAAAGTATTAATGTTATGTTATAATTGATGTCACGGCTCCATGGTCAAGCGGTTAAGACACCGCCCTTTCACGGCGGTAACAGGGGTTCAAATCCCCTTGGAGTCATTTTTTGATATTCAGATTTGTCCGATTATAACTTGCCGACGTGGCTCAATTGGCAGAGCAGCTGACTTGTAATCAGCAGGTTATCGGTTCGAGTCCGATCGTCGGCTTTGGGACCTTTAGCTCAGTTGGTTAGAGCAACCGGCTCATAACCGGTCGGTCCGGGGTTCAAGTCCCTGAAGGTCCACTTAAAAAAAATATGGCCTAGTGGCTCAGTTGGTTAGAGCGCCGCCCTGTCACGGCGGAGGTCGAGGGTTCGAGTCCCTTCTGGGTCGTTTCTTTTTTGAAAAGAATAATAATAAATTTAGTCCCATGGGATCTTAGCTCAGCTGGGAGAGCATCTGCCTTACAAGCAGAGGGTCATAGGTTCGAGCCCTATAGGTCCCATTGAATCTTTGATTCAATATTGAACAATTTGTTCAAATGCCGGCGTGGCGGAACTGGCAGACGCACAGGACTTAAAATCCTGCGGGCCTAATCGCCCGTACCGGTTCGATTCCGGTCGCCGGCATTATTGTTAACAATTGATTCAATATATTAAATCAGTTGTCCGTGCGTTTAGCTCAGCTGGATAGAGCGTCTGGCTACGGACCAGAAGGCCGGGGGTTCGAATCCTCTAACGCACATAAATAAAGCAAGTGATTAAGACTTAAATACATTAGTGTTTAGGTCTTTTTTATTATATTATCACAAAATTAATTAAATGTTAATAAACGTAGTATTTACGCACTTTGGAAGATATGTTAGAATAGAAATACCTATCAGACATAACTCACTATAATTAGTATTTCTATAGATATAAACAAAAAATTAATTAGTAATAGTTATAGATTTAGTTAGGAGGCATAGATGACTAAGAATGAATTTATGGACGGATTAAAAACTGCCTTAACAGGAGAACTGCCGGACACTGAAATTGCAGCCCATATTAGGTTTTACGAAGATTATATAAAAAGTAAGAGTTTAAATAACCGTGATGAAGAAATAGTAGGACAGTTGGGTGATCCGAGACTAATAGCTAAAACTATCATAGAAACGTATCAAATTAGTCATGGACCTATATATAACAATTCTAAGCATGACAGGGCTTATCAGGATACCCAGACAACAGATGGTAACTCCTATAAAGCATATAAAAGCAATTATGACGATGAATCCAATGATTATGGAAGAAACATTAAATTTAATATAAATTCATCACTTACCTGGTATCAAAAACTAATCATGATTATTATTGCGGTAATTATTATTTTATTATTTTTAATTATAGGTGGAATTTTGTTACGGTTATTTTTTTCGATCGGAATACCTCTCCTTATCATATATTTTGGATATAAATTAATTACGAATAATAGGAGACGCTAATTTATAAAAACCAAAGTATTTATTTAATTATTTGGTCTTATAAAATTCAAATTATATAATTGAATCTTTAAATAATTGCAATTACTAATAAAATGCCCTGAAAATCAGTTTAATTCAACTGATTTCAGGGCATTTTTAGAAATTATCAGTTTTATGTTTATTTGCAGGGGATGGACTCATATAGATATGTTCTTTGAGTGATAGTTATTTTAGACAAAGTGAAACGCCCGCGAGGGGGAGCCAGGCGGGCGTTTCGATGAGGGGAGTATAAATAATTAATAAGGGGTTATATAGTGTGTTAAGAAATTACTAATGTAATCTCTTTAACACAATTACATTATAATACATTAAGAGATATAATGCAATAAAAAAAGATGAAAATTTATAAAAATTTTTAAGTGAAATTTTACGGGCTAAATTATAATAAAATATGTATATTATATGCGCTATAAAATAATTTTAATACTTAAAAACATTTTTATTTTTAAATTTATATAAGAAATATTCTATTACTAAAATTATTGAATATTTTTAAACGAAATAGTTCATAATAACCTATGTAATCTAAAAAATAAGATTTTTAGGAGGTTAATTAAAATGGAAAATAATTTTAATGACACAACATCAAGAAATGCTACATCAAGAAATGCTACATCAAGAAACGCTAATACTTCTAACACAACGAGCGATACAACATCAAGAAATGCTAATACTTCTAACACAACAGGCGGTAGCAGTAAGAATACTACAAGTAATAGTACCAAGGACTATTCAACAGGTACTTCTAAAAATTCAAATTCCAATACTACCTCTAGAAATGAAAAACGCTAATACCTTAGTTTTCTTTATAAATGAAAATAATAGGTAATTTTAAGCAGTAGAATTAGTCTTCATCTTAATGGATGAAGACTTTTTTATTGAATAGGAAATTGCGTCCTATTCAATAAAAAAACCTCCGGGAGGATGCACATGACGCGCAAGAAAGATTTGTCACTGAGGTGACAGCGCGTCAGCGCTAGAGTCTGGCAAGCCAGACTCTTTGTTATTTTATAGGAAAGTTCTCCCTATGAGATAAAAACCCTCCGGGCAGGAGGCACACTTGCGCGAAAAGAATATGTCGGCTCGGTGCGAGGGTTTGGTAAGGATGTATTAAACGAAGTATTCATTGTAATCCATTTGATTATAGATTTTATAATAATTGGTCTTTTGCCATATGCACATTATATATTACATAAGAATATGATAATAATGAATTGAAGGTGATTTTATGACTTTTGAAACAATACGTGCAAAAGATATTGAAAATTACATAGGTAAATATAATGTACTAATAATCGATTTAAGAGAGCCACAAGAATATAATAAAGCGCATATACCAACTGCTATTAATATTCCATATATGGATTTTGAAAATAAAAAGAGCAAGTTACCTTCAGACCGTTTATTAATATTATATTGCGATAGGGGTAATTTAAGCCTATTATTAGCTCGTGAATTGAGTAATGACGGATATCAGGTAAAAAATATTTATGGCGGCATACGTGCGTATAGAGGACAATTACTCCAATAAATGATGTGTATTAATAAATGACGAATAAAAACAGGTATTATGTCAAAATTAATATAAGAAATAATTATTGATCCATAAATAATGTCTTTAGTAAATGGGAATTGATGAGGTATTAAAAATAAATATAAAGGAAGGATGTTTGCAAACAGTTATGCCATATGTTATAATCTATTGTCGGTGAAATATAAGGGGTTGTTGCAAATTGCTTAATTTACTCTTTGAAATAGTTTGGTAGGTAGTAAGAAAGCTGTTTTGCAGCACCCCCTTTTTTAAAAAGAAATTCGAGAATATAAATGTTTAGTTAACTATATTATTGCGCGTTTTGATAACGCAGATTGGAGTACAATAGGATGAGCCAGTTTGATTTTTTGGCACCATGCCATTTTGGATTAGAAAGTGTTTTAAAAAAAGAGATTGATGATTTAGGTTATGATATAAAACAGGTAGAAGACGGCCGTGTAATATTTACCGGAGATGAATCTGCAATAAGCAGGGCAAATATTTTCTTAAGGACTACAGAACGTGTTTTACTAAAAGTGGACAAGTTTAAGGCGGAATCTTTTGATGAATTATTTGAAAAAACGAAAGCTATTCCATGGGAAAACTACATTCCTGCTAATGGAAAGTTCTGGGTAGCAAAAGCAACTTCCATTAAAAGCAAGGTGTTTAGTCCTTCCGATATTCAATCTATAATGAAAAAAGCGATTGTAGAACGTCTTAAAAAAGTATATAAAATTGAATGGTTCCCTGAAGATGGTAATGAATACCCCATAAGAATAACTTTTATGAAAGATGAAATTACGATTGGTATTGATACATCAGGCGAATCGCTTCATAAACGTGGTTATCGTAAATTAATTAGTAAAGCGCCTATAACGGAAACCCTTGCAGCAGCATTAATCTTACTGACACCCTGGAATAAGGATAGAATTCTTGTTGATCCTTTTTGCGGAAGTGGCACCATTCCAATTGAAGCAGCTATGATAGGGGCTAATATTGCACCCGGGATGAATCGTTCCTTTCTTTCTGAGAAGTGGATGGATTTAATTCCAAAGAAAGTATGGTATTCTGCTATTGAAGAAGCGAATGATGTCAGGCGGACTTCTGCTGATATGACGATTCAAGGTTATGACTTAGATGGTGAAATAGTGAAAGCAGCCAGACAAAATGCAGCTTTAGCCGAGGTTGACCAATATATTCATTTTCAACAAAGATCAGTGAGTGATCTTAGTCATAATAAAAAATATGGTTTTATTATTACGAATCCACCATACGGTGAAAGGTTAGAGGAAAAGGATGATCTTCCTGCTTTGTATAAGGAAATAGGAAGGACTTTTAATGCTTTGGATTCCTGGTCTTATTATATTATTACCAGTTATGAGGATGCCCAGAAATATATAGGCAGGAAAGCCGATAAAAACCGCAAAATCTACAATGGTATGATTAAAACATACTTTTATCAATTCATGGGTCCTAAGCCTCCTAAAAGAGAAAATAGAGACAGGCAAGTTTAGAGTACTCTTCAGAAACCTCTTTTTGTTCCCGGGAGTACTCATTTAGCAATAAATCATGAATTTGAATATGATATAAACTAATGTAATGGCTGCGAAATTTCAATAAAGGCTAAATCTGTTTTAATATCCAGGAATGAATGTCTTTCATTACTTCATCAGCAGTCAGTTCCTGCAGTAATTCATGCCTGCAATCAGGGTAAAGTTTTCCTGTAATTCTTTTAAAGCCCCATTTATTATACAAGGATAACATATGATTCACTTCTTTGCCATATCCCCCTACCGGGTCGTGGTCACCGGAAATAACGTATATAGGAAGTGTATTTCGTGTTTGCTTCATGCCAGAAGAGGTCGCAGCAATCAAGGCCAGTTTTAAGAGATCCTGATAAAAACTGATCGTACATATGTAACCGCAATAAGGGTCATGTATGTAAGCGCCTACGGCGGGATTATTTCTGGTAAGCCAGTCAAAGGAAGTACGGGAAATGAGGCGGGTATAAGCCTTTCCTCCAAACATTATATTATTAAAAAATGGTGACCGGTGTGTGGGACCAAGTATACGTTTAATTATAGAAGCAAGTATTAATCCGGATTTTGTTTTTGTTTTTGACGGATGTGTGGTGCCGCATAAAATAACACCGTCAAAATTATCGTATTGCTGTATCACATTGCGGGCAATCAATGAACCCATGCTATGGCCCATTAGAAGAAGTTTTTTACTGCGATTATTCTTATTTACATGTTGTATTATATCCAACGCGTCATCAACTGCTTTTTTATAACCTTTCGTATCACTAAAAAACCCTAGTTCTTTCATTATTTTATCGGTGCCATGCCCTCTATGGTCATATAAATAAACATCGATATCATTAGCATTCAAAAAACTGGCAAAGGAATAATATCTTTTATGGTGCTCTGCCATACCATGTAATATAACAATACTTGCTTTAGGTTTCCCAACACTATAAAAGTGATATAAAATAGTCTTATAACCATCCTTCTGCACGATCAATTCAGCATTTGAATCCATAATATAAAACCCCTTTCCGGTACAATCCCTGCAATCGGTCAAATAAAAAATAGAATTACAAAATACCTATATAGTATCATTATACGGAGTATTTATAAAAAAAGCAAATTTATTCCATAAAATGTCATAATAATTGTAACAGTTCGTTACTGTTCACAGTATAAATATTTCGTAAAATAAAAAACTATATTGTAGAATTAGATAATGCATAGTATAATTTCCATATCAGGGGGAAAGTAAATGGATGAAAAACTTCTAAAGCGTATGGCTGTCAACAGTGTTGCGCTAATGTTAACGGTTGTACTGATATCCGTAGTACTATCTTATTATGACCGGGCATTAATACACGCTGACAACAGTGGTTTAAATAGTGATTCTTCCGGACAGAATCAAAATGCGGTAAAGGGTAACCGAAATACAGATTTCAACAGTTCGGCAGGTTCAGATACTATGGTTGTTCAGAATTCGTTCATACGGCAGCAATTAGGTGATAAGTACTTAATTATTAAGAAATCGGAAAAATCCTATTACAATGTTAATATAGAAGATTTATACATAGATAGAAGTATACAGCTCATCATTACAAATTTAGATGATGAATTTATTAATGGAACTTCGATCATCAGAATAAATAAGGCTAGTAAATTTATGGGTATACCCAAGGATGAACCGGCAGGGACATCGGAAATAACTAAAAATCAACAAAACGAAGAAGCAAAATCTTATAATACAAATCTGAGTAAAGAGACTGAGAATGAAAAACTTTTAATTCCCGAAGTAATATCAGCCGCCGGGGAGGTAAGGGATTATGGTTCAGATGTGCAGCAAATGAATCCGGATCCCGTTAAAGATTTTAAGATTGAATATAAACAGGATGAGTACACAAGACATTTTACGGTTGTAATAAACATAAGTTTGGATTCTATTTACGCTCCGGTCTTATATCAGGAAGAAGATTACATTTACATTGATTTAAGGCGTCCTAAAGATGTATATGATAAAATTGTTGTTATTGATGCTGGACATGGCGGTAAGGACTGCGGAACCTTCTCACAAGGGGAACAATATTATGAGAAGGACATAAACCTTAGTTTGGTATTAAAGCTTAAGAAAATACTGGACAAGGAAGACTTTAAGGTATATTATACAAGAACTACGGATAAAACCTTATTTTTAAATCCGAGAGTTAATTTTGCCAATGATGTAGAAGCGGATTTATTTATAAGCATCCATTGCAATTCCAGTGAATCAGACAAGCCAGGCGGTTCGGAAGTTTTATTTAATGAAAAGCAGCAGGGTAATGGTTTTTTATCAAAACGGTTAGCACAAATAGCATTAGAAGAAATAACCAATATCACACATAAGGAAAACAGGGGTTTGGTACCCGGCAGTGAAATGGTAGTGGTAGGTAAATCTAAAGTTCCAATGGCTTTAATTGAAGTAGCATTTATGTCCAATCAAGAAGACTTGAATTTCTTATTAAAAGATGAAAATGAAAGAATGATAGCGGAAGCTATCCATAAGACAATTTTGAGGGCGTTCAATGAAATGGGGAAATAATCCAGCTTGTGGTATGTAATCGGAGCAAGTTTAGAAATATGACATGTCGCGAAGTGTGAAAGAAAAACGTCTTCCCCTGTTATTTGAGATGCCGCAAAACGGCAGCATGTTTGAAAGATTGAAAGAAAATTTAGATTATGGAAGGTTGCCACAATAGGATTCTTTCAACCGTTTTATTTGTGGCAGTACCGCAAGCAGGCTTGCGGTATGCAATGGGTATAAATATGAGAGACAAGATAATATTTGCAACTACCAATGAAGGTAAAATGAAAGAAATACAAATGATTTTAAAGGATTTAAATTATGATATTGTATCCATGAAAGAAGCAGGAATCCAAATTGATATTGTAGAGGATGGTAAAACTTTTGAAGAGAATGCCATTATTAAGGCCAAAGCCATTATGGAAATGACCGGTGTTATGGTATTAGCTGACGATTCCGGGCTTGAAGTTGATGCTATGGATAAAGCTCCCGGTATTTATTCGGCGCGATTTTTAGGTGAAGATACCTCCTATGATATTAAAAACAATTATATACTTGATAAACTGAAGGGGTTGCCACCTGAGGACAGAAGTGCAAGATTTGTTTGCGCCATAGCTTGTGCTTTCCCGGATGGTGAAATCATTACAACAAGGGCAACCATTGAGGGAGCTATTGGTTATGAAATATTAGGTGGGAATGGATTTGGTTATGACCCGATATTCTGGGTCCCGGAATATGAATGTACGTCGGCTCAACTACCTGCGGATATTAAGAACAAAATCAGCCATAGGGGAAAAGCATTGGAAGAGATGAAGGAAATCATACGTGGAAGAGGTCAGTAAAATAAATATTATTATCCAATGTTATTTACCTAATGATAATACTCAGATATTATGAGATGACTTGTGAGGCAGCAGTTGAAATGAGATTTTAAGTATACCATGGAGTTAATATGAAAATAATGATTGTAAGTGATTCTCACGGAAGCACTAATTATCTGGAGAATGCATTAATAAAAGTAAAACCCATTGATTTATTTATCCACCTTGGGGATTTTGAAGGCAGTGAAGAATATATAAGATCCATTGTATCTTGCAGGGCAGAAATGGTTCCCGGTAACAATGATTATTTTACAGGGCTGGATAAAGATAAAATTATAATGATAGGCAATTACTCCATATTTCTTACCCATGGACATCGATATGGAGTAAATTTCGGTACGGAAAGAATAAAAGATACCGCAATGCAGCTTGGAGCAAGTATTGCAATATTTGGACATACTCACAGGCCTTTAATTGACCTGAGCAGCAGTGTATGGGCAATTAATCCTGGAAGTATCACGCAACCCCGTCAGGAAGGGGGAAGGCCCTCTTTTATCATTATGGATATTGATTCAAAAGGAGAAGCCCATTTTACTTTGAATTATATATAACGTATTGGTTTACAATATAGTTATAAATGTTTTAAAGGCTGATAAAATCTATGTTTAGACAATGGGTTAAAATATAGTATTTAAAACTAATGAAAAAATAAAAAAGTTGTTGACATTAAAGAATCTCTATTATATAATAGTTCTTGCGTCACGAAAGACAGCAAAAAGATATCAAAGCGGGGTGTGGCTCAGCTTGGCTAGAGTGCTTGATTTGGGATCAAGAGGTCGCAGGTTCGAATCCTGTCACCCCGATTGTATCAACTGTAATAAGTGATTAATTAGAGAGATATTTTCCTTTGTTTTGGACAAACATAATATGCGGGTGTAGTTCAATGGTAGAACACTAGCCTTCCAAGCTAGATACGTGGGTTCGATTCCCATCACCCGCTTGATATGCGTTTAGTCATATCTTAAGTGTGCTAGTAGCTCAGTTGGATAGAGCAATGGCCTTCTAAGCCATGTGTCGGGGGTTCGAATCCCTTCTGGCACGTTTTTTTATCTTAAATAGTAGAAATTGTCTTAAAAGTTAAGAAATTAATTTTGTGAATTTATTCCTTAATGGCATTATATATATCTATTAGTAAGATAAAGATAAACGTAATTTAATATGGTGGGTATAGCGCAGTTGGTTAGCGCGCCAGATTGTGGCTCTGGAGGCCAAGGGTTCGAATCCCTTTATCCACCCTTGGTAATTAATACCTTTGGGCTATCGCCAAGCGGTAAGGCACAGGACTTTGACTCCTGCAGTCGCTGGTTCGAATCCAGCTAGCCCAGTTTCTGATTGAACAAGTGAATCAGATAATAATGTTTTATATCAGATGGGATATTAGCTCAGTTGGTAGAGCACTTGACTTTTAATCAAGGTGTCCCGGGTTCGAACCCCGGATGTCTCATTTTTATTATTTTATAATAAATCATGCGGATATGGCGGAACTGGCAGACGCGCTAGACTTAGGATCTAGTGGGAGACCGTGCAGGTTCAATTCCTGTTATCCGCAGTATACAAAGGTTTCAAGGCTTTTTTGAAAGAGCTTTGAGGCCTTTTTTGTAATATCAGAAATAATGAGGAGGAGCCGCAGCAATGAAGGCTATTAATAGCAATGATGGATATTCGTTTTGATTACCGGCTTATAGATCCTGCTTATCTGTACTTAAGTATTTTTTGATAATGTCCAAATACTCCAGTGCGTATTTAGATAAATATTTTCCTTTTCGATAAGCGGCCATCAGGACGATTTCTGTATTTGGCATACCAACGGAAAAACATACCGGTGAGTCGAGGGAATATGCCATTTGCTTTAAGTAACTTTCCGGTGCAAAAGTAACTGCCATATTCTTATTTGCCAACTGTATAGCAACTTCGTTATTCCTGGTATGTAATAAAATGTCAGGCTTAATATCTGCCTGACTGAATAACTGAAGGGCGGCTTTTCCTGTATTTTGATCCGGGAATAACAGCACAAAGGAGTCATCCGCAAATTTTTTTAAGTCAATCCAGGGATAGTGGCACCCTTCTTTCGAAATGCCGGTTTTCGCCAAAGGGTGGTTTTGGCTTAAAATCAGGACAATTTCTTCTTTCCCAAGTGTAATATATTCAAAATCAGCATGAAAGGTATCCGAGCAAAAAATAGCAAAATCAATCTCGTTGGATAAGTAAACATTCTCTTCAATAGAATGGATGTCTTCTTTAATATTAACTTTAACGTTAGGATAGTTCTTTTTAAAAGTTGTAAGGGTATCCGGAATAATACAGGAACTCCGCATAAGGGGAATTGCAATGGTCAGACGCCCGTTATTAAGTTCCATGATATCAAGGTATTCTTTTTCCCACTGTTCTTTCACCTCGTTTATTTGGGTGACATAATGAATATAACGTTCACCCAGATAAGTTGGAACATATTCGTTTCCAATTCGGTTGAATAGTTTTCCGTTTAGATTATGTTCTAAATTCTGTAAATATTTTGTCAAAGAAGGCTGCGTAATATAAAGGGCCTTGGAAGCATAGCTGATATTTTTGTATTTTGCGATTGCAAGGATATATCTTATTTCTTTTAAATCCATATAATTATCTCTCCTTTATATTGGAGTACTCTATAGGAACACACCCGGATATTACACAACTTGTTTTAAATTGTTCTGGCAAGCCAGACTCTTTCTTATAAGAGGAATATAGGATGTTATTCCCGGACTGCCAGGGACAAAAATCATAAACTATAGATTGAGTGAATAGTATTTATAGTTTTTATGTATTTGACTTATAATCATTCCTATTTTACAATATATGATATAAGAAAGCAAATAGAATGTATTAAGCTGATAAGGAAATCAGAGAAATGGTTTCCTTGTCTTTTTTTGTACAAAGAAAGGATTCAGGGTATGAAGAAACAACTGCCACTTTTACTTTTAATGCCGGGAAGTATTTTATTGATAGTTTTTTTAATTCTTCCATTAATAAAAGTTCTTTTCCCCACCATATTTGAGGGAACATTAACATTAAAAAATTACACGGAATTTTTCCAGGATGCTTATTTTATGAAGATATTGATAAGGACAATAAAAATCGCTGTTTTATGTACGGTTATCAGTATGTTTTTAGGAGTGCCAACCGCTTATTTTATTTCCCGCTGCAATAAGAAGAAGAGGGGATTTTTGCTAGCCCTTACAATTTTCCCCATGCTCACCAATTCCGTAATACGAAGTTTTGCCTGGATTAATATACTGGGACGTAATGGGATTGTAAATACATTACTTATGAATGCTGGAATGATAGAAAAGCCCTTAACATTATTATATACGGAATTTTCGATTTTAGTGGGAAGTATCTATCTCTTTCTTCCCCTTATGATTATTACGGTTGCCGGTACCATGGAAAATATCGAAAACGATCTGATGGAAGCGGCAGAAAGCCTGGGAGCCAACCGCTTGTCGGCATTTATAAAAATAGTGCTTCCACTTAGCATACCCGGGATAATAATAGGGAACATACTGGTATTTACAGGCACTTTAACAGCTTATACAACGCCTCAGCTCTTGGGAGGAAACAGTAATCTTGTGCTGGCAACTTTCATATATCAAAAAGCAATGTCCTTAGGGGACTGGACAGGCGCTGGTGTAATAGCAGCAGTCATGATTATTACTACGATTATTGTGATTCAGATCTTTAATGCCATTGCAGCCAAAATTGATAAGCGGGGTGAAAAATATGCGTAAAAATAAAATGCTTACCATATTTGCCTGCTGTGTTTTTGCATTTTTGTTTCTGCCATTATTCATAATAGCAGTCACTGCTTTTGGCGGTGGAAATGCAATCACATTTCCCATTAAGTCTTTTTCCCTTAAGTGGTTTGCCAATGTATTTACCTCCGGTTCCTTTTTAAATTCCTTTAAGACCAGCTTTCAGATCGCATTATTTGCAACTCTGCTGGCTTTGCTCGTGGGAATTCCGGCAGCCTATGCCTTGGCCAGGTATACAATAAAAGGGAAAGCCATGATTCAATCCTTTTTCTTATCGCCAACTATTATCCCAGGCATTGTGTTAGGATTTGCCCTATACCGGTTTATCGTATTGGTTTTGAGGATACCTGTATTTTATGGATTACTGTTAGGTCATTTTCTGGCAGTACTTCCGTATATTATCCGGGTTGTAGGTTCCAGCCTGTCCCAATTTGATTTTTCCATTGAAGAAGTAGCCTGGAGTCTTGGCTGCGGAAAGGTTTCCGCTTTTTTTAAAGTGGTAATGCCAAATATTACTTCCGGAGTTATGGCGGCTTTTATGCTGGCTTTTATCAACTCCTTTAATAATATTCCTGTTTCCATGTTTTTAACAGGACCGGGTGTAAATACTTTCCCTACTAATTTAATGAATTATATCGAATATAATTATGATCCTACGGTATCGGCGGTATCTGTTTTACTTATGCTTGGAACCATTATCATAATGTTTGTGGTAGAAAAAACATTAGGAATTGCATCCTTGGCAAAATAGCTTGAGTAGGTTGAAAGAGAATAGGATAAAAGAGAGGAATGCCACAGATGGAATTTTTAACTTTAAATAAGATAGATGTTACGTATGATAAAAAGAAGACAATTTTAAAAGGCCTGGATTTAGAAATTAAGGAAGGGGAATTGGTATCCTTATTAGGTCCAAGCGGCTGCGGAAAAACCACAACCCTTAGGGTAATTGCAGGTTTTATTGAGCCTGTCGGTGGTGAATTCATTTTAGATGGAAGAAATTATACGAAAATTCCGGTTCATAAAAGGAATTTTGGGATTGTCTTTCAAAGTTATGCATTATTTCCTCATTTAAGCGTTTATGACAATGTTGCTTTTGGACTAAAACTGCAAAAATTAAAAAAAGCTGAAATCAAAAGCAGGGTGGAAGATATGCTGGAGATTTGCGGTTTAACTGAATTTACAGACCGTTTCCCAAATCAGATGTCTGGAGGACAAAGACAGAGGGTAGCCCTGGCCAGGGCCCTGGTAATACAACCCAAACTATTATTATTGGATGAACCTCTTAGTAATCTGGATGCAAAGCTTCGGATTAACATGAGGGTAGAAATAAAGCGGTTACAAAAAAAACTTGGAATTACCATGGTCTTTGTTACCCATGACCAGGAAGAGTGTTTTTCTATTTCGGACAGGGTTGCAGTTATGAATAATGGATTGATTGAACAATATGATACTCCTGAAAATATTTATTTAAAACCCAAAACTGAATTTGTTGCAAGATTTATCGGATTTAATAATTTTATACCCCTGAAAAAACAATCCGGCGGTATGTTTACCACAGAACAGGGAGAAATGATCCAGGTGGAACAGGAAACCCTGTTGGAAGAAGGTCTGGGGACAATTAGACCGGATGATATCCTTTTGGCAGATGAAACAGTATCAGAGAATGTAATGAACGCAACCATAGGAGTCAGGACATTTCTAGGCAAGTCCTACCAGTATGAAGTTGACTCCTCCCTGGGCAAATTAGTGGTGAATGCTGCGATTGATAAGGTATATGAAGCCGGGGACCAGGTGAGGTTACAGTTTCCGAAGAATAAAATGATTATCGTCAGAAAATCTATGTAGTGCCATTATGGTAATAGATAAATGAAAAGAAAGAGAGAGGAAATTTATTATGAAAAAGATGATAGCTTTATTATTATGTTTCGTTTTTGTATTAAGCGGATGCAGCGGTGCATCAAACACGGAAACAGGAGGAACCGATACAAAAAGCGGAGAAAAATCTTCCCAGGCATCCGGTGAAAAACGTAAGCTCATTGTTTCTACCTGGGGATTAAGTGAAGATGTTTTACATGAGGATGTATATGGTCCTTTTGAAAAAGCCTTTAATTGCGAAGTAATCTTAGAAATCGGATCAACTTCAGAGCGTTATACAAAGTTAGAAAATGATCCAAATTCCTCCATTGATGTGATTGAATTATCCCAATCAGCGGCAGCAAATGGCTATGGATCCGGTTTATTTGAAAAAATTGATTATACCAAAATTCCCAATGCCGCGGATTTAATACCTGCCGCAAAACAAATAACTAAGACAGGATATGGTCCTGCTTATACTATAAACAGCATTGGAATTATTTATGATCCGGAGGCAGTCGGTTTTGAAATCACGAAATTCTCAGATCTTTGGAACAGTGAGCTGGAAGGTAAAATTTCCATACCGGACATTACGACTACTTTCGGACCGGCCATGGTGGCAATTGCCAGTGACTATAAAGGAGTTGATTTAACTTCTGATAACGGTGCGGCCGCATTTGAAGCCTTAAGTGAATTAAAGCCCATCCTTGTAAAAACCTATACTAAGTCTTCTGATTTAGCAAATATGTTTGCCTCTGGAGAAATTGTAGCTGCAGTTGTGGGTGATTATGGTGTTCCGGTCATTAAAGAAGCAGCGCCCCAGGTTGCTTATGTTACACCGGAAGGAACGTATGCTAATTTTAATACAATTGATATCAATTTAAATTCAGATAATAAGGATTTGGCTTATGAATATATGAATTGGAGATTAAGCGGTGAATTACAGGCAACAACCGCAGTAACCTTAAATGAGGCACCAACTAACAGCACGGTTCAATTAACGAAAGAGCAGGCAGCAAATAAGACGTATGGAGCTGTGGCGGAAGCCGCAAAAGCCCTGGATTATTCCCTTGTCAATCCCCTTATGGAGGATTGGATTAATCAATGGAATCTGATTATCAATAATTAGGGAAGAGTGCAGTAACACATCTGCAAGCAGATGTGTTATGCAATGGGTGTTAAAATGCAGTATGTGGATTTACTAATTAAAAACGCATTTGTTTATAATACCTTTTTACAATGTTTTGATAAAAAGGATATTTCAATCGTGGGAGATAAATTCTTTTATATTGGAGAGCATTGTAAACGAATGAAAGTGGATAAAGTTGTGGATTATAATGGGAAATACATAATTCCGGGTTTGGTAGATATCCATATGCATATTGAAAGTTCCATGACAGTACCTGGGGAATTCTCAAAGGCAGTATTACCACATGGGGTCACAACAGTAGTTGCTGACCCCCATGAAATTGCAAATGTTTTTGGAATAAAAGGAATCAGGCATTATTTAACAGGTAAAACCCTGCTGGATATATTCTATGGGATTCCTTCCAGCGTACCGGCATTAAAGGAAAGTCTGGAAACTTCAGGCAGCACCATAACGGAAAAAGAAGTTTCAGAACTGTTAAAAGAGCCTAAAATGTTATGTCTGGGTGAAGTAATGAATTTTAAGGACCTGACCTCTAAAAGTGATACGGTGATCAGACAAATCATAAAAGAGTGCCGTAGGGTACGCCCTTATATGCCCATAGAAGGCCACTGCCCTAAAATTGAGGGCTACGAACTGACCCAGTTTTTATATGCAGGTGTTGATGCGGATCATACCCAGCAGACACCAAAATCGATTTATGAGAAAATTACAAACGGAATGTTTTTGGAACTGCAAAAGAAATCCCTAACGGCGGAAAATATTGAAATGGTGGTTAAACATCATTTTTACGAATACATTGCACTGATAACGGACGATGTTATGGCGGATCATTTATTGGAAGGCCATTTAAATCAGAACATTAAACTGGCTATAGATTTAGGAATGCCCCCGGAAAAAGCAATTTACTGCAGTACTTATACACCAAGCAGAAGAATGCATTTAACAGACCGGGGCTGTATTGCTCCGGGCAAAATTGCCGACTTTGTCGTATTAGAGGACGTAAAATCTTTTTCTATCCATGCTGTTTATAAAAATGGAAAACAATACACGGAAGATACCTCCGAGAAAATAAAATTCCCCAAAGCATTTTATCATTCCATACATTGCAAGAAAGCAGAAGAATCAGATTTTGTATTACGTACAGACAGGGCAGGAAAGGAAGTTGTCTGTAACGTCATACGTATAGAGGAACATTCTACCTTTACAAAAATAGTACAGCGGAAACTTCCTGTAGAGGCAGGAATTATCCTGTGGGAAAATAACCCTGTCAATTTGGCTTTATTGGTATGCTTTGAGCGTCATGGAAAAAATGGGAATATTTCTTATGCCCTGGTGGAGGGTGCCATTACAAAAGAAGGAGCCATAGCCACAACCTGGTCCCATGATTCCCATAACTTGATTGTGATGGGAAATAAGGCAGAAGATATGGTACTGGCACAAAGAAAAATTGTGGCGCTGCAAGGCGGTTATGCAGTATATGAAAAATCAAACATGTTAGCAGCAGTAAAGCTGGAGATAGGTGGTATTATCAGTGATGTAAAGATAGAGCAATTGGCGGAGGAAATCAAAAAGGTACGTTTGGCCATGAAACAGTTAGGATATCGGCATGATAATGAAATAATGTCCTTTTCCACCTTAACCTTACCGGTTTCCCCCGATGTGAAATTAACAGACTTTGGTCTGCTGGATGTGAAAAAACAATGTTTTATCCCATTGGTACAAAGTAAGGAAAGGATAGAACAGAATGAAGAAATCGATTATTAATGTTAGAATCATCACGATGGATGAAAAGAGGACGGAGTTTAAAAAAGGATTTTTAACGATTGAGGAGGATAAAATCGCTAAAATAGGGGATATGGATTCCTTTTTGGGAGAAGGAGAAATCATAGAGGGTAAGAATGGTATTTTAATGCCCGGAATGATTAATACACATACCCATCTGGGAATGCTTCCTTTCCGCAGTCTCGGAGATGATGTAAAAGACCGTCTGAGGCGTTTTTTATTTCCCCTGGAAAATAAATATATGAATAAAAAGCTGGCATACCAGGGCGCCAGGTATGCTCTTTGCGAAATGCTCCTTGCCGGGGTAACGACAGTACTGGATATGTATTATTTTGAGGATGAAACTGCAAAAGCAGCCGATAACCTGCATATACGGGCAATCTTGGGAGAAACAGTAGCTGATTTACCAACCTGTGACTCTGTGGAACCCGGGAGTGGCTTTTACTATGCGGAGGAATTTATAAATAAATGGAAAAATCATAAATTAATAACCCCTTGTATTGCACCCCACGCAACAAATACCAATGGGGAAGAGAGTCTTAAGAGGGCAAAAAAAATAAGTGAAATCTATCAGGTACCAATTACCATGCATGTTGCGGAAATGGACTATGAAATGCAATATTTTAAGGAGACTTATTCCATGTCACCCATTGAATTCCTGGATTCCATCGGATGCCTGGATGCGTCCTTAATTGCAGCCCATTGCATTTATTTATCAGAAAATGATATAGCAATATTAAAGAAACAAAAGGTCGGGATTGCCCATTGTATCGGTTCCAATACGAAATCAGCGAAAGGTGTGGCAGACGTTAAAGCAATGCTGGAGGCCGGAATAGAGGTAGGCCTGGGAACAGATGGTCCGACCAGCGGTAATACTTTAGATATATTGACCCAGTTTAAATTGTTCGCGAATTTTCATAAGTTAAAAAATCAGGACCGTTCCATTTTTCCGGCACACGAGATTGTGGCCTTGGGAACCATTAAAGGAGCTAAAGTGCTCCATTTGGACAAACAGATAGGTTCCCTGGAAGTCGGGAAGCAGGCAGATCTTGTATTGGTGGAAACTGATTCAGTTAATATGTTTCCTGTCTTTAATCCCTATTCGGCCTTAGTATACAGTGCAAACGCCGGCAATGTTGATACTGTCTTTGTTGCCGGAAGATGTCTGGTAAGACATAAAGAATTAGTGGAAGTTGACCATTTGAAGGTTCGAAACGAACTGATAGAAGCCATGAAGGAAATGTCAGGGTCTGATATTGTAAATGGGGTATCATCAACTGACTTCTCTTAAAACTTATATATTGAAATGTTATTTAAAGCGTGATAGTATGGTTTTAATCACTGCTACACCTAGTACTGCCTTGCGTAAATAACACTTAATTCAGCATCTGATATTAAGCATTATTTATGCAAGGTAGTACTAGATTGAAAGCTGATATTTATAGCAGTCTGATGTATAATTGTTATAAAAAGTGGTAAATGATATATACACAAAGTACGTAATAACAATAGGTAAAGTAAAAAAATTTGATATATAAATATAAGAATAGAAATTTCATAACATAAAGGAGGAGATTTTCGCATCATGGACAAGATTGCATTAATAACAGATTCAGCTTGTGATATAGATAATGAAACGGTGAATAAATATAATATACGTATTTTGCCGTTTAAGATTATATATGTGGACAGGGAATATACCGACAAGGTAGATATAACACCAGAAGAAATTTATGATAATATGAAACATGAGATTCCTAAATCTTCTTTACCTGCTATGGAAGATATCGAGGGGGTGTATAAAAAGTTAGCAGAGGAAAACTATACTCATGTGATTGCGGTAGTTATCTCTAGTGGACTCTCAGGCACTTATAATGCATTTAAACTGGTCAGCGAGCAATTTACGAAAATTAAGACCTATATTTATGATACCAAATCAACGTCGGTGTGTGAAGGAATTATATTAAAAAAATGCGGACAATTAATAGAGGCTGGAAAAAGTTTTAAAGAGATAGTGGGATGTATTCCTGAGATGAAAAATAAGATCCATTTTTATTTTGTATTCGGCACGTTAGAATATGCCAAAAAGGGTGGCAGGATTGGTAAGATATCCGGTACGATCGGAGAGTTTTTAGACATTAAGCCCATCGTGGGTTTTGACGAGGAATATGGGCAATGTTTTACTTTTGCAAAGGTAAGAGGAAGAAATAAATCCCTTGATAAACTAGTTGAAATTGGAAAAGAAACAGCAGGGATAAAAAGTTGTGATGCTTATCTTGTACATGGCAATTCCAAAGAAGATGCACAAAAAGTGTATGAGTTATTAAAAAAAATTCCGGGCATCAAAAATGTATACCTGGTAGGACAGATAAGTGCTATAGTCGGAGTATATTCAGGACCTGGAACCATAGGTGTATGCTATGTTGAAAATTAGGTAAAAAGGGGCTGTAGCAGAATAGCAAATTAACTTTTTTGAAAGGACAGAGTGTATAATAATACATTTAGCTGCTTTTCCCTCGCTCGTTCAGAACGCTCCGCTTCGCAAGATGAGCTCAGCCAGTCGACGCAAAATGTATTATTATATAATCTATCCTATTATCGAAGTTTATCAAGGCTATTCTGCAACAGCCCCTTTTTTATCTTATACATACAATATAACGAAACTGGAGATAAATTTTTACTCGTCCCTGGAAAGTAAATTATAAATGAATTACTTCCGGTTCACTGGCGAAAGCATAGATTGTTGCAGTAGCTTCCGTAAAATAGAGAACTTCGTATATTCCGTCATCGGCTTTATACATATTCTGCAGACTTGGTACTGCAGCCAGCATGGCTTTCTTTGCCTCTTTTCTGTTATCTGAGGTTAGATTCCCTGTTATACGTATCCATCTTCCGGTTTTATCCATTGCAGAAATCTCTACTTTGGGATTCTTAAGAATTTGAGCAAATACATCTTTTTTATTGTTTGTACAAATATAAGTTTTACCTTCCCATTCCATAACCGCACCGAATGGGCGCACTCTTGGCTGATCATTTTCCATGGTTGCTAAATAAAAAGTCTGGCTGTCTTTTAGAAATTCTACTGCTTTATTCATAATATTGTCCCCTTCTTTAAAATGTGTTATAATTGATTTACGGAACAATTATAACAGATATCAAAGATATAACAAGTACGATTATTTATGTGCGTTAGTATAGTTTTTATACTATTGGGAAATAAAAAATAAATATATATAAAAGGAGTTTATTATGGAACAGGAAATTGATTTATATGGGAAATGTCCCTATACAACAGCACAAAAAATTTTTTCGGGAAAATGGGCAATTGTGATTATTTACCATTTAACCGTGAATACACTGCGCTTTGGCGAACTACAAAGGAAAATACCTGGTATAACACAGTCGGCATTAACAAAGCAGTTACGTACTCTTGAAGAATACGGTATAATCAGGAGATATGTATATCCGGAAGTTCCGCCGAAAGTTGAATATTCCCTAACTGATATTGGGAAGGAATTTATTCCTGTATTAGAACAATTTGATAGCTTTGGCTATAAGTATATTTCTTATTTAAAAAGAAAAGAAAAGCCAGAAGTATAAAATTATTACCGGCTTCTTGTAATATCAATAATATTTCCATTGATGAGTTTGGCTATAAATTCACCGACATCAGCCTCTGCATCCTCATAATCCAGGTTATTCCGCTCAATTAACGCTTCTATCAGCGCCTCAGGGGTAAAGTTCTTCATAACCCTGTCCCATAAGAAGATACCTGTTTCGTTAATGGAGGGAAGGCCATTTACGGCACCATTGTTTGTATCATCATCATGAACAATACAGAATTCCCCGCCGATCTCTTTAATGGAGTAACCTTTTTTTATTTTAATTGTTTGAATTTTCATTTTATTATATTTAACAACAACTTTTAAGCTGATTATACATTAGGAACAGGGTATAAGCCTAAGAACCTATTTTTAAATGTACAAGAAGCAATTGCTGTTGTTTTCCTTTCTTAAATTTTAGTTTAGCATAACATAATATAGCAAAGGATTCTATGCATGAACCTTTACAATTTTATGATTTTGATGAACAGGATCCTTGTATAAGATTTACTAATAAGGCATTCCATAACTCATTTAGTAGGGTTAGATGCAATATCAAGAAAGAATAGGCAGATAGGATTAATAAGATTTTAGCCGCTTTTTAAGGGAGAATCAACTACATGATAGAAAACATTACAATCGGAGACAGAACCATTACTTATGAGATTATCCGAAAAAAGGTTAAGAATATTAATTTACATGTAAAATCAGATGGCAGAATTATAATATCCGCTAATAGCAGGGTCAGCCCCAAATATATTGAAGAATTTATCTTACGCAAAGCAGATTGGATTGAAAAAAGCTTAAAAAGATTTGAGAACCGTGATATGGATTATAACAAAGATTTTAAGCTCTCTGAGGGGGAATGTATTAAACTTTTGGGGATTGAATATCCTATTTATATCCTGGCTTCCCTTGTAAATCATATTGAGATTAACAATACCGGCATATCTATTTATAATAGATTTCCGGAAGATAAGGTCAGAATCAAAGCAATGTGGGAGAAGTGGTACGGGGCATTTATAAAGGAAGTATTTTATCAGTCGGTTAAGGAGATACATCTTAAATTCCTTCCTTATCATGTGGCAATGCCTGTAATTAAGATACGGAAGATGAAAACAAGATGGGGCTCCTGTTCCGTATACAGTGGAATGATTACCTTAAACACAGCTCTCATTCATGCACCCATAGAATGTATCGAATATGTGGCAGCACATGAATTGACCCATTTCTTACAGCCTAATCACAGCAGTAAATTTTATAATATGCTGGGAATTATTATGCCTGACCATAAGGAACGGAAAAAGTTATTGGAAAATCAGCCAATTTATTATTAACAGGACGGATGCGCCTGTCCTGTATTGTGGAGGACGCCAAGCCAAATATTAAGTATTGACATAAATTATTTTATACGATAATATAATCAAATGAGTAAAGTTCGATAAAATGTCGAACTATAAATTATTGTATACTGTAATTTTTTAATTTGTTTCATAATAACTTATGAATAAACGAAATAATTACCATAAATAGTGGTCTTAAGTATCTTTCAATGGTGAAAAGACGATTATTTGTGGTATTTTTTTATCTCATACGAGGAAAGTTCTCCCTATGAGATAAAAACCCTCCGGGTGATACACATGACGTGCAAGAGAAATTTGTCACTGAAGTGATAGCGCGTCAGCGTCAGAATCTGGCAAGCCAGACTCTTTCTTGTTGAATAGGAAATTGCGTCCTATTCAATAAAAAACCCTCCGGGAGGATGCACATGACGCGCAAGAGAGATTTGTCACTAAAGTGACAGCGCGTCAGCGCCAGAGTCTGGCGAGCCAGACTCTTTCTTATTTAAAGTAAATATATTGTATATAAAAGTTTAGTAAATAAGCTTTTGAGGTTATGGAAGGTGTGAGTTCATGTTTAACAGCCAAAATTTTGCGATAAAAGGAAATATCCTATACTCAAAAAATACAGATCAAATATCGTGTATACCCGATGGATATATTGTATGTGATTCAGGAAAAGTGAAAGGGGTTTTTGAGACTTTGCCCCAGTTGTATTCTGATATTACCATAATCGACTATGGTGATAAGTTAATTATACCTGGGCTTATTGACCTTCATACCCATGCACCGCAATATTCCTTCCGTGGCCTTGGTATGGATTTGGAACTCATCGACTGGCTGAATCAAAATACCTTTTTGGAGGAAGCAAAGTATTCCGATTTAGAATATGCTAAGAAGGCTTATAGCATATTTGCAGATGACTTAAAGAATAGTGCTACCACCAGAGTTTGTATATTTGGTACAATTCATGTAGAATCTACCAATCTGCTAATGGATTTATTAGAGGCATCCGGGTTAAAATGTATGGTCGGCAAAGTAAATATGGACCGGAACAGTCCGGAGTATCTATGTGAATCCAGCGTTAAATCTATTGAAGATACGAAAAAATGGCTGAGAGATTCAACAAATAAATATAAAAATGTTACCCCCATCATAACGCCAAGATTTCTCCCGACCTGCACAGGCTCTTTACTTACTGAACTCTCCAAACTTCAAAAGGTATATAATTGTCCCATTCAATCCCATCTGTCTGAAAATATTGCAGAAGTGGAATGGGTGAAGGAACTTTTTCCGGAATCAAAAAATTATGGCCATGCTTATGAAACTTATGGAATGTTTGGTAAAGAAGTGCCTACTATAATGGCACATTGTGTTTATTCAACCAAGGAAGAAATTGAACTTATGAAGCAGAATCAAGTCTATGTTGCCCATTGTCCGGAATCCAATACTAATTTATCTTCCGGTATAGCACCTGTCCGGACGTTCATAGAAGAGAAAATCCCCGTAGGTCTTGGCACTGACCTGGCAGCCGGCAGTTCCAACTCCATATTCAGGGCCATGGCAGGAGCAATTCAGGTATCAAAACTCCGGTGGCGTTTAGTGGATCAGAAGATAAAACCATTAACTCCGGAAGAAGCTTTTTATCTAGGGACAAAAGGAGGCGGAGCTTTCTTTGGTAAGACAGGAAGCTTTGAAGAAGGATATGAATTTGATGCAGTCATTTTAGATGACAGTAATTTATTGCATCCCCAGCCCCTTACACTGAAACAAAGATTAGAGAGGATCATTTACCTTTCTGATGACCGGAATGTTTATGATAAATATGTGGCAGGCAAATGTATTGGAAAAGGGATTGGTATTTGATTAACATGCAGACATAGTAATATTATTAGATTGATTAATTGAACAAAAAATATTGACACAAGGTAGAAGCCAAGATATACTATAGGGTAATCCAGGAAAGGATGGTAAAAATGAAATTAAAAAACGTGGATGAGAAGCCGGAAGAGAAAATACTGGATGCAGCACTGGATGTAGTGATCGAAAATACTATTTGCGGTACCAGAATGCATTTAATAGCAGAAAGAGCCGGCATGGTTCAGTCCAACCTTCATTATTATTATAAGACTAAAAATGATTTAATGCTTGCACTGCAAAAGAAAGTATTAAAGAAATGCCTGGAGATCAGGAACCGCTTAAAAGTAGATGCCAAAGACACCTTGGAAGATCAGTTGGATGTATTTATAAAGCAGAAACTGGAATTTATCGTAAAGGAACAGGAATATGATTTCGCTGAAATAGATTTTTGGGTTCAGGGGCATATTAATACTGATATACAGCTTGCATTTGCGGCCTCCTTTGAAGGCTGGAGAAAAGAAATCGGCGAAATGCTTGATAAGTATGAACCGGAGTTACCGAAACAGAAGCGGGAATATCTGCCTTATCTTATTGTTTCCACCCTGGAAGGAGCCTCCATACAGTACTTAATTGATAGGGACAGATTTAATGTAGAAGATTATTTTGAGTTTTGCAAAAGCGTAATTTTAAAAGTGATAAAAGATTAAACCTATTAAAATATAATTGATAAGTGAAAATTGATAAAAAATAATTTGATTTTACATAGGTGTAAAATGCAGCAAGAGGACTGCTTATTTGCATCTTTTTTATTATGAAAAAGGAAGTGACTTTTTGAAATTAATAAATACTACGGATGCAACAGGACATGTATTATGTCATGATATAACCAGGATTGTGAAGGATGTGGCTAAAGAGGCAGTATTTCGTAAGGGGCATATTGTTACCGAAGAGGACATCCCTATATTATTATCCATAGGGAAGGATCATCTCTATGTTTGGGAAAAAACAGAAGGCACGCTTCATGAAAACGAGGCAGCAGAGATTTTATATAGTATCTGTGAAAATGTATATATGACACCATCTGAAATAAAAGAAGGGAAAATAGATATATTTACTTCTATCGATGGATTGTTTAAAGCAGATAAAAAGCGTTTGATGAAGATTAATTCCCTCGGTGAAGTAATGATTGCAACCAGACACGGGAACTTTCCCGTTAAAAAAGGTAATAAATTAGCGGGTACCCGGATAATACCTTTAATCATTGATGAGGGGAAAATGAATCAGGTAAAAGAAGCAGCGGGTATAGAACCGTTGCTTAAGTTATTACCATTTGTCAATAAAAAAGCAGGGATCGTCACGACGGGTAATGAAGTGTATTACGGCAGAATAAAAGATACCTTTGGGCCGGTAATACGGGAAAAGTTAAAGGAATATCCCGTTCAAGTCCTTGGGCAAAGCATAGTGAATGATGAGACAGATAAAATTACGGATGAAATACTTAAGTTTATAAAAGCTGGTGCTGATTTTATCATATGCACCGGGGGAATGAGTGTTGATCCGGATGATACCACTCCGACAGCTATTAAGAATACAGGAGCTGAATTAATCTCTTATGGGGCACCGGTATTACCGGGAGCAATGTTTCTTCTTTCCTATTACAAGGACACAATTCCAATCATCGGACTTCCCGGCTGTGTTATGTATTCGAAGCGGACTATTTTTGATTTGATCTTACCAAGGGTCATGGCTGACGATAAGATAAGTGGGGAGGAGCTGGCAGCACTTGGACATGGCGGCCTTTGCCTGAATTGTGAAGTATGTACCTTTCCGAATTGTGGATTTGGAAAGTAGGGAATAGGAAAGCCAGGTGATAATGTGGATGATAAATTAACCCATTTTGACGGACAGGGTAATGCCATTATGGTGGATGTAACAGATAAAGAGATAACAGAACGGGAAGCAGTTGCAAAAGGCAGCATAAAAGTGAATCATACGGTACTTGATTACATTAAAAATGGAGAAGTAAAAAAGGGTGATGTCCTGGCAGTTGCCAGAATAGCTGGAATTATGGCAACAAAACGTACCAGCGATTTAATACCTATGTGCCATCCCCTTATGTTGACAAACAGTATCATTGACTTTGAAATAGATGAGGCAGACAGTCAGATTACGGTTTCTTGTACTGTTAAATTAGCCGGTAAAACTGGAGTGGAGATGGAAGCTTTAACGGGAGCCACCGTATCCCTGCTTACGATTTATGATATGTGTAAGGCAATTGATAAAAGTATGGAAATTACCAGTGTATATCTCGCTGAAAAAACCGGAGGGAAAAGCGGTAAGTTTATTAATCCTTGAATACAACTTACGGATATTATACAGTAAACATGCAGATTGGAGCAGTTTATGACAGACCAACATGGAAGAAAAATAGATTATATGAGAATATCCGTAACAGACCGCTGCAATTTACGCTGCAACTATTGTATGCCAAAGGATGGTATAGAATGTCTGGACCATAGGGATATATTAACCTACGAAGAAATCGATATGGCTGTGGAAGCGGCGGCGGGGTTAGGAATCCGGAAAATCAAGATTACCGGTGGTGAACCTTTAGTCCGCAAAGGTATAGTTAATCTGGTTCATATGTTAAAGAATATCCAGGGTATAAAAGAAGTAACAATGACTTCCAATGGTATTTTACTAAAAGATATGGCAAAAGGCTTACAGGCGGCAGGGCTTGATGGAATTAATATCAGCCTTGATACCCTGGACCGTGACAAATTCAAGCAGCTGACAAGGTATGATAAGTTAGGGGAAGTTTTGCAGGGGATAGATGAAGCAATAAAAACAGGCATTAAAACGAAACTGAATTGTCTTCCGGTAAAAGATTTTAATGAAGATGAATTGATAAAAATAGCGGAACTTGCTAATAATGGCATTGATGTCAGGTTCATAGAGATGATGCCCATCGGGCTTGGCAAAGGGTATCAATTAATTCCATACCAGAAAGTAAAAGAAAAACTGGAAGCATCCTATGGTGACAGTGTGATAAGTACAGATAAACATGGTAATGGACCGGCAATCTATTATGACTTTGAGGGATTGAAAGGAAGTATCGGATTCATTACTGCAATGAGTAATGAATTTTGCGGAGACTGTAATCGAATTCGTTTGACAGCGGAAGGCGAATTAAAATTGTGTCTTCATTATAATGAGGGTATTTTCCTAAAGCCTTATTTAAGAAATCAAATATCCATGGATAAACTGCAGTTTATAATGGAAGAAGCAATTAGACAGAAGCCTGCCCATCATTGTTTTCATGATAGAACGGTACAGGATGCGGAACAGAGGAAGATGGTCCAGATTGGAGGCTAAGCCATGGGAAAGGTAATGGCAGTGTGTATCAGTGAAAAAAGAGGTACACCTAAAATTAATATAAAAGAAGCAAAACTGATTGCAGATTATGGTATAGAAAAAGATGCCCATGCGGGTAACTGGCACCGCCAGGTCAGTCTCTTATCCTATGATAAAGTGGAAGAATTCCGTAATAAAGGTGCTTTTGTTTCGGATGGAGCTTTTGGGGAAAATCTGTTAGTCGAAGGAATGGATTTTAAAACCCTGCCCGTAGGAACCAGGTTAACCTGCGGTGAAGTTATCCTTGAAATGACCCAGATAGGCAAGGAATGTCATTCCCACTGTGAAATATTTAAGCAGGTAGGTGATTGTATCATGCCAAGGGAAGGGGTATTTACCAAGGTAATTAAGGGTGGTACTATAAAGGCAGGAGATGATTTGTATGTCAGTTGATTATAAATTCCGGGTAGGAGTCATAACTGCGAGTGATAAAGGGGCAAAAGGTGAACGGGAAGACTTAAGCGGAGCAGTGATTAAGGATATCGTTAAAGAATGGGGTTACCTTGTTACCAGCTATTGTATGCTTCCGGATGAACAAAAAGAATTAGAGAAGGAAATGATCCGGCTCACCGATGAGGATATCTGCGATTTAATCTTAACAACCGGCGGTACCGGATTCTCGGTAAGGGATGTTACACCGGAGGCTACCATTTCGGTATCGGAGCGTATGGTTCCCGGTATTCCGGAAGCAATCAGGACGTACAGTATGACCCTTACCAAGCGTGCCATGTTAAGTCGTGGAGCAGCAGGTATCCGCAAAAATGCGCTCATTGTAAATCTCCCCGGAAGTCCTAAGGCGGTAAAGGAAAGTCTGGGATATATTATGAGTGAGTTAGAGCATGGGCTAATGATATTAAAAGGTGTAACCGGTGAGTGCGCAGGTAAGGATTAAAAATTATTTTCCAACATCCTGATTTGTATGCGTGCGGAGCACGCAGATGGGAGTTTAAGGTATTCGTATGAATTTATATCAGAATTTACTGGAAGCTTTAGGGAACAATGAAAATAAGCTGGTAATCACCAGCTTAAAGGGTGCATCAGGAACTATAGACAACGATTTTAACCGTGTTATGGTTAATTTGAACGACATTTCAGATTCAAGGTTAAAAGAAGCTGCTTTGGAAGTCCTAAAAGAAGGCAAACCCGGTATGGTAAGAGAAAAAGAAGGGAGTACCCTTATTGAACCGTTTTATCCCAGGGAAAGATTGATTATTCTTGGAGGAGGCCATATAGCACTGCCCCTGGCAGAGTTTGGTGCCAGGGTAGGATTTGAGGTAACTGTGGTGGATGACAGACCCTCCTTTGCCAACAAGGCAAGGTTTCCTATTGCTGAAACCGTAATCTGTGAAAGGTTTGAAAAGGTTTTTATTCAGTTAAAACTTACCGTATACGATTATATTGTTATTATAACGAGAGGTCACAGACACGATACGGAATGTTTAAGGCATATCTTAAAACAGCCGGAAACAATATATTTAGGAATGATAGGTTCCAGAAGACGTGTTGGTGCAGTAAAAGATATGTTAAAGGAAGAGGGATATGATCAAAACCGGATAGAACGGATATGTACACCTATCGGACTTTCCATTGGTGCGGTGACACCGGAAGAAATCAGTATCTCCATTATTGCTCAGATTATTAGCAGAAAACGACTTGAATGGAATAGAAATTATACCGGAAACCGTTCTGACCTGGATTATAAAGTAGTTGAGCTGCTTGCCGAAAGGAAGGATCAACCCATGAGTATTGTTACCATTATAGATACAAAGGGTTCCGTACCCAGAGGAGCAGGGGCTAAAATGATAGTTTATGAGACCGGACAGATTGCAGGCAGTATTGGCGGAGGCTGCAGCGAAGCAGAAGTAATACACAATGCCATAAGTATTATCGGAAGCAAAAACTTCATGCTTCAAACCATAGACATGACCGGAGATGTGGCTGAATCAGAAGGAATGGTATGTGGTGGAATCATGGAGGTGCTTATTGAGGATTGTATTTGATCCAAATATGAATAAATTAACCAAGGCGCCCGGAAAGATATTACGGAATTGCTTGAAGAAAAAAAGATAGAAGAAAAGTCTGTATATATTAAAGAAAATTTTAAAACTTTTGATGTCCAGTTAAAAAGGCAGAACAAAAATATTATGTAATATTTTTGTTCTGCCTTTTTATTTCTTTATATTTGTAAGATTAAAAAGATAAATATATAAGTTTTAATAGACTAAATAAAGAAAGAAATGGCTAATAAATTTAATTTATAATACTAATATAAAAATTCAACAAGTTTATACAGTAATGCATTTTAATAACGAAGGCAGATATTATTAGGCCAGGATTACAAGATATGCTTGTTTAAAAGAGTACTTTCGAAAACTAATAGTAGCAATAGAAGAAATTTTATTAACAGCATCTAAAATATCAGTAAAAATAGGCTATGAGAGTTTTCGAGAGTGCTCTGAAAGAGAAAGGGGTAATTATACGGAATGAAAATGATAAATATAAAACTCGGAATAATCGGCTTTGGTTTTATGGGACATGAACACGTAAATGCACTGGAAAAATTTGAAGATGCAGAGATTATAGCGGTGTGTGATAGTAATCCGAAACAATTAGAGGATGTAGGACAAGATATTCTTGTCTATAGCGACTACCATGAATTGCTTAAGGTAGAAGAAATTAATACTGTAATAATTTCTGTACCAAATCCGCTGCATAAGGACGTTACCATTGCCGCTGCAAAAGCAGGTAAGAATGTAATCTGTGAAAAACCGGCGGCCCTGTCAGTTGGTGAATTTGACGAAATGGTTAAGGTAACGGAAGAATACGGCGTATTATTTACCATTCACCATCAGCGCAGATGGGATAAGGATTACTGTATTATGAAGGAAGTATACGCCCGGAAAGCAGTGGGAGATATATACCTTATTAAATCACAGTTATACGGTATTAACGGTAATATGCATGACTGGCATATCTATAAAGAAATGGGGGGAGGAATGCTTTATGATTGGGGAGTTCATCTCATTGACCAGATGCTCAATATGGTTGATAGTAAGATTGATACCATTTTTGCAGATGTCCAAAATGTCATTAACAAGGAAGTGGATGATTATTTTAAGATAATTATAAAATTTAACAATAAAATTACGGCAGAGATTGAACTGGGTACCTACTACCTGACACCCAAAAGAGCATGGTTTATCGGAGGGAAAACTGGTAGTGCATTTATTGAAGGTTTTGCCGGGGAAGGTAAAATAGTACGCACAAAGCATCTTCTTGAAAATGTTCCCGGTAAGATTACAATAACTGCCTCCGGTCCAACCAGATCCTTTGGTCCTCCGGAACCGGGGATTATATATGAAGAGGAGTTGCCAGAAGTTACCACTAGCCATATAGAATATTTTAAAAATTTCCAGAAAGTGTTAAACGGTCAGGAAGAATTGGCCGTAAAATGTCAGGAAGTAAGGCGGGTGCTGCTTTTTATGGATGTAGTACGTAAATCAGCCCAAACCAATGAAGCAATAAAATTTGAATAATACATAGAAATCACGAATGCCGTTATGCAGGGGTGAAGCTGTTTTAAAAGCCTGAAGCTAAGGAAGAGATATATGGAGCAATTTGTGATGCGGTTTTCAGCATAATAAGATTAAATCAATATTTGAAAAGAGAGGAATACTATGGGATTAGTAATGAAGTTAAGCTTTACCGATATCATTCAGGAAAGAACTTTACGAAACTATTATATCAACGGAAGAGCGATAGGTTACCAGTTTGATATCCGGTTAGGATATTACCGCGGGCATTTCCTTTCCGTGATTGATGAATTGGAAGTCGAGACGGATGGAGAAAAAGCAGATGAAAAGGATAGTATCTTCTGCATAAATAATAAGGAATTTGCAATAGTGGAATTAAAACATCAGTTTTCGGAATTTTGGAATATACTGACACCGGCAACTATAAAAGTTCATAAAGTAGGAGGCCTTGGCAGAGGGGAACATAATATTAAATTGACATTAATGCTGCGCAGCCCATATATGCCCCTTCCCGGTGCAGTAAAAGAGCATACTTATACGCCCATTGATAGCTGTGATACAAGAATTTTACAATTAGCTGAATAATTTTAATATATTAAAAACTGGAGGAAAGAATCATGACGAAAATAAAATTGGGCATAACTCTTTACAGTTTTACGAAAGAATATGTTTCAGGAGAATATTCCTTAGAGAACTGTATAAAGCGTTGTGCTGAAATTGGTGTTGACGGATACGAAATAGTTGCTACACAAATGATCCCTTCTTATCCCTATATCAGTGAGGAATTTTTAGGTCTGGTTTATAAATATGCTGCTGAATATGGTGTAAAACCAGTGTCTTACGGAGCGAATACGGATCGGGGTATGCGTTATGACAGGGATTTAACAGAGGAAGAATTGTTTGCCAGGACGCTCTTGGATATCCGTTCCGCCCATAAACTTGGGTGTAAGGTCATGCGTGCCCAATACCTGCTTTCCCCTGAAAATCTCGTAAGGGTAGCTCCCTATGCAGAAGAATATAATGTGAGGGTCGGTATCGAAATACATAACCCTGAGACACCAAGTTCGCCGGCTATATTAAAATACCTTGAAGCCATAGAAAAATCCGGCTCACACTACATTGGTTTTGTTCCTGATTTCGGTTGTTTTGCAGATAAACCGAATATCGACAGTTATTATGGTGCCCTGGAGCGTGGGGCCGATAAAGAAATGCTGGATTTAGCCGTACAGATGAAATATGATGAGGTACCCATGCCGGAGGCCCTTAAACGCTTAACGGATAGAAACGCAGATGCAGAGGTTTTATCTTCATTTTATAATATGTACGGTTTTCTTACCTTCAGTAAAAACCCTGATTTAAAGGGCCTTAAGAAAATCCTGCCCTATTGTGTTCATTTTCACGGAAAGTTCCATGCAATGAAAGAGGACGGTAATGAGATGAGTATTCCGTATGATAAAATTCTTCCCATCATAGACAATGCAGGCTTTGAGGGATATATTGTATCGGAATTTGAAGGCCATGCAAGGGGGAATGCTTATGAAATGACGAAAAAACATATTGCCATGGAAAGAAGAATTCTCGGAATCCTTTAATATTTAGACAAGAACATTAGAAGTATTATAAAGAATTTATGTTACAGTTTAGCCATAAGGCTGAACTGTAACGAACTTATAGATAAAATGTAGTTTACAACAAGTTAAATTAAAGCTGAGAAGATAAAGGAGAAGAAGATTATGTTTGAAAAGTATATGATTTATGATAAAGGTTTCCAAAATATTGAGAAAGACGGTAATATAATTGGCTTCCAGGTGGGTGTCAGAATAACTTATTATAGAGGAGTTGTACTTGCAGTAATTGGAGACTTTAAGGTAACAGTGGACGGTAGCTTTTATACAAAGGAACAAATGACTTTTACTGTGAATGGCAATACCTATACATTTGATGAAATGCTTGGAAAGACGGATGAACATTGGGATTTCGGAGATGTGGCTTATCTGCGGGTTTTATTACCCGGCGGTCTCTCAGAGGGAGGGCATTCGGTTGAAGTAACAGAGAGAATCCGGGTGGTTTATGGTCTTAGTGACATGCTGATGCCTAATATCGCTACCTGGAAGAAAGAGCTATTTTTGGAGGAAACTTATAAACTGCCGCCTGAAATAAGAAGGGGGGTATCCCTTTACAGCTATCAGCAGGAGTATTACCTTAAGGAGATGAATCTGGAAGACTGCATAAAAGCAGTTGCGGATTTAGGGGCAGACGGAATAGAAATAATATCCGAAGCTATGATTCCGGGTTTTCCCAATCCACCCCAGACCTGGGTTGACCAATGGTTTGCCTTAATGGATAAGTACCATACGGTTCCGATATGCTATGATGCGTTTATGGACGGTCAGATTTATGAAGGTAAGTTTATTACCGATGAAGAAGCGGTGGAAGTGATGGAACGGGATATTAAGCTGGCTGCCAGATTGGGTTTTAAATATATGCGGGTCTTGTGTGCGGTACCTTTAAGAATCATTGAAAAATCCCTTTCAACTGCTGAAAAATACAATGTTGTTATGGGAATTGAAGTACATTCCCCCTTTAAGCTTGCTACCCCCTGGCTGGATGAATATGTAGATTTTATTAAAAAGACCGGAACGAAGTATTTCGGTATTATTCCTGATTTTGGTATCTTTGTTGAAAAACCGGTGTGCATCCTTGAGAGAAAGCATATCCGCAGGGGAGCTACGCCGGAAATTGTTGCATTTATAAGCCAATGCTATACCGAAAGACGGTCGGCAGAAGAAACTATGGAAAAGGTAAAAACCATGGATCCCAATGAAGAAGACCTTTTCTGGGCAAAAGAAGCTTTTACCTATACCTACTGTGAACCGGAACTTTTGTCTTTGTATATTCCTTATATCATTCATATACATGGCAAGATGTATGAAATGGAAGATGGAAATGAGGTAAGTATTCCCTATGACAGAATTATCAAGGTGTTAAAGGATAACCATTGGACAGGATATATTAATACGGAATATGAAGGACAGCGCCATTACCATGATATAGAAGAATGGGACGTAAACAGTGTGGAGCAGGTAAAGCTGCACCATGAGATGATGAAAAAATACATTGGGGAAGAGTAAGTGACGGTGAGCAGAATGAAAATATTAGGATTATCCTTCGGAAGAAAGAACAAAAACTGCGACATCCTGGTAAAAGAAGCACTGATAAAAGCAGGTGAATCTGGGGCACAGGTCAGATTTATCAATACAATGGATCTTAATATCGGGCACTGTAAGGGCTGTGGCGTTTGTTCAACACTAAGGGATAAAGGGATGCAGGTAAAATGTATCCTAAAAGACGATTATTTAAGCCTGGAAGAAGAGCTTCTTAATGCAGACGGTATTATACTTGCAGCACCGGTATATTCCATAGCGTCCTGCGGACAGTTAAAAAATTTTATTGACCGGTTTGGGGCGGCCCATGACCGGGCAGCCGTCCTTGCGGAACAGGAAAAACGAATCCGGGCAGGTAGTAAAGAACTCATTGACCCAAGAGTTTTAAGCAATAAATATGTGGCTTATATCAGTGTAGGCGGAGCTAAAACAAAACACTGGGTTTCCATGGGGCTTCCCAATATGTATATGTTTGGTATGTCAACAGTTATGAAAACAGTGGGTCAGCTTAATGTATACGATATGGGGAGAATTGCCAATCCGGTTCTTAGTCCGGAACTGATTTCATCGGTTGGAGGGCTTGGCTCCCACCTGGCGGAATCTATCGGTAAACCCTACGACCAGGTAGAATGGTATGGAGAAGGGGGAATATGCCCGGTATGCCATAATTCAATTCTAACTATGGGCAGTACAACGAAAGCCGAGTGCCCTCTGTGCGGGATAAAAGGAAGAATTATTATTGAGGGGGAAAAACTTTATGTTGAATTTGACGAAGCAGAGAAAAAGCGTGCAAGAAATACTTTTGCAGGATTAAAAGAGCATCATAAGGAATTGCAGGAAATGATGGAGGTATTGCTGCCTAAACTGGAAGCAAATAAAAAAAAATTACCAAAAGAGTTAATGAGATATACAGAATTTAAATCTACTTTCTAGGTTTTGGTATATAGGAGGAAAGGCTGCAGTAAAGGTATTAACTTTGTTGCAGCCTTTCAAAAAGCAGTAAAGTTACGGCAGTTACTGATCTGATGTATTCGGTAGGAAAGTTATACAATTATTTCAATATTGTCAATTTAAACAGGGCGGTATAAAATGAGGTATACAACATAAGGATGCAATATCACAACTGCTCGCAGCTGTGACAGGGAAAGGGCGGTAAAATGAAAAGAAAGATAATAAATTCAATTAGTGCCAAGATAATTCTGTTATTTGTTATTACTAATTTCCTTATATCGATAGTAGCTGCCTATTCTTCCAATAACTCCATGAAGATCCTGGAAAACAATTCGATTGAAGAAAGTCAGTATAATCTTGATCTTGCCATTAATCAGATTGACAATGATTTATCTAATGTAAAAAGCTTTATCTATACATATACTTCAACGAATGCAGATTTCGTAACAATGAACAGTAATTACAGCGGGGACCGGTATTATATTTCCAGCGGAGTGGTCCGAAATACCATAAAACTTCAGCTATCCGGCTATCAATTTGTTTCCGGAATGTTTGTCTACGTACCGGAGCGCAAGGATTTGTTAACGGTAATAAAGTATAATTCCCTGGACGAATTTCTTGGTATAAATCAATATATTACTAATTACGCCGCCGGGGAGGAACAGAAAATATGGCATATCATCACAGTTGATAATCAAGATTATATAGTATGGATTAAAAAATATGATAAGGCTTATTTTGGTGCTTTTGGTAAAGTGGATAATATTTTAAAAGAATTGAATTTACTGGAATATTACACCAATAAGACAATCTATTTTACGCCAAAAAATAAATTAGTCCATATTGATAAGAAAAAATATATAAAAGTAATCTCTGCCTCTTTAAAGGATGATTATCAATTAACGGGACTAATTACAAAAGCAGAGATATTCAGAAGCATTCCGGTTACAAGTAAAATTACACTGGGATTAGCCATAGCCAGTCTATTGTCCATTCCTTTTTTGGTTATCTGTTTAAAAATATGGTTAATTACGCCCCTTACCAGAATAAAGAAAGCCATGGAGGAGATAAAGCATGGCAATATGGATTATAAGATTAAAACCCGGAAAAGCTCTTATGAATTCAGCCAGATTAATGAAACTTTCAATAAAATGACCGGTGAAATAACTGCCTTAAAGATAGAGAATTATGAAAAGAAATTAGAGCAGCAGCGGGCAGATTTCCAGATATTACAGCTTAAAGTAAATCCGCACTTTTTACTGAATTCCTTTAATATTATATATAGCATGGCACAAATAAAAGAATATAAGGCAATTCAAAACTTAAGTACCTATCTGTCAAATTATTTCAGATATATTTTTAACAATGGCTGTGAACTGGTGGAGTTGTCAAAAGAAATCAATTTTATCAAGGATTATCTGGCTATATCCGCTATGCGTTTTCCGGATACCTTTCATTGTAATTATGACATTGACGAAGAACTTAAGGAGTTTAAGATACTACCTCTCCTGATTCAGAATTTTGTAGAAAATATTATCAAATATGCCATTGAATTAGGTGGTTGTATTGAAATATCCATTAAGGCTAAGAATTATCAGGACAGAACCGAAATTTCCGTAACAGATACGGGAAAGGGAATGGAACAGAATCTGGTGGAGAAGATAATGGCAGGGGAGATGAAGGGGAATAGTAAAGGTTCCGGTACCGGAATCATAAACAGTAGAAAACGACTGAATTATTTTTATGGTGACCGGGCAGAAATTATAATTAAAAGTAAATTGTATGAAGGTACACAGATTCTAATTATCATTTTGAAAGAAATGGAGGAGAAGCATGGCAAATTTACTGATTGTTGACGATGAGGTCTATGCAATTAGAGGGGTAAGGGAAGGTGTTAACTGGTCAAGACTTAATATTAAGGAAGTATTTACTGCTAACAGTGTCAAGCAAGCGAAAGAAATCCTTCTTCAGCATAAAGTTGACATTATCCTATGCGATATTGAGATGCCCCAGGAGGATGGTCTCTGCCTGATAAAATGGTTAAGGGGTAAAAATGATGAAATAGAGTGTATATTTCTTACCTGCCATGCTGATTTTAAGTTTGCACAGGAGGCTCTTCGTTTAAACAGTTTTGATTATCTGGTAAAACCGGTGGCTTATGAAATCCTGGAAGACAGACTGGATAAAGTTGTAGATAGGATAAATATAAAAGAGGAAGAACAACGGATACTGAAATATGGAGAAATCTATCTGGACAGTGTGCGGCATGAGGTAAAAGAAAAATTTGGAACAAAAAAATCGTGCAGGGAAATTGTAGAAGAGGTTTCAAAATATATTCTAAACAATATAAACGAGGATTTAAGTGTGGAGTTATTAGCGAAACAGGAATATCTGAATCCGGATTATTTAACTAGAATATTTAAAAAGGAAATGGGATGTTCCATTCTGAATTATATTATTAATGAACGGTTAAGGATGGCAGCCCACCTTTTGTCTGGAACGGACGCATCCGTAAATGAAATCGCAATTGAAGTCGGATATCCGAACTATTCACATTTTACCAAAATGTTCCGGAAATTCTTTGGAGTAACGCCAAGCCATTACCGTCAGAACTGTCTAGATGGAAAAGCACAGGAGAATTGTGCAGAATATCAATAAAAATGATTTGGATTAAATGATAATTTAGCAAAAACTATAAATAGTCGGATGAGTGATAGTGCAAATCGGATAAGAAATATCTATTTTTAAATAAAAATTGTACAATATGCTTACAGTGAAATAGAAACAACACTGTAGGAAAGGAGAAGCTGTAATGAAAACATTTGTAAAACGTATGGGGATGGTATTATTTGCATTTGCGCTGATATTAAATTTAGTTGCATGCAGCGGTGCAAATAATACAGGCACAAAGGATGTAAACGGTAATGCAGAGTCGCAGGGGGGGGATGCGACCACTTCATCAGGAGATGAGGAACCGGTTAATCTGACAATGGCATTTTTAGTTTTTGGTTCAGTTCCGAACGACATGAAGAAGGTTAATGATGCTATCAATGATTATCTGAAAGAGAAGATAAACTGCACGCTTACCATGATTCCGATTAATGCGAGTAATTATTCTCAGCAGATTGATTTAATGTTGACCAGTGATGAAAAGTTGGATTTATTTGCAGACGGTACGATATTGGCATTTTTTAATTATACCAGCCATGCTTCAAAAGGTCAGCTATATCCAATGAATGATCTTTTAGCGCAATATGGGCAGGGAATTAGTGGGGCCCTTGGAGATTATGTGAATGCAGCTTCTGTAAACGGTGAAATTTACGGTGTCGCAACGAACAGGGATCTGGCTGCCAGAACCAGCTTTATATGTAAAACCTCTTTATTGGAAAAGCATGGTATAGACCCGGCTTCCATCAAAACCTATACTGATTTAGAAAGTATGTTTAAGACAATCAAAGATAATGAACCGGGAGTTACACCGGCTATGATAGGACAAACCGCTTCCGGTACGATTTTTGACAGTCTGGGATTAAGTGTAGATACAAAGGGAGATCAATTAAGTGATATGATTGGTGTACTGATGGATAATCAAAAACTTGAGGTTACCGATTACTATCAGACGGAAAAATGCAAAGAAGCGGCAGAACGGGTATATGATTGGTATCAAAAAGGATATATTTTACAAGACGCAACGACGAATCAATCCTCTGCTGAAGAATTAATGAAAGCAGGTACCTTATTTGGCTTTTTTGGTAATACCAAACCCGGTATCGAAACACAGGAAGCGGCAAGTGTAGGCGAAGATGTAACTGAAATCATATTAAGTGATACCCTGTCTGATACACAGAAGGTAACCGGCTTTATGTGGTCTATAGCAGCCGCCAGTGAATATCCGGATAAGGCTATGCAGGTACTTAATCTCATGTATTCGGACCCTGCCTTTGTAAATCTTTTGGATCATGGTATAGAAGGGACACATTACAAGGTAGTTGATGAAAAAAATGGTATTATAAATTATCCTGATGGAATAGATGGTTCCACAAGCGGATATGATATGGGAGTTGACTTTGAATTTGGTAATCAGATGATTTCATATATATGGGAAGGAGACTCACCTACCTTATGGAAAGACTTGGATGAATTTAACCAGTCTGCAACCGTATCCAAAGCAATGGGATTCCAGTTTGATTCCTCTAATGTAAAGACAGAATATGCAGCAGTTACCTCAGTAATTGATAAATATAAACAATCAATAGGTCAGGGGACGGTAGATCCGGACACAGTGCTGCCGGAATTTATAGAAATGCTGCAGAAAGCCGGAATTGATACAATTATTAAAGAAAAACAAACTCAATTAGGTGAATTTGCAAAAGTAAATAATATTCAATAAATTAAATACATAGTGGGGTAGAGGCAGGCAATTCTTTGCCCCGCTATTTTTGTACACTTTTTTAGGAAAGGAAGGACAAATATGGCTGCCGAAGTGATGTCCTTAAGTAAAAATAAGGGGAAAAGAAATGGGAAGAAAAAGTTAAAACGTTATTATATGCTGTATTTGATGATGATTCCCGGATTACTTTACCTTTTAATAAATAACTATGCGCCAATGTCGGGCTTATATCTGGCATTTAAAAACATAGATTTTAGGAAAGGTTTATGGGGAAGTGACTGGATTGGATTTAAGAATTTTGAGTTTTTGTTTAAATCGGCGGATGCATTTATCATTACAAGAAATACCATTCTGTATAATCTGGCTTTTATTTTAATTAATACGGTGCTTGCTATTTCCGTATCAATTTTATTAAATGAGATTGTCAGCATCAGGAAGATTAAATTATACCAAAGTTTGATTTTACTTCCTTACTTAATCTCCATGGTGGTTGTATCTTATTTAGTATTAGCTTTTTTAAGTACAAAAGGATTTATTAATAGTACGATTATAACGGGTCTGCTTGGTAAGGAATCAGGAATTTCCTGGTATAGCGAAGCAAAATATTGGCCGTTCATTTTAATTATTGTGAATGCCTGGAAGAATATCGGTTACCTGTGCATCATCTATTACGCATCCATCATCGGGATTCCCGGCGATTTTTACGAAGCCTCCTCCTTAGATGGTGCCAGAATGTGGCAAAAGATAAAGTATATTACGCTTCCCCTCATTAAACCTACCATTATAACCATGGTGCTGCTTAGTTTAGGAAGGATGTTCTATAGCGATTTCGGATTGTTTTACCAGGTACCCATGGATTCCGGAGCGCTTTACTCCACTACCAGTGTTATAGATACCTATGTATACCGGGCTTTAATTCAGCTATCTGATATTGGTATGTCTTCTGCCGCGGGTGTATATCAATCCGTTGTAGGATTTTTTGTAGTGTTATATTCTAATTTAATTGTAAGAAAAGTATCGAAAGAAAATGCATTATTTTAAAGGAGGGTCCGGGATGAAAAAAAAAGCGATTATTCCGAGTACTATTTTAGCATTAACCAGTATTCTTTGCCTTATTCCGTTTTTGCTCCTAGTCATAGCCTCCCTGACGGACGAAAACACCCTGATACTGGATGGGTATTCCCTCTTCCCAAAAATCTGGAGTCTGGCAGCCTATCAATACATATGGAATCAGGGTTTTGTCATTTTAAGGGCGTACATGATAACCATTCTGGTGACATTGATTGGAACAAGCGTAGGTTTGGTGATTACATCTATGTTGGCATATCCGTTGTCTAGAAATGATCTCCCCTATGGGAAAATGTTTGCCTTTTTTGTGTTTTTCACAATGCTGTTTAATGGTGGACTGGTTCCTACTTATCTGATGTATGTTCATTATCTGCATATAAAAAATACGATATTGGCTTTAATTATACCGGGTCTTTTAGTGAATAGTTTCTTTTGTATGATTATGCGTTCTTATTTTATATCCAATATACCAGATGCAATTATTGAATCAGCTTATATGGACGGAGCCAGTGAATTTAAAATCTTTACTAAGATGATACTGCCCTTATCTAAACCGATAATGGCAACCATTGGATTATTTATGGCAATTAATTATTGGAATGACTGGTATAACGGGTTAATTTATCTGACAGATACGAAAGTATTCAGTATCCAGAATGTATTAAACAGAATGATATCGGATGCCCAGTTTTTGGCAAGCAGTAATATGGGCAGTACAGTAAATGCAGGAGCGATAAAATTACCTACAACATCTACAAGAATGGCTATCGCTGTTGTTACCATACTGCCCATATTAATGGCATATCCATTCTTCCAGAAATACTTTATTAAAGGGATAACAATAGGATCCATAAAAGGATAGAATATGAATTGCGTGGTTAAACACGTGGAAGGAGTTATTATGGCAGGATTTCAAGCATTTGCAGATTATATCATCTGTGAAAAATCAATTAAAAATGTGTCGGTAAATGGAGAAACCGTCGGATATGATTTTGAAATAAAGTATCCCTCTTATCGGGGGACATATGTTTCCTGTATAGAAAAGTTAGAAATTTCGGTGGATGGTGTTATTATTGATCCAAAGAATATGCGATTCCGGATCAATAATAAAGAATTCCTCTTCTCACAGATATCTGAGTTATACAGTGAATATTGGTTCATTCACAATAATGCCACAATCAGGGTAATTAAGGATAACGGACTCGCAGAAAACAGTGTGCATGAAGTTAAAGTCCGGATATCCCACAGGATACCCTATACCGGTTATTTCGGAAGTTATTTGGTGTTAAACAGTTCAAATATAAAAAAATTAACAGTTGTATAGAAGGAGGATGAAAAAATGGCAGATAATCAAATTAAATTCGCGGTTACCCTCTATAGTATGTCCTGTGAGTACTTTACGGGAAAATATGAATTGGAAGACTGTTTAAAAGCAGCAGCAGATATGGGATATAAGGGTATTGAGTTAGTTGCCGCACAAATGGTTCCGGAATACCCGAATCCTACCAAGGAATGGATGGATTATTTTGTGGGTTTATTGAAAAAGTATGAATTAGAGCCCATTTGCTACAGTGCCTATCTTGATATGGGAATACGGTCAGACCGGGATTTAAATAAAGACGAGATATTCCAGAGTACGTTAAATGACATGATGTTTGCCGGCTATATGGGTTTTCCAATTGTGCGTACACAACATGCAATTACTCCTGAAATTTTTGAACAAATGGTGCCCTATGCCAGAAAATTAAATATAAAATTAACAATAGAACTCCATCGCCCCCATACACCTTCCGTACCCGTATGGCAGGAATATATGAGAATTATTGATAAATATGGTACGGATAATTTGGGCATCGTTCCTGATTTTAGTATATTTCAGCGGACACCCCATAAACTCTATCTTGATTTAGCCGTCAAACAAGGAGCAAGGGAGAAGGTATTGCATACGGCGCTTAGTCTCTTAGAGTACGGCACAGATGCAAAGGAAGCAGTAAGCCGGATTTCTGGCCTTAGTCAGTTTGAAGCAGACACCATAAAAGATATCTATTCCAATTTCTACACTAACAGTGCGGATGTTAATGAAATGAAAGTTTTGTTAAAGTATAGTCCTTACATTCACGGAAAGTTTTATTATTTGGAGGAAAATAGTAATGATACTTGTATTCCATTTGACAAGCTATTGCCTATTATAAAAGAATCCGGTTATACAGGCTATATATCCAGCGAATATGAAGGTCATCATTTTACGACGGAATTAGATTCCGCAGAGCAGTTGCACCGGTTGATCAAAATGGAAAACCGGATACTCAGCGGCTGTTAAAAAGCAAGGAGCAATAACTGTATCGAGGCAAAGCGGAATTAGATTTTCCGCATCCTGGGCACTTGTAAGCAACCCGTCTGTACACAGATGTGTTATTCAATGAGTGCTAATGAATAAGAGCGGGTGATGATATGGATTATTTACCAACGATTAAGGGTGATATTATAGCACTTAACTTAGTGGTAGAAAAAAAACAGGACACTCATTTCCATGATGATATTGAGCTTTTTTATCTATTGGAGGGGACAGGAAAACTGACGGTAGAGAATGAGGTATTTTTTCTGAATAAAGATGACTTTATCATCATTAATTCTGGTAAAAAACATTCGTACATTGCTTCAGAGGATGTATTACTGGGCATTTTTACGATTTCCTACCCTATGCTTAGTGATATGATATACCGGAGCTTTCTTGTGTACTGGTGCAACTCAGTTATTGATAAAAATGAAGCATATCAGGATACCAGGCAGATTATACGTAATATTTTCAATCAATACTTCGGTAAAAAGGAAGAAGGGAACCTATATTTAGTTAGTCTGTTATATGCTTTGCTGCATGTCCTGAATGCTAATTTTTTACTGAGCCCAAAAGATAAACGCTTTGAAGCGGAAAAAAGTAAATTCGATGGCCGTATTTATGAAATCATGCAGTATGTGTGGCTGAATTATAATAAAGATATTAGTCTGGGAAATTTGGCAAATAGACTATATCTATCCCAGGCATATCTTTCGAAATATATTAAGAGGAAGCTTGGTGTCAGTTTTGTTAATTATTTAAAGAGTATCCGTCTTCAGCATGCAGTGTCTGATCTGATATATAGAGAATCTTCAATTATAAGGATTGCATTGGAAAATGGTTTCCCAAATGTGGCGGCTTTTAACAAAACATTTAAAGAGGAGTACCATATGACACCTTCCTCTTATCAAAAGAATTATAGAAATCAGTATAAGGATGTTGAAAAGCAAGGTGATAATGCCTTGGTAAAAGAAAGGTTAAATAATTATTTTGAGAAAAATCCGAAGGGGAAGATAAATAGCTCCATAATTCAGGATATCCATACGGATGTGACAAAAGTCAGAAATTATCAAAAAAATTGGAATAAAATGATTAATATTGGAGCTGCTTCTGATTTATTAAGGTCGGATATGCAGGAGCATATTCTTATGCTGAAAAATAAGCTGCAATTTCAGTATGTCCGGTTTTGGGGGGCTTTTTCCACGGAAATGTATATTAATATAAAGACAGACGAAAAACAGTATAATTTTGACAGGATGGATCGGATTCTTGATTTTTTGGTTACCAATGGGATAAAGCCATATATGGAACTTAGTTATAAACCCAAAAAACTGCTTCGCAATTTATATTCGGTATTAATAGAGGAAGAAATTAAGTATAGGGCAGATACTGTTGATGAAGTGGAAGTGTTTATACGGGCATTTATCATCCACTTAATTAACCGGTACGGTATCGAAGAAATTGAAAGCTGGTATTTTGAAATATGGAAGGAGGAGACAGAAGCAGAAAATGCGGCCCAGGGAAAGTACGTTCAAAGTAATGAAGAATATTTAAATATTTTTGACAGCATTGCAAAAACAATGAAGCGGTACTCCCCTAATTTTCGTATAGGCGGGGCCGGTTTGGGAATCCGCTTCGGGCAGAAAAATTTTAAAGAAATTCTGACAGACTGGAAGATGAAGCATATTTTACCGGATTTCCTATCCTTGTATTGCTACCCGTTTATACCCGGTGAAGTGGATGGCGAAGTAATTACTAAACCCTCCACCGATCGGAGTTATATGAAGAATCAATTAATTATGGCTAAAGAATTAATGGAGGATATTGATTTTCATGTGGCTGAATTACATGTGACGGAATGGAGTTCAACGGTATCCAACAGAAGTGTTTTAAATGATCATTGCAATAAAGGTGCCTATATCATGAAAAATATAATTGACAGCATCGGTCTGGCAGATTTGACCGGATACTGGGTGGGCTCTGATTTATTTGCAGATTATTATGACTCTCAGGCAATATTAAATGGCGGATGTGGTTTGATAACAAAAGATGGAATATTAAAGCCTGCTTTCTATGCGGTGGAATTTATGAACCGGTTAGGAAAGAAATTGTTACAAAAGGGTGATAATTACATGATTACCTATTGCGGCTACTCCAATTACGGTATCGCCTGCCATAATTATAAACATTACAGCTATAGCTATTTCCTGCATAAGGAAAATGAAATAAGTATAAAAGAAATAAATCAAATGTTTATAGACCGGGATAAAATACGATTATGTTTTATTTTGCAGAATATAAAAAACGGAAATTATCTGCTAAAAATACAATCTATTAATCCGTTATATGGAAGCGTGCAGGATGAATGGCTACAGATGGATTTAATTACTGCTGCAAATAAGGAGGAAATAGAGTATTTGAAAAGGGTATGTACTCCAAGGCTGGCTGTAAAGAAATGTGAAGTAAAAGACACCCTGCTGCATATAGAAGTTGAATTAGAACCAAACGAATTTCAATATATCCAGATTTTATACCAATACTAATCAATAATAAATTGTAAAATACAGAATAAAATAAGTACTTCAAATAAAAAATGGAGGATAAGTCTATGAGAAAAATTAAAATTGGTATTATAGGTTGCGGAGGTATTGCAAATAACAAACATCTTCCGTCCCTAAAAGCTTGTTCCGATAAGAATGAAATGATTGCTTTCTGTGATATTATTGAAGAAAGAGCTGCAAAGGCAGCAAAAGAATTCGGGGCCGAAGGCGCCAAAGTGTATACGGATTACCATGAATTATTGGAAAATAAAGACATAGAATTAGTGCATGTCCTAACACCTAATGTAGCCCACTGCCCTATTACGGTTGCGGCTTTTGAGGCAGGAAAGCACGTAATGTGCGAAAAGCCCATGGCTCATAATTCGGCGGATGCACTAAAAATGATTGATGCCTGGAAAAAGTCCGGCAAAAAATTTACTATTGGTTATCAAAACCGTTTCCGGCCGGAAGTACAAGCTTTGCAGAAATCCTGTGAAAACGATGAACTCGGGCATATCTATTACGCCAAGGCACACGCGGTAAGGCGCAGGGCAGTACCTACCTGGGGAGTATTTCCGGATAAAAGTCTGCAAGGAGGCGGTCCTTTGATAGATATCGGCACCCATGCATTGGATCTGACCTTATGGATGATGGATAATTATGAACCGGTCAGTATATCTGGTTCAGTTTACTACCAATTAGGACATTTAAAGCAGGCCACCGAGGGCAATGTGTTTGGTTCATGGAATCCGGAAAAATATGAAGTGGAAGACTCTGCTTTTGGTTTTATTAAAATGAAGAATGGAGCGACTATCACCTTAGAAGCCTCCTGGGCACTTAATATCCTGGATTCGAGGGAGGCTTCTACAACCTTATGTGGTACAAAGGCCGGAGCGGAAATTCATTCCGGAATGAGTTATCCGAAAAATGAGCTGATTTATAATGAGGGTAAAAATGGATTATTAATGCAAAAAAACATTTCTCCGGCGGGACATATAGCTTATTTTGAAGGCGGTGTATCTGCGGAAGGAGTATTGGAAGCAAAACAATGGCTGGATGCAATCCTGAAGGATAAGGAACCTTTGGTAAAGCCGGAGCAGGCCTTTAAGGTAACGCAGATACTGGAAGCCATATATAAAGCTGCAGAAACCGGAAAAGAGGTCCTGCTGTAAGCTGCACATCGGTTATAGAAGAGGTGAAATGATAAAGTAAATTCCTCCTCTTCTATAAAAATTCAATTACACGAGTGAATTTTGCTTTAACTGGGTTTTCCTTTCGGAACAGGGCAAGGGATAAAAAAACATTTGACTTTTATAAATACCGGTGGTAAACTATTTACAATAAATTTAACTCACAGGCGAGATATATTACAAAAGTAATATATTTTGCCTTTTTTATTTTACAAAATTGATTGATTAATCAATCTATCTATATCCGGGGGTGATATATATGAATACAGATGCAGTAATTCTGGCAGGGGGGTACTCGTCAAGGGCGAATGCTTTTAAGATGGAACTGGAGCTTAACGGCAAACCTATTTTGCAGCATGTAATCGATGCATTTTCACCTGTTTGCATACGCATTATCGTAGTAGGCGGCTACCAGATGGAGCGATTAGCTCCTTTAGTTTCAAAATATGAAGAAAAAGTAACTGCTGTGTATAACCCCGATTATTCAAAGGGCATGTTTACCTCAGTGAAAAAAGGAATAGCGGAAGTTACCGGATCCCAGTTTTTTTTAACGCCTGGTGATTTTCCTCTTATTACAACAGATATCTGTAAACGAATATTAGAACACCGCGGACAGATTGTAAAGCCCCAATTTCACAATAGAGGAGGGCATCCCATACTTCTTCCATATGATTGTATCAATGAAATTTTAGCGGAAGAGGATGACTCTAATTTAAAATTATATTTGGATAAAAAGCAGGTTCTGCAAATAGAAATAGAGGATGAAAGCATAGTATTAGATGTAGATACACCTGCGGATTATGAGAAAGTAAAACAGTTAAAACAACAGGGTCTTTATGTTCAAAGTGATGCCAAAAACCTGGCATGGAAATTTGAAAACCAAATCATGTGTGGAACAGGAGTGAGACAGGATGGATTTTGGAATTGTGAATGGAAGGGTTTATATTGACGGGGAATTGATGGATATCGATATACCATGACACCGCCTTTAAGGGAAGAGAAGGAGCGGCTTTTGATTCGAAAGCATATTGATGATTTTACCGTAATCGGGACCGATCATTGTCCCTTTGATTTAAATTTGAAAAAAGCATCCTATACCAGCCAGATACCAATGGGTATCGGAGGCATACGTTATTCTTTTGTGAATATGTTTACGGAGTTTGGACCGTCCATTATAGCTAAGTTTACAGATGGCCCGGCGAAAGCTTATGGAATGTATCCCGGGAAAGGGACTCTGATTCCGGGTGCAGACGGGGACCTTGTAATATTTGATGACAATCAGGAAGAGGTAATTAATGATACTGATTCTGTCTATCATGGGAAAAAGCTGAAAGGAAAAGTTCTGGATGTGTTTTTAAGGGGACAGCAGATTGTACAAAATGGAACATTTTCAGGCAGTCAGGGAAAATATATAAGCAGGAAATTAAATGGATAACGGGAGCTGTCAAACCAGTGTTATTGGAGGTAATACGATGCATAAAATCAGTCAGTCGGTAGTAAAAAAAGATCATACGGAAAAGATGGGAGGGGAAGCGAAGTATATAGCGGATATAAAATTTGATGGAATGCTGTATGCTAAAATCCTACGTTCAACGAAAGCCTGTGCGTCGATAAATGAGATAAAGATACCGGAAATAGGGGATGGGTACTATATCATTGATTATAAAGATATTAAAGGAATCAATCTATTAAAAGTAGTTACCAGTGAACAGCCCATATTTGCAGAAAATAAAGTGAATTTTATTGGTGAAGCAATACTGATGGTAGCCGGTGAGGATGAAATAAGGGTGAAAGAAATTGTGGATTCCATTGAGGTTATTTATAAGGAAGAAATTCCTGTATTAACCTTAGAAGAATCGGAAGTTTTTACCTCTGAATATGAATATAAAAAGGGAAATCCAACAGAAATTTTTGAACGGGCAGCAAAAGTAATGGAAGAAACTTTTCATACCGGATACCAGGAACAAGCCTATATTGAACCTCAGGGAGTCATTGGGTGCTTTGATGGTAATAAAGTAACTGTTTATGGTTCCATGCAATGTCCTTATTATGTAAAGGATGCAGTGGTACAAACATTAGGCTTTCATAAGGAACAGGTTCAGATCATACAGACAACTACCGGAGGCGGTTTTGGGGGAAAAGAGGATTATCCTTCCTTACTGGCGTGTCAGGCGGCAGTAGCAGCGGTGAAAATTAAAAAACCAATCCGCTTAATTTTAAACCGCAGGGAAGATATGACAGTAACACCAAAAAGGCATCCGGCAATGTTAGTCTACCGGGCAGCCCTTGATCCTGAAAATAATATCATAGGTATTGAGGTTGATATTAAAATAGATGGCGGGGCCTATGCAGGGTTATCCAGTGTAGTATTACAGCGTTCCCTTATTTCTGCAACCGGAGTTTATTCCATCCCCAATATTAAGGTACACGGAAAGGTTATGTTAACCAACACAGTTCCCAATGGGGCCTTTCGTGGTTTCGGTGCACCCCAGAGCTTTTTTGCAGTGGAGTCTTTTATGGCTCATTTAGCTAAGGAAATCAAGGTATCTCCTTTGGAATTAAAGAAACATTATCTGGTAAAACAGGGTGAGGAAACTGGTACCAGCGGTAAATTCCACTATCCTGTGATTCTGCCCCAGATGCTTGATAAGATAGAAGCAATGTCTGGTTACAGCATTAAAAAAGGACTATACCAAAATCAGGATACAAGATTTAAAAAGGGGATTGGCATGTCATTATTTCTCCATGGATGCGGATTTACCGGTTCAGCGGAAAGAGATTACATAAAATCTGTAGTAAAGCTGGTGAAATACGAAGATGATACCTTAGAAATACTGGCAAGTAATACCGATATCGGACAGGGACTTAAAACCACTTTAAGCAAGGTTGTTGCAGAGGTTTTAGAAATACCCTTAAGCCGGATTATATACTTAAATCCTGATACGGACCGGGTACCGAATTCAGGTCCTACCGTAGCTTCCAGATCTTTAATGATTATCGGTAAACTTTTAGAAAGAGCCGCTAAAAGATTAAAAGATACATGGAAAACAGGAGAATATCAGGTAATAGAGGAGCATTATAAACAGCCCTATATGATACCCTGGGATCCTGACACTTTCTCCGGAGATGCTTATCCTACTTATTCATGGGGAATCAATGTGGCGGAAGTGGAAGTGGATACCCTGCTTGCAACTACCAATTTACTGGGGGTATGGGGTGTTTATGACGTGGGAACCGTAATAGATGAAACTATTATGAGGGGACAGATGGAAGGCGGTATGCTTCAGGGCATCGGATATGCATCCATGGAAAAAATGGAGAACTTTAAAGGGGTAATCAGGCAAGGCAGTATAACCGATTATATGATTCCTACCTCAAAGGATACGATTCCCTTTGAAACCGCAGCGATGGATAATCCATATGATGAGGGGCCTTTTGGAGCAAAAGGAGCCGGCGAATTAACGATTCTCGGTGCAGCCCCCGCTTATACGGAAGCAGTGGAACAGGCAATCGGAAAACCCGTTTACAATATACCTGTCACGCCTGAGAAGCTGATTAAGTTAATATAATTTTGAAATGGCAGTTTACGGAAAGGATGTGGACGAATATGATAGACTTTGAATTAAATGGTGAAAAGGTACAAGTGGATTCAGATCCTTCTGCCCGTTTATTAGATATTTTACGGAATGTGTTCGGACTCATGGGACCGAAAGAAGGCTGCGGAGAAGGAGAATGCGGTGCCTGTGCCGTCATAATAAATGGAAGACTTATTAATTCCTGTCTCGTTGCCCTGGGCAGTTTATCCGGTTCCAAGGTCATGACCATAGAAGGCTACCGGGAAACAAAACGGTATCAGTTATTGGAGAAAACTTTTGCCGAGGCCGGTGCGGTTCAGTGCGGTTTCTGTACACCGGGTATGATTATGGCAGCAGAAGCGTTACTATCCCATAACGCTGACCCGACCGGGGAGGATATCAGGGAAGCTATATCCGGCAATCTATGCCGTTGTACCGGTTACAATATGATAATTGCTGCAATTAAAATGGCTGCTGAACAGGGGGGAGGCTTATGGTAGGCTTATATCCGGAGAATTTAAAAGAGGCGGTTTTTATGAAGTTTAATTCAACAGAAGCGAAATTGTATGCCGGAGGAACGGATTTTATGGTCAGGCATGCACCTTGTGAAAAACTTCTCTTTCTAAATCAATTACAGGAACTAAAGAAAATTTATACGGATAAAGAATATTTATACATTGGTTCCTGCTGTACTTATATTGATTTACTTAATAATGACTTGATTCCTGAAATATTAAAAAAAGCGGTCCGTGGTATTGCTGCCCCGGCCATTAAGAATGCAGGTACCATAGGAGGAAATATCTGTAATGCCTCACCGGCCGGAGATACTCTGCCTGTTTTATATGCACTGGAAGCAGAAGTGGTATTGATATCCGTATCAGGTGAGAGAATTCTACCGGTTCAGGAATTCATCTTAGGGGTCCGTAAGCTGGCTATACTGGATACTGAAATAGTAAAGGAAATTAAAATTCCACAAAAGGATTTCGCCGTAACTTATTATCAGAAAGTAGGTGCAAGAAAATCCCAGGCACTATCCAAGTTATCCTTTGCAGCGCTGGCTGATATTAAGGAGAACCGGATTACAGATTTGAGAATTGCTTTTGGTTCTGTAAGTACTGCCACTGTCAAAAGAAAAGACCTGGAAGTAAGGTATACCGGACTTACCAGGGAAGAAATGAAAGAAAAGCTTGACAGTATACAATCGGATTATAATACCTATATCACACCCATAGATGACCAGCGTTCAACGGCTGCTTACAGAACGAAGATATGCATGAATCTGTTAAAGGATTTTATAACAAGTTTATAGGAATTTTAAATAGGTAATTGCGAAACTCTATAGTTTTCTGAATATACCATACAATTAATACGAATTTCATAGCTTCAGTTGCCTTTAGGGCAAGATTCAGCTCTGAAACTGTATTATTTGATGGTATATAATTACAATATTCTTGTTTCACAATTACCTGGCATTATAAAGATTGAAGGGAGGGAATCCATGTTCTTAATAGGAAACGGAATTGTAGTGACCAGGGACCGGAAGGATACTTTTATAAAGAATGGTGCTGTTTGTATGAAAGATCAGTTCATTTATGAGGTTGGGCCATTAGATGAATTACAAAAAAAGTATAATACAGCCGAATTTATTGATGCCCATGGCGGAATCATTATGCCAGGCCTTATTAACACCCATAATCATAGTTACAGTGCCTTTGCCAGGGGACTATCAATACCAGACAATCATCCATCCGATTTCCTTTCGATATTAGAAGGTACCTGGTGGAAGCTTGACAGAAAACTAACCCTGGAGCAGGTATATTTAAGCGCCAAAGCTACTTACGTGGATTGTATCAAAAACGGGGTAACTACAGTCTTTGACCACCATGCCAGTTATGGCAATATAAGGGGGAGCTTATTTCAGATAGCCAAAGCAGCGGAAGAATTGGGAGTACGTTCCTGTTTGGCTTACGAAATATCTGACCGGGACGGTGAGGATAAAAAGCAACAGGCAATTGATGAAAATTTTGATTTTATAGAGGCTTGTAATAAGGATACTACCGGTATGCTAAAAGCTATGATAGGCATGCATGCTTCCTTTACATTAAGTGATACCACCCTTGATTACTGTGTGGAACGCAATCAGGGTAAAAACGGATTTCATATCCATGCGGCAGAAGGTATACAGGACGCACTACATTGTCAGGAAACCTATCATATGTCAATTGTGGAAAGGCTATATAAAAAAGGAATTTTAGGTGATAAAACCATTGCGGCACATTGTGTTCATATAAACGACAGGGATTTGGAACTGTTAAAAGCAACCAATACCAGTGTGGTCCATAATCCGGAATCCAATATGGGCAATGCGGTAGGGTGCCCGGATATACTTAACATGTATCAGAAAGGAATTCGGACCGGTCTTGGAACGGACGGCTATACCAATGATCTGTTAGAATCCATGAAAGTGGCAAATCTGCTTCAAAAGCATAACAGTAAGAACCCTTCTGCAGCATGGACAGAGATACCTGAAATGGTATTTAAAAATAATAATAAAATCGCAGCCGGAGTTTTTGGACATCCGGTAGGAATGCTGGAAAAAGGTGCCTGGGGAGATGTTATCATTGTAGAGTATGACCCCCTTACCCCAATAGATATAAACAATATAAACAGCCATATTCTCTTTGGAATGAATGGAAAAAATACAATCACAACCATTATAAATGGTAAGCCATTGATGAAGGACCGTAAATTAATCCATGCAGATGAAACAGAACTTATGGGTCTATGCAGGGATGAAGCAGGTAAACTATGGAAGGATTTATGCAGTTAATAATATAATGCAGAGGATGCAAAAATTATAAAACCATATGAAGTACTGATTAAATCAAATGTTTTTTTACGCCGGTTGTTTTAATTTATTTTTCCGGCAGCATGCGATAGGAGTAATTGTAATTAGAAGGGAAAGATAATATATGAGTGACAAGATGAGACCAGTACCATTTAAGGAACTGCTGTTGCAGGCGCTATGTGAGTTTAAGCAGAACGGTTCTTTCTTTTATGTGCCGGTTGAAAAGATAGATGACCGGATACGAAAAGTAACTTTAAGCGGTAAAGAGGTAGAATCCCCTATAGGGCCGGCTTCCGGACCACATACCCAGCTTGCCCAGAATATTGTTTCGGCCTATGCAGCCGGGGCCAGGTATTTTGAACTGAAAACTGTTCAAATACTGGATGGAGACAGTCTGGGACTTCAAAAACCCTGTATTTATGTAAAAGATGAAGCATATAATACGGAGTGGTCTACGGAATTAACTTCCTATCAGGCTTTAGCTGAATATATTAAGGCCTGGTATCTGTTAAAACTGCTAATTAAGGAGTTTCATCTTGGAGATATCAATGGTTTTGTTTTTAATATGAGTGTCGGTTATGATCTGGGAGGCATTCAATCAGAAAAGATAGATTATTTTATCGAGGGTATGAAGGACGCTGCGGCTACGGAAAGTTTTAAAGAATGTGAACACACTACTTTAGGAAACCTGGATTGGTTTTCTGCTATTACCGCAGAATATGTAAAGAATATTGATTCCCATATCAGCAATACCATAACGCTTTCAACGATGCACGGATGCCCGGCTAATGAAATTGAGCGTATTATGATGTATCTGATTGAAGAAAAGAAGTTAAATACTTACCTGAAATGTAATCCTACCCTGCTTGGTGCCGATGAGGTGGGAAAAATATTAAATGATATGGGATATGATTATATATCCTTTGATACGGAAGTATTTAAACAGGATATTTCCTTTGATGCAGTAGTTGGATTGATAAAAAAGCTTCAGCCCGCAGGTGATAAAAATCAACTGGAATTTGGTATTAAACTAACAAATACCTTTCCGGTTAAAATTACAAATCAGGAATTGCAGGGTGAGAATATGTATATGTCCGGAACAGCATTATATCCATTGACCATCGGGGTTGCAGCTAAATTAAGTGGGGCCCTGGACAAAAAAGTATCCATATCCTATTCCGGAGGTGCGGATGCAGGTAATATTGGTGCTATTTATGAAACCGGAATTTGTCCGGTTACCGTATCAACCCTTTTATTAAAGACCGGGGGATATAAAAACCTGTCGAAATTAAATAAAGCCTTAGCAAGGCATCCTGTGGACCAGCCAAGGGCCATTCAGGTGGATAAGATTAAAAAACTTGCAGAAGAGGCACTATTTGATCAGAGTTATTTTAGAACACCGGATAAATTTATAAATATACAGAATACAGATTACTCCCCTTATTGTTCGACCTGCCGGAACTGTGTTGATGTATGTCCGAACAGGGCTAATGTTTTATATGAAAGGAATCATAAGAAATATACTATTCATCAGGATGCATTGTGTAATGAATGCGGAAATTGTTCTTATTCCTGTATCTTGGGACACGTGCCATATAAAGAAAAATTCACTGTATTCCTTACAGAAGCAGATTTGTTTGATAGTAAGAATAATGGTTTTTATCAGGATGAACAGGTTTTAATAATAAGGTGGATGGGTCAAATTCACAAAGGGAATAAAAAAGAAATGAATAGGATAGCCGGAGATATTATGGATTTAATTAATTATATTAATATACCTGCTGTTGTTTAAATTAATGGTAGAAGAGTTACATTTAAAGTAAAGACAATATTCATTTTAACCTTTCAAACATGATGCCGCTCTGGCGGCATCTCAAATAATAGATGAAGAAGCTTGGAATGAGTACCCTCCGCACTCATTGTAAGGTTCTTCC
>JBAVPE010000168.1:0-2908 GCA_049692775.1 Anaerocolumna sp. | reverse complement strand
GTCATTTACAACGATGGCTCCAAAGAAGAATATACCTATTATCCTAATAATCAGGTAGAAACCTTAATCAATAAAAGACCGGACGGCAGCATCATGGACAGCTACAGCTATACCTATGACAATGCCGGCAGCCAGCTGACGAAACACGAAGTCATAAACGGAGTGGAAAAAGGTACTACGGCGTATACCTATGATACATTAAACCGACTGCTAACAGTAACTGAACCCCAGGGAAGGGTTACCACATATGAATATGATAAGGCAGGCAACCGCTTAAAAGAAACTATTACCATTACAGACAATTCTTCCGGCAGTACCGTTACAACCGAAAATGCATATACCTATAATAACCAAAACAGGTTGACAGACATTACCACCAGGGTGAATAATGTACTTACCGGGGTAACAAGCTATACTTACGACAAGAACGGCAACCAGCTGACAACGGTCATTAAAACCTATACGGATGGGCGGTTACCTCCACGGTAACAACAGAAGCCAATACCTATGATGTACATAACCAGTTAATGAAAACCGTAACAAAAGACGGAACCATTGTAAACAATACATATAATGCGGAAGGTTACCGTACAGGTAAAGAGGTAAACGGGGAAAAGACCTATTACCTATATGAAGCAGATCAAATCATCATGGAAGTAGATAAAGACGGAAACCAGACAGCCAGGAATATCTATGGCACCAATCTTATCCGCAGGACAGTAGATGGTGAGACCTATTATTACCTGTATAATGGACATGCCGATGTAACTGCATTAATAACCGGAGAAGGAACCATATCTGCCACCTATTACTATGATGCGTTCGGCAATATCTTAGAAAGTACAGGAGAGGTAGACAATAACATCCTGTATTCAGGCTACCAGTACGATAAAGAAACCGGACTGTATTACCTGAATACCAGACTGTATGATCCAAAGACCGCCAGGTTCTTACAGGAGGATACCTATACTGGAGATCCGAATGACCCACTGAGCCTGAATCTGTATACTTATTGCAGCAATAACCCGGTTATATATTGGGATCCGACCGGACATTCCTGGAAAGATGTCAAGAACTTTTTTAAAACTGGAGCCAGTAAGATTGAAAAAATAGTAAAAGCTGGAGGAAAGGGAGCGTTAAATATTGCAGAAGGTATGCTTGCTCCTACAGCTGATTGGATGACATATGGATATGCTTTGGGACGAGACAAAGTTGGGGGTATATTAAATAAGCTTGGTGTAAATAATGATGCCCAATTCTATAAATCATTAAAAGAAGTTTCCTGGGATAATATTGAAGCTTTTAGTGAACAGCCAAATACCTTGACACCGATGGCTAACCTTCTTGCAATGAAGTTAGGTGATTCTTATTTAAATGCAATAGGGGAAGACCAGCAGGTGATTGATAACTACAATGCGATTACCTGGGAGGATGTAAAAGTCTCTGTACCGGGAGCGGTAGATAGTTTCTTCCAGCCCTTCAGAACGGTATTTGATAAAGAAAATGCCTATAATTTCTTTTTGAATCCGGATGCAACGGATGAACAAATGGAAGAATACGCAACGAATGGGATAGCAGCGGGATTGACCGTATACGGATTGGGAAAGGGAGTACAGGGAATAACACCCAAGATATCAGTTACCAATACTATGCGGCCGATTATTAACGCAAATGGAACCATGCAGTTAGCAACAGCATCGGCTCCGACAATATCGGTAACAGCAGAAGGGGGATTATTAGGGAATCTGGCGTACAGTGCTGCAGGAAGTCTGGGAGGAAGTTCTTATAATGGGTCAAATAAGGGAGACTCTGATACTGATGATGCAAATTCAAAGAAAAATACACCAGACCAGCAAGCGGAAATTGAATTAGCAAAGGATGCAAAAAAGAGCGGAGGAATTTCAGAGGATGATGCGGATATACTTCTAGATTGGGCAAACGAATATAATATCCCAAATCATGGACCAGAAGTTCATCCTAATAGACCAGGTGCAGGCAGTAATGTGCCTCATATTCATATTGGACCGGTTGACCATTTACCAATAAAATAGACAATTTGATTAAAATGCATTTAATTTATAATAGGGGGGCGATGAAGTGTTAGTAAATGTTTTTTTTGATGAAGAATTGACTGATATGGATACTATTGATATACCACAGGCTGTTTTGGAAGATATTGATAATATACAACAAATGTTTTTTGCTTGGTTATTTAATAAGAATAATAATCATAAATATTGGATATGTGTTGGTGATGTTAAAAAATATTGTTCATATCGTTCAGAAGCCTTTATAGAATGGCTTAATAGTTATTATCTTGTAGGCACTAAAGAAAAAGCTTTGTGTGTAATTATGTATGACACGAATATTGATTTTAATAGACCTAAGATTTGTTTTTAATATTAATTTAGTTTGGACTAATATGCAGGACACAATGAATTTTGAAAATATTTATAAATTGATGCGGAAAAATGAGACAGCATAGCCAATAAGGTGTTTTGGCTTTTTTATGTCACACTCAGAACATAAGCCCACAGCAGATGGGAGAAAATATGAAATGGTATTTTAAGGTACTGAAGAATTTTGCATTATTTAGTGGAAGAGCACGAAGAAAAGAGTATTGGATGTTTGTTTTAACTGATATAATTACAAGTATAGTTCTTATGATTATTGAAACAATGTTTTATGCTGATGTAATTGGTTATGTTACAGAAAATGAGATGATGATACTAGTTCCTATCTATTATTTAATTACATTCTTACCAAGAATGGCTGTCTCAGTAAGAAGACTACATGATATTAATAAAAGTGGATGGAGACTTTTGTGGATGGTTGTGCCTTTGGGAGCTTTGGTTCTTCTTGTGGATTTTTCTAAAAAAGGTAATATGGGTATAAACGATTATGGTTC
>JBAVPE010000167.1:0-67208 GCA_049692775.1 Anaerocolumna sp. | reverse complement strand
TTATGTTACTGTTCACAGCCTGTATACGCGAAGCGTGTTATTGTTCACAACACTGCTGCTTTTGGCAGGGGAGTGTACAGTAACGTGTATGCAAACTCTTTTTATTGTACTTGTTTTAATTAAATTTGGATGGTAAGATAAAATAAGACGGCTACTAATTTGAAAGAGGTTTAATATGCTTTGTTTAGATGATGTGAGAAAATATTATAAAAATAAAAAAGCAGTGGATGGAATATCCTTTAAAATACAAAAGGGTGAAATTTTTGGATTAGTGGGGGCAAACGGTGCCGGTAAATCGACTACCATTTCTATGCTTACAACTATGATTAAACCCGACAGCGGCGATATTTTATATCGGGGTCAAAGTATTGTTAAAGATCCTAAAATAATCCGGGGACAATTAGGGTATGTACCTCAGGATATAGCTCTTTATTCATCCCTTTCGGGAAGGGATAATTTATTGTTTTGGGGAAATGCTTATCATGTTCCTAAAAACAGCCTGGATAAGAGAATCAAAGAAGTTAGTGATATAATAGGTTTTACGGAAGACATATTAAATCAAAAGACAGCTGTATATTCAGGGGGAATGAAACGACGTTTAAATTTAGGTGCTGCCTTACTGCATCGACCGGAGTTCCTGGTTTTGGATGAACCTACGGTTGGTATTGATATGATAGCAAGAAATCAAATTCTGGATTCAATTAAAAAATTAAACGACGTGGGAACCACAATTTTATATTGCGGACATTATATGGATGAAGTGGAACGGATTTGTGATTCTTTCTGTATATTGGACAAGGGCAGAAAAATTGTGTGTGGTAATAAAACAACTTTATTGAATGAACCGAATAAAACACTGGAAAGCTTATATTATGAATTAGTGGGCACAAAATAAACATTTTAAATACACTATCAAAATTACAGATGGGATTAAGAGCATGCAGATGGGAATTTATAAAAAGTGATCCTTGCCGGATAAATAGCATGCAGATGGGAGTTTAATATGGAACGTTACGAAAATATAGTTAAAATTGAAGAAATTAGAAAATTAGCAGAAATTAATCAATACTTAAAAGCAGTAAAAATATTGGAGACGATGGATACCGGTAAAATAAAAGCTCTTACTGATTTAAGCATTATTGCGGATGTCTATATACAAAATGAACGGTATGATGAAGCAATGGCAGTTCTCACTAAAATATATGGAAAGACTAAAACCAGGAGAGTTTTATATCAGCTTGTAGATTTATCCATAAAGAGAGGCAGTGTGGGAGAAGCGGAGGATTATCTGGAAAGGTATATAAAAATTGCACCCCAGGATTCCAGCCGGTTTATCTTCCGTTATTATATTGATAAATTAAACGGAGAACCCTATGAGATTTTAATAGCCTCCTTAGAGCAGCTAAAAGAGTATGAGTACTATGAGATATGGGCCTATGAACTTGCTAAATTATACCACAAAGCCGGAATGAAAGATAAGTGCGTAAGGGAATGCAGTGATATTATTTTGTGGTTCGGTGATGGTATCTATGTTGAAAAAGCAAAGCTATTAAAAGGTTATTATGTGGGTGAAATCAACCCTTTACATATGCTAAAGGCAAAAGAAAAAAAAGAAGCAGAAAAGAAGCTGGGGTTGGATAAAACCAAAGATTACAGTAACATGCGGAGTCAGATAGATCAGTTCTTAGCAGAAGAAAATGAATGGGAAGATGATGACAAAACCGGACAGAACATTTTTAGTGCGAATAAGCAAGATGAGGAACAGCAAGATATACAAGCAAATACAGAGAAAGACATATTTGCTGATACAGAGAAAGCTAACCGGGAGGATATACTGAATAAGGATCCTGAACTGGAAGCATTCTATAAGAAAGTGGCGAAAAAATTGGAAAAAGAAATTGTGATTCAGAATGAAACTGTGGTACAGGGTGAAACTGAGGAACAGAAAGAACTTGAAGCGGAGAAAGAAACTGTAATAGATTATGAAACAACAATCATTAATCCTGTTAATGAAGAAGTGATTGTTGATAGAGAAGAAACCGGACCGTATGCCGGGGAAGGGAAAGTAATTAAAATTATAAAAAAAACAGTTACTGAATTGGATGATGAAGCAATAAGGGAAGAAATAAATATGCCTGTTCAATATACGGTACAGGAAGAAGAACAATTGCCTGAACAGAATACCGAAATAAAAACAGATGAGGAAAGCAGACAGATAATAGAACAGGAAGATGGACAAGAAGCTTTACTTGCTGGTTATAATGATAAATTGTATTTAGCCGGTAAATTTGATTCTATATTCTCAGAGGCTGGTATGAATTATGAAAGGGATTTTAGCTATTTTATCCGTATAGATTCCTTAAGAAAACAAATTGAATCATGCTTAGAAAGCATCCTATCGGATCATACTAAAATTAATCATATGATTATCACCGGTAAAAGAAAATCCGGTAAAACTATTTTAGCTAAAAAAATATCAAAAGCCCTTTATAGATTAAATTGGATTAATACCAACAGAGTTGCAAAAATATCTGCCGGGAAACTAAATGGCATATCGCTGGAATCAAAAAAAGACAAGCTGGTTAATAGTTCTCTTATTATTGAAGGAGCGGGATTACTTGACTTTAGCGCAACAGAACAATTAATTTCCCTGATACAGGATTTAAATGGGAATATATTTGTAATCTTAGAGGATGACAGCACTGGGATAAATAAACTTCTAAAAAAGAATCCAAAACTCAGGGAAGCTTTTAGCAATACGATACAACTTCCCGAATATAAGACAGAAGATTTGTTTGGATTTGCCTTTACTTATATTCATAATAATGATTATGAATTTACAAGAGATGTAAAAACAGCATTTATAAGGGAAATAGAAAAAATAATTAATTCCGTAAGGAATGAAAACCAGTTAGAAGCTGTCATGGATTTAGCACACAGAGCAAAGACTTCTGCCGATGAGAGAAATAAAATATTGCTATCTGATATCATCCGTGCCAGGGAATTAAGTTCTGAAGACTTCTTATATATCAATAAAGAGGACTTCTTATAGGAGGAATTAATAAATGGATAATGAAATATATGTCATGGGACATATTAATCCGGATACGGATTCCATATGTTCCGCAATTGCATATGCCAAGTTAAAAAGAATTCTCACCGGCGGAGAATATAAAGCAAAAAGGGCGGGGCAGATTAATTCAGAAACAAGATTTGTCCTGGAACGGTTTAAAATTCCGGCTCCCAGTTATTTGTCAGATATCCGTACCCAGGTAAAGGATATTGAAATCAGAAGGACAGAAGGTGTTGATAAAGGCATATCCTTAAAAACAGCCTGGACGTTTATGAGAAAAAACAACGTGGTAACTTTGCCTATTGTGAATCAGGATAGTCATCTGGAGGGATTAATCACAATTGGAGATATAGCCAGGTCTTATATGGATGTTTATGATAGCCGGATATTAACCAAAGCAGAAACGCCATGTATCAATATGCTTGAAACCTTAGAAGGTGAACTTGTGGTTGGTAATAATAAAGATATTTTTACGGAAGGGAAAGTTTTAATTGCTGCGGCTAATCCCGACCTTATGGAAAATTATATTGAACAAGGCGATATTGTAATACTTGGAAACCGTTATGAGTCTCAATTATGTGCGATAGAAATGAAAGCAAAATGCATTATAGTATGCGAGGGGGCCAAGGTCTCAAAAACCATAACCAAGCTGGCACAGAATAATGATTGTACTATAATCAGTACTCCTTATGATACATTTACCGCGGCCCGGTTAATCAATCAAAGCATTCCCATTCGTTTTTTTATGACTAATCAGGAGTTAATCACGTTCTCAACAGAAGATTTTATCGAAGATATACGGGGAATTATGGCTAAAAAGCGTCATCGGGATTTTCCGGTTCTTAATAAAGATGGGCATTACAGCGGAATGATATCCAGAAGAAATCTTTTAGATGCCAAAAGAAAAAAAATAATATTAGTGGATCACAATGAGAAATCACAGGCGGTAGACGGACTGGAGGATGCAGAGATTTTAGAAATCATAGATCATCACCGTTTGGGAAGTTTAGAAACCATAAGTCCGGTTTTCTTCCGCAATCAGCCTCTTGGCTGTACGGCTACTATTATTTATCAGATGTATCAGGAAAATAATATTGAAGTAGAACCTCAAATTGCAGGATTACTATGCTCTGCCATACTATCCGATACGTTAGTGTACCGTTCACCGACCTGTACTGGAATTGACCGTACTTTAGCAGAGGAACTGGCGAAGATTGCGGGTATACAGGTTGAAGAATATGCGAAAGAAATGTTCGCGGCAGGAAGCAACTTAACCTCAAAATCCCCGGAAGAAATCTTTTATCAGGATTTTAAAAAATTTACAGCCGGTGACCTTATATTTGGTGTAGGGCAGATAAATTCCATGAATCAGGATGAACTGGAATCCATTAAGGAAAAACTGGTGCCATATATGAAAAAAGCATTTCGGGACCATGGAGTTGGCATGTTGTTTTTTATGCTCACCAGCATAATCGGAAGCTCAACAGAACTGCTCTATCAGGGAACTGGGGCAAAGGAACTGCTGATGAATGCATTTAAGTTAGATAAGGATAATGAAAAAATCTACCTAAAGGGGGTCGTATCAAGAAAGAAACAGTTAATCCCCGCTTTGATGATGACCCTTCAACAGGATAATGCTTAGATTTTGAATTGTATTTGGACATTTTTTTTAAGGCTTTTGCCTCCAACGGATTTTACATTCTGTGTTATGGTTAATATATAGGACTGATTTTCCGAATAAGGTTCTAATGGTTCTATTTCTATGTATTTGTTAATGGAATCGTAGCTGATACGGGTTTTAAGCGGCATTTGGCTGATGGAAGTAACATAAAGATTACGATTGTTAACAGTTGCAGGGTTTAGGAGAGAAGAAAATTTAATACGCCATACAAAATTACCTGTCCGAAATTTTAGCGCTTGTTTTACTTTATCCTGTACTTCATCCGATACGGATTCAATATTAAGAAAATTATTTGTCATAACTATCACCTCAAAAGTTCATCTAAGAATGTCATTTGTCTTATCGTATAGGTTTTTTAATTTATATATAAATGATAAAGATTAATCGGGTTATGTGCTTTATTATCATTATTCAGCGGTATCTTCCGAAAGTTGTTTTATACGTAGGAATCATATAAAACCAGGGGATGTCACACTACAGTACTCAGGTTTTGCGTTGCAACATTCTTTACGGTAATGGCGACGGAATAATTACATCTCATTATACTATATTTTGAAAAAATAGCATAGTAGTAAATTGTAAATTTATATCAGGCCTGCCAGTCAGGTATGGGGAGGTTTTATTTAATGGAAAAAGAATTTTGGAAGGCCGGCAATATGCTGTATCCGCTGCCGGCTGTAATGATCAGCTGTCAAAGACAAGGAGAAAAACCGAATATTATAACAATCGCCTGGACCGGTACGATTTGTACCAACCCCGCCATGGTATATATCTCTGTAAGACCTGGCCGCTTATCCTATGATATTATAAAAGAGACGAAGGAATTTGTAATTAATTTATCAACAAAAAAATTAGTAAAAGCAGTCGATTATTGCGGGGTGAAATCCGGAAGGGATGTTGATAAATTCAAAGATATGAAATTAACTCCAATCCCGGCAGCAGTTGTAAGTGCACCTTTAATACTTGAATCACCGGTTAATATTGAATGCAGGGTTAAGCAAATCCTGGAATTAGGTTCCCATGATATGTTTATAGCGGAAGTTTTAGGTGTACATGCAGATCCATCCTATTTAAATCAAAAAGGTAAATTTGAATTAAGTAAGGCGGAACCTATTGTTTATTCACATGGAGAATATTACGGTCTTGGTGAACTGATGGGTAGCTTTGGCTATAGCATAAAGAAAAAATAACCTGTTTAATATTCTGAAAAAGAGGAAAAAATAAAAAGTGCTTGGCTAGGTGGGCGAAAGGTGATATAATCTGTTCATTATGTGTGAAAGGTCATATTGAATATGAAGAACATAGTATTAATCGGGATGCCCGGTGCCGGGAAAAGTACCGTTGGTATAATTCTTGCCAAAGTTATAGGTTATCAGTTCATGGATTCGGATCTATTAATACAGGAACGGGAGAATTGCCTATTAAAGGATATTATAGAGAAACATGGTTTAGAGGGCTTTATTGCGATTGAAAACCGGATTAACGGTGATATTAAAGCCATCAAAACGGTAATAGCAACAGGCGGAAGCATTATATACGGTACGGAAGCGATGAAACACTTAAGAGATATCGGAATTGTGGTTTATATTCAGCTAAGTTTAGACACTATAAATGATCGTTTAGGGAATATAAAACAAAGAGGAGTCGTTTTTAAAGAGGGACAAACTTTAAAAGCGTTGTATGAAGAACGTTGTCCATTATATGAAAAATATGCCCATATTATTATAAATGGGGAAGGTCTAAGTGCAGAAGACCTTATGGAAAAGATTGCAGAAGAAGTTAACAAATACAATTACTAAGAAACAACATGGAAGAATTACCATAATTATCTAATAAATTGACAATAATTGTGATGAAATCAATTAATTGCAATTAGTAAAAGGATAAATTTGGATATGGCTTTACCTGGACTTGAATAATTCATAAAAAATAGTTTACAACCATATATTTTATGGTATAATCAACTTAATCTAACAAAATTTAGAATTAAAATATGTGATTTATGTACAATTTGGAAAAATCATGTAATAAAAACAACGAGGTGTGCAATGGAGCAATATATAATAAAAGGCGGCAATGCTTTGCGGGGTGAAGTAACGATTGGGGGCGCAAAGAATGCAGCCCTTGGGATTCTGTCTGCGGCTATTATGGCAGATGATACGGTAACCGTTGAAAATCTACCGGATATAGGTGACATTAATGTCCTGCTGCAGGCAATTGAAGAAATAGGTGCAAAAGTTGAAAGAATCGATAAACATTCTGTAAAAATAAATGGAAGTAATATTAATTCCATGAGTATAGATTATGAATTCATACGGAAAATACGTGCATCCTACTATTTGCTGGGAGCATTGCTTGGTAAATATAAAAAAGCCCAGGTAGCTTTGCCAGGGGGCTGTAATATTGGAAGCAGACCCATTGATCAGCACATTAAGGGATTTGAAGCATTAGGTGCTTCCGTTAAAATTGAGCATGGTATGATTCAGGCAGAAGCGAAAGAACTTAAGGGTACACACATTTATCTGGATATTGCCAGTGTCGGGGCTACGATTAATATAATGATGGCAGCCTGCCTTGCAGAGGGCGTGACAATCCTTGAAAATTCAGCCAAAGAACCTCATGTAGTTGATGTAGCCAATTTTTTAAACAGTATGGGTGCAAGCATTAAGGGTGCAGGTACTGACGTAATACGTATTAAAGGTGTAAAATCATTATCCGGAAGTGAATATGCGATTATTCCTGATCAAATTGAAGCTGGTACATTTATGTTTGCAGCAGCAGCAACCAAGGGAGATGTTTTGATTAAGAATGTAATTCCGAAGCACCTGGAGGCAATTACTGCTAAACTTATAGAAATTGGCGTAACGGTAGAAGAATATGATGATGCTGTACGTGTTACTGCATCCAGCCGGTTAGGGCACACTAATATTAAAACCCTGCCATATCCGGGATTCCCGACAGATATGCAGCCCCAGATGGCGGCAACCCTGGTGTTTTCGGAGGGGACAAGCATTGTAACGGAAACTATGTTTGAAAATCGATTAAAATATGTTGACGAACTTTCCAGAATGGGAGCTAATATAAAAGTAGAAGGAAATTCAGCAGTTATAGTTGGTGTCCGGGAATTAACCGGAGCCATTGTAAGTGCACCGGATTTAAGAGCCGGAGCGGCATTGGTAATTGCGGGTTTAGTTGCGGAAGGTTTTACTATAGTTGAACAGGTTGAATATATTGAAAGGGGCTATGAGCATTTTGAGAGAAAGATGCAGGGTCTTGGTGCAACTATGGCCAAAATTGACATTGAAGATGAAAAAGCAATACAGAAATTTAAGCTTAAAGTAAGTTAATTGGAAGTAGTATAGTTAACCAATAAAGTAAATAATCAAATATAATAATAAAATTTGGGATATGACAGAAAGCAATCATTTTACTTCTTTCATATCCCTGTTTAGATATATTTTTATAGAATGGCTTCCACTGTCAGGTCGTGCTCTTTGGATAAATCAATAAAGCGGTCACCAACCTGAACGATGGGTTTTGACAAATAATGATTATTAATCATTCGGATTTCGCCCACAGATTTATTACTTAAGCGGACACGTTTTCCCACATAGGACTGTACGATTTCCCGGAGGAAGATCATAATGTATTGAGGATCATATTTCTGAAGGCCTTCTGATTCAAATACACTGATTGCTTCAAAGGGGCATAAAGCAGGCCGATATACTCTTGCAGAGGTCATGGCGTCATAAACATCAGCAATTGCTATTATTTTAGCAAAGGGGTCGATTCTGGGACCGTGAAATCCATTGGGATATCCGCTTCCATCACAACGTTCATGATGCATTAGGGCGACATATTTTACGCGCAGATCGACATCTTTATTTTTTAATATCTGATATCCCTCTATTGTATGGGTCTTAACAGTGGAATACTCGGAGTCCGTAAGACGGTCCTGCTTATTAATAATTTCAGGGGGAAGTGTAAGCTTGCCGATGTCATGCAATAATCCGCTTAGGGTAAGTACATCAATGTCTTTCTCCGGGAGTTTCAGCCAGTGACCGAATACGTTTGCAATTAATGAAACATTGATGGAGTGAACGTAAGTTAAGTCATCATATTCCCGCATACAATGCAGCATATCAAATACATGAATACCATTACGGCTATTCGATAAAATCTGGGTGGTGTGATCAAGTAAACCGGAGACATCAAGAGTTTTATCTTCCGTGTTAACTTTATTTAGCTCCCCTTTAAAATCCTGAAGAGACTCAATAAATGAGGTGTTAAATTGCTTAAATTCGTTACTTTCACGTATCATTTGGGAATGACTTTTATCAGCTGTCACCGGTTTTTTCTCATCCTCCAGGATAATATTAAAATCACTGATGGAATAAAACTTTAACCGGGTTATTATTTTATCCGTTAATACAGTACCTTCTGATATGATTAACTGATTGTTAAAAGTATAGACATCTTCTCCTGCTACCATTCCCGGAGTAGCCTGTCTGATCGTAATCCGTTTTTTCTTCACAATTGCCCCCAATCTTCGCGTTTTACGCATTTACACTATAATATAGTATTATATAGCTTAAGTATAAGAATTTTGTCAACAAAAGTCAATAAATAAAAAGTCCTGACAGAAGTCAAGAATGAAAAAGGTCACAAAAGTCAAGAATAAAAAAAGTCCTTGACAAATTTTTCAAAATGGTATATCCTCAAGCATATCAGATAAATTAATTGCATATGACAATATTTTTTCTCTTATTCAGAGTGACGGAGAGTAAAGGCTCTATGAAGTCACGGCAACCCCCTTAAGCGGAAGGTGCCAACCTGAGCGAGTAATCGAACAATAAGAGGGTTTGATTTTTGTATTTATCAAGTCCGTCTTAGCGGGCTTTTTTATGTTATAGGAAATGGCGTCCTAAACATAAAAAATGCGGCTCAGGATGTTTTTTTATTTTAAGCGTGTATAAAACGCAGATTGGAGCAAGGAAATGAATAAATTATTATTTACATCAGAATCAGTTACAGAAGGACATCCTGATAAAATTTGTGATCAGGTTTCAGACGCAGTACTGGATGCGTTGTTAGAACAGGACCCTATGAGCAGGGTTGCCTGTGAAACAGCTATTACTACAGGCTTAGTATTGGTCATGGGAGAAATTACAACAAACGGTTATGTAGACATTCAAAAAATTGTGCGTGATACCATACGTCAGATTGGCTATGACAGATCTGACTATGGATTTGATGCCAATACCTGCGGAGTAATCGTTGCGCTTGATGAGCAGTCAACGGATATAGCGATGGGAGTAAATAAAGCGTTAGAAGCCAGGGAACATACTATGTCTGAAAATGAATTAGAAGCGACCGGTGCCGGAGACCAGGGAATGATGTTTGGGTTTGCGACCAATGAAACAGAGGAATATCTACCTTACCCAATTTATCTTGCCCATCAGTTAACAAAGCAATTAACAAAAGTAAGAAAAGAGGGTATTTTATCCTATCTCCGCCCGGATGGCAAATCACAGGTCACGGTTGAATATGATGAAGCAGGAAGACCGGTGCATCTTAATGCGGTTGTACTTTCTACCCAGCATAATCCTGAAGTAACCCAGGAACAGATCCATAAAGATATTAAAGCGTATGTATTTGATGAAATCTTACCGCAGGATTTAGTTGATTTTAATACCAAATTCTTTATTAACCCGACCGGACGTTTTGTTATCGGCGGTCCGAACGGCGACAGTGGTTTAACCGGACGTAAGATTATTGTAGACACTTACGGCGGTTATGCCCGTCACGGCGGCGGCGCTTTCTCCGGAAAGGATTGTACCAAGGTTGACCGTTCCGCGTCTTATGCGGCTCGTTATGTAGCTAAGAATGTCGTAGCAGCAGGATTGGCGGATAAATGTGAAATTCAGTTATCTTATGCCATCGGCGTTGCCCAGCCAACTTCCATCATGATAGATACTTTTAATACCGGTAAATTAGAAAATAATGAGTTAATCCAAATTATTCGTGACAATTTTGATCTTCGCCCTGCCGGAATTATTAAAATGCTGGACTTAAGGCGGCCTATCTACAAGAAAACTGCGGCATACGGCCATTTTGGACGCAATGAATTAAATTTACCATGGGAGAAATTAGACAAGGTTGAGGATTTAAAAAAGTACTTAAATTAAGAAAGTATAAGAGTAAGAAATGATATTGATCGTATTTTTTGCTTTTTTAGAATATGTTTCAGGAATTGATATAAAATAAGTCTATAATAAAAAGAACATAGTTGATAGCCGGTATCTGAAAGAGTAAATACTATCGTAGGATTCCGGCTATTTTTATCTCATCAGGAAAGTTCTCACTATTCGATAAAAACCCTCCGGGGGATGGCATGACGTGCAGGAGAAAGTTGTGACTAAAGTGACAGCGCAGAGTCAGCAAAGTAAACTTTTTCGTGTATTTGCTGCAATTTATTAATAAAATCTTTATAAAAGTCATGTTTAGTTTATGTGTAATTTTAAGGTTTGTATGATATAATGAAAATAAAACAGGTACGTATGAAAATATAATTAAAGCAGGTGAAGAATTTGAAATTAAAAAGCAGGCTATTGACAGCTTTTTTGATAATAACGGCACTTCCCATCTTTTTGATAACGCTTGCAGCAGGAACCATTGTTAAATATCAGGCTAATTCCATAGAACAAACCTATGATGTTAAATCCGATACCATAAAACTCATATCCAATCCTTTGCAGATTTTGAGCCGGTTAACCAGGGGAGTTTATAATGAAATTGTTATTACAGCCCTGCAGTCACCGGGGAAGTTTGAAGACCAGGAATATATTGATTATTTAAATAACGAATTAACCGGTAAATATTCATATATTGTCCTTAGAAAAGGTGATGATTATATTTATATCGGAAACAAGGAAAATATCGATAGTATTAAAAGTTATTTTCCAAAGTTCGGAGAATATAAAACCGATATGGAAGGTGGTTTTTATGTCGACAGTAAAAATCCGTTTCTATTAAAAAAGCAGGACTTTCACTATGCCGACGGAACGGAAGGAAGCATATTTGTAATAACGGATGTGGATACTTTAGTGCCTCAGATTAAGGCTTCCGCGATTCAAATGGTATGTTCCCTTGTTTTTGTGGTAATATTAACAGCAGGTGTACTTATAATTTGGATTTATCGAAGTATTTTAAGGCCGCTTAATATCTTGCATGCAGCGACAGATGCCATGAAGGAAGGTAATCTGGATTATTCCATTGAGGGTGACCCGGAGGATGAGATCGGTCAGCTCTGTGTTGATTTTGAAGAAATGCGTATCCGGCTTAAGGAACTTATTGATGTAAGACTTAAGTACGAGGAGGATACGAAGGAATTAATCAGTAATATATCCCATGATCTAAAAACTCCCATTACTGCAATTAAAGGATATGCGGAAGGCATTATGGACGGGGTTGCCGATACGGAAGAAAAACAGGCAAAGTATATAAAAACCATATATACTAAAGCAAATGATATGTCGGCGTTAGTGGATGAACTCTCCTTTTATTCTAAAATTGACTGCAATACTATGCCATATACATTTACCAATATTAATCTGCATGATTATTTCTGTGACTGTATTGATGAAGTGACCCTGGATTTAGAAGTTAAGAACATTGAGATTATTTATAACAACGAAACCGATTCCGGCCTTAAGGTTTCGGCGGATGCAGAGCAGTTAAAACGGGTTATTAATAATATTATCGGAAACGCCGTTAAATATATAGGAAGTAAAAAAGGTTTCATTCATATACAGATTAAAGATATTGGCAATTATGTGAAGATTTCAATAGAAGACAATGGGCAGGGAATCGCTTCTAAAGATCTGCCGTTTATATTTGAACGATTTTACAGGGCGGATGCCTCCCGTAATTCCAGCATGGGTGGCACCGGACTGGGACTTGCAATTTCTAAGAAAATTATACAGGACCACACAGGTAATATATGGGCCAAAAGTGAAGAAGGTAAGGGAACTACTATTTATTTCACATTAAAAAAGTGCAGGGAGGATATAGAAAATGAGTAGAATACTAATCGTAGAAGATGAAATTACAATTGCAGAATTAGAAAAAGATTATCTGGAGTTAAGCGGTTTTGAAGTTGAGATGGAGAGTACCGGGGACGGCGGAGAGAAAAGGGCAATCAATGAAGAATTTGATCTGATTATTTTAGATTTGATGCTTCCTAATGTGGACGGATTTGAAATATGCAAAAAAATCAGGGCAGTAAAGAATATACCCATCCTTATGGTTTCTGCGAAAAAGGATGATATTGATAAAATCAGGGGACTTGGCCTGGGTGCTGATGATTACATCACAAAGCCCTTTAGCCCCAGTGAATTAGTAGCAAGGGTAAAAGCCCATTTAGCCCGTTATGAGAGGCTGATTGGTTCCGGTGCAAAAGAGAATGAAATAGTTGAAATCCGTGGTATCAAGATTGATAAAACTGCAAGGAGGGTATATGTCAACAATGAAGAGAGAAGTTTTACCACAAAAGAATTTGATCTTTTAACCTTTTTAGCGGAAAATCCAAATCATGTGTATACGAAAGAAGAATTATTTCAGGAAATATGGGACATGGAATCTATTGGGGATATTGCTACTGTAACGGTCCATATTAAGAAAATACGGGAGAAAATTGAATTCAATACTTCAAAGCCCCAGTATATTGAAACCATATGGGGCGTCGGATACCGGTTTAAAGTTTAAATATTTTTTTATAAATAAAAGTACGCAAATGGGCAATTTGGAAAGGTATAGAAAAGCAATTCAGTTTCTATACCTTTTCGTTAGCCCGGAGAATAAAAATTAATAGCCAAACTATAATAATGTTATGAAATATAATGAAAAAAGACCTAATAAATAAAAGGAAATAATTCTGGGATAGTTTACATCAGATTTGACAAGACATATAAGGGATGATAGAATATAGAAGGTCAATTCAGAAGATAATTCTAGTGAAAAGACTATATATTTTATACATGGTTGACAAACCATTAACAATGTATCGTTCTGAAGGCATGAGGGTTTAGCCCTAGTGGTAAGGCGGTGATGAGCAGATTATATAACTCCCATACCCTTTGGCTATGGGGGTTTTTACGTAACAGACCAGGGAAGAATTTTTATTGCCAATATGGTAAGAACAGGTAAGGGTTAGTTTCAACATTCAGATATAAGTGCGTATCAGGGCACGCATATGGAGTGAAAGCCATAAAGATAAAAATGCGGAGGTGATATCATAATGGAAACAAGAATAGCTTTAATCGGAATTATAGTAGAGAACAAGGATGTTGTTGAGGCTGTAAATCAAATACTTCACGAATATGGAATGTATATTGTAGGCAGGATGGGAATTCCTTATAAGGAAAAAGGTGTCAGCATCATCAGCATCGTAATTGATGCTGAAAATAATATAATCAGTTCATTGTCCGGTAAATTAGGAATGCTGGAAGGGATTAGCGTAAAAACTGTCTATTCAAAGTATGGTAAATAACAAGTAAAAGAAAAGAGGATAAATCGTATGAAAAAGTTGTTATCAGTTATGCTGATGGTAGTATTATGTTTCGCCATTCTGGCAGGATGCGAAAAGAATGAAGAGAGCAGCCGTAACAGTGATATACAGGCTGTAAATGAGGAAAATCAGACAGAAACTTCACAGGAAACAGCTTCTGACGAGAGTGGTTCCGTCGAACAAAGCAGGGAAGAAGCAGAAAGCAGTTCTGAGGATATAACACCATCCGCAAAGATTGATATTAATGTTGCTGCCTTAAAAGGGCCAACTGCAATGGGAATGGTTAAAATTATGGAGGATTCAGATAAAGATTTGGCAGCAAATAATTATAACTTTACGATAGCCGGTGCACCGGATGAAATTACTGCAGGAATTATAAAAGGTGACTTTGATATTGCCGCCATACCCTGTAATTTAGCAGCAGTATTATATAATAAATCTGAGGGAGGACTCGCAGTTGCAGGTATTAATACCCTTGGAGTACTTTATGTAGTTGAGTCCGGAGAAGAGATTAACAGTGTTGGGGACCTAAAAGGGAAAACGATTTACTCCACCGGTAAGGGCACCACTCCGGAATATACTTTAAATTATCTATTGTCATCTTATGGAATTGACCCAACCAAAGATGTTACTATTGAATATAAATCGGAAGCAACAGAGGTTGCAGCCGTTTTAGGTGAAAAAAGTGACGCAATTGCCATGCTTCCCCAGCCATATGTAACAACTGTAATGATGAATAATAAAAATATCAGGATTGCCTTAGACATTGCGAAGGAATGGGATAAAGCCAGTGCTAATAAAAGTACCGTGGTAACTGGTGTAATAGTAGTTAATAAAAAGTTTTTAGAAAATAATAAAGAAGCTGTGGATACCTTTTTATCCGAATATGAAACTTCTGAACAATATGTAAATAGTAATACAGAAGAAGCATCTGTGTTAATTGAAAAATTTAATATTTTCAAAGCAGCAGCTGCAAAGACTGCACTTCCTTATTGCAATATAACCTCTATCCAGGGGGAGGAAATGAAAGCGAAAATAAGTGGTTATCTGGAAACTTTGTTGGAACAGAATCCGGATACGGTAGGTGGAAAGCTTCCGGATGACGGTTTTTATTACATGAAATAAGAAAAAGCCATATGGTTGTGGGAGTTTTTCGAAAGTACCCTGATAATAAGTCCTGACTACAGGTAAATCCTGACCGGGATAATAATAAAGTCAGAGAAGAATAGTTTGGTCTGATAATAGATTAGGGAAGCAGACAGGATAAAGGCTGGAAAGGTGACAGGTATGGAGCAGATTAAATCAGCCCTTCACAATAAAAAATATAAGTTAATGGCAATTATTTTCTGGATTGCAGTTTGGCAGCTTGCCAGTATGCTTGTAAATACGGAAATATTTTTAGCCTCTCCCTTTGCGGTTATTCTTGCGCTCTTTCGTCTGGCCGGTAAAAGTGTTTTTTGGCTGTCTATATTTAACTCATTTTTTAAAATAGTAATGGGATTTCTTATTGCCATTTTCTTAGGTATCGTATTTGCGGTTTTATCTTATGGCAATATTATTTTCAAAGAAATTATTTCACCGCTGATGAAAATCATACAGGCAACGCCGGTTGCGTCCTTTATTATATTAGCTTTATTGTGGGTCCAGACTAAGAATCTTTCCATACTGTGTTCATTTCTAATGGTAATTCCGGTTATATATATTAATGTATTACAAGGTCTTTTAGGCACTGACCATAAAATGTTGGAAATGGCTTTATTATTTCGGATGAAACCCATTAAAAAAATGCGATACATATTTCTTCCGGCCGTTATGCCTTATTTCGTATCAGCAAGTACGGTAGGATTAGGCCTATGCTGGAAAGCCGGGATTGCAGCGGAAGTAATCGGACATCCACAACTCTCCATCGGTGAACAACTATATGAAACAAAAATATATTTAATGACAGAAGAATTGTTTGCATGGACTTTAGTCATAATTCTTATTAGTATAGTATCCGAGAAATCGATCATACGGTTAATACATTCCATACAAAATGCACTGACGTAATTTAGACTAAAAATCAACATAAAATTAATCTGATATATACTTACCGCCGTTATATATTTAAGGCATAAATACTGGAGCGATAAAGCCGCCGTTATCTTATTTGAATCCTTGGATATAAATATCATGAAAATGAACCATAATATCATAGGAGTTAATTTATGAATATATGTTTAAGAAATATTACAAAGCAATATGAAGATACCCTGGTATTAAATCAGGTGAATCTGGAGATTAAGGAAGGTAAAATAACCTGTATTATGGGTCCTTCCGGTATTGGTAAAACAACTTTAATTCATATAATTATGGGGGTTGTCAAAGCAGATTCCGGTATACTGGAAGGTTTAAAGGATAAGAGAATTACAGCCGTATTTCAGGAAGACCGCTTATGTGAAGGTGTTGGGGCAATTCATAATGTAAAAATGGTCTGTGATAAAAAGGTATCTGAATTACAAATTAAACAGGATTTTAACGAGGTTGGGTTATTGGATTATGAAAATAAAAAGATCCGTGATTTGAGCGGTGGCATGAAGCGCAGGGTAGCAATGGTCAGGGCAGTTATGGCTGAAAGTGATATTATTATCATGGATGAACCTTTTAAAGGGTTGGATGATAAATTAAAGGAGCAGGTTATTCATTATATTAAACGTAAAACAAAAGACAGAACCCTGATTGTTGTAACTCATAACAGAGAAGAAGTGGAAGCACTTGGAGGGGAATTAATCGTCCTGGGAAAAAGTATGGTTATTGAAGATATTTTGGATGCTAAATAGAGATTATGGACATTTTCTGGCTATTGCAAAAATAGAGGTAAAATTTTATCGGCAGCATTTAAAATATCAGTAAAAATAAGTTAAGGGAGTTTCCGGGAGTACTCAAGAAAGAAAAGGAGAAAAAATATGTTAGAATTATATAAAACCAGAAGAAGCATACGCAAATTTCAAGACAAAGCCATAGAACAGGAGAAAATAGATGAGATATTAAAGAGCGCTTTAACGGCTCCGTCCTCAAAAGGATTAAAACCCTGGGAGCTCATCGTTGTAACAGATAAAGAGGTATTAAAAAAGTTGGGTGAATCCAGAGGAGCAAGCTCTAAACTTATAGCCGGTGCAGCATTTGGAATTGCCGTAATTGCAGATTCAGAAATTGCCGACATATGGACAGAGGATGCATCCATTATTGCAATTATGATACAATTAGCCGCTCATTCCCTCGGTCTTGGTTCCTGTTGGGTACAGGTAAGGGAGCGGGTTACCCCAAATCAGGGAAGTGTGGATTACTATGTAAAAGAAGTGCTTGCTATTCCTGAAAAATACAAAGTAGAATGTATTCTTGCCCTGGGTTACCCGGGAGAAGAAAAAGAACCCCATAAGGAAGATAAACTTCCCTTAGAAAAAATCCATTATAATCGTTTCTAAAATTCTTTAAGACTTTACGTCTTTCCTGGGTGGTGGTATAATGTTTAACACTATAACTAAAAATAAACCTTATAATCCGGTATCAGTTTTTATCTGATACTTAGCAGTTTATAAAATCAGGGAGGACCGTTATGCATATTACTATAACCGGCAATCTAGGAAGTGGAAAGTCAACAATTTGTAAGATATTAGAAGATAAATATGGTTTTGAAATATATTCTACTGGAAAGGTGCAGCGTGAAATTGCCAGGGAGATGAACATTACTACCCTGGAAATGAATCAGTTAATGTGCAGTGACCGAAGGTATGATACGATGATTGACGATGCAACAGCCAGAATATCAAGGGAAAACAGGGATAAAAATATAATTTTTGATTCAAGGCTGGCCTGGCATTTTGTTGAGCAGTCTTTTAAAGTATTTTTATCAGTAAGTCTTGATGTTGCAGCAGAACGGGTTATGAATGATAACAGAGGTAAAGAAGAGAGGTATTCTTCCCTTTCAGAAGCAAAGGAAATGCTTGCCGCAAGAGCTGAAACGGAAGATAAAAGATATAAAGATATGTATAACTTAAGTTATTTTGATTTTACCAATTATAATTTAGTCATTGATAGTACATGCTCCACACCTGAGAAAATAGCCTCCGTAATTATGCTGGAAGCGAAAAAGTTTGAGGCTGCAATGAAAGAGAAAACGGTTTATGAAGATGGCAATCAGGGGATTAACAGAATTCTTATATCACCTAAGGGATTATATCCAGGTACGGTAGATAAGGAAGAAATTAGTGGCCTGATGGGTATGATAGAAGAATTCAAGAAGATCAGTGATTCAATAGAACCTGTCATATCTGTCAGTAAAACAGGGGAAGAATATAAGATCCTTAGTGGTTTGGAGCAGGTAAAAGCTGCCCTGTTGGCAGATGTACCATTTATACCGATTGTTTTAAGCTGATAAATCATTTTTATTTCAGTATTTTATATACTGAATAAAGGAATATAATAAAAAAATGATAGAATCGGATTATACATGGTACATTCTTATAATATTGGTAACCCATTCTTTTGCAATCTATGAAGGAATCACCTAACATACAAATTTATATTTTACAGACAATACAGTTAAAGAGTAATTACAGCTTATGTAATTACTCTTTATTTTTCCTTAAAATAAAATTTTATGACGGCGTCTAAAATATCAAAAAAATCAGCGGTGGGAGTTTCCGGGAGCACTCGATTTATGAAGGGAGGATTCTATGATTAACATAAATAATAAAACAAAATTATTATATGCAATAATAACTGCAATTATTGGAGTTTATATTGGGTTTGAGTATATCCTGCCACTTTTTATTCCGTTTGTACTGGCATATTTTATAGCCTGGATACTTTTACCTGTAGTCAGGTTTTTAAACCGTAAAATCCATATGCCAAAACTTATTGGCGGAGTCCTATCCTTAAGCTTATTAGGCTCAGCTGTTGTATGGGCTTTCTATCATTTATGCGGTATTTTTTTACAGCAATTAACGATATTACTACGTAATATGCCAATCTATTTATCAATTTTAGGAGGGCATGTGGATCGATTCTGCGATGGCTGCGATGCTTTTTTTGGAATTCAGCTTGGTACCATGCGGAGCTATTTTTACAGCAGTATGGATGGAATGCTAAGTATAGTAAAAACAAAAATTATGCCGGTTATAACTTCCCAAAGCTTAAATATCATGATAGGGCTTATTGGTATTGCTGGTATTTTATTGATTATATTAGTCTCCATTCTTTTGTTAATTAAGGATGAGGAGCAGTATGGCAACAGTTTTAAAAGTTCGGTTTTCTATCCGGACATCCATCTGGTAACAAGTAAACTGTCAGAAATGGGAATTGCATATCTAAGAACCCAGGCTATTATGATGATATTCATTACAATTTTATGCTCCTTGGGTTTATTATTAATCAATAACAAATATGCATTAATTATTGGTATTGGAATCGGTGTTTTCGATGCTTTCCCAATCTTAGGAAGCGGTCTTATACTCGTTCCATGGGGAATTTCAGCATTATTTAATCATAATCTGTATTCAGCAGCAGTCCTTTTGACATTATATTTAGGCTGCCAGATTATCAGACAGTTTTTAGAACCAAAATTATTAGGCAACCGTATAGGCATAAAACCCATTTACACCTTAATGTCTATGTATATCGGAGTAAAAATATTTGGAATTCCGGGATTCTTATTAGGTCCATTAGGATTAGTAATCATTACTACCATAGTAAAAGAATATAAACATCACTTAAATTTAGCTGTAAAGTAAGGTGATTGTACTTGACAAAATACAGGATGTAGCATAAAATCAACATTATAAAAGCGTTGATAAGGAATAGTATATGAACATTGTCCTCCCAGAGAGAGAATTGACAGGTGAGAGATTCTCAGGATAACTTTATAGAACCTGCCTTGGAGCACTGTATGAAAATACGGCGTAGAACCGGCGTTAACGGCTGGAAAGAGAACTGCAGAAAGCAGTTAATTAGGGTGGTACCGCCGAGGTCTTTCGGTCCCTTGTGGATGAAAGGCTTTTTTTATTGCCTTCATAAATCCATTTTGATTAAATTGTATCAATATAAGGGTATAATTCGGAAGCTTTTCAGTGTATTGTAGATATTTTAGATGCTGGAAATAGATTATGACATTTTCATTGACAGCATCTAAAATATCAGTAAAAACAGGCTGAGAGAGTTTCCGGGAGTACCTGATATCGAAAGGAGAGAGCGTTATGGCTAAGGAAAAGAAGTTAGTTGAGGCGATTACCTCAATGGAAGAGGATTTTGCACAGTGGTATACGGATGTGGTTAAGAAAGCGGAATTAATTGACTACTCCAGTGTAAGGGGTTGCATGATTTTAAGACCCAATGGATATGCGATTTGGGAGAATGTCCAGAAGGAACTTGACAGAAGATTTAAGGAGACTGGTGTGGAGAATGTATACCTGCCTATGTTTATTCCGGAAAGTCTTCTACAGAAAGAGAAGGATCATGTAGAAGGGTTTGCACCGGAAGTTGCATGGGTTACCCATGGCGGACTCGAACCTTTACAGGAAAGGTTATGTGTCAGACCTACGTCTGAAACTTTATTCTGTGATTTATATTCAAATATCGTGCAGTCATACAGGGATCTGCCTAAATTATATAATCAATGGTGTTCGGTTGTCCGTTGGGAAAAAACTACCAGACCGTTTCTTCGCTCCATGGAGTTTTTATGGCAGGAAGGCCATACGGCACATGCAACTGCGGAAGAAGCAGAGGAGAGAACCATTCAGATGTTAAATGTTTATTCTGATTTCTGCGAACAGATTCTGGCGATTCCTATGATTAAGGGAAGAAAAACGGATAAAGAAAAATTTGCCGGTGCTCATGCAACTTATACGATCGAAGCGTTAATGCATGACGGTAAAGCATTGCAATCCGGTACCAGCCATAATTTCGGGGATGGATTTGCACATGCTTTTGGTATTCAGTATACGGATAAAGATAATACCCTTCAATATGTTCATCAGACTTCCTGGGGTTTATCTACACGTATCATCGGTGCTATTATTATGGTTCATGGGGATGACAGCGGTTTAGTGCTGCCTCCTAAAATTGCTCCTACCCAGGTTATGATCGTTCCGATTGCCCAGCATAAGGAAGGTGTCCTTTTGAAAGCAGCTGAACTTAAAAGTAAACTGGGAGCTTTCCGTGTAAAGGTGGATGATTCTGATAAGAGTCCGGGCTGGAAATTCAGTGAACAGGAAATGCGCGGTATTCCAATCCGTATTGAAATCGGACCGAAGGATATAGAAGCAAACCAGGCAGTTATTGTACGCCGCGATACCAGGGAAAAAATTGCTGTCACCCTTGATAATTTAGATGGGACGGTTGCAGAAGTTCTTGATACTATGCAAAAAGAGATGCTTGAGAGAGCAAGGAATCATCGTGATACCCATACCTGCAGCGCTTCCGGTTTCGATGAATTCAAAGAAGCGGTTGCGGCTAAACCTGGATTTGTTAAGGCTATGTGGTGTGGTGACAGAGCCTGCGAAGATACTATTAAAGAGCAGACTGGTGCAACTTCCCGCTGTATACCTTTTGAGCAGGAACAAATCGCAGACACCTGTGTATGCTGCGGCAAAAAAGCAAAATCCATGGTTTATTGGGGTAAAGCTTATTAAAACATACAGAAATCAGTAATTAGCTTTTAGAATAAGATGATTTCTAAATTGTAATGGAAATCATCTTATTTTTAAAGGAACCTAAAGGTTGAAAGAAAATTTAAATATTGGAAGGATGCCACTTATGGATTCTTTCAACCTGTGAAACTTGTTTCACATTGTTATATTGTGGCGATATGGCAAGCAAGCTTGCGGTATGCAATGGGTATAAAAATGAACATACTTATAACCAATGATGATGGTATATTTGCCGGGGGAATTATCACCTTGACAGAAATCTTAAGTGAAATCGGTGAGATAGTTGTAGTTGCGCCCAGCGGACAAAGAAGTGCAGTATCCCATGGAATAACCGTACATGAGCCGTTAGTGGTAAAAGAAGTAGAATATCCGGCAGGGGTTAAGAAAGCTTATAGTGCCAGCGGAAACCCAGCAGACTGCGTAAGGCTCGGGATAGAGGATTTATTACCGGTTAAACCGGATCTCATTGTTTCGGGAATTAATGCAGGTCCTAATTTCGGACAGGATGTAATCTATTCGGGAACGGTATCGGGTGCCATAGAGGGAATGTTCTATGGGATACCGTCCATGGCATTTTCCCTGGACGGGTCATCTTATGACATCTGCCGACATTTTATTATTAACATTGTAAAAGATTTTATAAAAAATAATCATAACCCTGGAACCATTTGGAATGTTAACGTCCCTTCCTGTCCGATGGAAGAATTTAAGGGAATTACCCAAGCTCCTTTATCCGGACATTCACAATATCCATTTCGTTTTAATAAATATGCTTCCAAAGAAAAAGAATGGTACTATTTTCCCGTATCGGAGGCGGTTGGTGTTTTGGAAGCCGGTACAGATGTGGATTATGTGAGAAAGGGTTATATATCCATTACACCCCTCACCATTAATTTTGAAAATAAACTTGATAAACCGGAAGGTAACTTATCCGTTGAATCAAATTAATTGAGGTCCTATTTGAATATCCGGGTTAACTGAGAAGGGGATAAGCAGGCTGTTTCGGCCAATTTAGGGATAGAGAATTTTCGTATATATTCGTATCAATGTACTCTTTTATTTTATATGCTGCCGCATTTTTAACAATGGGCTTAGCATATAATCTGGTTGGTAAGCAGATTATCAAAGAAGATGACCTGGCAATAGATAAAGATAAGATTGAAAACTAGTACAACGTATATTATACAAATATGAATAACCCGGATGAGTAGAGGGAATACATAGATTCACAAAAATCATTGTTATACTGCAAAACTTCGGATATAATATAAAAAACGAATTTTGTTCTTAGGAAGGATTTGTCATGAAGATACAGTTACCACAGAAGGTAAATTATATTATAGATGAATTAATACTGCATGGATATGAAGCATATGCAGTTGGCGGCTGCATCCGGGATTCTATGCTGGGCAGGGAACCGGAAGACTGGGATATCACTACTTCTGCCCAACCCCTTGAAGTTAAGAAAATATTTCGCAGAACCATAGATACCGGAATACAGCATGGAACTGTTACAGTAATGCTTGATAAGGAAGGGTATGAAGTAACAACATACCGGATTGACGGGGAATATGAAGATAACAGGCGGCCTAAAAGCGTTGAATTTACGGTGGATTTGGTTGAAGACCTAAAAAGACGGGACTTCACCATAAATGCGATGGCTTATAATAATCAAAAAGGATTAGTAGATGCATTTGAAGGACTAATTGACCTGCAAAAAGGTGTTATCCGCTGTGTCGGAAGTGCTGCAGAACGATTTGATGAAGATGCCCTGCGTATATTGAGGGCTATCCGTTTTTCTGCCCAACTTGGATTTGAAATAGAGGAAGAGACCCTGAAGGCAGTTGTGAAGAAGGCAGGGAACCTTATAGTAATCAGTGCCGAGAGGATTCGGGTGGAACTGAATAAGCTTATCTTATCCCCCCATCCGAATAAATTAATCGATGCATATAAGGCAGGGATTACAAAAATTATACTGCCGGAGTTTGATGCCATGATGAATACAGAACAAAATAATCCCCACCATCTTTATTCCGTTGGAATTCATACGATCAATGCAATGGAACGGGCAGGGACCCCGTGGGTTCCTCTATTGAAAGAAGCCGGTATTCCAGTGCAACCGGATGATTATAATAATCTCAATCAAAGAGCTGGCTTTAATCAAAAAGAAACGCTGATATTGCGCTGGACCATGTTACTTCATGATATTGAAAAACCGAACTGTAAGACGACTGATAATGAGGGAGATCATTTTTACACTCACCCTGAGAAAGGTGCGGAAGCTGCTAAGAATATCTTAAGAAGACTCAAGTTTGACAATGAAACTATTGATTTGGTTGTTCGGTTAATAAAATGGCACGATTACCAATTCACCCTAACCCCCCAGAGCATGAGGAGAGCAGTCAATAAAATCGGAATTGATATCATGGATTTATTATTTGAAGTGAAAATAGCAGATACTTTAGCCCAGAATCCTCTAACCTGGGAAGCTAAATTAAAAAATTTATCCCAGGCAAAAGTTCTTTTTAGGGAAATCCAGGCTAATGAGGAATGCGTGAATCTTAAGATGCTAAAAATAAACGGAAAGGATTTAATTAAGATCGGCCATAAGCCTGGTAAAGCGATGGGGGACACCCTGGACTGGATGCTTGAACGGGTTTTGGAAAACCCCAATCTCAATGAAAAACAGACCTTAATGGATATGGCAAGAAAACACTTAAGATAAAATTAAAGATGGTATATTTTAGAGCCGTTTAATTCGGAATTCTACGAATTTCCCGGGGTACTGAATAGTTACAAAAATCATTTCATACATGGATAAAGATATTCATAATAAAGTCATAAATTAATACTTCCTAATAAAAAAATTACTCCATAGGATGCAAGAAAACCTCCGATTTTTAACAAAAAATCCCTCCGTTTCCTGTCATGAATTGGAATCCTTTATCATAGGATTAAAAGAGACACCCCTATGTAGCGGTGCAATAGTTTGGGTCAGGAGGCTTTCCTATGGAGGATAGAAATCTAGAATTATTTAGACAATATAATATAAAAATCTACAATACATACAGAATCAGGGGGGCATTTATTTTAGAGACAGATAAGGGACTCAAGCTATTGAAAAGCTTAGAGAGTTCAAAAAGCCGCATTGACTTCGAGAATACGATGCTGGAGTATTTGACCGTCCAGGATTACCCTTATGTAGATTTGTATGTTAAGAATTATTCCAATGAAATTATAACCGAAGATAGTGCGGGAAATAAATATGTTTTAAAAAATTGGTTTCCGGGAGAAGAATGTAATTTAAGGGATGAAGCCGATGTTGCGGATGCCACCGTTAATTTGGCAATACTGCATACCTTATTGCGTGAAGTTCCATTAACGGAAGAACAGTTACTGCATAATTATTATGTTGATTTAATGGAGGTTTTCGATAAAAGAAACCGGGAACTAAAGCGGGTCAGAAGTTACATACGGGATAAAAGAAAAAAAAACGAATTTGAATTATGTTATTTGAATTGTTATGATAATTTTTATGAACAGTCACAGGAAGCGACCAGAATACTTGGTGAATCCAATTATCCGGCACTTATGAAAGAAGCGTTGGAACACAGGTATATTTGCCACGGCAATTATACTTATCATAATGTCATTATGTTAAAGTCAAACCAAATAAGTTTAACAAATTGGAAAACCTATAGCAATGATGAATCTTTATCCGCGGCAGCCTTAAGGGGAAGTATAAAAGCCAATATGGCAACTACTAATTTCGACAGGGCCTGTATTGGCGTACAAATTACAGATTTATACCAGTTTATGCGCAAGGTTATGGAGAAAAATGATTGGGACCTTGATATCGGAAGTATGATTTTAGATAATTATTCCCGTATTTTGGCGGTTGATAAGGATGAATTAAAACTTCTTTATTTATTACTTCTATATCCTGAAAAGTTTTGGAAGATTACCAACTTTTATTATAATGGTAAGAAATCCTGGGTGCCTCAGCGTAATATACAAAAATTAATCGGAATACAGGAACAAATGGAGCGAAAGAAGCAATTTCTGGATTGTTTATCAACAACAATAACTGAATAAGCACATGGGAGTTAAAGTAAATGGTTGCTTAACAATTCAAAATAGACTATAATAAAATTACTGGTAAAGGGATGTGTGCGATGGGCGGAGATTCTATGAGTTCAACGTAATTCATAAATCTGCCGATCTGCACCAGACTCTTTAAGATATCCTTAAAGTGAGGTTAACCATTGGACGATAAGAAAAAAAAGTATGGAGAACATAAGAAAAATATAAAAGGTCTCGTTCCATTCTTATTATTTGGTGCTTTTTTCATCATATTAATAGCAATGGCTTTATCCGTTACAGCAGGAAACCCCTCAAAAGAAACGAATTCCGGTCACATAGTTCAAAGTGGAGATACGAGTGATGAGAAGGAAATAAGCGTACCGGTACTGGCAGTACTTAAGGAAGTTGATATGGGATCTGGTACAATGACCCTGTTAGACACAGAAAGTGGACAAGATATAATACTTGAATATACCGGTGGTACTAATATTATAGATAAATATGAAAAGGTAATTGCTGATTCCCAGTTAAACCCGGGAGAAATGGTAGATGCTTATTATGACAGAGATACATCCGTGCTTACTAAGCTTCAGATTTCTAACAAGGCCTGGGAGTATAAAGGCGTTACTAAATGGAGTATGGATGATACACAAGGAAGTTTTTCAATTGTAGATTCAAAGTATAAATATTCTATGGATCTGGTAATAGTGAAAGACGGAAAACTACTGAATATGAAAGATTTAGATCCAGAGGATGAACTTATTGTAAAAGGTTATAACAGGGAAGCCTGGTCTATTCTTGTTACCAAAGGGCATGGAAGCATTCGTTTTGAAGATTATGCAGACTTCATAGGCGGTATGGTGTATATAGGAAATAAGGAGATATTGCCGGTAATTTCTGATATGTCGGTTACCATACAAGAAGGAAATTATAAAATCACTATGGAAAAAGGCAGCTTAAAAGGCACCAAACATTTAGAAGTACTGCCCTTTGAGGAAGCCGTTCTTAATATGGGGGAGTTTAAATTACCTCCGGTATTAAAGGGTAGAGTGAAGTTTGAAATAATACCGGACGGTGCAGATTTATATATTGACGATGAACTTGCTGATTACGGTAAGGCAATCGATTTGAAATATGGTGAACATACGTTAAAGGTTGCACTGGGAGGTTATACTACGTATTCCGGTAAATTAGATATAGAAGAACCAGCGAAAACGGTATCTATAAATTTAGTTGAATCAGAAAATGCAGGAAACAATGCTGATTCTGAAAATCAGAATACCCAGGAAAATCCTGCAAATAATGAAAACAGCAGCACAAAAGATAATTCTGCTGCGGAGGATGATACGAAAGACGGCAGTAGTGAGAATAATAATCCGAACTACGAAGAAGTCAAAGCGGAGGAAAATATATATATACAGGAACCCGAAGGTGCTAATGCATACTTTGACGGACAGTTTAAAGGTACCGTACCGATTAGTTTTCCAAAGGAAACGGGTACTCATTATATTACTTTAATTCAAACCGGACATCAGACAAAAACTTATACGGTAGAAATTAAAGATGATGGAGAGGATGTTAAATATAATTTTCCTGATACAGACTAATCGTTACAGCTCAGCCTATAATACCATGAGGTATTTTTTGTGGACGGAGCGAAAGTCATAGGAAACCCGAGACATATGTGTGCGAAATTATGCATTCTGCATAATTTCCTTGTATCAGTTGTTACAATTTAGCCACAAGGCTGAACTTATAACAACTAATCGGGGTAGAATATATGTACTTCTTGCATATTTTAGGACTTCCAACATAGAATAAATTAAGGAAATTCTATGGAGGCTAAGATGCGAACGCTTAGGATTATATTGCTTCTGTTGGGAGTCATAGGAAGTGGTTTACTATTTACCGGGTGTAAGTCTGAAAACACCGATATTAAGAAAATTAAGGATTTGGAATTTACCGTAGTAGAAGATGCAGATGTTCCGGAACAGCTGATGCAGATAATTAACGAGAAGAAAAAAGAGCCCTTCAAAATGTCTTATTCTAACGCAGACAATTTGTATATTGTAGTAGGATATGGAGAACAACCCACAGGAGGTTACAGCATTTCGGTAGATGAATTATTTTTGACCTCAAATGCAGTTTATATTGATACAAATCTGGTAGGTCCTTCAGAAACGGATAAAGTAATAAATGCAATTACATACCCTTATGTTGTAGTAAAAACGGAGTTTATTGACAAAAGCGTAGTATTTCAATAAAAAAATTAAGTTAAACAGTCTGGAAAAGTTTATGTTGCTATTTTCAGGCTGTTTTTGTCATTAAATGTAAAAAATATAGAATTTTTGCTTTTGTACGAAATTATTGATAAATAAAACCTCAAAAGCTAAAAAATTATTTAAATATAGTAAACCTAATAAATAATGGGTGATATGTGTAAAAAAATTGTGCATAATAGCCATATAAATATTTCGCAATTATTGAATTATTAAAATGATTACAATATTTTGCAATAAATTACAATCCTGTTTGGCTTCTTTTTTATATACAAGTCGCTCAAAATCTTTAAGTTGTCTGAATATTTGTTGACAGGCTGGAAATTACATGTTATAGTAACAATAGCTGTAATTTCGAAACTTATGTCCAGAGAGTTGGAGTCAGGAATTTGATTCCAATAATCCTAATATAAAGTTGTACTACCCTTTAAGGAGGCTATTATTATGATGAAACAGGCAGATGTTAGCAAGGTTCGTAGGGAAATAATAAGTCACGTAGGAAGCAGAGTAAAGATTAAGGCGAATAAAGGCAGAAATAAAATGGATATAACAGAAGGCATTATTACTCAAACTTATCCCAGTATTTTTCTTATACAGATTGACGACGGCGGAAGTGATTCAGTAAAGACCATGTCATTTAGTTATGCAGATGTATTAACAAAAGATGTGCAGATGATGTTGTGTTAAATTTTAATAACTTAAGATAAAGATATGCTTCAATTTATGTTAAATAAATTGGAGCTTTTTTATCTCATAGGAAAGTTCCCCTATGAGATAAAAACCCTCCGGGGGATGCGCATGACGTGCAAGAGAAATTTGTCACTGAAGTGACAGCGCGTCAGCGCTAGAGTCTGGCAAGCCAGACTCTTTCCTGTCTCATAGGAAAGTTCCCCTATGAGATAAAAAAGCTCCGGGGGATGCGCATGAAGCACAAGCGCACGAAAAGAATTATGTCTGTATTGCCGACATGCCCGGCCAAAGAGTTTAACGGGGCAAACTTTTTGTTCCTGCTTAGAATTCTTTATTCATAAAAAATAGGCCTTCCGAATATGATATGATATAAGACAAGGAGGGATTTTTTGTGGAGCTGATTAAGAAAAATGTTCACATGAATAAATTGAAATGTCAAAGCAGCCTTCAGCTTACGCTAGATGATGATTTTAATGTTCCCGATGTGAAACCGGACATCTATAAAATTATTAAAGAACAGGGCGCTATTAAAATTAATGATGTTAAAATGTTAAATGGCAAATTGATGGTAAAGGGCGCTCTTTACTTTAATATGTTATATTTGAGTGATGAGAATACCAGGCCGGTACATAATATGTCAGGCGAAGTGCCATTCGACGAAGTGATTCACCTGGATGAAGCCTGCGCTGGTGATGAAGCTATCATTAATTGGGAATTAGAAGATCTGACACCCGGATTAATAAATTCCAGAAAAATCAATGTAAAAGCAATTGTAAAGCTCACAGTTCTGGTAGAAGAATTATATGATGAGGCTACAGCAGTTTCTATAGAGGGTGACGAAGATATTCAATATGTGAATAAGAATATCACGGTAACTGATATTGCAGTGGATAAAAAAGATACCTACCGCGTAAAAGATCAGGTGCACCTGCCGTCCAACAAAGGAAATATATCAGAAATATTATACAGTGAACTTGAACTTAGAAATCCTGAGGTACGATTGCTGGATAATAAATTTTCGGTAAAAGGTGAAATACTGGTATTTATATTATATGCCAGTGAAAATGAAGATAATCCGGTAGAATATTTTGAGACAGAATTGCCATTTAGTACTACTGTTGATTGCAATGGATGTACGGAAGACATGGTTGATAATATCGATTTCTCCATCGTAAGTAAAAGCCTGGAAGTAATGCCGGACGCAGATGGTGAAGAAAGAATTATTGATGTGGAAGTTGTAATTGAAATGGGAATTAAGATGTATGACGAAGAAGAACTGGAATTATTAAATGATGTGTATTCTCCGGTAAAAGAATTGGTTCCTATTATAAAAGATGCTCATTATGAGAATCTTTTAGTTAAGAATAACAGCAAAGTACGGGTAAATGACCGGGTTAAGATTACAGGCAGCCAGCCTGAAATATTACAGGTCTGCCATGCAGCCGGTGAAATTAAAGTGGATGATATTGAACAGGTAGAAAACGGTTTAGAAGTAAATGGTGTTTTAGAAGTACAGATTCTCTATATCTGTGCGGATGATAATAAACCTCTTAATTCCATCAAAGGAATGATACCGTTCACCCAAACGATTGAAGCAAAAGGGATTAAACCTACCAGTATTTATCATGTAAAACCGGCATTAGAACAGCTTAGCGTCATGATGCTTGACGGCGAAGAAATAGAAGTAAAGGCAGGCATCGGGTTAAATGCCATTGTATTTGATTCCATAACGGAACCTATCATTACGGATATAGAAGCTTATGACTTAGACTACGAAAAATTGCAGAATATGCCAAGCATTGTAGGATATGTTGTGAAAGGCCAGGATAGCCTGTGGAATATTGCAAAGAAATATTATACAACGGTGGATAAAATCAGGGAACTCAACGGTTTAGAAGATAATAACCTGAAAATCGGTGATAAGCTGATTATTTTGAAAAAGGTAGACAGATTGATATAACATACATAATAGCATTATTATATCAAATTAATTAGGCTCTGCTATAAATATGGTATGCAGATTAAGTTCCATATTTATGGCAGGGCCTATAAGTTTGGGATTGTTAATCCGCAGCGGGGGAATCGGGATTTGTTGTGGATTTTCTCCATTCTTCCAGCTTATCTAAGGTACTATCGAGGGTCTGCTTGCAAATATCCGGTAAATCACCGCCCCAGGTTTTAGTTGCTTCTTTAAACCCCTTTTTAACGGCATCAATCATTTCATCTATTTTATCCGGATCACCGCCTGTTAAGGCTTTGGCAAAAGAGACTAAACGGTCGGAAGTCTGATTCACCCCCCAGTAGCCGTCTTCGGCTATATCTTTCTTAGCCTGTTCCGCCGTTTCAGCATCAACAGGTACTTTGCCTTCCCTTAACATCTGATACATAGTTGATTCATCAAAAGTCTGTCCTTGTTTTAACAGCATCTTTTCAACTAAGTCCCTTAGTTGCCGGGTTCTTTTATCAGCCTCTGCTTTTAACTGGGAGATGGTTGCCGTATCCTGTTTGTATACAGCTTTTCTGGTGTCCTCTTCCGTATTTTTTTCATATACGGCAGATGGCGTGTTTTGATTATTTTGGTCAGCGGTTTTACTGGTTATATCCTTACTCTTTGCCTGGTTAGATTTTGCGCTTCCATATGCGGCAGAAGCAGCAGTAACTCCATTTACATCCATGACATACACCCTCCTTGGTAGAATTATAGTTTAACTATATATGGTAATTATCGGAGAGGTTTTTAAAAAACTTAATAGTAGGGATGATATAAATCAGTGAGAAATACCTGTTTCCCTAAATCACTGACTTTAAAGTTATAGAACGCTTTTTCTGCTTTTTTTATATCATCAAATATTCCGAATACGGCAGGACCGCTTCCGCTCATTAAAGAACCCATAGCACCGGATTCTAACATTTTTTCCTTGATATCACTAATAATGGGATATTCCTTTTCCGTTACGGCTTCAAGTATATTTCCGAATAGCTGGACCGCACTGTTAAGATCCTTGTTTTTAATACAGGCAAGGATACCATCTATATCAGGGTGTTTTGTGCTGTCATCCAATTTGAGGTTTTCGTAAACATATTTGGTGGATACGCTGATGCTAGGTTTTACGATTAAAACCTGGCAGGGGGGAAATGGAGGCAATGGGGTCAGTACTTCGCCGATTCCCTCAGAAAGTACAGTTCCCCTCATAATACAAAAGGGAACATCTGCTCCCAGACGGAGGCCTAAATTCATTAATTGTGCTTTGGTTAAATGCAATTCAAAGAGTCGGTTCATTCCATACAGGGCAGTAGCAGCATCCGTACTGCCTCCGGCCATACCGGCTGCCACTGGTATTTTTTTCTCCAGATTAACATAAACACCCTGCTCAATGTGATATTCTTTCTTAACTAAAGCAATCGCTTTATAAACAAGATTATTTTCATCTGTGGGCAGAAAATGAAGGTTCGTATTCATTACGATGGAGGAATTATTGGTACGGTTGATGGTTAGTTTATCATAAAGGCCTATGGTCTGCATAATCATACGGACCTCATGGTAACCATCCTCCCGTTTCCTTACCACATCAAGGCCTAAATTTATTTTTGCGTGGGCTTTTAATTTAATTGAATTCATAGGTACTCCTGTTTGTCGAATATGTATTTATTATGATTATAAACATTGAAGTCAATATTTGCAATAGCAGGCTTCACCCTATTCTTTAAATACATCTTTTAACAAGGACAAAATCTTTAGTTTAACTTTAATTTTAGTGTCATCCTTAGAAAATACGGCGTGATACTCTTCATCTGTCAATAAATATTTTAGCTGTTCCCTGGAAGAATCAGGAACCACACTGTAGGTTGCATCCACGAAACACAAAGGCGGAAACATAATACACCACCAATTTTGTCCGGAAGCAGAACCAAGTTCCACACGGACTGCTTCGTATTCACCGGGCGGCAGCGATAAATCCCCATATACCTTTAATGGGAAATATCCCCTTTCAATGGTGGCAGTAGTTGTATATTTATAACCGTTTTCTTTAATAATTTTATTGGATATGGATTCCATTTGACTTAAATTATTTTTTAATAGAGCTCTTGCTTCTTTGATATTTTTAGCATTTTCTAATTTAGGCCTGAGTGCGTCTGTCAGGGCTTCCTTCACTACTAATTTTAAAGCCTGGTCTCCGGCAGAATCGCTGTTGGCAATAACATGAAACCGGATAATTTCCGATGCAATACCTTCCTGAAGGTGTTCCTCTTTCGCGCTGGAATTAAATGTTTTAAATAATAATAAAGAAATAATAATTAGCAAAAGACAAAAGTAAAACATACTACGGTAAAAATAATCTATCCGGCGGGTACTCTTATGTAAAAATGGCACGTTGTAATAACTTTGATATTTCATAAATCTCCGATCTGCCTGCAAAGCAGGCCAAAATAAGGACAGGCTTTCCTCAGAAAATATAACCTAAATAAATTATTGCCATAATATGGATATCTAAACATCTGTATTAAATATCAATAAATTCCAAAATTAAATTGCAAACTGTAATAATATTGGAATTTATGTTACTATCCAGCCATGTTGCTATACCGCGCTAAGCCGCAGCGAGGTTTGGCGAAGCGGGTTAATTTAAAAATAAGTTATGTATTTGTAAAACCTATTGAATGTTGATGAAATAAATAGTAAAATGAATAAAGTATTCAAGTTTTTAATAGATATAGTATATGTGTGGTATCTACTATACTGTATTTATGCAAGAGATGAAACTAACTCAAAAAATAATTTATATTTTATAACAAGGCCGAGGCTTGCATTAGGAAGATAAAATAGTTTGGGAAGAGCTTAATACTTATTTAATTTGTAACCTTATTTAAATAACAAATGAAAGCCAACTTTGAAAAATATAACTTTTGGTTATAAAGAAAGGATACATTATTATGAATAAAAAAACAGTTGCCGTATTGTTCGGGGGCCAATCCTCAGAGCATGAAGTATCTTGTATTTCAGCAACGAATATAATTAAAAATATTAATACGGATTTATACCGGATCATTATAATTGGAATAACGAAAGCCGGAAAGTGGATTAAGGTAGATAACGTAGAAGATGTTATATCCGGAAATTGGAAAAAAGGAATGGTTACTGCTGTTATTTCACCTGATGCTACCCAGAAAGCAGTTTTATTTCTTGAGGGAAATAAGGTTTCAATGGAAAAAATTGACGTAGTATTTCCTGCACTTCATGGGCTTTTCGGTGAGGATGGAACCGTTCAGGGACTTTTTGAATTAGCAAGGATTCCTTATGTTGGGTGTGGTGTTGTTTCCTCCGGTATTTCCATGGATAAATTATTTACGAAAATAATAGTAGATGAATTGGGAATCAGACAGGCAAATTATGTTGCAGTTGTTAGGAAAGAATTAGAACAGATTAACAATGCTGTTGAAAAAGTGGAACAAAAACTGGATTATCCTGTGTTTATTAAGCCCTCCAACGCCGGATCTTCAAGAGGAGTTTCAAAGGCCCATAACAGGGATGAACTAATAAAAGGATTACATACGGCGGCAGAACATGATAGGAAAATTTTAGTGGAAGAAACCATTAACGGCAGGGAAGTGGAATGTGCGGTTCTTGGAGGTAATGAACCAAAAGCATCCGGTGTGGGTGAAATTATAGCAGCCGCAGATTTTTACGATTATGATGCCAAATATAATAACGAAGCTTCCAAAACTATACTATCCCCGGATTTGCCTGGACGTGCGGCAGAAATTATAAGGGATTATGCCGTTAAGATCTTTAAAGCGGTGGATGGATATGGACTATCCAGGGTAGACTTTTTTGTAGACAGGGAAACAGGGGAAGTTATCTTTAACGAGATTAATACTTTGCCAGGTTTTACCGGTATCAGTATGTATCCAATGTTATGGGAGGCAAAAGGCATCGGTAAGCCGCAGTTAGTTGAAAAATTAATACAATTGGCATTTGCCAGGGCTTTAGAATCAGGAGGCGAAGGAAATGTCCAATAACGCTCCTATTGGAGTTTTTGACTCCGGTATCGGTGGATTAACTGTAGCCCGGGAAATTATGAGGCAGATTCCGAATGAAACAATTATATATTTTGGTGATACTGCCAGAGTACCTTATGGCAGTAAATCAAAACAAACGATAATAACGTATTCCAGGCAAATTATGAAATTTCTGCAGACAAAAAATGTGAAAGCAATCGTAATCGCCTGTAATACGGCAAGTGCCTTTGCCTTAGAGGCTGTATCTGCTGAAGTATCCATTCCGGTAATCGGAGTGGTAAAGCCGGGAGCCAAAGTTGCGGCAGAGACTACGAAGAATGGCAATATTGGAATTATCGGTACGGAAGGTACCATAAACAGCGGCATATATAATTCTTTTTTAAGCAAAACCAATCCGAATGTCAAAGTTTATGGAAAAGCCTGTCCGCTTTTTGTACCCTTGGTGGAGGAAGGCTGGCTCTCCGACCCTGTTACGGTGGAAGTTGCGAAAAGATATATGAGTGAACTACAGGACTATGATATTGATACCCTGGTGCTTGGCTGCACACATTACCCGTTAATCAGGCATACCATAGGTTCTGTTGTCGGTGATAAGGTAACCTTGGTGAATCCTGCTTTTGAGACGGCAAGAACATTGAAGGAAGTTTTGGCATGTAAAGGTTTAGAGAGTACAAACCCGGCAGCAGACCATAAATTTTATGTTAGTGACGGAGCTGAAAAGTTCCAAAAATTTGCAAATACCATTCTGCCCTGTGAAGTGGTAGAAACAAGAGATGTTAACATAGAAAGTTTTGCTGATACAATATGTTAATTTAATGCACATGGAGACAGCGTAATGCCAGGGCGCGCGATGGGAGTAAGGTTGAAAGAAAATTAAATATTGAAAGGATGCCACTTATAGATTCTTTCAACCTGTTCTATTTGTGGCAGTACCGCAAGCAGGTCTGCGGTATGCAATGGGTATAAATATGAAAAAAGATGTATTGGTGTCAATATCCGGTCTTCAATATGAATTGGACAAAGAAGAAGCAGTAGAAGTTATATCAGTAGGTGAATATTATATCCGTAATGGTAAGCACTATGTTGTATATGAAGAAATTCTGGAAGACATGGTTGGCATCACAAGCTGCACGATTAAAATAACAGAGAAACAAATTGATATTATTAAAAGAGGCGCTAACAACGTGCATATGGTCTTTCAGGAGAATACCAAGAATACAACCTATTACCAGACACCGTATGGCGAGCTTCAGGTCGGAATATATACCACACAGATTAATGTTACGGAAGAAGCAGATAAAATCATAGTGGATATCAATTATGGGTTGGATATTAATTATGCATTTATATCGGACTGCCAGATACAATTAAAAATAAGTTCCAGGAAACAGAATTAATTTTACTGGGATATTTTAGAGGTTTTTGTGTTACCGGAATAATTTTACTATTTTTAAAAAATTACAATAATTACAATAAAAATAAAATAGAGGCTATAGTAAAGTTTATATTAATGGGTGTTATCTGTGAAGTGACACCGACAATTAATATTATTTTTGCTATAACCTCTTAATCTAACTATCATCATTTATTATAATCTTAATTTATTATGATCTCGTTTTATTGATTAGATTGGTTTTAATTCTTTGGAAGAATTTTTGTTTTACCGGTTTTATATCTAAGTTAGAGCGCATTCCCTTTACATCCATAATGTAGATGCCATTCATAACTGCCTTGACTTCCTTTTTTATGGGGATTAAATCAAAAACCTTTTCCTCACACATTAGTGTCATAATTTTAGGCCCGATTTTTGCCTTTACGATAGGCACCTTGGATCCGCGAAGATATCTTGGCGTTTGATCTAAAACAATTTTCGGAAGATTTGCTTCCTTAAGTTTCATGCGCTTTTTATCTATAACTAAAATTGAGACTGTCTGTGCACCGGCTTTCATCTGTGCCTGTGATGCTTCTGATTTCTTCTGAAGTTTCCTTCCGTAAATCACTAAAAAAATCAGTGCCCCGATTACGACAGCCAAAACAATCAACAGAATAATTACAATGGGTTTCATGTATGTACCTCCTTCCCTCATTAATACAGTGGTAATATTGTATCATTATTTATTTAAAAGTTCAAGCCTTAGAATTGCACCAATTGTGCATTTCTATTCAGGGTATCCCGGATAATGTCCTGTACATAGGATCCGATGAATTTACGGGTTCCTTTATCCAGGTCACCCGGATATACAGGCTTGCCAAATTCAATGATTACATGGGCCCTTTTAATCCAGGGGACATGATTTTCAAATACATTATCTGTATTGTTAATGGATACGGGGATGATGGCACATCCGGTTTTTTCAGCCATTTTAAGACTTCCTTCCTTAAAGGGGAGCATATCCTTAGTTTGACTTCTTGTTCCTTCGGGGGATATGAATACAGAGTATCCCTTTTTGATGAGTTCGACACCTTCTAAAATGGTTTTAAGGCCTTCCCGTACATTATCCCTGTCTAAAAACAGGCAGTTTAGAAAGCGCATCCACCAACTGATAAAAGGAATATGGGCCATTTCTTTTTTAGCAACAAAACCAGTTAAATTTGGTACCGATGTATAGCCGATTAAAATATCAAAATAACTGCGGTGGTTTGAGACATACAAAACAGCTTCATCCTTTGGAATATTTTCAAGGCCCAGTATGGTTTTCTTAATCCCGCATAGGAATAATATAGTACGAAATGCAGATACCACAATGGTTTGTGCAGACTTTACTTTTAAATGTGGATTGATTTTTCCTATAAGTATCTCCACAATAAAAAGAGGTATACTAATTATAAAAAATATAAGTAAAAACACTACTGTTAATATGGTTTTCATAAAACCCTCCCATTTTTAGTTAAAATTATAAACTGTTAAACACAAATAAAATACGTCGTAACAATCCTATTTTGCTTTATATATTATACCACAGCCGTAATAAAAATACGAAGTATTTTTATATTCTATATTAAAATGGAACTGTATTATTTCACAGATAATATAGTAGCTGTTTACGAAATTCTTAACTATTATTAAATCTTTTGCTATTGGTTGTACTATTTAAATTATGTGATATAATGTAAAGCGGAATAATGGCAAGATCATGAGGGCGTCTTATCTTCATGATACAATATAAAAGAGAAAAAACACTCATAGAAGGATAATGATGCAGTAAATTCCAAGATGAGCGGCATAGGAACAAAGGAGCAATTGTATGGGAAATGAAAATCTGACTTTATTAACCGATTTTTATGAATTAACGATGATGCAGGGCTATTATAAAAATAATTGTAATGATACGGTGATTTTTGATGTTTTTTACCGAACCAATCCATCCGGCAGCGGTTATGCAATATGTGCCGGACTGGAACAGGTTATTGAATATATAAAGAGCATTCATTTTAGTAAAGAAGATATTGCATATTTAAGGAATTTAAATATGTTTGATGAGGATTTTTTAACGTATCTGTCTGACTTTAGTTTTACCGGGGATATCTACGCAGTTCCCGAAGGTACCGTGGTATTTCCTATGGAGCCTTTATTAAAAGTAATTGCACCCATTATGGAAGCACAATTAATAGAGACCGCAATATTAAATATTATAAATCACCAGAGCTTAATCGCGACAAAAGCGTCCCGTGTATGTTATGCGGCGAAGGGTGAAGGCGTAATGGAGTTTGGTTTAAGGCGTGCCCAGGGGCCGGATGCGGGAACCTATGGGGCAAGGGCAGCAGTAATAGGCGGATGTATTGGTACCAGCAATGTACTTGCTGCCAAGAAATTTAATGTACCGGCAATGGGAACACATGCCCATAGTTGGATCATGAGCTTTGAAGATGAACTGAGTGCATTCCGGGAATATGCTGCGTTATATCCCAATAATGCAACGTTATTAGTCGATACTTACGATACCTTAAGATCCGGCGTACCGAATGCGATAAAGATATTTACGGAAATAAAGGAGACAGGTACAATGCCGCCAAAATACGGAATCCGACTGGACAGCGGCGACTTGGCCTATCTATCCAAGAAAGCAAGAAAAATGTTGGATGCAGCTGGTTTTAAGGAAGCTTCCATTGTAGCCTCCAGTGATTTAGATGAGTATTTGATTGATTCCTTAAAGACCCAGGGTGCGGCAATTGACTCCTGGGGTGTGGGGACAAACCTGATTACTTCTAAGGATTGTCCTGCATTTGGAGGTGTCTATAAATTAGCTGCAATTAAAAAAGACGGTAAATTCATACCCAAGATTAAATTATCTGAAAATCCATGGAAAATAACCAATCCGGGTAATAAAACTGTTTACCGTATCTATGAAAAAGAAAGCGGCAAGATTAAAGCAGATTTAATTGCCACGGCAGATGAAAAGTATTCGGAAGATAATCCTTTAAAGATATTTGATCCGTTAGCTACCTGGAAGAAGACATATTTAAGAGCAGGTTCTTATACCTTAAGAGAAATCCTTAAACCTATTTTTAAAGATGGAAAATGCATATATACATCCCCTTCCGTTATGGAAATCCGGGAATATTGCCAGAAAGAGCAGGATACATTATGGGACGAGACCAGAAGACTTGTGAATCCCCATGATGTATATGTAGACTTATCCAATGAACTGTATCAATTAAAGAATCAATTATTGGATAATATCAATGCGAATCACCATAATTAATTAAAACCACCATATATATCTGCGTTATCTTATAAATGAAGAAATTAGAACTGTTTTGTTGAAAAATTCAGCAAAATAATGGTTTTTATGACTAAATATGATATAATGAAAGTAGAATGAGAAAACAAAAAGGCATTTAATATATGCCCGATAGCAGTTAAGCAAAATGGGAGTAAGTATGTTAAATAAAAAAAAGAAACGTATTATAAAAAGAAAATTGAAAAGGATGGCCATTGTGGGTATACCGCTCGCCATATTGTGTGTAATCACCTATATATTAGTAAGATCACTATCCAAAGCAGGTGAATCCGCCAATGCCTTTGAACATTATTATGATGACCCGGCATATTCTGCGGATAGCACGGAATATGATACTACATATACAACATCAGGAGAAACGGGAGTGGGAGATAATAGCAGTTCAGACGGGGCGGTAGAAGTCATTACAAATCATGATAATGTGGTTTTGGATACAAAACCCGAAAGTCTTACGGTTTTGGTAAATAAAGAATTAAGATTACCATCGGATTACATACCAGATGATTTAGTTGTGCCGGATGTAAGTTTTTCCTTTAGTTATTATGATGAAAAGAAACTAATGAGACAGGCAGCAGCAGATGCCCTTGTGGAACTTTTTAATGGGGCGGCAGCAGATAATATATTGTTAAATGGGGTATCAGCTTACCGTTCTTATGATAGACAATACGATATCTTTACAGGCAATGTGAAAAAGCAAGGCCTTGAACATACGATGAAATATTCCGCAACACCTGGATACAGTGAGCATCAGACTGGACTTGCTATCGATGTATCTGCGAAATCAGTTAATAACAGACTGGATGAATCCTTTGCAGATTCAGCAGAAGGCAAGTGGCTTGCTGACAATGCTTATTTGTATGGTTTCATTATCCGTTATCCCAAAGATAAAACAGAAATTACCGGTTATTCTTATGAACCATGGCATATACGCTATATTGGGAAACCAATTGCGAAATATCTTTATGATAATGATCTTTGCCTGGAAGAATATTATAATTTTAAGCCGAGTATGGATTATTCTGATCAAATCAGTTATGACAAATTGGTGGACTACGGCATTGATCTGTCTGATGTAGTAGAACCGACGAAGGCACCAACCAAAGCACCGACCAAAGTACCTGAAAAAGAGACTGCGGATGAAAAAGAGACTGCGGATGACAATAATACTGCGGATGACAATAATACCGCGGATGACAATAATACGAAAGATGATACCGATACCAATAATTCAGGTAAGCCGTCAGGCGGTAAGGGAGATGAAGATAACACAGGGAATACGATGGATGACAATGACGGTGGCAACACCCAGGATAGTGGGAATACTGAAGCTAGTGATGCCGGTAATGTTATCCCCACGAAGCCACCCAAGGATGCAGTCCAGACACCTAAGGTGACGCCTACGCCAAACCCCAGTGTTACACCAACACCTGATGATGAAATAACACCGGTACCGACGGATACACCTATGCCATAATCTCTTAGAATAGAAAGTTCATTCTTAATAATATGAGCAGTTTAAAATACTGCCGGTTTTAGTACTTCGTAAGGCAAGCCTTACATACTAAACCCGGCAGTTATTTGTATGTAGAAAGTAGGTGATATTGATTATTAACATAATAAGGGATAAATGGTATAATTAGTACTTATCGTGTTTTAGGTATTATCGATTATTGACGAAATTAGAAAAATTTGCTATTATGATTTAAAATAGAAATAATTAATATTTTCTATAAATATATATAAAATTAAAAAGTGGAGGATTAAGATGTCAGATATTGAAAATGAAATTAATGTTATGAAAGAGTTACAAAATACTGCAGATCCAGTTTCGTCCCATGGAGTACATACTCCGGCCGTATCCGGAATAAAGAGACCTTTAAGACGGTTATCTAAAATATTAGGTACTGCCGTGATTGCGGCAGCATTCATGGTGATTTCCCTGGTGTCTTCAGGGGCTGTTAAAGCATTTGCAGAAACTACGGATAACCCGGCAGAGTATTATCAGACCATAGAAAAAACAAACATAGAAAAACAGATTGATGCCTTAACAAAATTCTATGGAATGTATCTGGATAATTACAAGAAGTCGGCAAAAGGTCTGGGTGCCCAGGTGGACTTAAAAGCTGAATTTGATTCAAGTATTGCGGCTTCCATGGGCTTAAATGATTTAAAAAGCTTAAAAGCAACCATTATTTCCATGCAGACAGATAAAAAGACAAATTCTTTGATTCACCTATTTACCAATGATAAAGAATTTACTTCCTTTAGCGTTTTAGTAGATATCGAAAAAGAATTGGAATACATACTGGTTCCTGAATTAAGCAAGGCATACTTGAAGTTGTCTTTGAATCCTGATTATAGTGGATTAGGCAGATCAGCGATGCCGATTACCGCAAAAGAACTCGCAGAGCTGTTGAACAACAATCCCCTTACGGAAGATTTACTGAATAAATTACTGAAAAAATATGCAGCAATCGCAGTTGGGGAAATTAGCGATGTCAGTGTGGCCTATGAAAGTGTAATTGCAGGCAGTATCAGTACTGAACAGACCCAGCTAACGGCAAAATTGGATGAAAAAACATTATTGACAATTGCAGAAAAAGTTCTGACTGCTGCAGAATCAGATAAAGACTTATCAGATCTTTTTGTAAAATTTAAGATGGGTACGGAAGCTGATTATAACAAGTTAATCCAGGAAACACTAAAGCAAATAGTAAATATACCTATGGCCGGTCCGGAAGAAACATTATATATGAATGTCTGGGTCGATACAGATGGAAACATTACAGGCCGTGATTTTTCCGACAGCGCGGATTCCGATAGTTCCATTTTAGGGTATAAAACTGCTAAAATAGGTTCGGATGTCGGTTTTACAGCCTGGTTCAATCCGGACAAAGAAGAAAGTCTTAAACTGACAGGCAATTTAGAAACGGAAAACGACATGACAAATGGTGAGGTAACGCTGTCTTATACTGATTCTGATATTCAGACAAGGGAAGAATTTAATGTTAAATTAGAAGATGTTAAATATACTTTTAATGGTTCAAATTCTTATGTTAATGGCAAATTTTTGATTTCCGGCGACAGTTTGCCCGGTATGAAAATCGATGTAAATTGCACCGGCGACAGCGAACTTCAGACAATGAAGCTGGATTTTGTACAAGATGGAACCCAGCTTGTATCCGTGACAATGGACACAAAGAGGCTGCCTTATGAAGACTTTGAACTTCCTTCCAAAACCGAAAAGGTTTATGACATACAGACACAGTTGGAGGAATACCTGTCAAGTGCTAATCTTGTAAATTACTTAAAGGGTATTAATAGCAAGATTGACATAAAAGGAATCAATGCCATATTAGAACAGATAATAAGTGGATAATTGGGATTGACATTTAAAATATAATATACTATTATAAAAACAATATCATTAAATTAATGTGAAAGACCATGATGGAGAGAGTAAGAATCCGGTTTTAAGCGAAAGTCAAAGCGAGTCGGGGACAGTGAAAGCCTGACACCAGTAGCAGATTTCTGAAAATCACTCCTAAGTTGTAAGCTGAAAGTTTATGGATCAATAAACATAGTAAGCCGTGCCGGTATCCACCGTTATATGGGAAGCATATTATATTCTAATTTAGTTATACTGATACCAATTAGAATCGTGTGTAAATAGGTGGTACAATGAAGCACTTACGCTCTCATCCTGTTTATGGATGGGAGCTTTTTTTGCTTTATAGAAGCGTCCTATAAAGTAAAAATACTCCACAGGATGCGCAAGAGGAAGAATGAATAAAGGAGGAAATAAAATGTACGATAAAGTATCTGCAAATCTTAATTTTGTGGAAAGAGAAAAAGATGTACTGAAGTTTTGGAAAAATAATAAAGTTTTTGAAAAAACCATTGAAGAAAGAAAAAATGGCAAACCCTATACTTTTTATGACGGCCCTCCGACTGCCAATGGAAAACCCCATATCGGTCATGTACTAACCAGGGTCATAAAGGATATCATCCCAAGATATAGAACAATGAAGGGGTATAATGTACTTCGTAAAGCAGGCTGGGATACCCATGGACTTCCGGTAGAATTAGAAGTTGAGAAAAAATTAGGTTTAGATGGTAAGGAACAAATTGAAGAATACGGTTTGGAGCCTTTTATCAATGAATGTAAAGAAAGTGTATGGAAATACAAGGGAATGTGGGAGGATTTCTCTGAAACAGTCGGTTATTGGGCTGATATGGAGAACCCTTATGTTACTTATGATAATAATTTTATAGAATCCGAGTGGTGGGCACTAAAACAGATCTGGGAAAAAGATTTGTTATATAAAGGATTTAAAATCGTACCGTATTGTCCAAGATGCGGAACTCCCCTATCCAGCCACGAAGTTGCCCAGGGTTATAAGGATGTTAAGGAAAAATCCGTTATTGCCAAATTTAAAGTAAAAGGTATGGAGAATGAGTTTATCTTAGCCTGGACCACAACGCCCTGGACATTGCCTTCTAACGTTGCCCTTTGTGTAAATCCAAAGGAGACTTATGTTAAAGTATCCGTTGATTTAAACGTCAAAGGTGATATTATGAAAGAATGTTCCGAAGGGGAAGATAAAACAGCTGCCAGGTCTGAGAAATATATTCTTGCAGAAGCACTTCTTTCCGTTATTGACGGCTTATATACAATTGAAGAAACTTATATCGGAACTGATTTGGAATATATGGAATATGAACCACTATTTGATTATGTAACACCGGACAAGAAGGCTTACTTTGTTACCTGTGATAATTACGTAACACTTACCGATGGTACCGGAGTCGTTCATATTGCACCTGCCTTTGGTGAAGATGATGCCAGTGTGGGCCGTAAATATGACCTTCCTTTCGTACAACTGGTAGACAGTAAAGGTGAGATGAAGCCTGAGGTTACTGACTTTGCCGGTTTATTCTGTAAAAAGGCAGATGAAGGTATTATAAAGTTATTAGCCCATAAAGGATTATTATTTAAGACTTTAAAATTTGAACACAGCTATCCTTTCTGCTGGAGATGTGATACGCCTCTTATTTATTACGCAAGGGAATCCTGGTTCATTAAAATGACGGACATTAAGGATCAATTAATAGCCAACAATAACACCATTAACTGGATGCCGGAAAGCATAGGGCAGGGACGTTTCGGTGACTGGTTAAAGAATGTCCAGGACTGGGGTATCAGCCGTGACCGTTACTGGGGGACACCGCTTAACATCTGGGAATGTGAAGACGGCCACAGACATGCAATCGGAAGTATTGAAGAATTAAAGGAAATGTCTGATAATTGTCCGGACAATATTGAATTACACAGACCGTTTATTGATAATGTTACTATCAAATGTCCGGAATGCGGGAAGGAAATGCACCGTGTGAAACCGGTTGTTGACTGTTGGTTCGATTCCGGAAGCATGCCATTTGCACAATGGCATTATCCATTTGATAATAAAGAAATGTTCCGGAATAATTTTCCTGCCGATTTTATCAGTGAGGCAGTTGACCAGACCAGGGGATGGTTTTATTCCTTGCTTGGAATCTCCACCCTGATCTTTGAACAGGCGCCATTTAAAAACGTAATTGTACTTGGCCATGTTCAGGATGAAAACGGACAGAAGATGTCTAAATCCAAAGGAAATGCGGTAGATCCTTTTGATGCACTCTCAGAACATGGCGCAGATGCAATCCGATGGTACTTCTACACTAACAGTGCATTATGGCTTCCTAACCGCTTCCATAACGGGGCAGTTACGGAAGGGCAGAGAAAATTCATGGGAACCTTCTGGAACACTTATGCGTTCTTTGTGTTATATGCTAATATTGATGAATTTGATGCAACCAAATATTCGTTGGATTATGATAAAGTAACGGTTATGGATAAATGGTTGTTATCCAAATTAAATACAGTCATTAAAACAGTGGATGAAAATCTGGAAAATTACAAAATTACAGAAGCGGCCAGAATCATGGATGATTTCGTGGATGAGATGAGTAACTGGTATGTAAGACGCAGCAGGGAACGTTTCTGGGCAAAAGGCATGGAACAGGATAAGATTAACGCTTACATGACCCTTTATACCGCATTAGTTACCCTGGCCAAGGTTGCAGCACCTTTTATCCCTTATATGACAGAAGATATTTACCGTAACCTGGTGGTTAATATTGATAAATCGGCTCCGGAAAGCATTCATTTATGTGAATATCCGGACTTTAAGAAGGAGTATATTGATAAAGACCTTGAAGAGAACATGGAAGCGGTACTGGACATCGTTGTATTAGGCCGTGCCTGCAGAAATGCCGCCAATATCAAGAACCGGCAGCCAATCGGTATGATGTATGTTAAATCTGAGGATGCCTTTACTAATGCAGATGGTAATAAAGTATTAGGCTTACCGGATTTCTATAAAGAAATTATCGAAGAAGAATTAAATGTTAAGGCAGTTACCTTTACGTGTGATGTAAGGAATTTTACTTCCTACAGCTTTAAACCCCAGTTAAAAACTTTAGGACCTAAGTTTGGCAAGCAGATCGGGCTGATCCGTCAGATTCTTTCTGAACTGGAGGGTAATAAGGCTATGGACGAAATTAATGCAACGGGTGGACTTAAAGTTACATTAGACGGTACCGAAGCAATCCTTGATAAAGAAGACTTATTAATTGAAGCAGCCCAGACAGAAGGTTATGTATCCGGTTCGGATTCCGGAATCACCGTAGTACTGGATACGAAACTTACCAAGGAACTGATTGAAGAGGGTTTTGTAAGGGAAATTATCAGCAAAATCCAGACCATGAGAAAAGATGCAGGCTTTGAAGTTATGGACCATATTAAGGTTTACCAGACAGGTAATGATACGATTAAAGCTATCTTTGAGCGTAACACGGATGAAATAAAGTCCGAAGTCCTGGCAGAAGAGATTGACCTTGGTAACACGGACGGTTTTATTAAAGAGTGGAATATCAACGGGGAGAATGTAACTCTTGGTGTGGTTAAATTATAGGTAATTGAACGAAAAGGGAAGGCAGATGCCTTCCCTTTTCGTTCAATAGGGGAATTTATATACGTACTTATATAAAATGCCGGGTAAAAGCTACAACGTGCCCAGATGATTTTATCTTAAGTCTTTTTAAAGGATTATGCCGGAACGGTACCCATATCAGGTTATAAAATAGTTCAGATAGAGAGAGGTGAAGATAAAGGGAAATACAAATGGATATTAAAGTAAATAGAATTATTTCTTGAATTTATGCATATATAACAATAAATATATATCATTGGTGCATAGTGCGAAAAACAGGTAAAACTTATTTTTTCACCATCCCGATTTGTAGGCATGCCAGGACACCCAGATGGGAGTCAGTGTAAAAATACAATGTATTGATACGCCCTGATTTATGTAATGGGATTAGTTTTTGTGGCATTGATGGAGGTTGATATGTCTAAGAAGAACATAATAGTATATCCTGCGCAGATGGGTTTAAGAAATAACGGAATATTACAAGTTCAAGTAGTAAGTGACGTAAGTGCCTATCCCATAGAAAATGCAGTTGTGCAAATCTTTAACAAGAAAGACCCTGCTACTCTCTTAGAAAAGCTTACTACGGATATTTCAGGAAGAACACCAGAAATTGAATTAGCAGCGCCTTCAATTGAATACAGTCTGGAACCGACTGAATTTCAGCCATATACGGAATACATCGTAATCGTCACGGCGGGAGGATTCCAAATGGTAGTAATTAACAGTGCCCAGGTATTACCTGTAATTAAATCCATACAGCCCGTAAGTATGCCCCCTTTGGTTCCTGGAAGTGATACTATAAAGGCAATTACAATTGGTTCGAATTATTTATCCGGTACCTATACACCTAATGTTTATGAAGATGAAGTAAAGGATTACGCGGAAGAAGAAGGCGCAAAACCTGTTGTAATCCCGGAGTTTATTATAGTCCATAATGCAATACCCAGTAATAGTACTGCAAAGAATTATAAGGTAGAATACGTCAGTTATATAAAAAGCGTTGTATCCAGTCAGATATATGCCACCTGGCCCCAGGAAGCAATATATGCCAATATACTGACCATACTTTCTTTTACACTTAACAGAATATATACGAAGTGGTATGCCAGACAGGGATATGATTTTGATATAACTTCTACCGTAGCCTTTGACCATAAATGGTTTTATGGAAGAAATATTTATTCTAATATCAGCAATGCTGTTGATTACATATTTAATTATTATTTATCCAGGCCTGGCATAATCCAGCCGATATTAACACAATATTGCAGGGGAGAACTTGCAGTCTGCCCTAATTTGATATCCTTATGGCATTCTAAAACACTTGCCAGCCAAGGATACACGGCAATTGAAATCCTGCGCTATTCGTATGGGGACACTATTTATATCAATTCATCAAATAAGATTACCGGAGTTGGACTTTTGTGGCCTGGTATGGATTTAATCCTTGGTTCAACAGGGGAAGCAGTACAACATATACAAAACCAATTAGTTGTGACCGCTGGTGCCTATAAGGCAATAACCATTCCAGAGGATGATGGTACATATGGACCGGCTACTGTGGCAGCGGTGAGTACATTCCAGGAAATATTTAATCTGCCTGTAACAGGGGTCGTTGATGCAGCTGCCTGGTATAAGATATCCAGGGTATATGCAAGACTTACCAGGGTACAAACATAAAAGTTGTCATTTGGTTGATTTTGTGTCATAGGGCCTGGGCAGCGGGGTGGCTGGTTTCCCATACCTGCCCGGTATGTGGAAGGATTTATGGTTGATTACAAAAATAAGGAAGATTCGGATACATATAAAGTTTTAAGCAACAGTGCACATTCCTGGGTAGAAGCTTATATGGAAGGAATCGGATGGATACCATTTGAACCGACCCCCGAATTTTACGAAGGCAGATATACCCCCTGGCCGGATCATTCAGCTGGCAGTGAGTATCATGATTCCGGTCCAGCGGTCGGGCAGACCGGCAGTATGCCGCCGTCCTATCAGGACTTGGTCAATAATGCCCAAGCAGGGAAAGTTGACAAGGAACCTTTAAATAGAAAAAATTATGTGCTGCCGGTTCTGGGTATCATAGTATGTATTCTGATTTTATTCGTCAGTATTATTTTAATATATTATGTTATAGTAGTCAGAAAATATGACAAGAAATTTAAAAATGCTTCAGGGAATATAAAATTGTCTCTTACCTTAGCACAAATACTTCATTATCTGGATAAGGAAGGTTATCGCCTGTCGGCGGAGGATACAATTCTTTCTTATGCCAGGAGAATCGGTGATAAAATTAATTTTAACCACACGGGTTTTTTAAATGTAGTAAATATATTTATGGAAGTTAGATATGGTGAATATGAAGTGAAGACGGAAGATCTTAAGCTGGTTATAGACTTTTCCAGGTATTTCAGCTATCATTTGCAAGAAAAAGAGGAAAAAAGAAGAATGTTTTTTGATAGATTTTTGTTTCTACATTTTTATCAATGAATAAAACTATCATTTCTGGTGAAAATATATCTAGAGGTGATAATAATGAAAAAACATAGCTTAGCTGAATTTTTTAAAAGCAAGAGCTTTTATGCGTTATTATGTGTCGGCGCTTTAGCGATCGTAGCGATTACAATGGTAGCATTGAATCAAACATCTGATAAAGATAAAGGTAACAATCTGGTGGATTTAAATGAGCCGATTGTTTCAGATGTAGCTGATGGTGAAAAGAGTAACCAGATTAAAGATGAACCGTCCGTAAATAACCCAACCTCGTCAACTGCTGCTAATAATGATAAGGGCACTAGTCAGACTGAGGTAGCAATCCAACCCGATCCGAATACCACAAGTGATACCACTGAACCGGTTACGGATGGCAGCCTTTTAGAATTTGATACTGAAGACGATCCGGAAAGTGTTGCTGCTAACCCCACAGATGCACAAGAAGGTACAAAATCAGATTCTTCCACGAAACAAACAGCAAATGCAGCAACGAATAAGGATGCTGCAAATACAGCAGAAAAAACAGCTTCTTCTGGAACGGCAAATGTCTCAGAAGAGGTTATGACACCGGATACTTTATATTTTGATGCTGAAGATGGTTTATTATGGCCGGTAACCGGTAATATCTTAATGGACTACAGCGTAGACAGGGTTGTTTATTATGAAACCCTGGAACAGTTCAGGGTTAATCCGGCTGTTATAATCGATGCTGAAATAGGTACGAAGGTAGTTAGTGCAGCAAAAGGAGTTATAACTTCAATTACGAAAGAAGATGAGACCGGAACAACAGTAACGGCGTCTCTGGGTAATGGTTACAGTGCTGTTTATGGCCAGCTGGATAATATAAAAGTTAAAGTAGGTGATATGGTGGAGGAAGGCCAGAAATTGGGAATTGTTTCCAGACCTACAAAGTATTATACGGTTGAAGGCAGCAATCTATATTTCCAGGTTTTAAAGGATGATGAAACAGTAAATCCTATGTTGTATTTAAGATAATACGAATTAAGCTTAACAGCGGTTATTAAAAAAACATTTCTAAAAGGCTGCCCTCTTTGAGATCAGCCTTTTTTTGTTTTATAGATATTTTTTGCCTGTAAAATTAGTACACTAAACTTACAATAAAGTCTAAAAAAATACACTTACTGACAGGAACATAACTTAAGCGATTGAATATAATATAGTATAAATTCAAGGTGAAAAAAATAAAACAAATTTTCCACCATCCTGATTTATATGCGTGCCGTAGCATGCAGTGGGAGTTAAGGGAATAAGAGATTGATTACATATCTACAACAATTCGCAACCGAAGCTCTTATACCTTATATTTTCTTTTTCAGAAAGCACTATTTATATTCGGCTGCTTGACATAGATATGAAATACAAGTGGGTAAACGGGATGCCATGGCATCTTGGTTACCCATTTTTTAGTTTTGGAACCGTAGGGAAGTGTATCATGGATTTTTTTAAAAATGCAGGCTGATGTCAGGGAGATATTAAAAGCGAATAAGATAAAATATGATTATCGGAGCATAAATATGAATAAGGGCAGCCGCACCGGAACAGGAAACTTTGGTATTAATAGAGATTATGAATTCGCTTCTTATCTATTAGGGAAATAGAATATTTAATTAAGGATTGTATAACTTAGTTAAAAGTATTAAAATAATAAGAAAAGGACTTAAATTATGCTGCATGGTCAAGGACAGAAAAGTAATAGGAAACCTCATTTAAATAGCAAAAAAGTTTATTCAAATACAATAAGACTATTATTTCAGCATAGCATTTCATTATTATCAGGCCAAGGCATTTTAATCGGCATATCCATTTTAGTACTGACGCCGTTACTTTCTTTTATATACCGTTCTACATTGTCTTTAGCCGGCTACAGTTATTTAACAATCAATAATATTCGTTTATTTTTGTTAAATCCACTTGTTTTGATATTATTGGCTTTCTTATTTGTTGTAATTGGAATAGTTTTGTTATTGGAAGCCTGTTATCTGATTACATTTTACACTTTCATTGAAAAAGGTGAAAAGCCATATCAATTAAAGATAATTCGTTTGACCTTAAGAAGACTTCTTTTCATTATGCTGCGCAGAAATTTCACTTTGATTCCGATGGTCTGGCTGATTACAGGCCTATCTAATATACCTCTTATTATTTTTGTAATAAAAAGAGTAAGATTTATTTCATTTATATCAAAAAGCTTATTGGATAAATCCTTCACCATACCCGTAACGGTAATTGTAACTATTCTGCTTTTGTGTATCATGGTCCGTAAATTATTTATATTTTTGTATTCCTTAATTGAAGGAAAAACCTATGTAAAAAACCATAGAAATAGGCCTGATAAGGATATAAGAAAAACTGCCCGGGCCGAATTAATAGATAAGAAATCCTTAAAAGGCAATACTTTAAAAGCCAGAATAAGAAATATAGCAGTGATAGATGATTCCTATATTAAAAGAATCAATACTTTCCGTACCCTGATGTATTTCCTGTTCTGGAATATTGGAATTGGATTGACAGTTTTGGTTTTATATCTTTTTACTATGGCAATTACAATATTATTTATGACCGGAATTCCTGACAAAAGCCTGGCGATTGCCACCTTTCTTACAATTAATGATAAAATGAACGGTTATTTTTCTGTAGTCATATTCGCAGTCTGTACAATTGCCAATTTCGCATTATATACTCATTTGTTCTTTCAATATAAACTGGAACTGAACGAGGAAATTGATATTGATCATACCATAGATACCATTGTTATAAATGTGGGTGCTTATAGAACCATAATAAAAGTTTCAATCATTCTATTGGCTTTAGCCAATTTCTATTCCTTTTTTGATATTATCAGAAATGGTTCACCCCTTGATTACATGAATCTTGATATGATACGTGTTACATCCCATAGGGGATTTTCCAGTGAAGTTCCGGAAAATACGCTGCCGGCTATTGAAAAAGCCATTGGGGAACAGGCAGATTGTGTTGAAGTTGATGTCAGAATGACGAAAGACGGGGAGCTTGTTTTGCTCCATGATGACAACTTAAAGCGAACCACCGGATTGAATAGGAAAATCTGGGAAGTTACTTATGAGGAAGTCTCCCATTTAGATGCCGGCAGCTGGAAAGGTAAAGCCTATACAGGTACTAAAATCCCTACCCTTTTGGAAGTGTTTGATATGTGTAAGGGTAAAGTTAATTTGAATCTTGATTTAAAATTCCGTAGTGAAAAGGAAGGTTTGGAAGAGAAGGTTGCTGCCCTGATAAAGGAGTATGATATGGAATGGCAGTGTGTTATCAGTTCTGCCAGTCTTAGTGTCCTTGGAAATATGAAACGGTTAGATCCTGATATCCGCACCGGTTATATAACCTATCAAATATATCAGGGTTATTTTAAAAATGATAACATTGATTTTTTTAGTATCAAATCCAATCTTGTCACCAAAACCGTAAGCAGTGAAGTGCATAAAGCCGGTAAAGAAATTCATGTGTGGACCGTAAATACAAAAAATGAGCTGCAGAGAATGAAGCGATTAGGGGTGGACAATGTTATAACAGATGATCCCTCTTATGCAAAAGAAGTCTTATATCAGGAGGGATCCAGCCGATTTTTGTTAACCTTGTTAAAAATTATAATAGAATAAATTGCCGGATAGTAATTATCGAAGCTTATCAAGGTATTCTGCGGCAGTGCCGGTATAAAAAGAGAGGTGCCACAACCTGTTAATGATTTAAGCATTTATAAAGTATCCTGAATTATGTTGTCCAGTATTCTAATTCTTCCTTGGTAGCAAGGACATAATGACTGCCGTTAATATGCTGATTGATGCCTTTATTATAATCAATACCACTTTTTGCATAATCATAGGAAAGGGCAATACGTTTCTTTTCTACGATCGGATTAGCCTGTGGTATGGCTGAGAGCAGGGATTTGGTATAAGGATGAATGGGATTTGAAAAGATTTCATCTTTCGTCCCTGTTTCTACCATATGGCCTAAATGAAGAACGCCAATCCGGTCAGAAATATATTTTACCATGGATAAATCATGGGCGATGAACAAATAAGCGGTATTGGTTTTCTTCTGAATATCTTTCATCAGATTAACAACCTGGGCCTGAATGGAGACATCTAAGGCACTGATGGCTTCATCCGCAATAATAAGGTCAGGATTCATAATGAATGCCCTGGCTATACCGATACGCTGTCTCTGTCCGCCGGAAAACTGATGCGGATAGCGGTCAGCATGTTCCCTTGCTAAACCAACCATATCTAAAATTCCATATACTTTTTCTTTCCGTTCATTGGGTGAATGATACAAATGATGGATATCCAGGCCTTGTGCTATGATATCCAAAACCTTTTTTCTGGGATTTAAACATGCCATGGGATCCTGGAAAATCATCTGCATTTTAGTGCGCAGATGTTTGGTATCTTTGCTTGAGAGCTGGCCGGATATGTTAATCCCATTAAATATAACTTCCCCGGAGGTGGGTTTATATAATCTTATGATGGAACGGCCAATGGTCGATTTTCCGCTTCCGGATTCACCAACCAGTCCATAAGTTTCACCGGGATAGATCTCAAACGTTACTCCATCAACAGCTTTTACGGTAAACTTGCGGTTAATTCTGAAATGCTGCTTTAAATTAGTTACCGTTAACAGGGGTTTGTTATCATCCATGCTATTTTGCCTCCTTTAACATACTCTTTATTCTGGCTTTTAATTCTTCCGGCATCCCAACCTTTGGAGCATTTTCATGGAGAAGCCAGGTGGCAGCGTAATGGGTATCTGATAGTTTAAACATAGGCGGTTCTTTCCTGTAATCAATATTCATGGCATAGATATTACGGGGTGCAAAGGAATCCCCCTGCACCTGATGAAGAAGGTTAGGAGGGCTTCCGGGTATGGTGTAAAGCTTATCATCGTTGGTACCAAGGTCTGGCATGGCAGACAAAAGTCCCCAGGTATAAGGATGTCTTGGCTCATAAAATATTTCATCCGTGGTTCCTTTTTCAACGATCTTTCCTGCATACATAACAGCGACATAATCTGCTACTTTAGCAACTACTCCCAGGTCATGGGTGATATAAATTACAGAGATTCCGGTTTTAGCCTGAATGTTTTTAATCAGTTCTAATATTTTGGACTGTATGGTAACATCCAGGGCAGTCGTTGGTTCATCACAAATAAGAATTTCCGGGTCACAGGCAAGTGCAATCGCTATGACGACTCTTTGGCGCATACCGCCGGATAGCTGGTGCGGATAATTTTTTATTCGTTTTTCAGGGTCTGTGATACCGACTAATGAAAGCAGATTCACGGTCTTTTCATAGGCTTCTTTTTTTGGGGTTTTATAATGATAAACCATTCCCTCCATAATCTGGGCGCCAACAGACATAGTCGGATTTAAAGAGGTCATGGGATCCTGAAATACCATGGCAATCCTTTTCCCATTAATCCGTTTGCGGATTTCACTTTTTGTAAGCTTTAATAAATCCTGCTTAATTTCTTCTGCCCCCCTGTGATAGTTAAATTGAATAGAGCCGTTGTTTATCTTTCCGTTATTACTTAAGATACCCATAATTGCTTTAACGGTTACGGATTTACCACTTCCTGATTCCCCTACGATTGCAACAGTTTCCCCTTTGTAGAGGGAAAGATTCATACCCCTGATTACATTTACTTCACCTGCGGAGGTTTTAAAGGATATGGATAAATCTTTGATTGACAGAATTTTAGTTTTCTCCATAAGTAGTACCTCCTACATTTCTTTCATTTTTGGATCAAAGGCATCCCTGAGACCATCGGCCATCATATTAAAACTTAACATAATCACAGCAAGTACTACAACCGGAAATAAGATCATATACGGATGTGTGGTAAAGGACTTAAAGGCATCACTGATAAGGGAACCTAAGGATGCCAGGGGCTGCGGTACCCCAAGTCCGATAAAAGCCAGGAAAGCTTCCGTAAATATAGCATTGGGAATAGAAAACATGGACATAACAATTAACTGACCGAATATATTAGGCAGTATTTCTTTAAATATAATAAAAAAGTCCCTGGCCCCTAAAGTTTTGGAAGCCAGGATAAATTCCTGCTCCTTTAATTTAAGCACCTGTGCCCTTGCGATTTTACTCATTCCTATCCAGCCTGTAATGGCTAATGCAATGGTTATAGTCACTAACCCCGGTTTAAAAACTAAGATTAATAAAGTGACGATTACCAGGGTCGGTATTCCATTTAACACTTCTGCAAACCGCTGCATGACCATGTCTGTTTTGCTGCCGAAATAACCGGAAATCAAACCGTATATCATTCCAAAACACATATCCACAATAACCGCCACTAAAGCGATATAAAGGGATATTCTTGTGCCTTCCCAGGTCCTTGTGAAAATATCCCGGCCAAGAACATCCGTACCAAACCAATAATAAATATCTTCCAGCCCGGTAGTTAACCCGAAATCTTTAGATATATATTTGTTTTGTTTTACTGTACCCGTGGAAGTATTCATTACCTCGGAACCGTCAAATAGCCCTAACTTTTCCAAGCCTTTTATTCTGGGGGCCAGATTCTGATGTGCGATGGTCTGGTCATAATACGTGTGTCCGCTTATTTTGGGACCAATAACTGCCATAATAATGATTAAAAGGATGAAGATTAAACCAATGACTGCCCCTTTATTTCCGGTAAATCTTGTTCGTATATCATGCCAGTAAGACCGGCCGTCAAAAGTTTCATCATGAGGGGCGATTTTATCAGTACCTACTAATTCAAAATCATCCTGCAAAAATGCTATCTCTGAATTATTCATTTTACACCCGATGCATTCCTTTCTTTTATTTTTCAATATTGTCTTCTTTTGCAAGCCTGATTCTTGGATCAATAATTCCGTATAGGACGTCAACCAATAACATAATTCCAATGTACATCAGGCTGTATATAAAGGTCAGGGCAACTACTACATTATAATCATTGGATTGAATGGCGGATACCAGTAAGCTTCCTATGCCCGGAATGGAAAATAATTTTTCGATGACAAGACTTCCGGTCATTAAACCTACTACTAAAGGTGCCAATACGGTAATAATAGGAATTAAGGCATTTCTTAAGGCATGCCTGAAGATAAGGCGGAAACTGTTAATCCCCTTACTTTCGGCCAATAGCATATAATCGGAACCTAATACCTCCAACATCTCCGTTCTGGTAAAACGTGCCACAGTGGCTACCGTAAACATACATAAGGAAATGGTGGGCATGATAGAAGATTGAAACGGGGCACCTTCCTGGTATAAAAGCGGTAACCATTTTAATTTAAACCCAATGGTATAGATTAGGGTCATGGCAAATACATAAGAAGGCAGGCTTACCCCTAAAACAGATATAACAGTAGTGAGGGTATCATAAATGGTATTATGCTTAAGGGCAGCGATGATACCTAAAACCAGTCCTATCACTGTGCCAATCAGTATTGCCTGGCCTCCTAAGCGAAGTGATATGGGAAGCCTTGTTTCCAGCAGGGTAGTAATCGGTGTATTTTTTGAAATGGAATAAGAGACACCAAAGTCTCCTGAAAGCATTGCTTTAATATAGCTGATAAAACGTACGGCGATGGGCTTATCCAGGCCATATTTTGCATTAATAACAGCCCTTTGGGCATCTGTCAGTTTTTCATCATTAAAGGGTGAGCCGGGCATTAATTCTAACATTAAAAACAAGATAAGTAAGATGACCAGCAAGGTTATAATGGATATTACGATTCTCTTCATTATATATTTCTTCATAAAACATTCTCCTTACCATACAAGAATGACGCTGTCATTGGTTCCCAACACGCGCAGCGTCATTCTTTGTTTTATATGGAAATTTATGTAACTGTAAGCTGCGATAGACTGCAAATTGGTTATTTATACAATGCGTTTTTATAAATTCTGTTAATACCAACAGAATGGAATTCAATGCCACTGACACCTGACTTAATCATAACGGCTTCACCTTTTTGATATACAGGAAAGATAACGGTGTCATCCATTACCATACCTTCTGCCTTCTTAAGTGCATCCCATCTGGCAGTTGTATCAAGTGCTAAATCACCTTTTTTGGCAGATTCTATGATTGCGTCATATTCAGCATTGGACCAGAATCCATAGTTATTTGGATTGCCGGTTACCCACATATCCAGATATGTCATTGGATCTGCATAGTCAGGCCCCCAACGTGTAAGACCAAGTTCAAAGTCACCTGACTGCATTCTTTCTACACGGTTTTTCTTAGGCATTGTCTTAAGTTCAATGGTAATGCCCGGTAAAGCCGTCTGTATTTCTGATTGGATAAATTGTGCGACATTCATGGCAGATCCTGTATCTTCAACAATCATGGAATAGTTCAGTTCACTTACACCTAATTCTTTTTTTGCAGTCTCCCAATATTCTAAGGCTTTTGCCTTATCGGTGGAAAGATAGGTACCTGTCGTTTCACGGAAGTCTTTACCATCCGGACCGGTAGCTAAAAGGGTGGGAACTGCAAAATCTGCTACGAGGGAACCATCCTTTAAGATGTTATTTACAATAGCGGATTTATCATAGGAAAGAGCCAGGGCTTTTCTTAAATTTAAGTTTTCAAGTCCTGCAATTTTAGTATTCGGAGCGATATACCATAAATAACCTGCCATCGTATTATGGAATTCAGGATCTGCCTGGAATTGTTCAACCTGTTCACCGGATAAGGTGGCTATATCCAAATCTCCATTCTGATAAGATAACATTGCCTGTTGGGAATCCTTTATTACCTGATACTGGATGCCGTCTAAGGAAACCTTATCTGCATCCCAGTAAGTGGGGTTTTTTGTCAAAGATATCGTGGTAGCTGCCGGTTCATAGGAAGAAACCATAAAAGGACCGTTACTTAAAATTGTATCCGGAGAAGTTCCAAAGTTATCACCTGCTGCCGTAAAAAAGGCCTCATTTACAGGCAGGAAGGAGGGAAATGCCATTAAGGATTCAAAGAATGGAACCGGAACATCCAAATTAACAACTAAAGTTTTATCATCCGGTGCACTTACGCCCAGTTGATTTGCAGCCATCGCTCCTGAGCTGATGGCTGTTGCATCCTGAATGCCTGCTATTTCCATAATAAAGGCATATTCACTTGCAACTGCCGGGTCTACGAGACGTCTCCAGGCATAAATAAAGTCATTTGCGGTAACCGGTGTGCCATTAGACCACTGTGCATCCCTTAGCTTAAAAGTATAGGTTAATCCATCCTCGCTTTTATCTACAGATTCAGCCATTGCTAAAATGGGAGTACCGGAAGCATCAATTGAGTATAGGCCTTCGGTTACTGCTGCCAATACTTCAAAGGAAGTACCATCTGTTGCAATCTGAGGATCCATTGAAGCAACCTCGACATCGAAATGTACATTTAAAATATTATCTCCGGTAGTTTGTGCAGTGTCGGCAGTTCCAGTATCTGTTTCTGCCGTCCCTGTATCCTTTGAGATATCAGAAACTGCATCTGGGCCGGTAGTTGTACTTGATTTACTGCCTCCGCAGGCAGTTATAGAAAGCATCAAAAGTGCAGCAAGTAATAATGACATTAAATTTTTAATCTTTTTCACGCGATTCCTCCTTATTTTTCTTTATATGGAATTTTTTGCATCAAAATAAAAATTAGCCACAAAAATTAATCAATTTTGTGACTACGTTGTCCAATAAAGATTTTATAAAATTAATTATAGGCGAATGGTAAAATTTGTCAACTGATTTCATCTGACAAAATATGAGTATATTCAATAGAATGTACAGACTAAAATTATAAGTGGGGTTGATTATACACAGTTCTGCAAAACCAGCACGTCGTGTTTACCGGCTAACATAAAAAGAGCTTATACAGTACACCTGTTGGTGATGACTACTGCATAAGCCCTGGAATTTATCTTGAAATAATGCTTTTGGCTATATCTTTATTTAATTTACACTTCTCTTTACATAACTTGTATGGAGAACCTCATGCGCCTTATGGCTGCCCGGTTTACCAAAGTAGGTATCATATAATTCCTTGATAGCAGGGTTTTCGTGGGATTTTCTCATTGGCATGGAAGAATCCAGATCATAGAGAACTTTCGCACGAAGGGATCTGATATCACTGAAGTTGCGGATACTTGCAGGAACCTGAGGCATACCGCCGCCGTTTACACAGCCGCCGGGACATCCCATGATTTCAATAAAGTGATACTGGGCTTCACCGGATTTCACCTTATTAAGAAGCTCTTTGGCATTCTTAAGACCGGAAGCAACAGCAACCTTTACATCCATTCCAGCCACATTGTAAGTTGCTTCTTTAATTCCTTCTATGCCGCGGACTTCTTTAAAGTCCAGGCTCTTTAATTCTTCACCGGTTAAGGTTTCAACTGCAGTACGGAGAGCGGCTTCCATAACACCGCCGGTTGCACCAAAGATAACACCTGCACCGGTTGACATTCCAAGGGGAGAATCAAATTCTTCATCCGGAAGTTCAGTAAAGTTAATGCCTGCACGCTCAATCATTCTTGCAAGTTCCCTTACGGTAATTGCGATATCAACGTCAGCAACCCCGGCAGCATCCTGATCTTCACGGCCAACTTCAAACTTCTTGGCGGTACATGGCATAACACTTACCATAACGATATCTTTGGGATCAATTCCCATCTTTTCAGCATAATAGGTCTTAGTAGTAGCACCAAACATCTGCTGAGGGGATTTACAACTGGAAAGATTCTCTGTCATTTCAGGAAAATAGTGTTCACAATATTTAACCCAGCCTGGTGAACAGGAAGTGATTAAAGGTAATACACCGCCGTTTTGAACCCTGTCTAAGAATTCATGGGCTTCTTCCATAATTGTTAAATCAGCTGCAAAATCGGTATCAAATACTTTATCAAAGCCTAAACGGCGAAGGGCAGATACCATCTTGCCTTCTACATTGGTTCCGATCGGAAGACCAAAAGGTTCGCCAAGCCCTGCACGTACAGAAGGAGCGGTCTGTACTACAACATGTTTCGCAGGATCTGCAATGGCTGCAAATACTTCATCTGTATTGTCTTTTTCGGAAAGTGCCCCGGTAGGACATACAGCAATACATTGACCGCAGGATACACAGCTGGTTTCGCCAAGTCCCATATCAAATGCAGATGCAATGGTAGTTTTAAATCCACGTTCATTTGGACCGATCACACCAACAGACTGTACTTTTTCACAGACAGCGGAACAACGTCTGCAAAGGATACATTTGTTGTTATCACGGTACATATGCGCTGCGGTATAATCAATTTCATAATTATTTTTTTCGCCGTCATATAAGCCTTCGTCTTCAACCTTAAGGTCTTTACTAAGCTTTTGTAATTCACAATTCCCGCTTCTTACACAGGATAAACACTTTCTATCATGATCAGAAAGAATTAACTCTAACGTTTTCTTTCTTGAGTTTAATACTTTAGGTGTGTTGGTCCATACCTCCATACCTTCGTTAACCGGATATACGCAGGAAGCTACAAGGCTTCTGGCACCCTTAACTTCTACAACACAGATACGGCAGGCACCAATCTCATTAATCTCTTTTAAATAACAAAGAGTAGGAATGTCAATGTGTGCTGCTTTGGCAGCTTGAAGTATTGTAGAACCTTTTGGTGCAGCAACGTCTACACCGTTTATTTTAATATTTACGGTTTCCATTATTGTCCTCCTTCTAGAATTGTAATATATTGTTAATTACTTCTTGGAAATTGCACCAAAACGGCATTTTTCCATACAAGCGCCACACTTAATACATTTATCCTGATGAATAACATGAGCTTCCTTAACTTTGCCTTCGATAGCTCCGTTTGGACATACTCTTGCACAGAGTGTACAGCCTTTACATTTATCTGCATCAATGACATAGGAAAGTAATGCTTTACAAACACCTGCAGGACATTTCTTATCCACAACATGGGCAACATATTCGTCCCTGAAATAACGGAGAGTGGATAAAACAGGATTTGGAGCAGTCTGGCCTAAACCACAGAGGGAATTCTCTTTAATATGGTAGCAGAGTTTTTCCAGTTTATCAAGGTCCTCTAAGGTTCCCTGACCCTTGGTAATTTTATCCAGTATTTCATACATACGTTTTGTTCCGATACGGCAGGGAGTACATTTACCGCAGGATTCATCAACCGTAAATTCTAAGAAGAATTTAGCGATATCAACCATACAGTTATCTTCATCCATAACGATCAAACCGCCGGAACCCATCATGGAACCGATTCCTACTAAGTTATCATAATCAATTGGGATGTCAAAATGTTCGGCTGGGATACATCCGCCGGATGGACCGCCGGTCTGTGCGGATTTAAATTTCTTGCCATTTGGAATACCGCCGCCGATTTGTTCCACAACTTCACGGAGAGTAGTACCCATTGGGATTTCAACAAGACCTGTGTTTTTAATTTTACCGCCAAGTGCAAATACTTTTGTTCCTTTTGATTTTTCAGTTCCCATGGAAGAAAACCATTCAGGACCATTTAAGATGATCTGTGTAATATTGGCATAAGTTTCAACGTTATTTAATATAGTAGGTTTTCCAAATAAACCTTTTTGGGCAGGGAATGGAGGCCTTGGACGCGGTTCCCCCCTATTACCTTCAATGGAAGTCATAAGGGCAGTTTCTTCACCACATACGAAGGCACCTGCACCAAGTCTTAAACCGATATCAAAGTTAAACCCGGTACCGAATATATCTTCACCTAAAAGACCGTATTCCCTGGCCTGTGCAATGGCAATTTCAAGACGTTCGATAGCAATTGGATATTCAGCCCTTACATAAATGTAACCCTGGGAAGCGCCGATTGCATAACCTGCGATGGCCATAGCTTCTAATACTACGTGGGGATCACCTTCTAATACGGAACGGTCCATGAATGCACCTGGGTCACCTTCATCTGCATTACAGCATACATATTTTTGATCTGCATCGTTTGCTTTTGCAAGTTTCCATTTTAAACCGGTTGGGAAACCGCCGCCCCCACGGCCGCGAAGTCCGCTGTCTAAGATTGTCTGGATTACCTGATCCGGTGTATACTCAGTTAAAACTTTACCTAAAGCTTCATAACCACGGGTACCGATATATTCTTCGATATCTGCCGGATTAATAACACCACAGTTACGTAAGGCAATTCTATGCTGTTTTTTATAAAAATCTGTTTCATTAAGAGATTTAATTCCTTCTTCCGTAACAGTTTCAGTATATAAAAGACGGGTAACAACCCTTCCCTTTAATAAATGTTCGGAAACAATTTCCGGAATATCATCAACCTTAACCATGGAATAGAAGGTTGCTCCCGGGTAAATAATCATAATTGGGCCTAAGGCGCAAAGTCCGTGACAACCTGTCTGTACGACGGAAACTTCTTTGCTTAAACCATTTTTTTCGATTTCTGCCTGTAATGATTCTATTACTTTTTGACTTCCAGAGGAAGTACACCCGGTACCACCACAAACTAAAACGTGTGAACGATACATGTTTTATATCCTCCCTTCAGAGCTGATAGTGTATTTGTTAACAATCTGACCGCGGATTAGATGCTGCTCTACAACTTCCAAAGCTTTTTCTGCCGTCATTTTAACATAGGTAACTTTATCTTTACCCGGTTCAAATACTTCAACGATCGGTTCATATTGACATAAACCGATACAACCGGTTGGTGTAACTGCAATGTTAGTCAGATTCTTAGACTGAACTGCATCGGAAAGAGCCGTTAATACTGGTCTGGCACCACTTGCAATGCCACAGGTAGCCATTCCTACTACGACTCTGGTCTGGCTTTCATTTTCAGAACGTAAGCCAACTTGACCTTGCATCTTTTCTCTGATTGCTTTTAACTCTTCTAGAGTTTTCATATAATATCCTCCTTGTTAAAAATTATGTGACTGTTCAGTCACACCGGTTCTTATGAACCGATGCACACAAAATGCTGTAAACCACATTCTAGCGCCAATCGAACCGAAATTGTTGCGAAGCATGTTTAACATTTTTCACTCGGACGGGCTGAATAGTAACAAAATAAGTCGTTAGTCTGTTAAATATTTGTCAAACTTTTCTATAATTTAATAATGATATCGTACCAAATTTGGTAGATATCAACAATAGTTGGGTTCGGGATAAACCTTAACAGCTTAACTAAAAAATTCTTCCAGCGTCTACTTCTAATTGGTTTTCCTTAAGATATTCTTTTATATAGGATGATACCTCCGGTGTATCAAAAGGTACATCTCCCAGGATTTCTCGAAATTTACGGGTGTCTAATGTAAAGCTATTCTCATCTACTTTATAGATATATATAAAATCTATTATCGTATTTAATGTAATTAAGGCATGTATGGTACTAGTCATATCACCTAATGGCATTCTGTCAATATGGGAAAGTATAAATACTGCAGTTACCTCAGTACCCCTGCCGGGTTTTGAGTCAATACCGAATTCACCACCGGTGATTTCAGCTGCATATTTAAAAAAGGGTACTCCCAATCCCACCGACCTGGTTGTCCTTGTCGTATAAAAAGGATCTTCTACTTGAGCTATCTGTTCTGCTGTCATTCCGAGCCCGTTGTCAGATATAGTAATGGTTAACCTATCCTGTCCACTGTTAATTTCTACCCGGATCTGTATGAAATCCGCATTAGCACGAATGGAATTCTGAACCACATCCAATACATTAAGAGAAAGTTCTGTCATCATAGGATTAATATGTGTTATTCATACTTAGCTAAGATATCTGATATCTCATCTACGGTTAATCGGCCATATACATCTTCATTAACGGTCAGCACGGGAGCTAAGCCACAGGCACCGATACAACGACAGGCATCCAATGAGAATTTACCGTCCGGTGTGCATTCACCGCCTTCAATTTTAAGCAGTTCCATCAGCTTATTATAGATTTCACCTGAGCCTTTAACATAACATGCTGTACCCAAACATACGGAAACTTTATATTTTCCTTTGGGATTTAATGAAAATTGTGAGTAAAAGGTCACAACACCATATACTTTTTCCAAAGGAATATCCATCTCATTGGAAATTATGGTCTGTACTTCAATTGGAAGATAGCCATAAATTTGCTGTGCTTTTTGCAATATCGGCATTAATGCGCCTTTGTCACTCTTGTGTTCGTTAATGACTTTAAGAAGTTCCGCTTCCTGCTCTTTAGATCCGGCAAAAGGGACTGTTTTTTTCTGGGCAACCATTTTTTAACCTCCTTGATTCTAATCTTTTTCTGTTAATATACTTCTGTTAATATACTTCAACTGCCGCAGAATAATTTTGCATAAGAAAACAGTTATTATACAATTCTCTGTCGACAAACAACAACAGTATAGCACGTTATTAATAAAAAATCTATATGTATTATAAAATTCACATAACTTACTAATTTGACCATTAAAATTCTATTTTATTCTTAAAAATGATAATAAGTTGAAAAAAGTCTTTAGTGATGTTATACTATATTCATTCAATAAAGTAAAATTAACTGTTATATTTGCATACTGGGAGGTTTTTATGACCGTAAATGATGTGAAGGCAATATTAGAAGCATGTATTTTAAGCGGAGAACAATATTTAGAAAAAGAAGTTCATACAGCCTGCGGTGCTGATATGATGAGCGATGTGCTGGCATTTGTTAAAGATCAATCCGTTTTATTGACCGGTTTATGTAACCCACAGGTAATACGGACGGCTGAGATGATGGACATTGTATGTATTGTATTTGTCCGTGGCAAGAAACCGGACGAAGCTATGATTACCCTGGCAGAAGAGAACGGAATTGTTTTATTATCCACAGAACACAGGATGTTTTCAGCCTGCGGGATGCTCTACGAAAAAGGGTTGCATGGAGGTGCATCCGATTGAGCAATCAAATACACTTAACTTATTATGTTTCTCCTGATGATTTTACCAGGGCAGGAGAAGCTTCCAGTGATGTAAAAAGCAAATTAAAACAAATGGGTGTCAGTCCGGAGGTAGTACGTAAAGTAGCCATTGCCATGTATGAAGGTGAAATTAATATGGTTATCCATGCCGAAGGGGGTACCATAGAGGTTACCATATCTGCGGATGAAATTTTAATGGTATTAGCAGATAAGGGACCCGGTATTCCAGATATTGAACTTGCTATGCAGGACGGTTATTCCACGGCACCGGATAATGTAAGGGCACTTGGTTTTGGAGCCGGAATGGGGCTGCCGAACATGAAGAAGTATTCCGATGAAATGGATATCCGAACGGTATTGGGAGAGGGTACTACCGTAATCATGAAAGTAATTCTATAGATAAGGTTCCTAAAAAATTAAGACGTGGAGAGGAGTAAGAAATGGATAAGTTTTTTACTGCTGTTCGACTGGATGAGAATTTGTGCAAGGGCTGTATAAATTGTATTAAAAGATGTCCCACACAGGCAATAAGGGTACGGAATGGAAAGGCGGCAATCACAAAAGAATTTTGCATAGACTGCGGGGAATGTATCAGAATATGTCCCCATCATGCAAAATTAGCGATTTATGATCCACTCAGTATCCTCGATCAATACGAATATACAGTAGCCTTACCTGCACCTTCCCTATATGGACAGTTTAATAATTTGGATGATGTTAATATAGTACTTACTGCATTAAAGCATATGGGATTTAATGATGTTTATGAAGTCAGCGGTGCAGCCGAATTGGTTTCTGAAATATCCAGGAAATATGTGGAAGAGCATAAAGACCAATGGCCTTTAATCAGTACGGCCTGTCCTTCTGTTGTCCGGTTAATCCGTGTCCGGTTTCCAAATCTCATTGAACATCTGCTTCCGGTTAAGGCACCGATTGACCTGGCTGCATCCTTAGCCAGGGAAAAGGCCATGAAAGAAACCGGACTGTCTTCTGATAAAATCGGGATCATTTTTATATCCCCCTGTCCTGCGAAAGTAAGTGCGGTAAAGACGCCTCTTGGTATAGATAAAAGTGATGTGGACGGAGTACTTGCAATCAAAGATGTATATCCAAGACTTCTGCCTTTTATGAAAGATGCGGAAGTTTCCCAGGATATTGAAGAACTTGCCATATCCGGCAAGATCGGAATCAGCTGGGGCGGTGCCGGAGGAGAAGCCGGCGGACTGCTGACCGACAGTTATCTGGCGGCAGATGGAATCGAAAATGTAATCCGGGTTCTGGAGGATTTAGAAGACCAGAAATTCACCTCCCTGGAATTTATTGAATTAAATGCCTGCAACGGCGGATGTGTAGGCGGGGTTCTTACGGTTGAGAATCCCTTTGTAGCTAAGGTTAAAATAAAGCGGCTCAGAAAATATATGCCGGTTGCCTGTAACCATTTAATTAATGAGAAAGTGAACAATGTATACTGGACGGATGCGGTCAGATATGAACCGGTATTTAAGCTTGGGATGGATATTAAGGAAAGCATAACCATGATGGCAAAGGTAGAGGAATTATGTGAAAAATTTCCCGGCTTGGACTGTGGTTCCTGCGGGGCACCAACCTGCAAGGCCCTGGCAGAAGATGTAGTCCGTGGTGTAGCGAATGAAAAAGATTGTATTCATATCCTTCGTGAATATATTCATAAAATTTCGGGTGAGATGTCAATGTTAGACAGTAAACCAAGGAATACGGAACAAGAATAATCGTTATCTGTCTGATTATAATATGATTAAAGCGTCAGTGCGCCTAGATAAGGGCGAAATATTTAATGGGTGAGAACCCCATCTGATAAGGTGTAGCCACACCATCAGTAGCGAGTCTTGGGTCTGTAATAGTAATATTGCAAACTAAGCGTAGACAG
>JBAVPE010000166.1:0-87437 GCA_049692775.1 Anaerocolumna sp. | reverse complement strand
TTCATGACAATAGAAAGTTCGCGAAGCGTGCTTTCTATTGTTTACTTAAAATTACGAACTATAATGTAAAAACACGACCAGGGATGAATACTTATGTTTTTATTTTGGATTAACTAATTAAAACCAGTGCATAATATTGCTGATTTTTTTTGATTCTTCCAGTATGAAGTCTTTATTTGACTTTAAGTATTCTTCCAGATGAAAAATTTCATCTTCAGAAAACCCAGATTGTTTTTGAATATTATAATCAGGAAGAAAAGCCTCTGCATAATTAATTCCTTGCAATGATTTTCTTTCAAAGCGGACGCAGATGGCTTTTTTTCCATCCTTTTGAAGTAATGATGAATATGTCATGGTAATTGTATTCTTATCTGAGTGTGTCATAAAAACCTCCTATAATTTGTTGGATGGCTATAAGTTTTTTAAGGGTCTAATTTTTATTACTGGCCGTTTACAGGAACAACAATGAATAGTACTCTGAATAAAAAAGGAGTAAGGGATTCTTATAGTTATACTGTTTTGGATTTACTGTGTTGTAATTTATATCGGAAGTGATGCTTATTTTGGCAAGAGGTAATATATATATTAATGCATTATTTACGAGTGTATACAACAAAGGTACTAAGTAAAATGCCTTCGGATACTCTGCAAGTTATTATTCAGAAAACCTGAAACGTATATGAATATATTTGCTGATTTCAATAACTGTACGGATATTATCAAATAAGTGCGAAATCCATATTATCCTATTTTTCTTAAGATTATCCCGTGTATGCTTATTCTTATATTGTATATTCTTATAGTTAGTGATACAATTTAGGCTATATGAAAAAGTAGAAAGGAAGTAATTCATGATAAACCGTAAAAAGTTATCCAATGGAATAACTGTAGTTATGGAAACAATGCCTTATTTAAGGAGTGCTGCCTTTGGCGTATGGGTTAAGGTAGGTTCGTCAAATGAAAATGAAAAAAATAATGGTATTTCACATATAATTGAACATATGCTCTTTAAAGGAACTAAAAATCGTTCAGCAAAACAAATAGCAGACGATATGGCCAGGATCGGAGGAGATATTAATGCTTATACCAGTAAGGAATGCACTTCTTTTTATGCAGTAACTTTAGATGAACACCTGTCCATCGCCATTGAAATCCTCGGTGATATGTTAATAAATTCCCTTATTGATGAAAAAGCCTTAGAAAAAGAAAAAGGCGTAATTATAGAAGAAATAGATATGTATGATGATTCTCCTGAGGATCTGGTCCATGAGATGCTGCAGATGAAAATATGGGATCAACACCCCTTAGGTTATCAGATATCCGGTAAGAAAAAAACCGTTCGGGCAATTACCAGACAGGAGATAATTGACTTTATGGCACATTATTATGTATCGGGGAATATGGTCATATCCGTTGCCGGTAATATAAAAGAAGACGAAGTATTGGAACTCTTGGAAGCCAATTTTGCAGGAATACCCATCGGGTCAAGACAAGCTGATTGTACACCGCCTATTTATCATCCATCTATTTATACCAAGGAAAAGGATGTTGAGCAGTTACACTTAAATATTGCTTTCGAATCAGTAGTGGCGGATGCAGATGAAAAATATGCTTTAACAATATTAAATTCCGTCCTGGGCGGCAGTATTAATTCCAGGCTGTTTCAAGTAATCCGCGAAAATCTCGGTTTGACTTACACGATATATTCTTACGGAAGTTCTTATAAAAAGGCAGGTCTGCTGCATATATACGGTGCAATGAATCCAATCCAGCTGGAAAAGGTATTTACTAATTCTTTTGGTATCATTGGAGATTTGAAAGTAAATGGATTGACAGAGGATGAATTATCTATGTCGAAAGAGCAGATAAAGACGGAATTGATTATGGGCAATGAAAGTGCAAAGAACAGGATGAACAGCAATGGTAAATCCATCCTATTTAAGGATTTCATTGTACCTCTGGAAGAAACTATTGATAAAGTAAATGAAGTTACAAATGATGAAATTATGGAATTTGCTAAAAAGTACCTGGTAAAAGAGAACTGTAGTATATCTTTAGTTGGTAACCTAGAAAACATTGACAAACTTAAATTCTTTTCATAAAATATACCATATATTTAACAAAAGAAAAGTGTAAAGAACCGTCAAACAGGCATCATGTCTGGAAGGTTGAAAGAAAAATTGAATATTGAAAGGATGCCACATTGTAATTCTTTCAACCGTATTTATTTGTGGCAATACTGCAGAAAGAACTGCGGTATGCAATTGGTGAAAAATGAAGAATTATCATATTGATACAAAATGTATCCAGGAAGGTTATGAACCTAAGAATGGTGAACCAAGAGTATTACCTATCTATCAAAGTACTACTTTTAAGTATGACTCCAGTGAACATGTAGGCAAATTATTTGATTTAGAGGAGGAAGGTTTTTTCTATAGCAGATTAGCGAATCCGACAGTAGACTGCGTAGAAAGAAAGATTGCTGCTTTAGAAGGCGGAGTAGGTGCTATGTGTACTTCTTCCGGACAGGCTGCAAGTCTAATCGCAATACTGAACATATGCGGTTCCGGTGACCATATGATATCCACAGCGGCTATTTATGGAGGAACTACCAATTTATTTGCAGTTACATTAAGAAAACTTGGTGTTGAAGTAACTTTTGTTGATACGGAAGCATCGGAAGAGGAATTGCAGAAAGTTTTTAAAGAAAATACAAAATTGGTATTTGCAGAAACTCTGGCTAATCCGGCTTTAGTAGTAACAGATGTTGAAAAGTTTGCAAATATTGCACATGAAAATAGAGTTCCGCTCATAATTGATAATACTTTTGCAACGCCCATTAATTGCAGACCCATTGAATTTGGTGCCGATATTGTAATACATTCTACATCAAAATATATGGACGGCCATGCGGTAGCACTTGGTGGTGTTATAGTTGACAGCGGCAATTTTGATTGGGATAACGGTAAATTTCCCGGACTGTCAACTCCGGATGAATCTTATCATGGAATGGTTTATACAAAAGCCTGCGGCAGAAGTGCTTATATTGTAAAAGCCAGAGTTCAGTTGATGCGTGATCTTGGGTCTACTCCGTCTGCTAACAGTGCATTTTTATTAAATCTTGGTCTGGAGACACTGCATCTGAGAATGGAACGTCATTGCAGCAATGCCCTTACGGTTGCAAAGTGGCTGGAAGACAACGATAGGATTGCCTGGGTAAATTATCCCGGTTTAGAAAGTAGCCCATATTATGACTTAACACAAAAATATATGCCAAATGGCACCTGTGGAGTCATATCTTTTGGTGTTAAGGGTGGAAGGGATGCTGCTGTTAATTTTATGGATCATTTAAATTTAGCTGCAATTGTAGTACATGTTGCTGATGTAAGAACCAGTGTCCTGCATCCTGCCAGTACTACACACAGGCAATTAACCGATGAACAGCTAATCAGTGCCGGAGTAGCACCTGATTTGATCCGTATGTCCATAGGTATTGAATACGTAGATGATATCATCGCTGATATCGAACAGGCCTTGAAGCAGATATAGTAAAGAATCCCTAAGAAAAATTAATTGGTGGTGAATATATGTCCCATATAGTAGGAAAATCAGCTTATAAAAGTTTGGAAGAAAGGATAAATAAATTTCCGCAAGGTGCCCCGCCTTCAGAAACACTATATAAAATACTAAGTTTACTATTTAGTGAAAAGGAAGCTGCCTATGTAGCGCAGCTGCCCATAAGACCTTTCACCGTTAAATCAGCGGCTAAAATATGGAAGATGGATGAAGTCAGCACAAGAAAGCTCTTAAATCAACTTGCAGGCAGAGCAATACTTCTGGATATGGATAACAATGGTACACAGCAATATATGCTGCCGCCGCCTATGGCGGGATTTTTTGAATTCTCCATGATGAGGACACGGAATGATATTGATCAGAAGTTGCTTGGAGAACTTTATTATCAATATTTAAATGTAGAAGAAGATTTTGTGAAAGAATTATTTTTAAGTACAGAGACCAGGCTCGGCAGGGTATTTGTTCAGGAAAGTGTTCTTACCAATGAAAATGAAGTACAGATATTAGATTTTGAGAGGGCAAGCCATATTATTAAAAGTGCAAAACATATCGGTATCAGTACTTGTTACTGCCGCCATAAAATGCATCATGTGGGTCATGCCTGTGATGCACCTATGGACATATGTATGACTTTTGGTAATGCAGCAGCTTCCTTAATCAAATATGATTATGCAAGGGAGGCAGACGTATCAGAAGGAATAGAACTTTTACACCAGGCTTATGAAAATAATCTGGTACAGTGCGGCGAAAATGTCAGAGAAGATGTAACCTTCATCTGCAATTGCTGCGGCTGCTGCTGTGAGGCCATGATAGCTGCGAAGAAATTTGGTATGCTGCATCCTGTACAAACAACGAACTATATCCCGGCTATAAATGATAGTAGTTGTATAAAATGCGGAAAGTGTGTGAAAGCTTGTCCAATAGGTGCCATTGAGATGATTACGGATGAAACAGGAACACGGACAATGAAGATTAACGAGGATATATGCCTTGGGTGCGGCGTTTGTGTAAGGAATTGCAATAAGAATAGTATGATGCTTAAAAGCCGTAATCAAAAAATAATAACTCCGGTAAATTCGGTACATAGGACGGTACTGATGGCAATAGAAAAAGGGCAGTTGCAGAATCTGATATTTGATAATCAGGCTTTTGGCAGCCATAGGGCAATGGCTGCAGTTTTATCTGCTATCTTAAAGCTGCCACCAATAAAACAAGCTATGGCCAGTAATCAGATGAAGTCGGTTTATTTAGAAAAATTAATATCAAAAACGAAAAAATCGTAATATAGTTAAATAAATTAGAATGGTATTAAGAAACTCGTTAGTGCCGTGAGTTTTATAACAGAAAAAAGCAGTTATAAATCCTGAAAAAGGATATTATAACTGCTTTTTTCGTAGTATATGGGAATTCTTATGATTTTTTTGCCGGCTAATAGCCCCATGATTAATAACGATTGTTTTTGATGGGGAAATGAACCGGACTTATATTGATTTTACACTGTTTCTCTCAACTAACTGTACCGCCAGCTCAATTTTAATAATGTCTGTATTTGCTTCATTTATGCGGTTTAAAAGCCTGTCAACGGCCAGTGCCCCAAGGCGTTGCTTTGGAACGTACATGGTACTCAAAGTAGGGTCTGTAAATTGACAGATAGGCATATCATCAAATCCGATAATTGATATTTGTTCCGGAACTTTAATATTGGATTCTTTAAATGCCCGGATAGCGGCAGCAGCAATAATATCATTATCTGCAAAAAATGCAGTCGGAAAGACAGGATTATTTTTCAAATATTCACATATATCCAGATAGGCCTGTTCTGTTGTAGGTGTAATGTTAACAACATATGGATGGCTGGTGGGAATATTGTTATGACGCAGGGATTTATAATAACCATCTTCACGTTCTTCAAAGTTGCATATCCTTGTACCTGACCGGAGATAACCAATTTCCTTATGACCTCTTGAATTCAGATATTCGGTTGCCAGATATGCTCCCTGGACATTATTAATTAAAACAGTATCACAATTGATATCATCAAAATAACTATCCAAAATGACAAAAGGAATATTTAAATTCTGAAAGGAACGATAATCTTTTGCAGTCATTTCAGTACCTAATAATAAAATTCCGTCACAGTCTGCTCTTTTTAAATTCTCGATTTGCTCACCTATATCTTCGTTATCATAAAGATATGTAATCTGCAGATGATAATCATTTTGGGAACATTGATAATTAATTCCTTCTGTTACCTGGGAAAAAAAGGGGGTATCTGAAACAACAGTTCCATATTTTTTGTAAATAACAAATTGAATGATTCTGTTTACATTATTCTGAAGTTGCTTTTTCGAGGATTGATACCCATAATCCGCTGCGGTATCCATAACAATTTTTCGCGTTTTTTCACTGATTCCAGGTTTGTTATTTAAAACCATAGAAACTGTTGCCGGTGATAAATTTAATTTTTCAGCAAGTTCTTTTGCAGAGATTGACATAAAAACCTCCATTCTAAATTGGTTTGATGTTTATAACTATTCACCCGTTTCGAAATTTCCGGGAATTTCATGTTAAGCCGTGCCCGAATATGATTACACCTGTATATTTGATGCATGGATGAGCAGAGTCAACGGGAATGAACAGCCAATATTCTGTAAACATTAAATACATTATTAAATAGAGTACAGTAAAATCTTGCCTACGTCAATCGAAACTTAATTCTATTTAATTTAATTTAACAATATATATTAAATTAAATAAATATTATTGACAATTTAGTTAACATTAAATATAATTAAATTATAATATTAAAATTACTGAACATACCATATTAACTTAAATCGTTAAACCGAACAGGAAGGAGTTAAATGAAAAAAGTGAAATTAGGATTTGCCCCAACCAGGAGAAGTATTTTTAGTGCACCGGATGCAATAAAATATGCTGATCTTACACGAAAGAAATTAGAAGAACTTGGTATTGAATTTGTTGACATAACGGATATTAATGAGGAAGGTCTCTTATATAATGATGAGGATATGCAGAAGGTCTATGATAAGTTTACCAAAGAAAAAGTAGATGGATTATTCTTCCCACATTGTAATTTTGGAACGGAATACGTATTAGCCAGATTGGCAAGAATGATGAATCTGCCGGTTCTCCTATGGGGACCCAGGGATGAAAGACCGGATGAAAACGGTATCCGCTTAAGAGACAGCCAATGTGGATTATTTGCAACCGGTAAGGTATTAAGAAGATTTCAGGTTCCTTTTACCTACATGAATAACTGCAGACTTGCAGATCCTGAGTTTACACGCGGTATCAATGACTTTTTAGCTGTCTGCAATGTAACTAAGGTTTTTAAACATACAAGAATCCTTCAGATTGCACCAAGACCCTTTGATTTCTGGTCTACCATGTGTAATGAAGGAGAATTATTAGAAAGATTTAATATTCAGCTTTCGCCCATACCAATGCCGGAATTGACCCAGGAACTTAAAAAGGTAAAAGAAGAAGGCAGTGAAGCCGCAAAGGTAATATCTTATATGAAAAGGAATATGAATATAAAAATCAAGGAGGAAGAACTGGAAAATGTAGCAGCTCTTAAAGTGGCAATGAAACAGCTTGCGGATAAGTACGGATGTAATGCCATTGCAATCCAGTGTTGGAATGCTTTGCAGGGAGAGCTTGGAATTATGCCTTGTGCTGCTAATTCCTTATTAAATGAAGAAGGTATCCCCGTTGTCTGTGAAACCGATATCCATGGAGCGATAACTGCATTAATGGCGGAGGCAGCTGCCTTAGATGACACCAGATCCTTTTTTGCGGATTGGACTGTCCGCCACCCGGATAATGATAACGGGGAACTGCTTCAGCACTGCGGTCCCTGGCCTATATCTGTAGCGAAAGAAAAACCTGCTATCGGTTATCCTCTGGCTTTTGATTACCCGGGTGCAGTAGAAGCGGAAGCGAAACAGGGTGATATGACCCTTTGCCGGTTTGACGGCGATAATGGTGAATATTCATTACTGTTAGGACGTGCCAAAGGTGTAGACGGACCTCATACAAAAGGTACTTTTGTTTGGGTAGAGGTAGAAAATTTAAAACGATTGGAAGCAAAAATTGTTGAAGGACCTTATATCCATCATTGTGTCGGTATCCATAAAGATGTAGTACCGGTGCTTTATGAAGCTTGTAAATATATTAAAGTGATACCGGATTTTTACGATCCCATTGAAGAAGAGGTAAAAGCTTATCTTCGTGGAGAAAACTAGGAGGAACTTATGGAAAATTTAACTGTAAAAGCATTTGAACTCCGAAAAGACATTTTAGATATGATTTATCGTGGTAAATGCGGACATATCGGAGGGGATTTTAGTGTTACTGACATTTTGGTAACTCTTTATTATAGGCAGATGAACGTTTCACCGGAACTTGTGAATAACCCAAACCGTGACCGTTTCATATTAAGCAAAGGACATTCCGTAGAAGCCTTGTATGCTGTTTTAGCTGACAGGGGGTTTTTTCCGAAAGAAGATTTACTTACTTATTCTATGTACCAGTCAAAATACATTGGACACCCCAATAACAAAGTAAATGGAATTGAGATGAACTCTGGTTCCCTGGGCCATGGATTATCCGTATCGGTTGGTATGGCAATAGCCGGAAGAATGGATCAGGCTTCTTACCGTGTTTATACTGTTATGGGTGACGGTGAACTGGCAGAGGGTTCAGTGTGGGAAGGAGCTATGGCTGGAGGACACTATAAGCTGGATAATTTATGTGCAGTTATAGATAGAAACAGACTGCAGATTTCAGGAAGCACAGAAGAAGTTATGTCCCAGGATTCCCAGGAGGAACGGTGGGCTGGTTTTGGATGGAATGTATTACATGCAATTGGAAATGATATTAAATCATTGGATTCTGCATTTGAACAGGCGAAAGTTACCAAGGGAAAACCGACCGTAATCATTGCGGATACTATAAAAGGCTATGGTGTTTCTTTTATAGAAAACTCAGTACCATGGCATCACAAGGTACCAAGTGAAGAGGAATATCAAAAAGCAATCATAGAACTGAAAGCAAGGAGGGAGGCGTCATATGAATAAAATTCCAAACCGTCAGGTGATATGCGAAGTTTTATTAGAAAAAGCCAAGGAAGATAAAGATATTGTCGTATTATGCAGTGATTCCAGAGGGTCTGCCTCTATGACTAATTTTGCGGTTGCCCATCCAGACCAGTTTGTGGAAGTTGGTATAGCAGAACAAAGCCTGGTCGGTATAGCGGCTGGTTTGGCCAGATGTGGAAAGAAAGCGTTTGCAGCTTCGCCTGCCTGCTTTTTATCAACGAGAAGCATGGAACAGGCGAAGGTGGATGTAGCTTATTCCAATACGAATGTTACACTGGTTGGAATAAGCGGAGGTGTTAGTTACGGTGCACTTGGTATGACACATCATTCTGCCCAGGATATTGCAACTATGGCTTCTATACCTAATATGCGCGTCTATATTCCAAGTGACAGGCATCAGACCAAACACCTGATAGAAGCACTGCTTGAGGATAAAAAACCGGCTTATCTCCGTGTAGGCAGAAATCCGGTAGAAGATGTTTATGAAGAAAGCAATATCCCTTTTACCATGAATCAGGCGACCGAAGTTAATACGGGTAATGACATAACAATCATAGCCTGCGGTGAAATGGTAAAACCGGCTAAGGATGCGGCTGATATCTTAGAAAAAGACGGTATTCATGCAAGGGTCCTTGATATGTATTGCGTTAAACCAATTGATAGAAATGCCGTGATTAAAGCAGCAAAAGAAACAAAAGCAATAATAACGGTAGAAGAGCATACCTTTATCGGTGGATTGGGCTCCATGGTAAGTCAGATAGTAAGCTGTGAATATCCTAAGAAAGTTATTAATATGTCACTTCCGGATGCTCCGGTAGTTACCGGTAATTCAAAGGAAATATTTGACCATTATGGTTTAAATGCAGAGAATATCGCAAAAACAGCAGCGGAGTTGATAAAAAATGTCTGAAAAATATGTATTGGGAATTGATCAGAGTACCCAAGGTACGAAAGCATTGCTTTTTAATAAAAACGGATGGTTAATTGCAAGATGTGACCTGTCCCATAAACAGATGGTAAATGATAGGGGATGGGTTTCCCATGACGGTAATGAAATTTATGAAAATATCTTAAAGTTAATTCCGATGGTAGTTGAAAAAGCGGCTGTAAATAAAAAAGATATTGTCTGTGTTGGTATCAGTAACCAAAGGGAAACTTCCATTGCATGGGATAGGGAAAGCGGTATACCAATCGCACCTGCCATTGTATGGCAATGTTCCAGGGCGAAAGAAATAACTTCAAAATTAGAAAAAGATGGGTATGGCTTGATGGTTAAGGAGAAGACGGGAATACCCCTATCACCTTATTTCCCGGCAGCCAAAATTTCCTGGATTCTAAATAATGTGGATGGGGCAAAGGAAAAAGACCTGTATGGGGAGCTAAGGTATGGTACGATGGACAGTTATCTGATTTACCGGCTTACGGAGGGCAGCTCCTATAAAACAGATTACTCCAATGCCTCCAGGACACAATTATTTAATTTGCTTTCCTTAAACTGGGACGTAGTTATTGGTAAGATTTTTGGTATCAATGTAAAAAATCTGCCGGAAGTCCGTGATTCCAATGATAACTTCGGAAAAACGGATTTTAACGGTTATCTGGATATCAAAATTCCAATATTAAGTGCATTGGGTGATTCTCATGGAGCTTTGTTTTGTCAGGGGTGCCATGAGGAGGGAATGGTCAAGGCTACTTACGGAACCGGCTCTTCCATTATGATGAATATCGGAGAAAAATCAATACACAGCAGGCATGGATTAGTAACCTCCCTGGCCTGGGGCTTTAACGGAAAGGTACAATATGTACTGGAAGGAAATATTAACTATACCGGCGCGGTAATTAGCTGGTTGAAAGAAGACCTTAAAATAATTCAAAGTGCTGTTGAAGCGGAAAACTTAGCAAAGGAAGCAAATCCGGCCGATTCCACCTATTTAGTACCGGCATTTACAGGACTTGGGGCACCATATTGGAAAAACGATGCAAAAGCTATATTAGTTGGAATGAGCCGTACAACCGGAAAAGCTGAAATTGTTAAGGCTGCACTTGATTGTATCGCTTATCAGATTACGGATATTATTATGGCTATGACAGAGGATGCAGGTATTACGATCAATGGATTACGGGTAGATGGAGGTCCCACACGAAACGGATATTTAATGCAGCTTCAAAGCGACCTGACCAATATTCCTGTTCAGGTTCCTGATGTAGAAGAATTGAGTGGTATGGGAGCAGCTTATTGTGCCGGAATCAGATACGGATTATATAAGAAAGAAGAGATTTTTAATACTATTAACCGGAAAGAGTTTAAGCCTTCCATGACTCTTTCTGAAAAAGAAAGAAGATATCAGGGCTGGAAACAGGCGGTCTCAATCATATTAGAAAAATAGAATCCGTTCAGAATAACAAATGAATATTGTATAGTAACAGTCGCGAATTTACCGGTATTCTAAATTCACGGCTGTTTTAACATAGATTTTGCCTAGGGAGAATATTAAAAATGGGATTGAAGAAAAACCCGCAATCATATATAATATTGGGTAGCGCAACTTTATGGCAGTAACTATGAAACGTTGATTGACAGAATTATAAAGGGAGAGGTTATTATGAAGATTGATGTAAGAAGTTTTTCTGAGCCGTGTAATTGCGGCAGAGAACACAAGATTCATGTAAAAGAAATTTTAATTGAAGCTGGAGCAATCGATAAAATACCTGAATTATTGTCAGATATTTTTAACGGGAAACCGGAAGAGATAAGTATCGTATGTGATGATAATACATATCCGGCCGCAGGTGTCTTAGTCGAAGAGAAAGTTAAAGGCTGTAAAGTGATAATGCTTCCGGCTATTGGACTCCATGCTGATAATCATGGAGTAAAGCTTGCGGAAGAACAACTGGATAGCAGTATCAGATTAATTCTGGCTGTAGGCTCCGGGACCATTCATGACATCAGCAGATATCTTGCAAATAAAAGAGGAATTCCATTTGTATCCATACCTACAGCAGCAAGTGTCGATGGATTTGTTTCAACGGTTGCTGCCATGACCTGGAATGGATTTAAAAAAACCTTTCCTGCAGTTTCGCCAATTCTGGTTGTAGCAGATACCAATATTTTTTTCCAAGCACCTTATAGACTTACAGCATCCGGTATTTCGGATTTATTAGGTAAATATACTGCATTAGTTGATTGGGAGATCGCACATCTGGTAACAGATGAATATATTTGTGAGAGAGTATGTGAACTGGAACTCAAAGCTGTTAATGAGGTATGCAGCTGTCTGCCAGATTTACGTTCGGACGTGTCAGGGAAACAACGTCAGCAGGCTTACGAACAATTAATGTATGCATTATTGCTATCCGGAATCGCCATGCAGATGGTGGGTAATTCAAGACCGGCTTCCGGTGCAGAGCATCACATTTCACATTTATGGGAAATGGAAGTAATTAACCGTCCCTTGGATGCCTATCACGGGGAAAAAGTTTCAATTGGGCTGATGATTACTGCAGAAACTTATCATATGATGAAAGAAGCAATCCGCAACCGGCAATATGAAATGGAATCCTATACCGGGCTGGATTATATGTGCCTGAAAGAATCCTTTGGTCCTAAGGGATTATATAAAGGTATGCTGGAAGAGAATACGCCGGATCCTTTAGAGCAGATTGATATGGCCAGGTTTGAGAATTTATTACCTCAGATTGCTGATATTCTGGATAAATTACCTTCTGTGGACAGAATAAATCAGCTGTTAACGGAAGCCGGATGTAAAAAATATGTACATGAAATCGGTTTGAATGAACATATTATACCCAAAACCATATGTTTGTCACCTTATGTACGAAACAGACTTACTTTTATGAGGCTGACAAAATTAATTAAACTTTTATAATCGATAAATAAAGTTAGGGCTGACAGATAATAACAATAATATAAATAAATTATAGAAGGAGGAATATTTTGAGAATTCCTTAATATTATTATCTGGCAAATCCATAAATAATAATTGATATTTTCCATATAATAAACAAGAATTAGTTTGATTCTGTTTTTAACAAGGCTTCTTTTAATTACAAAAAACAGAAGATTTATGTTAATGAAAACTCGTGAGGAGATTTATATGGAAAATAACACTACTAAAATCGAAAAGGAAAAAGAACAAAAAGAAAAAGAAGAATTAGATGACGGGAAAATACAGGAGTATGGACAGACTACCCTTGTAAATGAACAAAGAAAATCTAAAATACATTTGTTATCCATCATTGGAGAGATTGAAGGGCATGAATGCCTGCCTCAACATAATAAAACAACAAAATATGAACACGTTTTACCACAGCTTGCTGCCATTGAAGACAGTTCAGATATTGACGGATTATTAATCTTAATAAATACCGTAGGTGGTGACGTGGAAGCCGGACTTGCTATTGCTGAGATGATTGCTTCCTTAAGTAAACCAACCGTTTCATTAGTATTAGGAGGCAGTCATTCCATTGGTGTACCTTTGGCAGTATCAGCCGGGTATAGTTTTATTGTCCCAACTGCAACCATGATAATTCATCCGGTCAGAATGAATGGTACAGTGATCGGGGTATCTCAAACCTATGATTATTTTGAAAAAATCCAGGAAAGAATATTAAATTTTGTTTCGAATCATTCTAAGATAGGAAAAGAAGAACTAAAGCGGCTGATGCAAAATACCAGTCAGCTGGCGAAAGATGTAGGCTCCATTTTAATTGGAAGTGAAACGATTGATGAAGGCATTATAGATGAAGTCGGAGGCATAAAAGAGGCCCTGAAAAAATTGTATCAGATGGCCGGAAGAGGAGAAGAATAAATGTTATATACCGTAGTTCCGCTTGAAAGAATTTACAGCAACAGGACAGAAAGCATACTTGGGAACACACATCAAAAAGAAGAAGGAAAAGAGATTACATCTGTGGAATATAAAAACATAACAATAAAACACGGCAGGGTCCATGCGAGAAGAGATGGTGAAAATTATGTTGTGGAAGGTATTAATTCTACAGATATGGGCGATTACCTGAATAAGGATTATATGCCGGGAGCTATTATTAATGTTAATAAATAAAGCAATCTTTATGTATGGGTGATTTGTTTTTTATAACGATTAAATCAGATTTAATCGTTCGAACGTTTTTTCGGATAACTGCAATATTTTTCCTTGCAACTATATCAAAATAAGGGTATAATAGAAATTGGTTCTATGTTAGCACGGTCTTAATTACCGGTAACTTAGAATCAATTTCTTGTTCAAGACATTTATACTTAGAGTAGCTTAAGGAGGATATGGTGTGGCTGCGGTACAAAATAAAAGTTATAAATCAAATTCAAAAAGGCAGACAAATAGTACATCAGGAAAAAGAAAATCAACCGGAAGCAAAAAAGTACATAATAAGATAGAGGAAGACCCCAATAGAGAACTATATCATAATGAGATTACTTTAATTATAACTTTAGTAGTATCCCTGCTTTTAATATTAAGTAACTTTAATTTAAGTGGCAGTGTAGGTAAGGTGATTAATGGCTTCACCTTTGGTATGTTCGGTTTTATTGCTTATTTATTACCGTTTTTCTTGTTTTTTGGTGTTGCTTTTTATATAGCGAACCGCGGCAATCATATAGCAATACGCAAGTTGATCAGTGCGGTATCACTGGGGATTATATTCACTGCATTCATTCAGTTATTAACCATAGGATATTCTTCTGAGATAAAATTAGCAGAGTATTTTACGGAATCAGCAGAATTAAAAACTGGAGGAGGTATTATAGGAGGCTTATTATGCAGGCTTTTATATCCTTTGTTTGGGGCAGTTGGGACTTATATTATATTAACCGCCTTTATGATTGTATTTTTTATGTTTATTACCGGTAAAGCTTTATTCGCATATTTAGGTTCCAGGAGCGAGGTATCTCTGCAGCAGATGAGAGAGCGTAAATTACAGCTGGAAGGAGAGCATAATGATTTGGATGTTGAAACTCCTCCCAAACGGAAAGCAAAGACGGTACTTCTTAAGAAAAATGGAATGGAATACCCAGTCAGTGATACTGTCATTAAGGATAATCAGAATCAAGGTTCCGGGGATGGTTTTCTTAATCTGTTAAAAAAGAAAAAAGCGAAAAATGGTCAGGAAAATGAATCTGCAGACTTTAAAATTAATTTTGATATGGAAGAAATTAAGTCTACCAGTGATATACCAATACAGCGTGGTGGTTTATCTACGGATTGGACAGGCACTGAAGATAATTCTTATGAAGAGCAGATGAGATTAAAATTCGGAAGAAATCCTGAAACATCCGGGGCATCTGTACAGAATACAGAACGGCCGGGTATAGATGATGATATCCAGAGACTCCTTCATGCGGCAGAACAGGATTCAGAACCATTGGCCATGGACGGAATTAATAAGTCTGATACCTATGAAACCATTGGAGCTGATGGTCAGGCTGGCGGGAAAGATTTCCCGGCAGCAAAAAAGGCTCCTTCTGAACAACAAAAGGCTGCATTACTTGAAAGTCAAAACCATACACCTGAGATGGAAGATATAAAGATTAATCAAAAAGTTGAAGAAAAAAAGGAATATGTTTTTCCACCCCTTAATTTATTATCTAAACCAAAAAACGATGCGAAGGGAATGTCTGACCGGGATTTAAAGGAGACTGCCCGAAAACTCCAAAAGACTTTAGAAAGCTTTGGTGTCAGGGTAACAATTACCAATGTCAGCTGCGGACCGGCAGTAACCAGGTATGAACTGCAGCCGGAACAAGGTGTTAAAGTAAGTAAAATAACCGGTTTGGCTGACGATATCAAATTAAACCTTGCTGCTGCTGATGTAAGAATCGAAGCACCGATTCCAGGTAAAGCCGCAGTAGGTATTGAAGTACCAAACAAAGAAAATTCCGCAGTTATGTTCAGGGAAATGATTGATAGTAAGGATTTTAAACAACATCCTTCTGATATTGCCTTTGCTGTTGGTAAGGACATCGGAGGACAAACCATCGTAACGGATATCGGTAAAATGCCTCATTTATTAATAGCCGGTGCAACTGGTTCCGGTAAATCGGTATGTATTAATACACTTATTATGAGTATATTATACAAAGCAAAACCAGCCGATGTAAGAATGATTATGGTGGATCCCAAAGTAGTTGAGTTAAGCGTTTATAATGGAATACCCCACCTTTTAATACCGGTTGTTACCGACCCCAAAAAAGCATCTGCGGCCTTAAACTGGGCTGTTATGGAGATGACGGAACGTTATAAGAAATTTGCAGATTTAGGTGTCAGGGATGTAAAAGGTTACAATGAAAAGATTACTACGGTAGCAGAATACCAGGATGAGAGATATCAGAAACTGCCACAGATAGTAATTATCGTAGACGAGCTTGCTGATCTTATGATGGTTGCACCGGGCGAAGTGGAGGATGCTATCTGCAGGTTGGCCCAAATGGCACGTGCGGCGGGTTTACATTTGATTATTGCAACCCAGCGTCCGTCTGTTAATGTAATAACTGGTCTGATTAAAGCAAATATCCCGTCAAGAATTGCATTTTCGGTATCCTCTGCCATTGATTCCAGAACGATAATTGATGGTTCCGGGGCAGAGAAATTACTCGGTAAAGGGGATATGTTATTTTTTCCATCCGGTTATCCCAAACCCATCCGTGTACAAGGGGCATTTATTTCGGATAAAGAGGTTAGTGCGGTAGTAGAATTTTTAACTGCACAGAACAGCACTGCAGAATATAATGAAGAAGTAGCGAACAAAATTACGAATGCCCAGGTTGTAGAAAGTGCTGCAGGGTCTGGAGCAAATGACCGTGATGATTATTTTATAGAGGCGGGAAAGTTTATCATTGAAAAAGATAAAGCTTCCATCGGCATGCTGCAAAGAGTATATAAAATTGGTTTTAACCGTGCAGCCAGGATTATGGATCAGTTATCGGAAGCTGGAGTAGTTGGACCGGAAGAAGGTACAAAACCCAGAAAAATATTAATGTCCATGGAAGAATTTGAACAATATGTAGATGATTATGTTTAGTGTTAACAAGAATTACCTGTTAACTGATCTGAAAGGAGTATTATATGAAGGGTTGGCTAATTACGAATGCTTTTTTACATACCCATAAATTCACAGAAATTCATCTTTGGTTAACAGAAGCGGCTAAGAAATTAGGCGTTGATTTAATAGCAAGAACCAATGCAGAGATTTTAGTACAATTAGATTCAAATTTTACCAATGATAAACATACTAAATCGATAGAGAAACCTGATTTTGTTTTGTTTTGGGACAAGGATGTAAGATTGGCTGAATTTCTTGAAATGAAGGGTTATCCTGTTTTTAATTCTTCAAGGGGAATTGCTGTTTGTGATGATAAATCTTTAACTCATCTTTATTTGCAGGGAGCAGGAATCAGAATGCCGAAAACCATTCTAGCCCCAATGACATTTTCCAATATAGGTTATAATAACCTGGAATTTTTAGGACAGGTAGAGAAAGAGTTATCTTATCCCGTTATCATTAAGGAATGCTTTGGTTCACTTGGACAGCAGGTTTATCTTGCTAATAACAATCAGGAATTAAAGGAGAAAGTATTTACCATAGGAGCGAAGCCAATGCTGTTTCAGGAATTTATCAAAAGCAGCAAAGGCAAGGATTTAAGGCTCCAGGTTGTGGGGAACCAGGTAGTTGCGGCCATGTACCGGTATTCTGATAATGGTGATTTTCGAGCTAATATCAGCAATGGCGGTAAGATGAAATCGTATGAACCTAACCAAAAACAAATAGATTTGGCAGTGGAATGCTGTAAAGTACTTGGAATGGATTTTGCAGGAGTTGATATCTTGTTTGGAAAAAATCAGGAACCGGTCATCTGTGAAGTTAACTCTAACGCGCATTTTAAAAATATGTATGACTGCACTGGAATTAATGTTGCAGATTCCATACTGTCATATATTATTAAAAGGATATGTATTGGCTGCAAATAATGAATTATATTTAGGAGACATTATGGTTGGATGGTTGATATACAGTGTACTTGAAGTTGAAAAAAATAAACGTTATATTCAATTTTATTTGGATGAAGGGAAGCGGCTTAATCTTGATATCCAATTAATTTTAGTTGAGGATTTGATGTTTGGTGTTAAAGATAATATGTGGTTTATGACATATAAAAAAGAAGTGATAAAATATCCGGAATTTGTCATATGCAGAACCATTTATCCTTTATTGACCAAACAGTTTGAATTTCTGGGAATTCCGGTTTTTAATAATTCTCAAATTGCTGAGATATGCAATGATAAAGCAAAAACCTATCAATATGTAGCTCAGTTGGGAATTCAAATGGTAGACTCTGCATTCTGTAAATATCCTATGATTGAAGGTTCTCTTGAACATATAGCAGTACCAACGGTTATTAAAGCTGTGGCCGGGCATGGTGGCAGTCAGGTTTTTTTATTAGATCCAGGAGAGTCTACACATGTAGAATGCTTTAATGCGGATATCGGGAGGGAACTTGACGGCTCAGATGTTGTTATGCAGCCTTTAATTGGTTCAAGACATCAAGACCTCAGGGTATATATCATAGGAAATGAAATTATTGGTTCTATACTCCGGACGGCCAAAGAAGGCTTTAAATCTAATTTTTCGTTAGGTGGAGAAGTAACAAGATATGATTTATCATCAGGGGAAATCCAACTGGTTAAAAGAATTATGACACTGTTTGATATTGGAATGGTAGGAATTGATTTTATAATCGGCGATGAGGGACAATTGGTTTTTAATGAAATTGAGGATGTGGCCGGTGCCAGGATGTTATATCAATGTATGGACATTAATTTGGCTGCCTTATATTTAAATTACATTAGAGCAAGGCTTTTAAATGAAAAAAATTGGTAACGATCGGTTATCCCAAGAAATTCGTTCTAAATTATTATTAATATATTATTTCTATAAGAATTTGCTTTCAATTATTGACACACTCATTTAACCGTGCTATGATAGGGAGAATTATTAACAGTTTTGAGTACTCTCTGAAACTAATTAAGGGTTTGAAGATATTTTTGGTGCTGTATAGAGGCTATGAGTTTCTAAGAGCACCCAGATTTATAAAAGGAGTTTATTATGAATTCAATATTTAACTGCCAACTTAATAGGGACGACGATATTTCGCGCTTGTAACTGTGGATTTTCCATAGGTACAAGCGCGAAGAGGCTTGTATCTATGTTGGTGTTAATTATTCGATTTATCTGAATTTATAACGTATGAATTAAACCGCATTGGTATAGTAGATTATTTTATTATATCCCTGCGGTTTTTTTATATATTTTTTTATTGGTGTACTTTTAATGTAAAGGGGCGTGATAGTATGCAGCATATAGATTATGTTGGAATGGATTTTGATACTTTTTAATTCAAAATAAAAATAGAATCAATTATTAGAAACGTAGTGACTGAATAGTCATCTATTATTTATATATTAAGATTTAATTGATGAAAGAAATAAATGATAAAATTTAATATCAGGAGGTTTGTAATAATGCTTAAAGTATCAGGAAAATTAAAACAAAATATAGACGCGGAAGAATTAATAAATTATATTGGTAGTACAGTTACTATATCAGGATCAATTTATAAGATAAGGAATATGAGCAGGTTTACATTTGTTATTTTACGTACAAAACGTGCCCTGGTTCAGTGTGTCTACAGTAATGATTATACAGACTATAAGATAAATGATTTAAAAGAAAATTACTGTATCAAATTAACCGGTGAAGTGGTAGGAGACATCCGTGCCCGGAAAGGTTATGAAGTAAGAATAAAAAATGTAGCGGTTGTATCAAAGCCGGAAGAGGAAATGCCAGTAGTGATTAACAATAAAGAAATAGCCGCATCCCTGGAAACTATATTAGATTACAGGCCAATAACCCTGCGCAATGAAAAAGAACGGGCTGTGTTTAAACTACAGGAAGGAATCTGTATTGCAGCCAGGAAATTTCTTCAGTCCCAATTATTTACTGAAATCCACAGCCCTAAGATTGTTTATGCAGGAGCAGAGGGCGGAGCTGAAATTTTTAAGCTGGATTATTTCGGAAAGGAAGCTTTCCTGGCTCAAAGCCCTCAATTCTATAAACAAATGATGGTGGGAGTTTATGATAGGGTGTATGAGATTGGTGCAGTTTACCGGGCTGAAAAACATGATACCTCAAGACACTTAAATGAATATACAGGTTTGGATTTTGAAATGGGGTATATTGAAGATTTTACAGAAATTATGGAGATGGAAACTTGTATGCTGCAGGCAGTTATGCATTATCTGGCAGAAAATTATGCTGCTGAGATAGGCTTATTGAAGGTGCATATTCCTGATATAGATGAAATACCGGCAATAAAGTTTATGGAAGCCAAGGCGCTGGTGAGTAAAACCTATCATAGGGAAATTAAAGACATGAGAGATTTTGAACCGAAGGAAGAACGTTTATTATGTGAAATAATAAAGAAAACCACTGGAAGTGATTTTATCTTTGTAACTCATTATCCGACAGTGAAAAGACCGTTTTATGCAATGGAAGACCCGGAAAATAATGAATTTACACTAAGTTTTGATTTGCTGTTCCGAGGAGTGGAAGTTACTACGGGAGGGCAGAGAATTCATGCCTATAAAGAACAGGTTGCTAAAATGTTTCTTAGAAATATGAATCCAGAACTATTTGAGAGTTATCTTATGGCCCACAAATACGGTATTCCGCCACATGGCGGACTGGGAATAGGCTTAGAGCGTCTTACTATGTGTCTGCTGAATAAAACCAATGTCAGGGAGACGGCATTATTTCCAAGAGACCAAAACCGATTAGTTCCGTAGTAATACAGTATATTCGTATTTAATAAATTGAAATAGAATCGTATAGTAGCTGATTCATTTTCTATAAATTAAATGTACAATTTTACCAATATGTAGTATTATAAAGGAAGTAAAATTATTTATGATGTAAGTGTGAAAGAAAAACGCTTTCACACTGGAAGAAGCTTACAATGAGTACGGAGGGTACTCATTCCAAGCTTCTTCATCTATTATTTGAGATGCCGCCAGAGCGGCATCATGTCTGGAAGGTTGAAAGAAAAAATAAATATAGAAAGGATGCCACGGGTGTATCTTTCAACCAGTTTTATTTGTGGCAGTACCGCAGACAGGTCTGCGGTAGGCATTGGGTATGAAAATGGAAAAAACGAATTCTTTGTATATTTTATGGACAAATGACAATGTGATTACTTCAGAAAAAATGGTATTAATGTATGCGTTAAACAGCAGGCTGAATAATTGGTGGAATGAAGTTACCGTGATTATATGGGGAGCAACTACTAAGCTTGTTGGTGAAAACAAAATGATACAGGAAAAAATTAAGCTCGCCATGCATACAGGAGTTAAATTTTCAGCTTGCAAAGCATGTGCTGATCAATTAAATGTAACTGAAGAATTACTGGAATTGGGAATTGAAATTAAATACTGGGGTGAGGGGTTGACAGAGATCTTAAAAGAGGATGAAAAGCTAATAACAATATAATACTGCATTTATTAATAACTGGATTGGGTTGTAATAGGGAATTACTGTTCTGGCGAATAAAAATCTCCGCGGAATGCACATTCATGTGAGTAAAATTATGTCAGCTGTGCCCAGAGCAGGATTTAATGTTAAAAGGCATCCATCAAGAGATGAATGCCTCTTAACTATTCCAGATACCCAAGTAATTCTTCGGGTTTATCTATAATAAAATCCGCACCTTCCGCTTGTAATATTTCGCGGTTTCGAAAACCCCAGGTTACCCCTACACATTTTAAACCGGCATTATGGGCAGTATGCACATCTACATCGGAATCACCGACGTAAATAACTTCTTCTTTATTAGCGGCTAATTGTTCAATCGCTGCATAAATGCTATCAGGTGCAGGTTTTTTAGCAACACCCTGGGATTCACCGATTGCAACCTGAATAAATTCATGATAATAATCCCTACATAAGGCTTTTACTGCAGAATCATATTTGTTGGAAACAATAGCAAGTTTAATGCCTTTTTCTTTTAAACTCTTTAACAAATCATATATTCCGTCATATGGACGTGTTTTATTCTGCATATTACCTGTGTAATACTTACGGTAAATTTCCAGACATTCTGCTGTATCTTCTACAGAGGTACCAGGCGGAACGGAAAAGTTCATTAAGACCTTTACGCCGTTGCCAACGAATGAACGGACTTCATCCAAAGTCCTTAATGGATAGCCGAATTTGTTTAAAGCGTAATTTACGCTATCTGTTAAGTCCTCTAAAGTATCTAAAAGTGTTCCGTCTAAATCGAATATTACTGTATTGTATTTCATTTGGATCTCCTGTCTGCCTCATATATGATAAGGAATTTTTGATAAGTCACCAGGGAGTTTAATATAACTAATGATTTTAATGCATTACCCTGTTAAATTCACTGGAGGCTGTCTAAAATATTATACCTCGTATCGAGAGGAAGGTCAAAACATATTTATTAATGAGATTAATCTTAAATTATAATGAATATAAGCCTTTCATTATTAAAATATTTTGATATAATAGATTTTGATACAATTATTACATTATCAGGAGGGTTATACCTATGAAAACCGATATACAGATCGCTCAGGAAGCAAAATTACAGCATATTAAAGAAGTGGCTGCTAAGTTAAATATTTCAGAAGAGGATTTGGATTATTATGGCAAATATAAAGCTAAATTTTCTGATGAATTATGGGATAAGATCAAAGAGAATCCGGATGGTAAACTTGTACTGGTAACCGCAATCAATCCTACCCCTGCAGGAGAAGGAAAAACCACTACAACCGTAGGACTTGGACAGGCTCTGGGGTTATTAAATAAAAAAGCAGTAATTGCATTAAGGGAACCTTCTTTAGGACCGTGTTTTGGGATCAAGGGAGGAGCAGCCGGAGGTGGCAATGCCCAGGTAGTACCGATGGAAGACTTAAACCTGCATTTTACAGGTGATTTTCATGCCATTACCTCCGCTAATAATTTATTGGCAGCTATGATGGATAATCATATTCATCAAGGTAATTCCTTAAATATTGATCCGAATCAAATTGTATGGAAACGTTGTCTGGATATGAATGACAGGGTACTTCGCAATATTGTTGTAGGTCTTGGACGGAAAGCGGATGGGGTAGTAAGGGAAGATCATTTTATTATAACGGTTGCGTCCGAAATTATGGCGATCTTTTGTCTTGCTGATGATTTAAGGGACTTAAAAAACAGACTCGGCAGAATCATAGTGGCGTATACTTATGAAGGAAAACCGGTTACTGCAGGAGATTTGAATGCTGTAGGTTCTATGGCAGCTCTATTAAAGGATGCGATTAAACCCAATCTCATTCAAACCCTGGAAAATACACCTGCAATCATACATGGCGGCCCGTTTGCCAATATAGCCCATGGATGTAATAGTGTCAGGGCAACGAAAACGGCCCTTAAATTAGCAGATATCGTTGTAACAGAAGCAGGGTTTGGCGCTGATTTAGGCGCTGAGAAATTTTTCGATATAAAATGTCAAAGTGCCGGATTAAAGCCAAATGCTGTTGTTTTGGTGGCAACGGTCCGCGCTTTAAAGTATAACGGCGGTTCAGATAAAAATGCTTTAGCAGGAGAAGACCTGAACACATTAAAGTGCGGAATTGTGAATCTGGAGAAACACATTGAAAATCTCCAGAAATATGACGTTCCGGTTGTTGTTACTTTAAATCGCTTTATAACCGATACCGATGCAGAACTTAAGTATGTGAAGAATTTCTGTGAGAGTAAAGGCTGTGAATTTTCCTTATCTGAGGTGTGGGAGAAGGGCGGCAAAGGAGGAATCGATCTTGCCAATAAGGTGATACAGGTAATTGAAACAAAAGTAAGTAATTTTAAACCTTTATATAAACTTAATCTTTCCCTTAAGGAGAAAATTGAAACTGTTGCAAAAGAAATTTATGGAGCCGGAACCGTTTCCTATGATCTGGCTGCTGATAAAGCAATTGCCCATATTGAAGAGCTGGGTTACAAAGAACTTCCAGTATGTATGGCTAAGAATCAATATTCTTTATCTGACGACCCAACGAAGCTTGGAAGACCAACCGGTTTTAATATCCATATCCGTGAAGTATATTTATCAGCAGGCGCCGGATTTGTTGTTGCCATCACCGGTACGGTAATGACTATGCCTGGATTACCCCAAAAACCCGCAGCGGAAAGCATTGATATAAATGGGGATGGTACAATAACCGGATTATTTTAAAAAAAGTATTGAAATAATTTTACAGAATATCATTACTAAAAATGTTATATATTAATAGAAAATAATATATTTGTATAAAACAATTTGTTTAAATAACCGAATTAGTATAATAGATAATAATAAACCTCCAAGTACTGCGTATACTTATATTATATAAATATTCGCGTACTACGGAGGTAAAGTTTTTATGGAATTTGTAAAACTGGATTTTGAATATTCAGATGATGTTACGGTTATGAATCAGGAACAATTTGAAGCACATATGAGACTATATGAAGGATACATTAATAAGATGAACGAAATTGATGATTTGCTGGAGGATGACCCGGGTTTAGAGGATGCCAATGCCACATATAGTTACTTCAGGGGAATTAAAAGAGGAGAAACTTATGCTTTAAATGGTGTTATACTCCACGAATTCTATTTCGAAAATATTGGTTCTGCAAATAATGACCCCGATGAAACAGAAATTAAATTTTTAGGTAGATATTTTGGGGGTTTTGATCTTTGGCAGGAAGATTTTGTTGCAACTGCTAAAGCCAGCAGGGGCTGGGTAGTTCTTTGTTATGATCCCCGTTCCGACCGTTTGAGAAACATCAGTCTGGATTCCCACGATCTTGGTAACATTGCTATGTCCATTCCGTTATTGGTGCTTGATATGTACGAACATGCATATTTCCTCCAATATGCAGATAATAAAGCAGAATACATTAATAATTTTATGAAGAACATTGACTGGAGCATGGTGAAAGACCGGATTGAAAGCTTGTAAATATGAATAATTTGTACCTTGGTTTACATACTGTTAGTAAATAAAATGATATAGTTGATTTTTGATACGAAGTTAAATAAGATCTGCTGAATCATAAAAGAATATTAAGTTCAAAAGAATGGATTAGATAAGCAGAAAGATAAATAAGGCCTTATTTATTTTTCTGCTTACTATTAATTAATTTCTTTTAAAAGCTTGTTCACAATAAATGCAGCGGTAAACACCTTTTTCCCTGTCCGTTAATTTAAAGCTGTGGGGTATATCCTTCTCCAGCGAAGTAATACATCTGGGATTTTTACATTTAATTATATTAGTAACTTTTGTGGGAAGATTTAAATTACGTTTTTCTGTAATCTGCCCATTTTCTATAATATTAATCGTAATATTACGGTCTAATACGCCAAGGATATCCAGGTCAATATCTAAATGGCCTTCAATCTTAATAATATCTTTTTTACCCATCTTATTGCTTTTTGCGTTTTTAATAATAGCTACGCTGCAGTCCAATTTCTCCAGGTTAAGGTAGGAATATATCTTCATGGCACCACCAGCTTCAATATGGTCTATAACAATTCCCTGATTTAATCCGCCTATATTTAACATGGTTCTACCTCCAATAATTTCATGATAAGTGCCATTCTTACATAAACACCAAACTCAGCTTGTTTAAAGTATACGGCCCTTGGGTCATTATCTACTTCTGTGGAGATTTCATTTACTCTGGGAAGGGGATGGAGCACCAGCATGTCACTCTTGGCATATTCCATTTTTTTGGAGTCTAATATAAAGGAATCTTTTAAACGAATGTAATCTTCTTCGTTAAAGAAACGTTCCTTTTGTACCCTGGTCATGTAAAGCAGATCCAGCTGTGGCATAACATCTTCCAGGACCTTTACTTCCTGATAGGGTACATGGCCCGCATCTAATACTTCTTCCCTTAAGTAAGTAGGAATTTTTAATTCATCCGGTGAAATTAATACAAAGTTTATAGTATCATAACGAACTAATGCATTAATCAAGGAATGAACAGTACGGCCAAATTTTAAATCACCACAAAAACCAACCGTCAGATTATTTAATCTGCCTTTTAAGGTCTGGATTGTTAATAAATCAGTTAATGTTTGTGTGGGATGATTGTGACCACCGTCACCGGCATTGATTACTGGAATAGAAGAATAAGTAGAAGCAACTAAGGGAGCACCTTCCTTTGGATGGCGCATGGCACAGATATCAGCATAACTGGAAATAACCCGAATCGTATCGGCGACACTTTCGCCTTTTGCAGCAGAACTGGAATCTGCAGAAGAAAAACCTAAAACACTGCCGCCAAGATTTAGCATGGCAGCTTCAAAACTTAATCTGGTTCTTGTACTTGGTTCATAGAATAAAGTTGCTAACTTTTTGTTATGACACACATTAGCGTACTTTTTGGGATTCTGAATGATTTCTCCCGCTAAATCCAAAATATCCTTTAACTCGGTAACAGATAAGTCAAGGGGACTAATCAGATGTTTCATAAGCACCTCCGTAAATTCGGTTATTATTATTCAACTGCATATTATACTATAGTGGATTATTTATTTCAACATAAATTTTAGCTTTTGTTTAATAATGTTTAATAAAAAGTAACAGTTCAGACACCCTAAAAAAATATGACGAAATTTATATTCAGTTTTCTCACTTAATAAAGGTGTTTTGTGGATAAAAAACTTGTACATCTACTTTTTTACAGCTGGTGTGGATAATTGTTTTTCAATTGCAAATTATTCTGTTCAGGCTGTTTAGATTGTTTGTTTTTTCTCTTATTTTTGATATTACTACCAACATATTCTCCTGATTCTGTGGAGTTATCCACCGTCATAATGACGAATTCTCTATTGCCTGTAATTCGCTTATTTTCAGTATTTTTGATATAATATAAATATCAAAAATACGCAGGAGGGAGAGGATTAAGTGGGCAGAAAAAGTAATTATGAAAAAGATATTTTTATGCAATTGAATGAACTCATGTCCAAGGTTGATAAACTTGAAAGTAATTCTAATCAGGATCGTAAAACTATCAAAACTCTTAATTCGGAGGTTTCCAGTCTGCGCAAAGAAAATTCCAACCTTCGTGATGAAGTTGTCTCTCTTAAGCAGGAGAATATTTCTCTGAATGAAAAATGCAATGCACTCACCAAGGAAAACGGTCTGCTCCGCAACGATAACGAAAGAATGAAGCGGATTCTTAATAATGACAGTTCAAACTCCTCCACACCTCCATCCCAGGATAACCCTGGCAAACCAGCTAACTCTTATAACGGTAGAAAATCAACTGATAAAAAGAAAGGTGCACAACTCGGTCACAAAGGCTATGGTCTCAAAAGCAGATGTTGAAGATAAGATTAAAAAAGATGTTTTTCAGTATCGTATGGAAGAAGTTGGTACGTTTGTGCCTGGAAGAGCATATGTCACAAGATATAAACTTGATCTTGAGGTACAGACGGTTGCCACAGAATATAGGATATATGCTGATGAAAATGGAAAATTTCATATTCCAAATGAACTGAAGGGCGATGTTTTCTATGGCGAAAATATCAAGGCAATTGCAGCTTTCCTTTATAGCGAGGGTGTTGTTGCAAATGATAGAATTTGTACTTTCATTAATTCTCTGTCTGGAGACAGTCTGGAAATATCAACCGGCTGTATTTATAATGCATGTAATGCGTTTGGTGAAAAATGTCAGAAGGCCTGCCAGCATATTGAAAATAATCTCCTAAATGCTGATGAAATCTGCACCGATGCGACACCCGTCAAGACAGATGGAAAACTGTCCTACGTCAGAAATTTTAGTACAGCTCAAAATGTACTATACTGTAGTTCTGAAAAGAAAGATCTGGAAACATTAAGCAGCTTTAGCATTCTGCAAAACTATACAGGCATTCTTACCCATGATCATGAGACAGCATTATATCATTTTGGTACAGAGCATGTGGAATGTAATGTCCATCTGGTACGTTATCTCTTAAAGAATACAGAGGAAACATGGAATCAATGGAGCCATGATTTGACCATGTTTCTTGAAGGGCTTAACCATGCAAGGAATGAACAAAAAGAAAAGTATGAAACCTGTTTTAGCAAAATACAGCTGGAGCGCTACAGTAACCGTTATGATCAGATTTCTCTCTGATGGTATACAAGCAAATAAAAAGACCAAAGGCCGGCTTGCTAAAAAAGAAGAAAAGGCTCTTCTTAATCGTCTTATGAAGTATAAGAAGAATCATCTCTTGTTTTTGTATAATTTTCGTGTTCATTACAGCAATAACATGAGCGAAAAAGATCTTAGAATCTGTAAGAGCCGTCAAAAAATGGCCGGTGGATTCAGAACCGCATCTGGAAGGCAAATGTATTGCCGAATAATAAGCTTTATAGAAACAGTAAAGCGAAGAAGCAAAAACATTTTTCAAAGTATAAATGAACTAATGGCAGGTCAGCCAGTTATTCAATAACTGGCTTATTTAGCATTTCTATTACACCGGGTGTCTGAACTGTTACAATAAAAATAATAAATAATTTTTAAAAATTATGATTTGCCCGACAAAGGGTACCTTTTTTTGATCCGTATGGCAAATTGCATAATACATCATTTGATTTCATATTACCTTCACCTATACAGAAGGGAAAGATTCCAATACCTGTTTTAGGAATCGAATAATTTATAAATATGTAAATGCTATAATTGTAGATTATTAGTATCTATTTAGTAACCACCAGAGAAATGTATTAAAAACCATGAAAATAGGGTAGGTTTACGAACCTCACCCTATCTTCATGGTTTTCAATACTTACAGAATAATAAAATTAATAAATAAAAAGCAGTTCAAAGATTATTGATAATCTTCAATCGTAGTATCTTTAAATTCAGCAATATCTTTTAATAATTTATTGATACTTTTATTTTCATATGGCTTTGTTGCTGTATCATTACTATGGGAAATAATCTTATCATTTTCAGCAACATCATAAGCTCCGGCTTCTAATCCTGAAATCTTATACCTACCATCGGGTGTCTCCTTTAGTATCAGAAGCATTTTTTGATTTTTTTCAAGTTTAGTTTCTCCGATGTCAGAACCAGCTTCACCGTATTGCCGAATTACAATATTGCTTTCTGCAATACTTTTATCACCGTACATAACTTTTTCAACATTAAAAGTTGTATTTGTAAAAGATGATGTTAATTCCTTATTAAATTTTTCTCTATATTTTTCCTTTAAAGCATCGGAGGCATAAGCGCCTGACGATGTTACTGTTTCACCAGTGTCGATAGCCTGACCTATTACGATGAGATCAGCGTCCTTTAATATTTCATTTATATCTGCTATATCTGCTTTCATAAAATAATAATGTTCAGAGCCTACATATTTTTCCGAAGATACCGAAACCGGATTATTAAATACCGAATATGCGCCTGCCATTGTAATAACTGTGGCTAAACAAATAAAAATCTTTAAAAACAGCTTATTTTTCTTCATATTTTCCTCCCTCCTAATAAATATCACTTATATCATCTTTGTCATATTGCTGTATTGAGGTCTTAAAACCTGAATTGTTTATACTTGATGACATAATTGAACTTGTAGATGATGAAGCTGGGTGATACAGTCCTAAGACATGCCCTACTTCATGACAAATTATGGCTTTTTTCAAAGTAGTGGAATATGAAGAACCCATATCAGGATTCAAATATATTGATGCATATACGGTTTCACCCGATTCATCAAAATTAGATACAGAATCGTTAAAATTAGTTCCATCGCTATCAAATATATTTGTTACACCAATTACACCCGTTTCAAAATCATAATTATCACCTGTAACAATGTCAAGGTTAGAAGTGGAAAAACTAACCTCATTACAAATCACTTCACTACATGCTGTATCCCACATTTCTGCACCATTATCACCCAAACCACTCCAATTTCCATTTAGATAATCCTGATTATAATCGACTTCATCATAAGCGAAATGAATAGGAATTCCGGTTACATCTTCTAAGGTTCTAGCATAGGTTGCATTAGAAGGCAGTAATCCAATAAATAATGTCAAAGATAATAAAGTAGTAATAGTTATAGAAACCTTATTTTTCATCTAAAAACCCCTTTCTGTTGTAAAAAAATTTGGTGTTCATAAAACATCGCATCCCCCTTGCTTTATACCTTATACATACACACCAAATGATTTTAAATTTAAAATACTAAGAATATTATGCATAAGGAATAATGTAATGCAATATGTATTTGCATTACATTAATTATTATGCATTTAATAACATAATATGTCAATGCTTTGCTGGAATTTTTTGGCTAATTTTATATTTTAATGAAATTGGCACGCTTTTCTCCTTTTACACATTTTTATAATTCCCTATAAAAGATGTTTTTAAGAAAGATTGAATGCATTTTTCATCTCATTTCTTATTAAGTTTTTGCAATCCCATATCAAGATTTTACTGATGCGTAACATTGCTCTGCTGTGATTAGTTGAATATAGTTGGAGAAAATTTGATAATATACATAACAGAAACGGCCATGTTAAAAAATAGTAGGTGTATGGAGTTACATTTAAGGTATATGTATAGTTTATCCAAAATCAACTTATAATAGATATGATAATAATAAATAATGATGTTCCTTATAGTTAAGCATCTTATATTAAGTATTCCTATAGAACATGAACTTTAACAAATAAAAAAATCTCCCAGTATGATGTATATAAAGTTTGGCGACTTAATACATCAGAAAACAAGGAGACTTTTAGCAAATAAAAAAAAACCATTCCAATCAGAAACTTGAAGCAGTTACTTTCAAAACCTTAGTAGTAGGTGTGGATATTGGAGTATTACAATCTGAAGAATGTATTCGGAGCATTTCGTAAAAGCCAGTTAGAAGTGGCTTAATAGATAAAAAAATGCCGATACAGGCACAGGATAAGGAGGATTCCTCCGTCAGTCCAATAAGGCAGCACAAAAACAAAAATCTACCTGTACCTTTATCCATAAAACAGAATGAAGGAATATAAGGACATAGATCCAGCAAGAACTGATAGGGTAAGATTATGGATAAACAGGCAGAAACAACAGTAACTATTAATACCATTAAGGTATTGATATAAATATGAAAAATATATCGGGAGATATATTGACAAATTTAAAATTTTGAGATAGGAGGAAATAAGCATGAAATCAAAAGTAGATCCAGATCTTTGCATCTCATGTGAATTATGTACGAATATTTGTTCCGATGTTTATAGTATGGGCGAAGATGGCTATGCACATGCCATCGAAGGTGATATTCCGGAAGAAAAGCTGGCAGAGGCCGAGAATGCACGTGACAGTTGTCCTACAAGTGCTATCGATTTAAATTAATTAAGAAATAAAGAATAACAAAAATATCTTCTGTCGGCAGAAGACAATTTGTAAAATATGGATTTGACAAGTATAGTGCTTGCCAAATCCATATTTTTATTCATTTGGCGAACAAAAAGGGGACTTTTTCAGCCGTCTCTTTGTTCGTACATGATTTTTTGATTCATTTACAGCTGGCTAAAATTCAAAATATCTTTTTGAATTATAATAGGAAATGTCTTTTACCATTTGACCTAAGTATTCCATATCTCTGGGGTATTCTCCATTTTCCACCCATTTACCAAGCATATCACAGAGGATTCTTCTGAAATATTCATGCCTGGTATAGGAGATAAAACTTCTGGAGTCCGTTAACATGCCAATAAAATTAGACAGAAGCCCTACATTAGCAAGGGCAGTCATTTGATCTGTCATACCCATTTTGTGATCATTAAACCACCAGGCGGAACCATGCTGAAGTTTACCGATAGCCCTGGAATCCTGAAAGCATCCGATAACTGTGTTAATTGCAGCATTATCATTTGGATTTAAAGAATATAGGATGGTTTTAGGCAATTCACCGGTTTTATTTAAAGCATTTAAAAAGTCCGACATCTGTGCAGAGGAAGAGTAGCTGTTAATGCAGTCATATCCGGTATCCGGACCTAATTTTTCAAATTGGGAAGAATTGTTATTCCGTTTTGTACCATAATGTAACTGCATGGTCCAATTGTATTTATTATATTGTTTACCTGCGAACAGCATAAATGCAGTCCTGAATTTCTGCTGTTCCAGTTCATCCGGAATAGTGCCATTCATTCTTTTTGTAAAGACTGCTTCGATTTCTTCTGTTCCTGCCGGCTGATACATGATGTATTCAAGGGCATGGTCGGATATCTTGCAGCCAACGGAATCAAAATATTGAATACGGTTTGCGAGGGCATCACAAAGTGAGGCAAAATCAGTAACGCTAACTTGACTTACCTCGGATAATTTCGTAATGTAATCGCAGAACTCAGGCTTTTCAATATTCATTGCTTTATCCGGGCGGAAGGCAGGTAATACTTTGACATTAAAGGAGTCATCCTCTTTAATCAGTTTGTGCCATTCTAAAGAATCAACTGGATCATCGGTAGTACAAATGATTTCAACATTGGATTGCTTTATAATGTTTTGTACACTCATAGAAGGGTCACGAAGCTTGTCATTACACAGATTCCAGACTTCTTCAGCGGTATCCGGATTTAATACGCCATGGTATCCAAAGTAGCGCTGCAATTCCAGATGGCTCCAATGATAAAGAGGGTTACCAATTGCTTTCGGTAAGGTTTCTGCCCACTTTTGAAATTTGTCACGGTCAGTAGCTTCACCGGTAATATACTTTTCCTCAATACCGTTGGCACGCATTAATCTCCATTTATAATGGTCTCCGCCAAGCCATACCTGGGTGATGTTATCGAAGCTAATGTTTTCGGCTATTTCCTTAGGATTAATATGGCAGTGATAGTCAATAACAGGCATTTTTGCTGCATAGTCATGATACAGTGTTTTCGCAGTCCCTGTAGTTAATAAAAAATCCTTATCCAAAAATTCTTTCATTTCTTTATCCTCCCGATAAATTAAAAGTTAGTAGTTTTCCGGATGATCAAATCACCGGAAATAGTAGTTTTATTTGGTGCCTTCTGACCGTCCAGAACTCGCATCAGAGTACTCACCGTAGTAATACTTAGGGTTTCAACATGATTATCTACCGAAGTGAGCTCCGGTTCACAGCAACCTGCCAACAGTGAATTATTATAACCGATAATACTTAAATCCTCAGGTATTAATACGTCTTTTGCTTTAGCATATTTGAGGGCACCAACTCCAAGTATATCCTCAGCAGCGATTACGGCATCAAAATGTAATCCGGTTTCAGATAAATGAAGAAGTAAATTCTTAGCATCCTCTATTTTACAGGGACAATATTGAATTAAATCTTCATTAACCGCCTGAAACATTTTAGTTACTGCATCCTTATAACCAATGAGCTTTTGCATGCCGCTGTAAGATTTGGCAGTATACAGGTATAAGATATTTTTTAATCCCTGTTCGAGTAAAAGAGTTGCAGCATCAAACGTGGCCTGATAATCATCACATAAGGTACAATAAATATTTGATTTGTTTAGATAGCCATTCATTAACATGACAGGAACCTCACTGGAAGCTTTCGTGATATATTCATTATCTGCCTGATTGAATTCAAGAAAGCCGGAACCTACAAGGATAATGGCATCTACCCGTTTAGAAAGCAGCAGACTTAAGTAATTCTGTTTGTTTTTTAATTCATAGCCCGTACAGCAGAGAAAAGAATCATACCCATTCTTTCGGAGTTCCCGTTCAAGATAATATACAGCATTCGCCAAAAAAGGGTCAGATGAATCTGCACACATAATTCCTATCGTTTTCATGGAATTGAGGCCTAAACCCCTGGCAAATACATTAGGGGTATAACCTATTTCCTCCATAACGGCAAGAACCTTTTGTTTGGTTTTCCCACTTACATTAGGATTACCGTTAATGACACGTGATACGGTTGCAATGGATACCCCGGCTCTCTCCGAAACATCATAAATATTCATAAACCACCTCCAATGTTGTAAGTACTTACACATTTCGCAAGTTGCCTGATTTTGCATTTTTATTATACTATAATTTTACATCCATGACAATACCAGAATTTATTAAACAGTAACTTTATAATTGAATTATATTTTAAACACCTGTAGTTCTTTGGAATAAAATTTAGAAATAATAATTGACACACAATAAAAAAATTAGTAAAATAAATGTAAACGCTTACATTAATTTAATTAATCTAAATGTGAGATAATAAAATATAGTAAATCAAGGAGGAAGCTATGGAAATATTAAATAAGAACATGACGAAAAGCAGTAACAGACCAATCAAAGTACTTCAATTTGGGGAAGGCAATTTTTTGAGGGCATTTGCAGACTATATGATTGATGCAGCCAATGAGGCTGGTGTATTTGATGGAAATATAGCTATTATTAAACCGATTGCATATGGCAATTTAGATGCGTTCCAGAGACAGGACTGCAGGTATACATTATCCTTAAGGGGTAAGGATAATGGTGAAACCAAAGTAGTAAACAGGATAATAACGAGTGTATCTAAGGCAGTGGCAGCGATTGAAGATTATGATGAATATGCAGCATTCGCTAAAACCGATACTTTACGGTTTGTAATATCCAATACAACAGAGGCCGGCATTGTTTATGATGAAGCGGATTCTTTTGAAGCAGCACCGCCTAAGACATTTCCCGGTAAACTTACTAAATTTTTATATGAAAGATATCAGTATTTTAACGGGGATAAGAGTAAAGGGTTAATTATGATTCCCTGTGAATTGATTGAAAATAATGGAGGTACCTTAAAACAATGCGTCCTAAAATTTGCGGATCACTGGAATCTGGATGGAGGGTTCTTTAGCTGGATAAATGATGCATGTATATTCTGTAGTACCCTGGTAGACCGTATTGTTACAGGTTACCCGAAAGACGAAGCAGAAGAAATATGCCGAGGTTTAGGTTATGAAGATGCACTTTTAGATACAGGAGAAATCTTTGGATTATGGGTTATAGAAAGTGATAAGGATATTTCAGAAGAATTCCCTCTTGATAAAGCCGGTCTCCCTGTCATATTTACGGATAACCAAAAGCCCTATAGGGAAAGAAAGGTAAGGATTCTAAACGGTGCCCACACTTCTTTCGTATTAGCCTCCTATCTGGCGGGCAATGATTATGTATTGGAATCCATGCAGGACGCAGACATAAAAGATTTCATGATGAAAGCCATATTTGATGAAATCATACCTACTTTAACCCTGCCTAAGGATGAATTAATCTCCTTTGCTGAATCCGTAATCGAAAGGTTTGAAAATCCTTATATCAAACATGCTTTATTATCCATTTCCCTAAATTCCGTATCAAAGTGGAAATCACGCTGTCTGCCAAGTTTTAAGGCGTATGTTAATAAATTTGGTAAACTTCCGCTGCATCTGACCTTTTCTTTAGCTGCACTTCTGAGCTTTTATAGAAGTGAGGAACGTACAGAGAATGCTTTAACCGGACATAGGGGCGGGGATAATTATAAGATTATGGACGATGATTCTGTTCTGGATTTCTTTCAGAAGAATTCCAAGTTGCAGACGAGGGAATTTGTACAGGCTTATTTAAACAATACTGCCTTTTTTGGAGAGGATATGTCTATCTATAAAAGCCTTGCCGATATGGTAACTGTTTATATCGAAAATATTGAGAAACTTGGTATGCGTGAAGCCCTTAGAAAGGTGAATAATCATTCCTTATAGAATTGTATGAGTATCGCAAAAATCACTATTTATGGCAGTACAAAAGATAATATTTTGGTAAGCCACACTGCAAAGTGTGAAGCAATAGCATCTTTACACTGGAAGAAACCAAAAGCGAAATCAGGAAAATTTCATTAACTTCTTCCTGCATTATTTGAGATGACGCTGATGCGGCATCATGTCGGTTATAGTGAAGAAATAATAGTTCAGGAAAGGATGCCACATACATTCTTTACGTTTTTATGTTGTGGCCATATCGCAGATAGACCTGCGATATGGAATAGGTGTAAATTATGCAGGAATATATAAAAATCCATAAAGCGGATAATGTTGCAGTTGCACTGAAAGAATTAAAAGCAGGAACCGCAATTGACGTCACAAATGAAAGAGTAATTCTGTCGCAAACTGTTCCGGCAGGCCATAAATTTACCTTAAAGACAATAAACAAAAATGATAAGATTATAAAATATGGCTTTCCTATTGGTTACGCAGCAGAAGATATGGGATCTGGAATATGGGTACACACCCATAATCTCAAAACCACCCTGGGAGATATTCTGGATTATACTTACCAGCCCGCCCATGTAGATATGGTACCCACCCCAAAGGCATATTTTAACGGTTACAGGAGAACGGATGGTAAAACAGGAATCCGGAATGAGATATGGATTATACCAACGGTAGGCTGTGTCAATTCCATTGCGGTCAGTTTGGAAAAACAGGCAGCGGCGTTCATTACCGGAAGCGTGGAAGCGGTTGTTTCTTTTCCGCATCCTTATGGCTGTTCCCAGATGGGGGATGACCAGGAAAACACAAGACAAATACTTGCTGACCTGGTGAATCATCCCAATGCCGGAGGTGTACTGGTTCTGGGGCTGGGGTGTGAAAATAGCAGTATAGCAGAATTAAAGCCGTATATCGGCCTTTATGATGAAAAGCGTGTTAAATTCCTCCAATGTCAGGATGTAGAGGATGAAATGGAGGAAGGACTGGCACTGCTAGAGGAGATAATCCGTTATGCCGGTGGTTTTAAGCGGGAAGAAATTGATGCAGGAGAATTAATCATCGGAATGAAATGCGGCGGTTCCGACGGACTATCAGGAATTACTGCTAATCCCCTTGTGGGAAGTTTCTCCGATCTGTTAATTTCCAAAGGCGGGACTACGGTTCTGACGGAGGTCCCGGAAATGTTTGGAGCAGAAACCTTATTGATGAACCGCTGTAAGGATGAGAATTTATTTCTAAAAACCGTAGCGTTGATAAACGATTTTAAACAGTATTATACAGACCATAACCAGACAATATATGAAAATCCTTCTCCGGGAAATAAAAAAGGCGGTATCTCCACCTTAGAGGATAAATCTTTAGGCTGTACCCAAAAATCGGGCAGCGCACTTGTAGCGGATGTACTTAATTATGGTGATACCATTAAGACAAAAGGATTGAATCTATTAAGCGGCCCTGGTAATGATCTGGTTGCCGCAACAACATTAGCAGCAGCCGGTGCACATATTATATTGTTTACAACCGGAAGAGGTACTCCTTTTGCCTCCCCGGTGCCTACCGTAAAAATAGCCAGTAATACCCCCCTGGCACAAAAAAAAGCAAACTGGATTGATTTTAATGCAGGACAGCTTGTCGAAGGCATAGGGATGGATGAATTAACGGAGCAGCTATTCCAATATGTAACAGCTGTGGCTTCCGGTAATAAAGTAAAAGCAGAAGAAGAGGGATATCACGACATGGCAATTTTTAAGAAAGGTGTTACATTATAAATTATAATAGTTAAGCTTTGGTTATTTAACCTGAATTAATAGTTATCTTAAAACAGATGTATATTACCATTATTTATTTTGGTTATCCATCTGTTTTTTGTATGAAATAGTTTTGATATAAATATAAGCTGCATGTAATCGCTTACACAATTTATTCGTTCTATTCCCTTTATTACAAATTAAATAAAAATTACCAAGGGAGCAACAGGTATGATCCAACATGATTATCACAAATGCAAACGTTTGAATTAATTAATAAGCAAAATGTGAAATATGTATAAAAATAAAATATAAATATGTTATTAATGATGAATTGACATCATTTTCCAGCGGTGATATACTATATTTGTAATTATTTAAGTTACATAATTGCTAAAGTATACAGAGGAATAATAGTGAAAAATGTCAATATAGATTAAAGCTTGAATTTCTCTGTATTGCCGATTGCAGTCTGGCAGAGCGAAGTAACTATTTAAAAGAAAGGGAGAAATTAGTATGAAAAGGCTTACAATTAAATCTTTGTCATTCCTGTTGGTTTTCATAATGGTTTTAACTCTTAGTGCCTGTGGAACGGATAAGGACAAAGAGACAATTACCCCGGCAAAACCAACTGCTGCTGCAAATGAGAATGCAGCAGTAAACGAAACAACAACCCCGGAGGAAACGGTACAAAGTGAGGATATGAAATCTGCACTTGAGCCAAACTTAACGGATCCGGTCGAATTAAGATTTTCCTGGTGGGGAGGAGATTCCAGGCACGAAGCTACTGTTAAATCGTTAGAGGCTTTTTCGGCTAAATATCCGAATATAACTGTAAAACCTGAATATGGTGCCTGGACAGGATGGCAGGAGAATATAGCCACACAACTTGCAGGAAAAACAGAAGCGGATTTACTTCAGATTAACTGGAACTGGATATCCCAATTTTCATCTAATGGTGATAAGTTCTATGACTTAAATAAATTGTCCAATATTGTTTCTTTAACCAATTATCCTAAGGAATTACTTGAACTGATGACAGCAAACGGCTCTCTTCAAGGTGTTCCCATAGGAACTACCGGAAGGGTATTTTATTGGAACGAAGCAACTTTTAAAAAAGCCGGCATTCCGATACCTGCATCGTTTGAAGATATTATGAATGCCGGTGAAACTTTTAAGACAGTGCCGGGGGATGATTATTATCCGATAGCCCTTGGTGAATATGACCGTATATTACTGCTGATGTATTATCTCCACCAAACTTATGGTAAAGAGTGGGTCAAAGATAAAAAAGTTAATTACACCGAAGAAGAAGTGAAAGCAGGTTTAGATTGGATTAATATGCTGGAAGACAAACATGTCACTCCGACACTTGCGACGATTGCCGGAGATGGTGCCGATTCCCTGGATAAAAACCCCAAGTGGATGAATGGTAATTATGCAGGAATTTATGAGTGGGACAGCAGTGCTTCCAAGTTCCAAAGTGCATTATCAGAAGGACAGAATTTTGTTATAGGTCGATTTCCTACGGATTTAGGACCAAATAAAAGCGGCTTCACAAAGATATCCATGGGTTTTTCCGTTAGTGCTAATTCCAAACATCCTGCTGAAGCAGCATTATTACTGGAATATTTAACTTCTGATCCGGAAGGCGTTAAGATCATGGGAATGGAAAGGGGTACGGTTTGTAATAGTGCGGCAGAAGCTACGTTAGTATCAGAAGGGCTATTAAGCGGTTTAACCTATGATGCCAACAAATTAGTAATGGGATTTAAAGGTTATGATATCGATCCTAATTTCGAACACTCTGCCTTAAAAGACAGCACCGGATATTACTATGAAATATTCCAGAACTTAAGTTATGATCAGACAGATACGGCAACTGCAGCAGGGTATTTAATTGACTGTGTGAACGAAGTTAATGCAGCTAATTAAATAAATACGTAACCATAAAAAATTAGCAGAATAACATACCCACTAAGCCGTCAGGGTGTCAGACACTTTGACGGCTTAGTATCAAATATGGGAAAAGGAACAATGATTTTGAGAGAACTTCAGCTGGAAATGGAGGATTATTTATGGGTGAAAATAAGTTGGTTACTGTCCGCCCGCGGCGGAAACCTTATGTTAATATGAATCGTGGGATTTCGGATGCGGTTATTAAAAAAAGAGGCCTGGGTTATGGAATAAAAAGTAATAGCGGTTTTTTTTATATTCTTCCCTGGCTTATTGGTTTCGTGATATTTAAATTATATCCTTTTGGAGCTTCCCTATATTACAGTTTTACTAATTATGATTTGTTTAAGGACATAATCTCCTTTATCGGTTTTGATAATTATAAAAACATATTTATGACTACTAAAATAAGAAAGGCTTTCCAGGTAACATTTCAATATGCATTTATGACAGTTCCACTTAAACTTACCTTCGCATTATTTATTGCTTACATATTGAATTTTAAAATCAGGGGAGTCAATTTGTTTCGGACCATGTATTATGTTCCGTCTATATTGGGCGGTTCTGTAGCAATTGCCGTATTATGGAAATTTCTGTTCCAGACAGATGGTTTAATCAATCAGATATTAATTGCTTTTCGGGTAACTGGTCCGAATTGGCTGGGTGATTCTAAGTATTCCCTTCTTGTCGTGAGCCTGTTAAGGGTATGGCAGTTTGGTTCACCTATGGTTATTTTTTTAGCCGCTTTAAAGAGTGTGCCCACCGACCTTTATGAAGCTGCTTCCATTGATGGGGCAGGAAAGCTGCGGCAATTCCTCAGAGTAACCATTCCCCTTATAACACCGGTTATTTTCTATAATCTGATAACTCAGTTATGCCAGGCCTTCCAGGAATTTAACGGTCCCTTTATTATCACAAATGGCGGCCCCCTCGGATCCACTACTTTAATATCTTTATTGGTTTATCAGAATGCCTTTAAAACATACCAGATGGGTTTTGCAAGTGCCATTTCATGGCTTTTGTTCCTCATAGTCATGACTCTGACCATCCTATCTTTTATGAGCCAAAAGTATTGGGTATATTATTCGGATGAGGATGGGAGATAGGCAGATGACTAGAAAACAACGTAATTTATTGAATACTTCCATGCGCTATCTGGTACTGTTGGTAGTTGGATTAATTATGATTTATCCTATGCTGTGGATGCTTGGGGCATCTTTTAAAGCGGATAACAATGAAATCTTTTCTTCCATAGGTATTATACCCAGAAAATTTTCAACGAAAGCCTATATTGATGGCTGGCATTCCACGGAATATACCTTTCTTACTTATTTAATTAATACCTATAAAATTGTTCTTCCTAAAGTACTTGGTACGGTTATATCTGCAACCATTACTGCTTATGGGTTTGCCAGATTTCAATTTAAAGGTAAAAAATTATTTTATGCAATTTTATTATCAACCTTATTTTTGCCGCAGGTTGTATTAAACATTCCCCAATATCTGTTGTTTCGTGATATGGGATGGCTGACACCGGCATTATCCTATTTTCCTTTAATAATTCCGGCCTTTTTTGCCTGTGATACTTATTTCGTATTTATGCTGGTACAATTTTTACGCGGTCTTCCAAGAGAACTTGAGGAGGCTGCTAAGATTGATGGCTGCAATACCTTGCAGACGTTATGGTATGTTATTTGCCCTGTGCTGAAACCCGCTATTGTATCTGCTGCATTATTTCAGTTTATGTGGTCCTCCAATGACTTTATGGGACCTTTAATCTATGTTAAAACGGTTGCCAGATACCCTGCCTCCTTAGGTCTTAGGTTATCCATGGATGCTGAAATTGGCTTTGAATGGAATAAGGTTTTGGCTATGTCTATTATAACTATTATTCCATCCCTTATTGTTTTTTTTGCTGCACAGAAACAATTTGTGGAAGGTGTAACGGCCGGCAGCGTGAAAGGATGAGTATCCTTATATTAGGTTATAGTAGATGTTTTCTTTTCACAGCATCCCAATATCAATAAAATAAGGTTATGAGATTTTTTCGTGGATATTTAAGTATAGCGGGGGAGATTGCCATGGAGTATAAAATGATCTTATTGACGGCAAGACAGGCAGTAATTGAAGCATTGGAGGAAGGAATATATGAAATAGAAGAATATGGACTTTATCTGAATGATGAGGTTATCATGTAAGCCAAAAAGCTGTTCAGTCAATTGATAACCTCCATCCGGATACATCATACAGTCTTTTTATTTGTAATAAGACAACCAAAATAAGTATGAATAATATTAAGATGGATTTTGCCAAACTACCCTTAAACGGCATCCCGGACATGATGGATGGTATAGAAAATTTAACAAATGGTGGTATTTTTGAAGCAAATATAGTAGAATTAGAGATGAATCAGGTTACAATAAACGGATTCAAAGGAAAAGGTATGAAACTTAACAACATTAAAGAGTCCAGCTAAGAAATGTCAATAGTTAAATCTAAAAATATTTGATATTTCTTCAAGTTAATAAAGGGTAACATTAATAAGCTTTTTGAGAACATCTCAAAAAATGAAAAGCGGCTATGGATTTACTTTATGAAGCTTTATCGCATTTCGCTTTTAAGTAATTCGTTTGATGTTCTTCTGGTGTGATGATCGTAAATTCTTTTTCATCACGAAGGATGGCAAATACAATGTTGCAGACCTTATGCATGACAGCACCAAGAGCAACCATTTTAGGCTTTGACTGGCACTTCTTTAAATAATAATCGCGCAACACAGGATTTTTTGCTGAACCATTGCGGTTCTTACTGATGCTGATTAAAGCCATTGTATGTAGGACTCTCCTGGCGATCCTGGAACCGCGTTTTGACATAGAGATTTTAGTGCCTTCAAACTTCCCGGACTGTTTTACGGCAGGATCCAAGCCAAAATAAGCAAAGAGTTGCTTCGGTAAGTGGAATGCCGAAAAATCCCCGATTTCACCCATCAGGCTCACCGCGGATAAAAAGCCAGCTCCCCTGTAAGATTCAATCAGATGGATCTGCTTTACAAAATCGGTAGTTTCATTAGCACTAACTAATTTATGCATTTCGGAAAGGATAGAGGATACTTCATCATCATAGTTCCGGATGAAACGAATATATAAGCGGATCCGTTTGAAGTTGCTGCTTACGGAATAGCCAAAGGTAATTGCATCATTTGCAGCCTGGATTATGGCATTATACTTGCTTTGGGCATAGGTAAGTCCGAACCTCGCAGTAGACCGTATGGAATGAATGATTTCATCTTTGGAAGCATTTAAAAATGCTTCCGGAGAGGTATAGTTTTCCAGTAAGGTCAGGGATGTATTGGTAGTTATCTTAGAAAAGATTTTCAAATATTGGGGAAATACCATCCGCAGTTCACTCTGCAGCTTATTCACATAAGCAGAGCGGTTGTCCATCAGATCATAATACTCCCTTGAAAGATTCCTTAAATCCAGGGCAAGATCGGATGGCATAAGGGATACTTTTAAATCAGGCTTGAGACCTACTAAGGCTGCCTTTCTTGAATCAAAACGGTCATTATGTACTTTTCTAATGTTAATGTTTGTGCTATTCTTAGTGATGATAGGATTAATAACTGATACGTTAAGAGCCTTATCACGAAGATAGCAGAAGAGAGGGTAATGATAAATTCCCGTGGATTCCAGAAAGATGCGACTTTCTAAGGAATACAGCTCTTCTGCTTCTTTTATTTTAGAAACAGCCAAGCTTAAGGAATTTAGGTCAGAATGTAGGATTTTAAAAGGTTTTCCCACAAAGGTCTGGTTAGGAAGTGCGATAGACATCCAACTGAAATCCGCACCAACATCGATACCGACCGAGATAAAAAGATTTTCAAATAAAATGTTTGACATGAGCATAAGCTCCTTTCCGATAGGAATCCATTTCCACTTAATGAGTACACAACCTTGCGTGTTATACGGGTATAGCCTGAGGCTCCCAACCAGCTGAATCATAAAACCTCATTGAATGGACTAATGGACTAATTTACGGGTATGAGCCAGCAGAAGCTGACCTCCCAAGGAGGAATACATTCTTTGTCCTATCCTTGAAGATTATACTTTATAAAAAGTCTGGAGTCTATCTGGGAACCGTCAGACATGACAATTAACTAAGGTAACATCTGATGAAGGAAGAACACCTTCTTCTGTTATCTATATAGAAACTATTAAATTGATATTGAGTAGTCTTAATGACTGCATCATTATTATACAAGGAGGAATTGTTATGAGAATCGGTATCCGTGCCCATGATATGGAGCGTGCGCCTTTTGAGGAAATGATTCAAGCGATAAATGATAAGGGGTTTTGCAGCGCCCAGCTTGCTTTGTCAAAAGCAGTTCATGAATTTAATGTTAATATAGAAGCCATGACTCCTGGTATGGCTTTTTATGTGAAAGAAGTATTTGCAAGATGCAAGGTTGATATCGCTGTGCTTGGATGTTATTTAAATCTGACTAATCCGGAGGATTACGAACGAAAGCAGATAATGGAGGCTTATAAAACCCATATACGTTTTGCCGGTCTTTTGGGCTGTGGTATGGTAGGTACAGAAACAGGGTCCCTAAAACCGGATTATTCATTTGAAAAATCCAATCATTCGGAAGCAGCGTTGGAATTGTTTATTGAAAACTTTAAGACAATAGTGAATTACGCTGAAAAAATGGGCGTAATTGTAGGGATAGAGCCTGTATATAAGCATATCGTATCTGATATCGAACGTACATACCGGGTTTTAAATGCATTGAATTCCCCGAATCTGCAAATTATATTAGATCCGGTAAATCTGTTGTCTTTTGATAATTATAAGAAACAGGATGATATAATGAAAGGAGCTTTTCAATTATTTGGAAAAGATATTGCAGTAATTCATTCGAAGGATTTTCAGGTAACGGATAAGGAAATTGTTGAAATTCCGACGGGAACAGGTTCCTTTCATCATAAAGAATTATTAAACTTAATCAAAAAACATAAACCGTTTATACATGTCCTGCTGGAAGGCACCAAACCTTCCGAAGCAGTTTCAGCCAGAGAATACTTAGAAGAAATATATCAAAACATCGCTGCAGGGGAATAATATAATGCCTGTTACAATTAAAGATATAGCAAAAGAAGTGGGAGTTTCCTATTCAACCGTATCACGGGCATTAAGCGGGGAACTTGGAGCAGGATCCAAAACCAAAGAAAAAATCCTGGAGACGGCAGAAAGACTGGGATATACGCCTAACCAGAATGCAGTTAATCTTAAGCTGGCAAAATCCTATACCATCGGTCTGTATTTTTCTAATATAGGCAGTATGTCTTCGCCTTTCATTCTTCATGATATTGTAAAATCCGTATATAATACCATTGATAATACTTATAATGTAGTGGTAAAAGGTATCGACCGCCATAAACCGGGTACTTTAAGCAGCGCAAAATATGACGGATTATTAATTTTAAGCCAGAAACCTGAGGATGATGAATTTATTGAAGAAGCTGTTACAAAGAATATTCCGGTGGTGGTGTTTAACCGGGCTGTTTATCATAAGGTAGCAAACCTATTGACGGATGAGGCTAAGGGTGAAATGGAAGCTATGGAATATTTAATTCAAAATGGTCATAAGAAAATTGGAATTATCGAAGGTGTCCCCAATTTAGCATCAACCAGGTCAAGACACAGGGGTTGGAGACAGGCTTTTCTTGAGTATAATTTAAATATGGATTCAGTTCCGGTTGTGACAGGAGATTATCGTATTATGAGCGGGTATTATGCCGGTAAGGAATTGCTAAACTATGATCTGACAGCTATATTATCTTTTAATGATGAAATGGCATTTGGTGCAGCCAAAGCTATTGAAGAAGCGGGACTTAAGATACCGGAAGACATATCCATAGTTGGATTCGATAATATAGGCTGGTTATGCAATACGGTTTTTCCATTAACTACAATTGAACGAAATATGGGAATGATAGCAGCTAAAGCTACGGAATTGCTGTTTGAACTGATTGAAGATAGAAATAAAAGTATTGGAAAGGTTTATTTAGATACAAAACTCATTATCAGGGATACGGTAAAGAATATATCGGATGTGTGACTGATGTGTGACTTTGATGATAAAAAATCGATAGGATAAATAACTGATATGATGTAATTTTAAATTTGAATGGAATAGGGATAGAGTCAAGGGAGGAAGTATTTCCCGGGGTTACTTTCCCTACTTTATTTATGTAACTGAAACGCCCTGGATTTACGGCACCGTTTTTGAAAGATAAATATTTTGCATATATATGCATTCTAATTGAATTTATGTTACAGTTCAGCCTTACGGCTGAATTGTAACAAATGATGCACAGAAATTATGCAGAATGCATAATTTCGCGCACGTATATCTCGGATTTTCTGTGACTTTCGCTTCGCTCCACTCACAAAAAACACCTCGCAGCATCATAGGCTGAACTGTTATGAATTTATTTATAAAAATTAAAATTTTCTTGATTATTTTCCCCATAAATATTATGATTAGGAATGACATGTTGATTTTATTTTGCAACAGGTAAGAATCCTTTCACTAAAACCAGGACAAAAGAAGGAGAACCCAATATGATTAAATTATATGAAAAAGGTGCCTATGTAGTAAACGGTACTGAAATAATTGACGAACAGAGCGCATCTGCTGATATGCTTTTTTCAAAACTTGGTGAAGTCTGTACCAAGGAAGCAGCAGCGGAGAATACTTTGGCGTATGAAATATTAAAAGCCCACAATACTTCCGGTAATATGGATAAGCTGAAAATAAAGTTTGATAAATTAACTTCCCATGATATAACCTTTGTAGGGATTATCCAGACAGCAAGGGCAAGCGGACTGGAGAAATTCCCGGTTCCTTACGCACTTACCAACTGTCATAACAGTTTATGCGCCGTTGGAGGCACAATCAATGAGGATGATCATATGTTTGGTTTATCCTGTGCGAAAAAGTATGGTGGTATTTATGTTCCGCCCCATCAGGCAGTAATACATCAGTTCGCACGTGAAATGCTTGCCGGCGGAGGTAAAATGATACTTGGTTCTGACAGTCATACCCGTTATGGGGCATTAGGAACCATGGCAATTGGAGAGGGCGGACCAGAAATTGTAAAACAGCTGCTTTCAAAAACTTATGATATCAATATGCCGGATGTTATAGGTGTTTATCTGACCGGTTCACCAAGAATTGGTGTTGGACCCCAGGATATTGCTTTAGCAATTATAGGAGCTGTATTTGCAAACGGATATGTTAATAATAAAGTAATGGAATTTATAGGTGACGGTATCAGAAATCTTAGTGTAGATTACCGTATTGGTATCGATGTCATGACTACAGAAACTACCTGTCTTTCTTCTATCTGGATTACCGACGATTCCGTTAAGGAATTTTATGAAATTCATAACAGACCGGATGAGTATAAAAAATTAAAACCTAAGAAGGCAGCGTATTATGACGGTATGATATACGTTGATTTATCTGAAATCAGACCAATGATAGCGATGCCGTTTCATCCCAGTAATGTTTATACCATTGATGAATTAAATGCGAATCTGTCCGAGATCCTTTTCGAAGTGGAGAAAAAAGCTTTGATCAGCCTTGGTAATAATAATATTAATTATACATTAAGAGATAAGATTAAAAATGGAAAATTATACATTGACCAGGGGGTAATTGCAGGATGTGCCGGCGGTGGCTTTGAAAATATATGTGATGCTTCTGATATATTGAATGGTAAATATATTGGGGCAGATGAATTCTCCTTAAGTGTATATCCGGCCAGTCAGCCTATTTTTATGGAATTGGTTAAAAATGGTGTTATCACTAAATTAATGGAGACAGGTGCTACCATCCGTACCGCTTTTTGCGGTCCCTGTTTTGGTGCAGGCGATGTTCCGTCTAATAATAGTTTAAGTATCCGCCATACCACCAGAAACTTCCCGAACAGGGAAGGTTCTAAAATTACAAGCGGTCAGATTGCGTCGGTAGCTTTAATGGATGCTAAATCCATAGCTGCAACAGCAGCAAATAAAGGTTATTTAACTTCAGCGGAAAATATAGATGTTGAATTCACGAAACCGAACTATTTCTTTGACAGTAAGATTTACGAAAACCGGGTATATGATGGAACGGGTAAACCGGATTCCACAGTCGAAGTTAAGTTTGGTCCCGGAATAGTTGATTGGCCGGCAATGGCAAATTTAACAGAAGATATGGTATTAAAGGTTGTATCGGTTATTCATGATCCGGTTACTACAACCGATGAACTAATACCTTCCGGTGAAACCTCCTCCTACCGTTCTAATCCATTGGGACTGGCAGAATTTACTTTATCCAGAAAAGATCCAGCCTATGTGGGGCGTGCCAAAGAAGTACAAAAGGCAGAGAAAGCAAGAATAGCCGGTGAAGATATATACAGTACGAATGCAGAAATAAAAGAAGTATTTGATAAAATCAATACGAAGTTCCAGGTCGATGCAAAAAACACTGAAATCGGAAGTGTGATTTATGCTGTGAAACCGGGTGACGGTTCTGCGAGGGAGCAGGCCGCAAGCTGCCAAAAAGTACTTGGCGGTCTGGCTAATATAGCAAAAGAATATGCGACAAAAAGATACCGCTCTAATTTAATTAACTGGGGTATGCTTCCATTCCTCCTGACAGAAGAAATACCTTTTGAAAATGGGGATTATATCTTAATAAAAGATGTTAAAACAGCGGTGATGGATAAAATATCCGAAATTAAAGCATATGTAGTGAATAAAGATATGAAGGAATTCACATTAAAACTGGGTGAATTGACAGAAGATGAGAGAATAATTATCGAAAAGGGCTGTTTAATTAATTATTATCGTGATATAAATAAAACTATAGTATAAATTTTACAGGGTAACAAAGGGGTTGCTGTAAGGTTTCCTTATAAATAACTGCAAAAGCCAACAACTTCTTTTGTTATTCCGTATTGAAAGGCATGGGTGTGATAAATGGCGTTTATTATTGACGGTAAAAAAATTTCCCAGGACATTAAAGATGAATTAAAAGTGAAAGTTACGGAATACAAATCGAAAGGTATCCAGATAACCCTTGCAGTTATCCAGGTTGGAAAGGATTCGGCTTCCAGTGTTTATGTCGGTAACAAAAAGAAGGCTTGTGCGTATATCGGAATTAATTCCTTGGCTTATGAGCTGCCTGAAGAGACTACAGAAGCAGAACTGCTGGATTTAGTAAAAGAATTAAACCAAAGGGAAGATGTCAATGGAATATTGGTACAGCTTCCGTTGCCGCAACATATTAACGAAGATTCCATAATTCAGACGATTTCCCCGGCAAAAGATGTGGATGGTTTCCATCCACAAAGTGTAGGGGCTTTAAGCATTGGACAAAGAGGCTTTGTATCCTGCACTCCCTCTGGAATAATCCAGCTTTTAAAGCGCTCCGGTTTTGAAATTGAAGGAAAAGAATGCGTTGTTATCGGAAGAAGTAATATTGTCGGAAAACCTATGGCTTTATTACTGCTGCGTGAGAATGGTACCGTAACCATTTGTCATTCCAGGACTGATAATTTAAAAGAAGTAACAAAACGCGCTGATATTTTAATTGCGGCCATTGGCAGACCTAAATTTATAAATAAAGAGTATGTGAAAGAGGGTGCCATTGTAATTGATGTAGGTATGAACCGGGATGAGAATAATAAATTATGCGGTGATGTTGATTTCCATGATGTTATAGATCATGCAAGTGCAATAACTCCTGTTCCCGGAGGTGTTGGCCCCATGACGATAGCCATGCTGATGAATAATTGTGTTGAAAGTATCCAGAACAGATAGTGTCCTTAGATCCTAATCCATGGATTAGGAAGTAATAAAATTGTTTATTAAGAAGGAAAATAGAATTTAAAGTAAGTATTTGAGGGCTCTCGGAAACTAATAGGGGGAATAGAAGATATTTAAATGCTAAAAATAGTTCATGGACATTTTTTATGACAGCATCTTAAATATCAGTAAAAACAGGCTGAGAGAACACCGGAGAGTATTCTATTTAATTAAGGAGATGAAGTATGGATGCGAAAGATATTATAATTTCTGATGATATGTCATTTTTGATATTGAATTGTGAGATAAAGAAATTATATCAGCCGGATATCTTTGGAATATCACCTATATGGGAAAATGACCAGTTTTTTGAATATAACAGTATTTTTGAAATTAAGGAGTACCAGTTATATTTAAAGAGCTTTACCATTACTGCAGACAGAGGATACCCTGCAATTAACGGAATTAAGCCGGAACTTTTATTTTCAGAAAAAGGAATTGAAACGGTACAGTATAGTGATGTAATGGTACCCATTAAATTTACCGGAGCAGCGGTCATCGGTAATACTATGATCAAAAATTATGGATTTGATGAGATTCCATGTTACAGTTATAAAGTAGTCCGTGAATTGATTTTTCAGGATGGTAAAGTAGTGACAACAATAGATCACAGCAAAGCGATGCTCAGAATCAGAAAGAATCTTGATTTGGGGTTGCGGACTTTAAATAAAACAAGGGATATAAAATGCATAAAATATTATATAAAATCTTCATTTGTAGGTGATTATGAACATCCGGAAAAAATAAATAAATCCAAGAAAAATAAGAAAATTCAATTTAACTCATACTTACAGAAAATAAAAAGTTATTATTCCCGTATAAAAGCACTATAACAAAAAGCCTGTTTTTAACACATATACTGATTAGCAACATGTGTTAAGAACAGGCTTATTTTAATTATTTATTCGATTCCGAGTACCGTATTGGATTCTGTTCCTTCAGAATAACTAAAAGTAATGGTATCCCCGACATTATATTTAATAATATTCATAAAATTAACTACTTCAACATCAAAAATCTGATTATTGTTATTTAACAGGATATAATAGTGTGAATTACCGTCCACGACACCTTCTGCGATTTTAGCAATCGTTCCCGTTACATTAGGTAGTTTTGAAGTGTCTTCCACACTAATATTATTGGATTTCATTAATTCCAGATAGATTTTTTCACATTCGTTTACGGTATCACCAATGGCTACGATCTGATACTGTGATATATTTACCATTGCATATTTTTTAACCAGACCGGCTGCATCTTTTAAAGCAATAAAATAGGTGGGTTCACCGCCGATATTAAGTAAAAGCGGGAAGGTTGCACGATAATTAAGATGTTGTACCTGCCCTTCCGCAGAAGCCATGGCAGAATATTCTTCTGCACCCGAAATGGAATAATAACGCGTTTCGGCAGTCCGTTGGTTCATCAGGACAAAACCAACATTGGATTCATCTCTGGACACACTGGTAACACCGGTGTATACCCAAACATCATCATCCAGTGCAATATAGTTATAACCATCCGTAGTCTGCAGGGCATCCTTCTGACTGAATACGGAGTTCCAATATCCATGCCTTAAGTTACCGTAATAATCATATAATGATATCAATAATTCAGCGGAATAAACCCTGTCAATCCAGTTAGGAACATCAGCTACCGCATAATCATTCAGGTCCCCGGTGACAGCATTTACAATAACAACCCTTCCGACGGTCTGACCACCGAATAAACCAATGGTATAATCTTTAACAGGGCAAATCCAATAAGGAATTCCTTCGTCATCAACTTCAAAATTAATCGTATCAAAAATATAGGTCGGGTAATTAAATCTTAAATATCGGTGGATATTTCTTCCGAAATATTCTGATTCTGAATAATGGATTCCCTTGGTTAATTTCATTAAATTAACCTCCTGGGTTGTCATGTCAATCTGCATATAAGCAGGAATACCTTCGGAACGGTTGGCAATCCATTTTATAAAGCTTCCATACTCGAGCGGAGAGACTCTGGTAGGAACACCCTTAAGATTTATCTGGGTATAATTAGTACCTACTTCAAATTGGGATACATATTCTACTATGCTGCCCATTTTCCTGGAACCTAAAAGTGTTGCGGAATCTTTGTCCAGTATTGGTATTTTATCAAAGGAGATTTCCTGTATATCCTCCGAAAAATTACGTTCAGTTATATTTAATAACTGCTGATATTTATTGGCATTGATCATTGGTGAAGATAATATACTTCCGGCAATATAAATTAAAACAATCATACCGGTTAAAGAAATTGCAATGACAAATAACTTGTTTTTAAAAACCGGACCGGATAAAATACGTCCTTTACTGTCTAAATTAGCAGTTGTCAGTGCTATTACAATACAGATGATTACTAAGGCTCCGATAATAAAAAACCAAAACCCGGGTGAATGGATATTAATAGCCGGCAGTGTGACATAATAGTAAATATAGGCTGCAATAATAATAATTAAAATTGGTATTGCAATTTTAAAAAATTTTTTCATAATAAACTCCAATCTTTTTGGACAGTTTTCAAAAAGGCCCTGTTATTTGATCTGGCACATTTGAATTTAGCTGCGTCATGTATTTGCTTTAATCATAACAAAACTTATATAAATGTCAATTATAAATAGATTAGAAATCAATAAAATAGATTTAAATCGATTGGTTTCATGAAATAATTACGTAAATAAAACAATAGTACCATTAACGAAATTAAAATAATAGTTTCCTTTTTATATAAAAACTGTTAAAATGTCAAGGACGATAATTTTAATCACATATTTTAATGATTAAAGCGTCAGTGCCGGATACCTTAATTGGGCACATCCGGATCTGGAAGGAGTTCGATCCGTAAGGAGCAGGTCTACTCAAAAAAGTCCGATTCAGATTATGAAATCATATATGTAATTACAGATTATTGGAACAAAATCATTTCTTATAGTCGATGCACGGCGGAAGACGCACCATTTTCCGATAAGTTTTATTATTAGGAGGTACACATGAATATATTATTTGTTTCACTAGGTTGTGATAAAAATTTAGTGGACAGTGAAGTTATGCTAGGTTTAATACGCGAAAAAGGTTATCAGATAACCGATGATGAGAAAGAAGCAGATATTATTGTTGTAAATACCTGTTGTTTTATAAATGATGCCAAGGAAGAAAGTATTAACACCATTTTGGAAATGGCTGAATATAAAAAAACCGGAAGTCTGAAAGGCTTAATTGTAACAGGCTGTCTTGGGCAACGCTATAAGGAAGATATTCAAAAAGAAATCAATGAAGTGGATGCCATATTAGGTACTTCTAATTACGATGAAATTGTAAGTGTAATGGAAGGAGTATTAGAGGGCAAAAGGACTGTTTCTGTCAAAGAACCGGAAGCTATAGGTCAGGTCAAAACTTCCAGAATTAACACGACCGGAGGTTATTTCTCCTACTTAAAAATAGCGGAAGGCTGTGATAAACACTGTACCTACTGTATTATACCAAAAATCAGGGGTAATTACAGAAGCATACCCATGGAAAGGCTGTTAGAAGAAGCGGAAGGTCTGGTACAAAGCGGTGTAAAGGAACTGATTTTAGTAGCGCAGGAGACAACCCTATACGGTAAGGATATATACGGGGAAAAAACACTGCCCAAACTATTAAGGGAATTATGTAAAATTGAAGGTCTGGAGTGGATACGTATCCTTTATTCTTATCCGGAAGAAATCACGGATGAGCTGATTGAAGTGATTAAGTCAGAAGATAAAATCTGCAAATACCTTGATATGCCGATACAGCATGCAAGTAATGATATATTAAAAAGAATGGGAAGAAGAACCAATCAGGCGGAATTGATTCATATTGTTAATAAACTACGTGATAAGATACCGGACATTGTCCTTAGGACTACATTAATAACCGGTTTTCCTGGGGAAACAGAAGAAGAACATGGGGAGTTAAAGGAATTCTTAACGAAAATGAAATTTGACCGGCTTGGTGTATTTACTTATTCCAAAGAGGATGATACCCCCGCAGCTAAAATGAAAAAACAGATCCACAAACATATAAAGAAACGAAGACAGGCTGAAATCATGGAATTACAGCAGAACATAGCCTTTGAACACGCAAAAGATATGGCCGGTAAAAAACTAAAGGTCATGATAGAAGGAAAATTACCGGAAGATAGCCTGGCTGAACAGTCGATTCTAAATCAGGCCCAGCTTATATCTTCAGGAAACATTTATATAGGAAGAACTTATATGGATGCCCCTAATGTGGACGGTTATATCTTTGTACAGGCCCGGGGCGAATTAATGTCGGGCAAATTTGTTGAGGTTATGGTCACAGATGCAAAAGAATACGATTTAATCGGAAAATTAATTTAAATCCCAATGGGTGAAAGGGTGTGTTTTAATGAATTTACCAAATAAAATAACAATTGCAAGGGTATTCATGATTCCGGTATTTCTAATTATATATCTGGTTCCTGACATTCCTTATGGTAATTACTTTGCAGCAGCTGTATTTATCGTTGCCTGTTTAACCGATGCCTTAGACGGATATTTGGCAAGAAAATATCATTTAATAACCAACTTCGGTAAATTTATGGATCCTTTAGCTGATAAGTTATTGGTATCTGCGGCTTTGATCTGTTTTGTTGAATTAAGATTGATTCCTGCCTGGATTATTATTGTAATTATATCCAGGGAATTTATTATAAGCGGTTTCAGACTTGTTGCATCGGATAACGGGGTGGTGATTGCAGCCAGTTATATTGCTAAGTTCAAAACAACAGCCCAGATGATCATGTCTGTTTTATTAATTATTAATTTAGATTTGTCTTTTTTTAATTTGCTGGAACAAATATTTATCTATTTATCCTTAATTTTAACGGTCGTATCATTGGTCGATTATTTATACAGGAACCGCAAGGTTTTATCGGAAAACAACAAATAAGGGAGGCATAACATGATAGCGGAATTTATATGTGTTGGCACCGAAATATTACTTGGCAACATCGTTAATACCAATGCAAATTTTTTATCGGTTAAATGTGCAGAACTTGGAATATCAAATTATTATCAGGTTTCAGTAGGTGATAATGAAGAAAGATTAACAGAAACCTTATCTATAGCATTGTCACGTTCCGACATTATAATATTGACCGGGGGACTTGGACCAACCCAGGATGATTTGACAAAAGAAGTAACTGCAAAGGTCCTGAAAAGAAACCTGATTGAAGACTCCCATTCGAAAGAAAGAATAATGGATTTTTTTAAAGGAAGAAATTTAAATGATGTAACTGAAAATAACTGGAAACAAGCTCTAATCATAGAAGACTCTATCGTAATTGATAATAATAACGGCACTGCCCCCGGATTGATTGTCAGGATAGGACCGGATAATAGAATGGTAACCGGCCAGTCTTTAAATTCAAATAAAGTGATTATTTTACTTCCGGGACCGCCAAATGAACTGATTCCGATGTTTGAAAATGATATTGCACCTTTTTTAAGCAGGCTGCAGCCGGGAATCCTTTATTCTGAGATGGTTAAAGTATGCGGTATCGGTGAAAGTAAAGCGGAAACTATGATACAGGATTTAATTGCAGGGCAGACCAACCCTACCATAGCTACTTATGCTAAAAATGGAGAAGTACATCTTAGGGTAACTGCTGCTGCAAACAGTATGGAAAATGGAAAAATTCTGGTGAAACCTATGGTTGATGAATTAAAAAAACGTTTTTCAACTACAATTTATACGACGGATGAGAAAGATAATCTTGAAGATGTAGTAGTTTCCTTAATGATAAAGCATCATATTACGCTTACTACTGCGGAATCCTGTACCGGAGGCTTAATAGCGGGCCGGATCGTCAATGTACCGGGTGCTTCAGCTGTTTTGGGAGAGGGTTTTATTACCTATTCCAATGAGGCAAAGCAGAAATATTTGAAGGTGAGCGGGCAAACACTAAAAGATTATGGGGCTGTCAGCCAGGAAACTGCCGCTGAAATGGCAATAGGAGCCGCCGCGGCTTCCGGAAGTAACGCTTCTATAGCTGTAACCGGAATAGCTGGTCCTGACGGAGGAACAGAAGAAAAACCAGTAGGACTTGTATATATTGGATGTACTTTGAATGACAAATTAAGAATAAGAGAATATAAATTAAGAGGGAACCGCCAAAAAATTAGGGATTATACTGTAATCTATGCATTAGATCTTTTGAGAAATGCAATCATAGAAGAATATGGAAATTGATAGTTAAACATCATATTTGGATTATTCACAAACAAACCACGCCTATTTACTTACCCATTAGTGAACATCTACGAATTTATGGAAATAATACAAAGTCTTTAAATTACCCATGTTTTAACATAAAAATGACATAGTTAAAAGATATTATTATTCTATAAAATATAGTATGTATGTATTGTATTAATAGGAACTTACTTCAATTTAAATATTTATAAAACACTAAGGTAACGGTATTCAAAGTCAGGAGTGATTGTTATGAATAATAAAAAAATGAAACAATTTTGTTTCATTACAACTATTTCGCTGCTTTTAGCAACAAACGGCTGTAGTATAAAATCAGACAAGCAAATTTTAGATAATACAAATATTGATGGTAAACAGGCTACGGTAAGCCAAACAATTGAAAAGGATAATACAACAAATGAAAGCACGGGGGAAGGATCCGTCCTGACCAAGGATAATGACTCAACGTCCGCTGATACAAAGGAAACAGCATCTGAAACTGTTGAGCGTGTAGCAACAAAGGAAGTATCTATTTATACTATAAATGAAAACACGCAGGGTGTGGAATCTGTTGTAGCCTTAGTTCCGGAAGACAGTGAAATTACACCCCGGTTAATTATTGACTTAGTTCAGGATTCTCTGACAGACCGGTCTATCGTGGTTGGTATTGATAAGATAACTACCGAAAAAGATACCGTGATTGTAAGTTTTAAATCCGGCCAGCCTCCTTTAATTAATGTAAGCAGTGATTTAGAGAAAACCATATTAGATGCAATTGCGCAAAGTTTAGTAGATAATCTGGTGGATTATCCGAAGGTTGTTTTCAGGGTAGATGGCCAGGCATATTCTTCCGCGAATTTTTCCTATGGTCTGAATGAAGTATATTTAAATAACAGTAAAACAAAATAAATTCGTGTCATATTTCGGGTGAGTAAGGTAATCCTATTCATGTAAAGAAATTATTAGTGAAGTAATATTACAAAAATTGATATTAATTTATGGGAATAATGGGAGAATTCTAATTTCTTATCCAAAATAAGAGTTGGAATTCTTTACTTATATTATTAAGTTACGTGGAGTTAAGATGAAAAAATGGTAAAATACACCGTCTTGATTGGTATGCGCGCGAGGCATATGACGGGAGTGAAAGTGAAATATGATGCAGATTGGAGTTTAGGCGTGGATCAGAATAAAAACCAAATTATTGTTATAGGAGGCGGAGCAGCAGGGATGCTTGCTGCCATATTTGCAGCCAGAAAGGGTAAACAGGTTGTTTTATTAGATAAGAATGAAAAGCTGGGAAAAAAATTATATATAACCGGAAAAGGAAGGTGTAACCTTACCAATGCCTGTGATATGGACGAACTGTTTCAGAATATAGTAACCAACCCCAAGTTTATGTATGGTGCATTTTATTCCTATAATAATTTTGATATCATAGGTTTCTTCGAAGAAATAGGGTTGAAAACGAAAATTGAAAGGGGAAACCGTGTATTTCCTGAATCCGATAAATCTTCGGATGTTCTGGCTGTGTTATTAAAAGAATTAAAACGTCAGGGAGTGGATATAAGATATCACAGTGAAGTATCTGACATTCTTCTAAAAGATAATTGCTTTACCGGAGTAAAACTTAAGGATAATCCTGAAGTAATATACGGTGATAAAGTTATTATAGCAACCGGCGGATTATCCTATCCGGCAACTGGTTCTACCGGAGATGGTTATCGGTTTGCGAAGGGGATGGGACACACTGTTACAAAATTATATCCGTCTTTAGTACCTATGAATGTGGAGGAGATTAACACCGTAAAAGAATTACAAGGGTTATCACTTAAAAATATCCATATTAAGATAATATCTAAAAACAAAGAGATATACTCTGATTTTGGTGAATTGCTTTTTACCCATTTTGGTGTAAGCGGTCCAGTCATATTAAGTGCCAGCAGTTTTTGTATTCCCTATATAGATAATAAGGACTTAGTACTTTCCATTGACTTAAAACCCGCTCTGTCTAAGGAACAGTTAGATGTCAGAATTTTAAGGGATTTTGATGAATTTAGTAATAAACAATATAAGAATGCTTTAGATCAACTATTGCCACGTAAGCTAATTCAAGTTATAATAGAGCTTAGTAACATTGAACCTGAAAAGAAAGTTAACTTAATAACGAAGGAAGAAAGAAGCCGTCTGGTTGATTTATTAAAGGGGTTCGAATTCCACATCACACGTTTAAGAGACTATAATGAAGCGGTAATAACAAAAGGCGGGATCCAGGTTAAGGAAATTAATCCTTCAACGATGGAGTCAAAATTAATCTCCAATGTTTTTTTTGCTGGGGAGGTTTTAGATGTTGATGCATTAACTGGTGGTTTTAATCTTCAGGTTGCATGGTCTACGGCATGCTCTGCCGGTAATGCTGTATAAGGTGGAAGTATATTCCGGATTTTCATGCGCCATTTGTGGATGCCGCGCAGCGGCATCATGTTTGAAAGGGCGAAAAAAATATAGATAAAGAAAGGTTGCCACGATGTGATTCGTTCACTCTTTTTATTTTTGGCAGTATCGCAGACAGGTCTGCGGTATGCAATGGTATAATCTATGAAAAATTATAATATCGCTATTGATGGACCGGCGGGCGCCGGTAAAAGTACAATAGCGAAAAGTGTTGCTAAAAAGCTGGGATACATTTATGTAGATACCGGAGCTATGTATCGGGCTATGGGATTATATATGTTAAAGCAGAATATACTCATTGATGATGAAGTTGCGGTATCAAAAGCCTGCAATCAGGTTGTTATAACAATAGAATACATAGACCGTGAGCAGCAGGTTGTTTTAAACGGAGAAAATGTTACCGGATTGATTCGGACCGAAGAAGCCGGGAAATTGGCTTCAGCGGTTGCAAGATATAACCAGGTACGTACTAAGATGGTAGAGCTCCAGAAAAAATTAGCTGCTATTTCCAACGTCATTATGGATGGAAGGGATATAGGTACTGTTGTATTACCAAATGCCGATTTGAAAATTTATCTCACTGCAAGTTCAGAAGAAAGAGCTTTAAGAAGATGGAAAGAATTGCAAAGCAAAGGTATTTCCAATGATATCAATGAAATTGAAGAAGATATTATAAAACGGGACCACCAGGATATGAATCGGGAGATTTCGCCGCTTAGACAGGCGGAAGATGCTGTACTTATTGATTCTTCCGATTTGACAATTGATGAAGTAATAGATAAAATCATTTTATTATTTAAAGAAAAACGCAGTGGAGATTTATTATGAATGTAGTACTTGCTAAAACTGCCGGTTTTTGTTTTGGGGTAAAACGGGCAGTTGATTTGGTTCATGAGGAAATTAAAAAAGGGCCGAAAGTTTATACGTACGGACCCATTATCCATAATGATGAAGTCGTTGCTGATTTAGCTTCAAAAGGTGTTGGAACGATTCATACGATTGAAGAATTAAAAGTCATTACAGAGGGTACAATAATTATACGTTCTCATGGAGTATCTAAGGAAGTTTATGATATTATTGAAACACAGGGATTAAAAATAGTTGACGCAACCTGCCCTTATGTGATTAAAATCCATAAAATTGTTAAGGAACAAAGCAGATTAGGCCGTCACATCATTATAATAGGTAATGACAAACATCCTGAAGTGGAAGGAATAGAAGGTTGGTGTGTGAATAATTATACAATTATTGAAAACACCAATCAGGCAGAAAACTTGAATTTATCTGTTGATCAAAAGATATGCATTGTATCTCAAACGACATTTAATTACAAGAATTTTCAAGATTTAGTTGAAATTATATCAAAAAAGGGTTATGATATAATTGTTTTAAATACGATATGTAATGCTACCGAAGAGCGTCAAACAGAAGCAAGGCAGCTTGCTAAGGAATCGGATGCTATGATTATTATCGGCGGTTTGCATAGTTCGAATACCAGGAAGCTATACGAAATATCTAAATTAGAATGTGAAAATACTTACTATATACAGACACTTAGAGACCTGGATTTGGAGGAACTCAAATCTTTTCGTAGCGTAGGTATTACAGCAGGGGCATCAACCCCAAACAATATTATCAAGGAGGTTCATACCGCATGTCAGAAATGAGTTTTGAACAATTATTGGAGGAATCATTAAAAACAATACAAAACGGAGAGGTAGTAGAGGGCACTGTAATACGTGTAAAAGAGGATGAAATCGTCTTAAATATAGGTTACAAAGCGGATGGTATTATTACTAGAAGTGAATATACCAATACACCTAATGCTGATTTAACTACATTTGTTAAAGAAGGCGATGTAATGCAGGCTAAAGTATTAAAAGTTAATGATGGTGAAGGACAAGTTCTCTTAACATATAAGAGATTGGCAGCAGAAAAAGGAAGCAAGAAATTAGAAGAAGCGTTTAATAATAAAGAAGTATTAAAGGCTAAAGTTGCTGTTGTTTTAGAAGGCGGATTAAGTGTTATTATTGATGAAACAAGAGTTTTTATACCGGCAAGCCTGGTATCCGACGGATATGAAAAAAATCTTGCTAAATATGCAGGAGTGGAAATTGAGTTTGTTATTTCAGAATTCAATCCGAAGAAGAGAAGAATCATTGGTGACCGTAAGCAATTAATCGTTGCGAAAAAGCAAGCGATGCAAAAAGAATTATTTGAAAGAATCAGCATAGGAATGACTGTAGAAGGTGTTGTAAAGAATGTTACCGATTTTGGTGCATTTATTGACCTTGGCGGTGCGGACGGCCTTCTCCATATATCTGAAATGTCCTGGGGCAGGGTAGAGAATCCGAAGAAAGTATTTAAGGTAGGTGATACAGTTAAAGTTTTAATCAAAGATATCTCAGGAGAGAAAATCGCCCTTAGTTTAAAATTTGAAGATGCAAATCCATGGATTAAAGCAGCAGAAAATTATGCAGTCGGCAATATTGTTACAGGTAAAGTTGCCCGTATGACTGATTTTGGTGCATTTATTGAATTAGAACCAGGTGTAGATGCTTTATTACATGTTTCCCAGATATCGAAAGAACATGTTGAAAAACCTTCTGACGTACTTAAAGTTGGTCAGGAAGTAACTGCTAAGGTAGTAGATTTTAATCATGATGAAAAGAAAATCAGTTTAAGCATAAAAGCAATGGATGATTCAAACGAAACTGCAGAAGTAAATGAAACTACAGAAGTAAATGAAACCACAACAGAGGAATAGTTAGATAGATTTATATGATGATTACTAAAGAAAAAGGAGTTTTTCTATTTGGCAGATAATTATGAGGTATTTAAGGAACTAATTTACAATATCACCAAAATTGATTTGAATTCATATAAAGAGCGCCAAATGAAACGAAGAATAGATGCACTAATCGCAAAGCATAAAATTACTTCTTATACCACTTATGTAGATGCTTTGAAGAAGAATCCGGTTATGTTTGAAGAATTTGTCAACTATCTGACGATTAATGTATCAGAATTTTATCGTAATCCCGAACAGTGGAAGCTGTTGGAAGGCGATGTATTACCATATTTATTAAGTAAATTTGGCAATACCCTGAAAATATGGAGCGCAGCTTGTTCCACCGGGGATGAACCTTATTCACTGGTTATGCTTTTATCTAAATATATGCCGCTTTCACGGATTAAAATAATTGCGACTGATATTGATAAACAAATATTAGAAAAAGCAAGATTAGGTCTGTATAACGTAAAAAGTCTAAAAGGACTGCCACCGGAATATATTACAAAATATTTCCGTGAAATTAATAATACTACTTATCAGATTTTAGACAATGTTAAGGCATGTGTGGAATTTAAACAGCATGACTTATTAAAAGATTCATATCCAAATCAATGCGATTTAATCGTATGCCGTAATGTTTTAATATATTTTACAGAAGAAGCAAAAGATGAAATTTATAAAAAGTTTAATTCATCCTTAAAAAAAGAAGCTATATTATTCGTAGGCAGTACGGAACAAATCATACAGCCTCAGAACATGCAATATGCTACTTATAAATCATTCTTCTATAAAAAAATATAATTGTAAAATTTTTATTCCAGTGTTAATATTAAGTGTTATTCCGTAGGTCGTGCAGCTGTTGCAAATCTTTTGGTTTATTTTGCTTTATAAATCAGGATTCTGTAACAGTTTAAAATGACTTTGGAATATCACTTTTTTTCGTAAATTGTGGTTGATTTTTATAATAATATCTAGTATATTGTGTATAGATACTGACAGGGAGTCTTGTAGATTGGTATAAGGTGGAATATAACAGTTAATCCAGGCTTATTAATCCCATGCTATGGGAACTTAGATGACTCAGTATGAAATGTATAATAGCGCAGATGGGGGCAGGCAATGGACAAAAATGTAAGAATTGCAGTTGACGCGATGGGCGGGGATAATGCTCCTGGTCAAATTGTAAAAGGTACAGTAGAAGCAGTAAACGAAAAAGGAGATATTAAGGTACTGCTGGTTGGCAAAGAAGCGGTCATTAATGAAGAGTTAAAAAAATATAATTATGATAAGAACCGCTTAGTTGTTATTAATGCCGATGATGTCATAACCAACGATGAAGCACCGGTTATGGCTATCCGCCGTAAAAAAGATTCTTCTGTGGTTGTTGCTTTGAATCTTGTTAAAAGTGGGGAAGCTGATGCTTTCGTATCTGCCGGAAGTACAGGTGCAGTTTTAGTTGGAGGACAATTTATTGTTGGAAGGATTAAAGGAGTTGAAAGACCTCCATTAGCGCCATTGCTCCCAACAATTGACGGTGTTTCTTTATTAATTGACTGTGGAGCTAATGTTGATGCAAGGCCAGCACATTTAGTACAATTTGCGAAAATGGGTTCAATTTATATGGAACATATCGTTGGAATCAAAAATCCAAGAGTAGCAATAGTAAACATTGGTACTGAAGAAGAAAAAGGAAATATGTTGGTTAAGGAGACGTTCCCGCTTCTTAAAAATTGTAATCAAATTAATTTTATAGGAAGTATTGAAGCCAGGGAAATACCGAACGGAGCCGCAGATGTCATTGTTTGTGAAGCTTTTGTTGGCAATGTTATCTTAAAGCTATATGAAGGCCTTGGCAGCGCATTAATCGGTAAGATTAAGGCAGGGCTGATGAGTACTACCAGAAGTAAAATTGGTGCATTACTTTGTAAGCCGGCATTAAAAGAAACTTTAAAGTCTTTTGATGCATCAGAATATGGCGGAGCCCCATTATTAGGTTTAAATGGCTTAGTTGTTAAGTCACATGGAAATTCTAAGAGTATTGAAATTAAAAATTCAATTATTCAATGTATTTCATTTACAGAACAACAAATAAACGAAAAAATAAGAATGAATATTCAAGAAGAATAAAGTTAAAGAAAGGTGATTATAATGGAATTCGAAAAATTACAGAAAATTATTAGTGAAGTATTAAATGTTGAAGAGGATGAAATAACAATGGAAACCACCTTTGTGGACGATTTAGGTGCAGATTCCTTAGACATCTTCCAGATTATTATGGGGATTGAAGAAGAATTTGATATTGAAATTGCTAACGAAGAAGCAGAAAATATTGTTACTGTCAGTGATGCGATAGATCAAATCAAAAATGCACTTAATCAATAAGTAAATATACTTATTTGAAGCCCTTTCTATAGGGCCTTGCTCTTGGCTAACAGGAGCTTTGCCTTTTTGAAAGGGTTTTTCATATATTTTAGACGGTTGATGGGCTTCGGATGACGGACAGTATTTTATATGCTGTTTTAGGTTGTGGTCATTTTCTAGTTAAATAAAATTTTATGAAAAACAAATATACTTTGATCAGAGGGAGGAATACTATGAATCGAGTAGAGGAAGCTGGGTTAGGCAGGTTGAAAGTTTTTGAAGAGACGGTGAATTATAAGTTTCAGGACAGGAAGCTTTTAAAGCATGCATTGACTCACAGTTCTTATGCGAATGAAAAACGAATGAATAAACTTGAAAATAATGAAAGGCTTGAGTTTCTCGGGGATGCGGTTTTGGAACTAGTGACCAGTGAGTATCTTTTTACGAAAAATACTAAGATGCCAGAAGGTGATTTGACTAAATTAAGGGCGCGTTTGGTTTGTGAACAGACATTAGCTGCTTGTGCCAGAGATATTAAGGTGGGTGATTATATTCTACTGGGTAAAGGGGAGGCGGCAACCGGTGGAAACGAACGGTTATCTATCCTGTCTGATGCAATGGAGGCAATCATAGGGGCCATTTATTTAGACGGTGGTTTTACTAATGCAAAAGAGTTTATCCGCAACTATATTCTGGCGGATGTTGAGAATAAAAAGCTCTTTTTCGATAGCAAGACTATCTTGCAGGAAATTGTTCAAAGCGAATTTAAAGAACAATTATCGTATGAATTAATTAAAGAAGAAGGTCCGGATCATAATAAGCAGTTTACAGTAGTAGCATTGGTAAATGATAACCAGCTTGGTATTGGTGTCGGAAGAACGAAAAAAGCTGCGGAACAGGAAGCGGCATATCAGTCCATTCTTAAAATGAAGAAAAAATCCATACCGTCGGGGGGAAACTAATGTATTTAAAAAGCATTGAAGTTCATGGTTTTAAATCTTTTGCCAATAAAATTACATTTGAATTTCACGATGGTATTACAGGTATAGTCGGACCTAACGGCAGTGGTAAAAGTAATGTTGCAGATGCTGTCCGGTGGGTACTCGGTGAGCAAAGCGCAAAGCAATTAAGAGGTGCTAAAATGGAGGATATAATTTTCTCCGGTACAGAAACCAGAAAATCTATGGGATATGCTTTTGTTGCTATTACGCTTAATAATGCAGATCATAAATTACCTATTGACTTTGATGAAGTTACTGTGGCAAGACGTGTATACCGTTCCGGGGAAAGCGAATATTTAATCAACGGAAATAGTTGCAGACTAAGGGATGTTCAGGAGCTATTCTTAGATACCGGTATCGGTAAAGAAGGTTATTCTATCATCGGACAAGGTCAGATTGATAAAATCCTTAGTGGCAAACCGGAAGATAGAAGGGAACTTTTTGATGAAGCTGCTGGAATTGTGAAGTTTAAAAAGCGAAAATTTACTGCCGAAAAAAACCTGGAAGAAGAAAAACAAAATTTATATCGTATTAATGATATTCTGTCAGAAATTGAAAAGCAGATAGGACCATTAGAACAGCAATCATTTGTTGCGAAGGAATATCTTAAACTACGTGATGAATTAAGAATATTGGAAGTAAATATGTTTCTTTTGGAAAATGAAAAAATGGAAGAAGCTAAAAACCAAATGGAAGAGAAAAATATAATAGCCCAGGATTCTTTATTAACGGCCAATAAAAATTATGAAAATACAAAAGAAGAATATGATAAATTAGAATTGCAGATTGAAAAATGCAATGAAGAATTGGAACGATTTAAGAATTACTTAAGTGAATGTAAACTGGCGAAGGAGAAACATGAAGGCGAAATCAAGGTTTTAAATGAACAAATCCTTTCAGTTAAGCAAAATGATCAGCACTATGAATCAAGAATTCAGGCAATTGACCGTGATATCAGATCTAAAAAGGCAGAACAAGAAGGATATGTAAAAGAAAAAAAAGACATAGATGCTAAACTTGATTTATTAGATGATGAACAGATGACGGTTTCCAATGAACTAGAAAAAATCCGCAATCATATATCCAATTACACCAGGCAAATAGAAGAATGTAATGGGGAAATCTTTGAATTCCTAAATGAGAATGGGGCCATCAAAACGAATCTGCAGCGTTATGAAATGATTTTCGAACAAAATAATATTAAAAAGGTAGAATTAAATCAGAAGCTTTTACGTAATAAAAGTGAAGAGGCCTTCATTGATATTACGATTAAGGAACAAGAAGGGGAACTTAAACAGATTGAGTCCCGGATAAACGATGTAAACAAAGAAACCGAACAAATAGAAATAACAGTGTCTTTATTGCAGGACGAAATTTATAAAGTAACTCAATTTCTTGCGGCAAAACAGCAGGAATTCCATCAGGAAAGCTCCCGGTTGGAGTCCTTAAGAAATATGACAGAGCGTTATGAAGGATATGGAAACAGTATTAAAAAGGTGATGGAAAAAAAAGATACCCAAGCCGGTATAATTGGTGTCGTAGCTGATATTATAAAAGTGGATCCTAAATATGAAACAGCAATCGAGACGGCTTTGGGCGGAAATATACAAAATATTGTTACAGATAATGAAGAAACCGCTAAAAGTTTAATCGATTATTTAAAGAAAAATAAGTTTGGCCGGGCTACTTTCTTACCTTTAACGAGTATTACCGGCAAAGAAGTTAATAACCAGGATAAATTTTTAGCTGAAGCGGGTGTATTGGGACTGGCAAATAATTTGGTAGAAGCTGAATCCAGATATGATGGTCTCATGCGCAACCTGCTTGGAAGGAGTATCGTAGTTAATCATGTTGACAATGCCCTTAAATTAGCTAGAAAATATAATTACTCCCTTCGTATCGTCACCTTAGACGGAGAATTACTAAATCCCGGCGGGTCCTTATCCGGTGGAGCATATAAAAATACCAGTAATTTATTAAGCCGGCGCCGTGAAATTGAAGAACTTGAAAATACCGTCCGTGATATAGAAACAATAATGGAAAAGTTAAATTCTGAAAAAGAAAATAAAAAAAATGATAAAAATACAGCCAGAAAAAAGATAGAAGATAATAAAGTCATACTACAGGAATTTTATTTAAATCAGAATACGGTAAAGATGAACCTGAGTCAGGAATTAAAAAAGAAACAGGATGGTAAGGTAATTTACGAAGAATTTACGAATGAAATAAAAGAAATTGAGCAACAAAGTGTAGAATTAAATATAAATATCGATAAATTAAATCAATTACTGCAGCTAAATGAATCCAAAAGCAGAGATAATGAAGCCAAAATTGAAGAAATTAATAAAATTCTGGAATCAGAAAAAGTACAGGAAAATAGGCTTAATGAAAAGGAATCCTCCATACGTATTGATTTTTCAGCGTTAGAACAAAGAAATCAAAATACACTGGAACATATCAAACGTATAAGACATGAGTTGGAAAAGCTCTATGAAGAAGAAACAAGTCTTAATTCCAGTAAAAAAGATGCTGCCATACAGGTTGCCCTGAAATTAGAACAAATCAGGAATACAGAATCAGAAATAGAAAAATATACGAATCAGACTAACCGGTTTGAAGATAAAATTAAAGAGTTAACTTCAAATAAGGAAGAAATTTCAAAGGCTCACAAGAATTTTTTCCAGAAAAGAGAAGAACTTAACAAAGAAATAAATGAGTTGGATAAAGAAGTTTTCCGCTTAACGAATCAGTTGGAAAAACTTTCAGAACAATGTGATGAAAAAATTAATTATATCTGGGAAGAATATGAACTTACTCTTCATACGGCAATGGAATTTAAATCAGAATTAATTGATACTATGCCTCAGGCTAAGAAGAATATCAACGATATAAAAGGCAGAATGAAGACTTTAGGAGATGTTAATATCAATGCCATCGAAGATTTTAAAAATTTATCAGAGAGGTATACTTTTTTAAAAAATCAAAGAGATGATTTATTAAAAGCAGAAGAAACCCTATTAGGTATTATTAAGGAACTGGATGATGAGATGCGTAAACAGTTTGATGAAAAATTTCAATCCATCCGTTTGCAGTTTGATGCTGTATTTAAAGAATTATTTGGAGGTGGAAAAGCAACACTGGAATTGACAGAAGAAGAAGACATTTTAGAGGCTGGTATTATTATTACTTCACAGCCGCCAGGTAAAAAACTGCAGAATATGATGCAGTTATCCGGTGGAGAAAAGGCATTAACAGCAATATCCTTATTATTTGCAATACAGAATTTAAAACCCTCACCCTTTTGTCTTCTGGATGAAATAGAAGCAGCCCTGGATGATTCCAATGTAAAACGTTTTGCAAAATATCTACATAAATTAACAAAGGATACACAATTCATAATCATTACCCATAGACGAGGCACCATGGCTGCAGCAGATATTTTATACGGGATTACAATGCAGGAAAAAGGTGTATCAACTTTGGTATCCGTTAATTTAATAGAAAATGAATTAGATAAATAAAAAGTAACAGGAGGGAATATCATGGGAGAAACAAAGAGAGGGTTTTTCAGTAAATTAGTTGCCGGGCTATCCAAAACCAGAGATAGTATCGTTGCTGGAATTGAATCTATTTTTAATGGATTTTCGAGTATAGACGATGAATTTTATGAAGAATTGGAAGAAATATTAATCATGGCTGATTTAGGAATTAATACGACAGGAGCCATTATTGAAGACTTAAAAAGAAAAGTAAAAGAAAATAAGATTAAAGAACCAAAGGAATGTAAGGAACTATTAATTCAAAGTATTATGGATCAGATGAAGGTAACGGAAACTGCCTATGAATTTGAAAACCGTAAATCCATCATATTATTAATTGGAGTAAACGGGGTTGGTAAAACCACTTCGGTTGGTAAGCTGGCAGGACAACTCAAAGATAAAGGAAAAAAGATTTTGGTTGCAGCTGCAGATACATTCCGCGCTGCAGCAATCGAGCAATTAACAGAATGGGCGAACCGTGCGGGAGTTGAAATTATTGCACAACAGGAAGGCTCCGACCCTGCGGCTGTAATTTATGACGCGGTTACAGCTGCGAAAGCGCGGGGGACGGATGTTTTAATATGTGATACGGCCGGAAGACTTCATAATAAAAAGAATTTAATGGAAGAACTTAAAAAAATTGACCGGGTTATTACCCGTGAATTTCCGGATGTATATCGTGAAACCTTAGTGGTTCTAGATGGTACCACCGGACAAAATGCACTTGCCCAGGCGAAACAATTTAATGAAGTTGCTGATATAACAGGAATTATCTTGACAAAATTAGATGGTACCGCGAAAGGCGGGATCGCTATTGCAATTCAATCCGAACTAGGCATTCCGGTAAAATATATCGGAATTGGGGAACATATTGATGACTTACAGAAATTCAACGCTGAAGATTTTGTAAACGCGCTGTTCAACTAAAAGGAGACAAAAGATTATGATGACATTGGATAAATTTGAAGAAGCTGCAGAACTGGTCAAAAAGGTAACATTAAGAACAAAATTAATTTACAGTGATTATTTTTCGGATTGTACCGGCAATAAGGTTTACCTAAAACCGGAAAATATGCAATTTACCGGAGCCTATAAGGTACGCGGAGCTTATTATAAGATCAGTACCCTGTCGGAAGAAGACCGGAATAAAGGATTAATCACTGCTTCTGCGGGTAATCATGCCCAGGGCGTTGCTTATGCGGCAAAGATGTATCATGCCAAAGCGGTCATAGTAATGCCGACAACTACACCGTTAATTAAAGTTAACCGGACAAAAAGCTATGGTGCCGAAGTTATATTACAAGGAGACGTTTATGATGATGCCTGTCAGTATGCACTACAGTTAGCCAAGGAGAAAGGCTATACCTTTATCCATCCTTTTGATGATGAGGTTGTCGCTACCGGTCAGGGCACAATTGCTATGGAAATTTTTCAGGAACTTCCCACAGTAGACATTATATTAGTACCCGTCGGCGGCGGGGGTTTAGCAGCCGGAGTGTCAACCTTAGCTAAATTATTAAATCCCAATATTAAAGTAATCGGTATTGAACCAATGGGCGCAAACTGTATGCAGGAATCCTTAAAGGCCGGCCATGTTGTGACTTTACATAATGTGGAAACCATTGCAGACGGCACTGCAGTTAAAACTCCTGGCTCAACTATTTTCCCATACATTCAGAAAAATATAGATGAAGTTATTGCTATAGATGACCGTGAATTGATTGTCAGCTTTTTGGATATGATAGAAAACCATAAAATGGTTGTAGAAAATTCCGGATTATTAACCGTTGCAGCTTTAAAACATTTGGATTGTAAAAACAAAAAAATCGTATCCATCTTAAGCGGCGGTAACATGGATGTTATTACGGTATCCTCCATCGTACAGCATGGACTGATTCAAAGAGGCCGTATATTTACTGTATCTGTACTTCTGCCTGACAGGCCGGGTGAATTAGTTAATGTTGCAAAAGTTATAGCTGAGAATCAGGGAAATGTCATCCGTTTGGATCATAATCAATTTGTCAGCATAAACAGAAACAGTGCAGTTGAATTAACTATAACAATGGAAGCTTTTGGACATGAGCATAAAGATATCATTGTGAAAGCTTTAAAAGATAAAGGTTATAATCCTAAAATCGTTCAACCTAAGAATACTTACCGATAAATCAGAATTAAATTTCTATACTCTGATTTGGACTATTAATCGAAAGATAAAATGGTCCCATTGTCTGGTTATATTAATTAGTATATTAGCCAGACAATGATACATAAGTATCTTTATTGTAAATATTGTAGAAACAGGACTTGCCAATGGGCAAGTTTTTTGTTTACTTTAGCTGCCTTTCCCTCGTGCACTTTTGAAATAGATTTACAGAAAATGAATTATCTGTTATAATGTAGGGAGTCTTTATATTCTGATTTCATTTCAGTAATTATCATAGTTAGCATTTCGTATTATAATTCCATTTTATATTTATTTATAATTAAGAAGAAAGTACTAAAAATATTATTTGACGGTAGCGGCAGTGTGAGTCAAATAATGAGCACTGAAATTAAGGAGGTTTCCGTAATTACTCTAATTGAGCACTCTCGGAAACTAATAGTAGCAATTGAAGATATTTTAGATACTGAATATAGGCCACGGACATTTTCTGTCTACCATATGTATGTTGTTACTTGCCTTTCCTTCGCGTTGCTCAGACGGTCTGCGTAAAAACATACATATGATATCACGAAAATGGAGATATAATTTTATTAACAGCATCTAAAATATCAGTAAATATAGGCTATGGGAGTTTCCGTGAGCACACTAATTAAAAAGGAGGTTAATAATATAATGGATTATATACTTGTATTAAAATTTATAAAATGTGTAGCCGATTATAAAATTTGAAAATGATTAAATAAAAGTACATTACTAATTCGATATTGACAAAAAGAGGGTAATAAGTTATTATAATAGTAAGAACATTAGTTCGTGAATGTAAAGGAGATTAAATATGTCAAAGGAAGATAAAACAAGAGCACTGGAATCAGCATTAGCACAGATAGAGAAACAATATGGTAAGGGTTCTATTATGAAATTGGGCGATACGGCAGCTCATATGAATATTGAGACCGTTCCTACCGGATCGATCAGCTTAGATATCGCATTGGGTCTTGGCGGTATTCCTAAAGGAAGAGTTGTAGAAGTCTATGGACCGGAATCCAGCGGTAAAACAACGGTAGCACTACATATGGTTGCAGAGGTCCAGAGACGGGGAGGAATCGCAGGGTTTATTGATGCAGAACATGCACTGGATCCGGTATATGCTAAGAAGATTGGTGTAGATATTGATAATTTATATATCTCTCAGCCAGACAATGGTGAACAGGCTTTGGAAATCACTGAGACCATGGTACGTTCCGGTGCTGTAGATATTGTAATTGTTGACTCTGTTGCGGCATTGGTTCCCAAAGCAGAAATAGACGGAGATATGGGAGATTCCCATGTGGGTTTACAAGCCAGATTAATGTCACAGGCATTAAGAAAATTAACGGCTGTCATTAGTAAATCTAATTGTATCGTTATCTTTATTAACCAGTTGCGTGAAAAAGTAGGTGTTATGTTTGGCAGTCCGGAAACTACAACCGGCGGAAGAGCCCTTAAATTTTATTCTTCCATACGTTTGGATGTCCGTAGAATTGAATCTTTAAAGCAGGGCGGGGAGATTATTGGTAACAGGACGAGAATTAAAGTAGTTAAGAATAAGATTGCACCACCATTTAAAGAAGCAGAATTTGATATTATGTTCGGACAGGGGATTTCCAGGGAAGGTGATGTATTGGACCTTGCCGCCAACGAAAATATTATTATTAAAAGCGGCGCATGGTATGCATATAACGAAGCTAAGATAGGACAAGGCCGTGAGAATGCCAAGATTTTCTTAAAAGACAATCCTGAAATCTTTGCTGAAGTAGAAAAGAAAGTACGTGAAAAATATAATATCGCCGCTGACATTACTGATCTTTCTAAGGATACAGAAGAAAATAGCAACGTTAAAAAAATAGTTGATTAAAGAAGGTTATTTATAGTAACTCATAAATTATATATTATATTTAATTTAGCAGAGCAGATGCTCTGCTAAATTAGCGTTTAATGTATTATGAACATTAAAAAATTAATTTTGATAGTTATTAGTTTTTTTAATAAAATGTACAAATTTTAATGAGTTAAACTAAAGGTAAAGGAATAACCGGAAAGGAAATAATGATAATCACAAGAATTGAAGAACTTGATAAAAGTAAAGTTAAGGTGTATATAGATGATGAATTTCACTTCTGCCTGTATCACAAGGATTTGAAAATACATCAATTAAGGGAAAATGAAGAAATTACAGATGATATCTATCAGGATATCTATAAAAATACAGTGTTAAGAAGAGCTAAGCAGAAAGCGCTCGCAATATTAAAGTTTATGGACAGGACGGAACAGGAATTAATTTTAAAATTAAAACAGGCAGATTATACAGAGCAAATTATTTCTGAAGTCATAACATACATAAAGGCTTATCATTATATTGATGATGCAAGGTATGCTGTTTCTTATATCCGATCCAAAAAAGATAATAAAAGTAAACGTCAAATTTATGCAGAGCTAAAACAAAAGGGTATAATAAAAGAGTATATAGAACAAGCTTTTTGCGAAGAATATGAAAACGAAGAATATGCTATACAAAAAGCGATAGGAAAAAAGTCAAAAAAACTCATGGATATGACAGAGGAAGAAAAAACAAAATTGATTGCCAGTTTATATCGCAAGGGATTTCAGTTAGACCTAATCAAAAAATATATCAATTGATAAAATATTATTGTATAAAATTACAATTATTACATTGTTAAAATATAATCAAAATTGAAGTTTTATACATTTTAGTATTGAAATTCTGTCAGAAAAGGAATATACTTATAATCGGCAGAAAATTTGATTTTAATTTACAAAATAGAAAAACGGAGGGCAGAAAATGAATACGACAGCGCAATTGTCAGCAAGAGAAAGAATAAACTCTTTGCTTGACGACAATAGTTTTGTTGAAGTTGGTGCATTAGTTACTAGAAGAAGTACTGACTTTAATATTCAGCAGAATGAAGTACCTGCTGATGGTGTAATTACCGGTTATGGAATAATTGATGGCAATCTTGTATATGTATACTGTCAAGATAAATCTGCATTGAATGGTACAATCGGAGAAATGCATGCAAAAAAAATAACACATATTTATGATTTGGCACTTAAGGTAGGAGCACCGGTCATTGGTATAATCGACTGTGCAGGTTTAAGACTGCAAGAAGCAACAGATGCTTTAAATGGATTTGGAGAAATCTATTTAAAACAGACCTTAGCATCTGGCGTAATTCCACAGATTACAGCTGTACTTGGTACTAGTGGTGGTGGAGCAGCAGTTTTGACATCCTTAAGTGATTTCTCTTTTATGTCTAAAAATGGCGCTAAATTATTTGTTAATTCGCCAAATGCAATAGAGGGTAATTATACAGCAAAACTTGATACTGCCACAGCAGATTTTCAAGCGAAAGCAGGAACAGTTGATTTTGTTTTAGAGGATGATTCCGCTGTACTTGCTAAAGTCAGGGAGTTAGTTACCATACTACCGTCTAATAATGAAGATGATGCCTCCTTTGATGAATGCAGTGATGATTTAAACAGATTGGTTCCTGAAATAAAAGCATCGATTGCAGATTCAGCAGTTGTATTAAGGGAAATATCTGATAATAACTATTTTTTTGAAGTAAAAGCAGAATATGCAAAAGAAATGGTTACTGGATTTATCCGACTTAACGGAATGACTATAGGTGCTATTGCAAACCGCACAGAAGTGTTGGATACAGATGGTAAAGTAGTAGAAAAATTTGATGGATCTTTAACTACAGCAGGCTGTTATAAAGCAGAAAAGTTTGCACAGATATGTGATTCGTATAGTATTCCAATGTTAACATTGACTAATGTTACCGGGTATAAAGCAACAGTAAACGAAGAAAAATCCATTGCCATTGCAACGGCTAAGTTAACATACGCATTTGCTAATGCAACCGTACCTAAAGTAAATGTAATTACTGGTAAAGCATATGGAAGTGCATATCTTACCATGAATTCCAAACATATTGGTGCGGATCTTGTTTTTGCAATTGAAGGAGCAGAAATTGGAATGATGGATGCTAAATTAGCTGCCCAGATTATGTATGAAAAAGACCCTTCTGTAATTGAAGCGAAAGCATCCGAATATGCAGAACTTCAATCCAGTGCAGTAGCAGCAGCTAAACGTGGATATGTTGATAGTATCATAGATGCTGCATCTACCAGAAAACATTTAATTTATGCATATGAGATGTTATTTACCAAGAGTGACAGCCGCCCCAGTAAAAAACACGGCACTGTATAGTAAATTACATCCCTGATATATAATTGCGCTAACCGCGCAGATGGGAGCAAAATATGAATCTATTACATTATAACATCATATTGGCAGCGGATTCCAATGCAAGTTTTTCAGATAGTATTCCACAACCACTGTTAAATATTTTAATTGGTTTAGGAATTATATTTGCTGCATTAATTTTCATTGCTGGTCTGATTTATATACTAAAGTCAATTTCAAATTTATCAAATAATAATCCGAATGGGACTATTTCTAATTCTGCAAGCCCTGTAATTACTCCGAGTAATATAAATGATGGAGTAGATGAAAACGAATTAACAGATGATTTAGAATTGGTAGCAGTTATTACGGCTGCAATTATGGCAGCAATGGGTAATGAAGCACCTGCTGATGGATTAGTTGTAAGATCAATAAGAAGAGCTAATAAAAGATGGCAGAATGCATAATACAATTTTAAAAAGCTAATTACTTTTTTATTATTAATTATAGTTACCTTGTAAATGAGGAACATTTGCAAGAGACATAAGGAGGAAATAAATCATGAAGAATTACACAATTACTGTCAATGGAACAGCATATGATGTAGCGGTGGAAGAAAATACAGGAAGTGCAGTTCATGCAGCAGCACCGAAAGCAGCACCGGCAGCAGCGCCCAAAGCAGCAGCACCGGCACCAAAGACAGCAGCGCCGGCACCCGCTGCTGCACCTTCAGGAGCAGCAGGCAATATCAAAGTAAATGCTCCAATGCCAGGTAAGATTTTAGCAGTAAAAGTGACTGTTGGACAAACAGTAAAACGCGGAGATGTTATTTTAATCTTAGAAGCCATGAAGATGGAAAATGAAATTGTCGCTCCTGATAATGGTACAGTTGCAAGTATAAATGTATCTGCTGGTGATATGGTAGAATCAGGTGCTTTATTAGCTACGTTAAATTAATCGTTTTTATTCAAATCAGAAATTCTCAGGTTTTGAATTAATACTTAAATTTTATAACAGGAGGTATAAGAATGTCAGATCAAGCAAAAAGACCGGTAAAAATTACCGAGACTATATTACGTGACGCACATCAGTCCTTAATTGCCACCAGAATGACAACAGAACAGATGCTTCCCATTGTTGACAAAATGGATAAGGTCGGCTACCATGCAGTTGAATGCTGGGGTGGTGCAACCTTTGATGCGTCCTTAAGATTCCTAAAAGAAGATCCGTGGGAAAGACTAAGAAAGTTAAGAGCCGGATTTAAAAATACAAAGCTTCAGATGTTATTCAGAGGACAGAATATATTGGGCTATCGTCATTATGCAGATGATGTGGTAGAATATTTCGTTCAGAAATCTATTTCTAATGGTATTGATATCATTAGGATATTTGATGCCTTAAATGACTTAAGAAATTTAGAATGTGCTGTTACAGCAGCCAATAAAGAAAAGGGTCATGCACAAGTAGCAATTTCCTATACGTTAGGTGATGCTTATACAACAGAATATTATATTGAAATGGCTAAAAAGATAGAAGAAATGGGTGCAAACTCAATCTGTCTTAAGGATATGGCTGGTTTATTAGTTCCTTATGAGGCAACTAATTTAATTACTGCCTTAAAATCTGCCGTTAGTATCCCGATTGATCTTCATACCCATTATACCAGTGGTGTAGCAGCTATGACATATCTGAAAGCGGTTGAAGCTGGATGTGATATTATTGATACTGCTATGTCACCTTTTGCTATGGGTACCAGTCAGCCGGCAACAGAAGTTATGGTAGAAACTTTTAAGGGTACACCGTATGACACTGGTTTTGATCAGCAATTACTTGCAGAAATAGCAGATTATTTCAGACCAATGAGAGATAAAGCGTTAGAGACCGGATTATTAAATCCTAAGGTAATGGGCGTAGATATTAAAACTTTATTATATCAGGTACCTGGTGGTATGTTATCCAACCTTGTTTCACAGTTAAAGGAACAAAAAGCAGAAGACAAATATTATGATGTATTAAGGGAAATTCCCAGAGTACGTAAAGATTTCGGTGAACCGCCTTTGGTTACTCCATCCAGCCAGATTGTCGGTACTCAGGCTGTTCTTAATGTTATAGCAGGTGAACGTTATAAGATGGTTACAAAAGAAACTAAGGCTGTATTATCAGGTGAATATGGCCGTACAGCGAAGCCTTTTAATCTTGAAATTCAGAAGAAGGTTATTGGAGATGCGAAGCCAATTACCTGCCGTCCTGCAGATTTACTTAAACCTGAGTTGAAAACTATTGAAAAAGAAATGGAACAATGGAAAGAACAAGATGAGGATGTATTATCCTATGCATTATTCCCACAAGTAGCAACTGAATTCTTTAAATATCGTCAGGCACAGAGAACAAAAGTCGATTTATCTGCAGCTGATACTGGAAACCAGGCTTACCCGGTTTAATAATGGCATTTCTATGATTTGTAAACAGGACAAACTCCTATTATTGGAGTTTGTCCTGTTTCATTTAAATAAAATGGAGGTTAAATTTTATCGACAGCCTCTAAAATATCTGTAAATACAGGTTGTGAGAGCTTCCGAGAGTACTCTAAAATACAAAGGAGCAATATAATGATTTAAATGCGATAAAAAATAGATTTTATAGGTGACATAATATTATTATGTCACCTATAATTGGAAACAAAATTTAAAGGTAAACATAAAAATATTATGTAACCGAAATAAAAAACTGATAAGTAACATAATGTATTTTATTTTAATATGTATATTTACATATTAAAATAAATAGTTTACTATAAAAAGATAAAAAATGAATTACCAGAATCATTATATCATTATTAAAAAATAATTTTTGGAGGATATTATATGGAGCCAATAAAGCCATATAAAAAGGGAGTTGATTATTCATACACCTTAGGGGCTTTTCCAACGTATGAATTAATAAAAGGTCATCCTGAATTAGTAAAAGCAGTTTATAATCATTCTACATTTACTGACAGGAAAAGCCTTCTAAAATTATGCAGTGATAATAAGATACCTGTTTTAACGGACGATAAATTATTTCACAAAATAAGCGATAAAGAAAATTGTTTTGTGATAGGTGTTTTTGATAAATATGAAGGTTCACTGGAGCAAAATGAGTCCCATATTGTACTGGTAAATCCCAGTAATATGGGGAATTTAGGTACTATAATCCGGACGGCAGTCGGTATGGGTCTTTATGATATTGCGTTGATAACTCCATGTGCTGATTTATTTAACCCCAAAACAATACGTTCTTCTATGGGAGCCTTATTTAAATTGCGGCATCAACACTTTAATTCTTTTAGGGAATATAGGGACAAATACCCGAAACATGACGTTTTTACTTTTATGCTTAATGGAGCTAATACCCTGGAAATACAAAATTGTCCTGAAACGGAACTCTTTTCCCTTGTTTTTGGAAATGAAGCCACCGGACTGGATGATTCGTTTTTAAAAGAAGGTACCAGTATATGTATACCGCAATCACCGGAGGTAGATTCCTTAAATATTACAATAGCGGTGGGCATTGGAGCTTTTATATTTACACATCAAACTAAAAAATAATCCTTTAGAAATTTATATTTATAGAAAGCAGATAATTACGAAACTATATAGTTTTTTGAATATCCATACAATTGAATTTCATAGCTTCAGTTGCCTTTAGGGCAAGATTCAGCTCTGAAATTGTATTATTTGCATGGTATTAAATACGATAATCTTGTTTTGCAATTACCTATAAAAGAAAGAGGTGAAAGGATGAGTCAGATAACAATTCGGATGGCGGCCTTAGAAGATGCAGAAGCTATTTATAAAATTTATGAGCCTTATATATTAAATACAGTGATTACATTTGAATATGATAAAGTACCGGTCCAGATGTTCCGGGAACGTATGAAACAGGTGATGGAGAAGTTTCCATGGTTAGTCTGTTCAATTGACGGAGTAATTGCAGGATATGCATACTGTTCGCCACATTTAGAGAGAGCAGCTTTTGGATGGGATTGTGAATGTTCCGTTTATCTGGATGAAAAATATCACAGGAGAGGTATCGGGACTGCACTATATGATGCGTTGTTTAATATAGTTAAAAAGCAAGGTTTTTACAATATTTATTCTTTAATTTGTATTCCCCATGAGAGCAGCGTTGCACTACATAAAAAATACGGCTTTACTGAAGTTGGAACTTATTATAATACAGCATATAAATTAGGACACTGGAGACATTTATTAGTTATGGAAAAAAAAATAGATATTACAACAGGGGAACCCAAACCAATCAGGGCAATAAATAATATAGAAAGAAATTTTTTAGAGGATGAATTTCATAAAGCTGAAAAAAGAATTATAGGATAAAAATTATAGGATAAAAAGTTATCAGCTCTAAGAAAATGACTTGACAAACCTGATAAAATTAGTTATACTATCACCTGTAAAGAAATTAACTTTACAGGTGGTGTTTGGATGGATAACATGGTGATGGACGATAAACTTAAAGAAAAAGTAGAACTTTCATTTCTTTTTGATTTCTACGGTGAATTGCTAAAAAGCCATAATAAACATATATTTGAAGATTATATACTTAATGATTTATCACTAAGTGAGATTGCAGAAGAACAAGGTATCAGCAGACAAGGTGTCTATGACATCGTAAAACGCTGCAGCAAACAGTTAAAAGATTGTGAAGAAAAGCTTAGTTTAGTGAAAAAGTTTGAAGAGACCAGGAAACGGGTCAACCGGATCAAAGAACTTTCTGATCAAATGAAGTTAACCGGGAAACAGACCTATCTGGAAGAAATAATTATCTTAGCTGATAGCATATTAAAAAATCTATAGTCTATTCGACAACTCGCATAACCGGTTGCCAGTTGCTATGAAAAGCTGCCAGCTGTATTCTCATATATGAGAACAGATGTAATAATTAGGAGGTTGTACATGGCATTTGATAGCCTATCCGAAAAACTACAAAATGTATTTAAGAACCTGAGAGGTAAAGGACGTTTATCCGAAGCGGATGTTGCAACTGCTTTAAAAGAAGTTAAAATGGCTTTGTTAGAAGCAGATGTTAACTTTAAGGTTGTTAAAAATTTCATAAAATCCGTCCAGGAGAGGGCGGTTGGTCAAGATGTAATGTCAAGCTTAACTCCGGGACAAATGGTAATCAAGATTGTTAATGAAGAAATGGTTAATCTGATGGGTTCTGAAACCACAGAAATATCCTTCAAACCAGGTAATGAAATCACAGTTATCTTAATGTGCGGTCTTCAAGGAGCCGGTAAAACCACTACCACAGCAAAATTAGCAGGTAAGTTTAAAGCGAAAGGTAAAAAGCCTTTATTAGCTGCATGTGATATTTACAGGCCGGCAGCAATTGAACAGCTCCAGATTAACGGGGATAAACAGGGTGTGGCCGTATTTTCCATGGGAGATAAACATAAACCGGTGAATATTGCTAAAGCGGCAATCGAGCATGCATCAAAGAATAATTATAATGTCGTTATTTTAGATACAGCTGGACGCCTTCATATTGATGAAGACATGATGAATGAGTTAATTGAAATTAAAGAAAATATTAACGTACATCAAAGCATATTGATTGTTGATTCCATGACCGGACAGGATGCAGTTAATGTAGCTGAAATGTTTAGTAATAAAATTGGTATTGATGGTGTTATTTTGACTAAATTAGATGGTGATACCAGAGGCGGAGCGGCTCTTTCCATTCGTGCCGTAACCGGTAAGCCTATTCTTTATGTGGGTATGGGTGAAAAATTATCGGACTTAGAGCAATTTTATCCTGACCGTATGGCCTCCAGAATACTGGGTATGGGAGATATCCTGACCCTGATTGATAAAGCACAGGTGGACTTTGATGAAGATAAGGCAAGACTGTTAGAGAAGAAAATTAAAAAAGCAGAATTTGACTTTAATGATTTCTTAGACCAGATGCAGCAAATTAAAAAAATGGGTGGTGTTGGCGATATATTGAAAATGCTTCCCGGCATGGGTATGGGCGGTAATATAAAAGATGTGGATATCGATGATAATGCCATTTCCGGTGTAGAAGCAGTTATATACTCCATGACGAAGGCAGAGCGCTCTAACCCAGACATCTTAAATCCATCCAGAAAAAAACGTATTGCAAAAGGTGCCGGAGTTGACATCAGTGAAGTAAATAAACTGGTTAAACAGTTTGAACAGATGAAGAAGATGATGAAACAGTTATCTGGCATGATGGGCGGTAAGGGAGCAAAACGCGGCAAATTTAAAATGCCTTTTGGATTTTAACCTTAAAAGTAAGCCCACGCTTCTTAGCGTAGCGGATTGCGAAGATCTGTTTTGACTTGGTTGTTATGTTATATACAATATTTGTTATAACTTTTACAATAGAAAGCTTAATATATAATTTATATTGAGAGAAATTAATTTAAGGAGGTGAAATCAATGGCAGTTAAAATTAGATTAAAAAGAATGGGACAAAAAAAGGCTCCTTTCTATAGAATTGTTGTATCTGATTCCAGATCACCGAGAGATGGTAAATTCATCGAAGAGATTGGTACTTATGATCCGACTCAAGAACCTAGTGCTTTTAAAGTTAATGAAGAAGCAGCTAAGAAATGGTTATCAAACGGTGCTCAACCTACTGAAACAGTTGGTAATTTATTTAAAAAAGCAGGAATTACAAAATAATACCTTGCGAATTATTGCGGTTTAGTTGCTACAAGAATTGTACATTTTTGTACTATGCATTTCACATTCCAGTGGAGGTGAAGAGTAATGAAAGAATTAGTTAAAGTAATTGCTACATCACTCGTTGATCACCCTGAAGAAGTTGTTGTAACTGAGAAGGAAACCGATAAGTCTATTATTGTTGAATTGAAAGTGGCCCCGGAAGATATGGGTAAGGTCATTGGAAAACAAGGCCGTATTGCAAAGTCCATTCGTACAGTTGTTAAAGCAGCAGCTACAAAGGATGATAAAAAAGTAGTAGTTGAGATACTACAATAATTTAAAACAAAAGTCGAATGCCTAAAGCAGAAGCTTTGTTTAAATAACGTTTACCAGAAATGGATTCAGTTATATGCTACAAGAACCCTGTCTTATCAGACTAGCCTTTTCGGCACGGGTTCTTGTTTTGTCATAACTATTTATTTTGCCTGATGAAAGTGATAAATTATATAAGATTAGATTGGAGCAATCATGAACGATTATTTACGTGTAGGGGTAATATCTGCAACCCATGGTATTCGTGGTGAGGTAAAGGTATTTCCTACGACTGACGATGTCAATCGGTTTAAAGAGTTGAAAAAGGTTATTATGGATAAAGGAGACGAATATATAGAACTTGAAATAGAAGGTGTTAAGTTCTTTAAACAACAAGCTATCCTGAAATTCAAGGGAATTGATAATATAAATGAGATCGAAAAATATAAAGGCAAGGATCTTCTTGTAACCAGGGAAAGCGCAGTGCCCCTTGAGAAAGATGAATATTTTATCTATGATATGATAGGGTCAAAGGTTATTACGGATGAAGAACTGGAATTAGGAGAATTAACAGAAGTAATGTCAACAGGTGCAAACGATGTATATGTTGTTAAAACAAAGGAAGGAAAAGAAATCCTGTTACCGTCTATTAAAGAATGTATTTTAGACGTGGATGTTACCAGTAAGTTAATTAAGGTACATGTTTTACCCGGTTTAATTTAATAATGTATAAATATGACCATGAATAATCATAGCTTCACTCATGGTGGGGTAAGTAAGAATTGACTGAAACAGGTAATTTCAGCATCCTGTTTTATTTGAGCCCAAAGCTCAATTTAAGAGTTGCAGACAGCGCAAGATAAGAGGAGTTTTCATGAATTTTTATGTATTAACATTATTTCCTGAAATGATCGAACAAGGGTTAAATACCAGTATAATAGGACGAGCATTGGATAAAGGGTTACTTTCACTTAACACTTTAGATATACGTGATTTTTCAGAAAATAAGCATAACAGAGTGGATGATTATCCCTATGGGGGCGGAGCGGGTATGGTTATGGCAGCGGGACCCGTTTACCGTGCCCATGAGCATATAGAAAAGAAGATTAATTCAACGTTTAGATCAAATGAAAAAAAAGATGGATCGGAGATAATAAATAAGAAGACCAGAGTGGTTTATCTGACACCACAAGGAAGCGTATTCAATCAAAACATGGCTGAAGAGTTTGCCAGGGAAGAAGATTTGATTTTTTTGTGCGGTCATTATGAAGGTATTGATGAACGGGTACTTGAAATGATAGTCACTGATTATGTATCTATTGGAGATTATGTTTTAACCGGTGGTGAATTACCTGCCATGGTTATGATGGATGCTATAGCCAGATTAGTTCCGGGAGTCCTAAATAATGATGTTTCGGCTGAGTTTGAATCTTTTCAGGATAATTTGCTGGAATATCCGCAATATACGAGGCCGGAAGTTTTTATGGAAAAATCTGTTCCGGAAGTTTTATTATCTGGCCATCACGCTAGAATTGAAGAGTGGAGAAAACAACAATCCATACTTAGAACAGCAAAAGCCCGCCCGGATTTACTGGAAAAAGCTGACCTTACCCAAAAAGAGAAAACATTTTTAGATAATTATTTGAATACTTAATCTGATAAATAAAACTTCTTATTTGGCCGATTATGTGTATGATTATTTAATTATGTAATTACTCTATCTATTTCTATAATAAAATAATAAAGTTACTATTTACAGCCGATATACCCGACGTGTTTTTTGTGAGTGCCGCGAAGCGAAAGTCACAGAAAACCGGAGTATAGCAGCGCCAAAACGCTGGTTTTGCGTTTTGTGTGCATCGCGAAGCGTGTTACGGTTCACAGACCTGCTGATTTTTGCAGAGCTGTGAGTAGTAACGGAATATCATTCCTGGAATGAGTCATTATACCTGTATTACTTGATTATAAATAGGGGTTATGTTAATATTAGAGTATAAAAGTCTATGGAAATATGTGTATGTTTTTATAGAAAAGGGTAAAATAAAAGTATTGAAAGAATACTGAAAATAAGTTCAATAAATTAACTGTATAGGGGTTACAGATAAAAATAATAGAAGAAAATTTAAGTGAGGATATTCCATGTTAGATGTTTGTTTACTTGGTACAAGCGGTATGATGCCTTTGCCGAACCGTTGGCTTACGGCGCTGATGACCAGATATAATGGCTCCAGTTTATTAATAGATTGCGGTGAAGGAACTCAAATCGCAATTAAGGAAAAGGGATGGAGTTTTCATCCAATCGATATTATATGTTTTACCCATTATCATGGCGACCACATCAGCGGATTACCTGGATTATTGCTTACTATGGGTAATGCAGACAGAACAGAACCAGTTACGATGATTGGGCCAAAAGGGTTGGAACGTGTCGTTAGTGCACTTCGCATCATTGCACCGGAATTACCTTTTGCTATACATTTTATAGAATTAACGAATCTAATGGAAGAAATTCGTATAAATGGATATGTAATACAAGCCTTCAAGGTAAATCATAACGTAGTTTGCTATGGATATAATATTTTGATTGAACGCGGAGGCAGATTTTTCGTTGAAAAAGCGAATGAAAACAAGATCCCCCAAATGTACTGGAATCGTCTTCAAAAGGGTGAAACCATTCAGATGGGTGAATTAGAATATACTCCTGAAATGGTATTAGGTCCTAAAAGAAAAGGTATTAAACTTACCTATTGTACGGATACCCGTCCTGTTACAGCTATTTCGGAGCATGCCAAAGAGGCTGATTTATTTATCTGTGAAGGAATGTATGGTGAAAAAGATAAAGAAAATAAAGCAATCGAACATAAACATATGACATTTTATGATGCTGCAAGATTAGCTAAGGCAGCAGATGTACAGGAATTATGGCTGACCCATTACAGCCCGTCCTTAGTAAAACCGGAAGAATATATGGAGGATACCAGAGCAATTTTTCCAAATGCGAAAGCTGGTAAAGACAGAAAAAGTATCACATTAGATTTTAACCCGGATGAATAAACCTTAAAGATGAAAGATCCTGGGGAAAGGAGACAGAAATATGAAAAAATCCAAAAAACAAACAGTTAAGACCATCGTTTTTATGTTTTTCTTTTCAGCCACCTTAATATCGCTGTATTTATTTATTAGAACCAGAACCAGTCCTATTAAAACAGAATCAGTAACTTCTATGAGTGAAGCGGATAAACTTTTGACAAAAGATATTCCGGGAAACTATCCATCATCTCCCAGAGAGGTTTTAAAGTTATACAGCCGAATGACAAAATGTATAATAAATGAAGAGTTAACGGCTGATCAAATAGAAAAGATGGCAAATCAGCTGCGCCAGTTATTTGATGATGAATTGCTTCAGAATAATCCTTACGACAATTACTTAGTTGATTTGAATGTCGAAATATCTGACTATCGGAAAGCAAAACGGACCATTATAAATTATGTAATTGATGAAAGTACTTCCGTAAAATATTGGGACAGCGAAGGTAAAAAATACGCTTCGCTTATAGTTTCCTTTTCTTTGAAAGAAAAGGGTGATTACAGTAAGATTTATGAAAAATTTATAGTAAGACAGGATCAGAAAGACAACTGGAAGATTTTGGGATGGGATTTAACCGATAAAACAGATACTGACTCAAATGAATAGAAATAATAGGATCAGAGGGTCAAAAGTAAAGAGAAGAAACTGAACCAACAGAATGTAATAAGGAAATATAAGTTTTATTAAGGTGTGAGGAGAATAAGTATGGAAAAAGATATATTAATACTGGCAATTGAATCATCCTGCGATGAGACGGCAGCAGCAGTTGTCAAAAATGGCAGGACGGTTCTTTCTAACGTGATTTCTTCACAGATTGCCCTTCATACATTGTATGGAGGAGTTGTTCCTGAAATAGCATCCAGAAAACATATAGAAAAAATCAACCAGGTTATTAAAGAAGCTTTATTAGAAGCCAATGTAACACTGGAGGATATAGAGGTAATCGCTGTAACTTATGGTCCGGGGTTAGTAGGGGCTCTTTTGGTTGGAGTGGCGGAAGCTAAGGCAATCAGTTACGCGGCAGGAAAACCGCTAATCGGAATCCATCACATAGAAGGCCATGTATCCGCTAATTTTATTGAAAGCAAGGATTTAGAGCCTCCATTTTTATGTTTAATTGTATCGGGAGGACATACTCATCTGGTAATAGTTAAAGAATATGGAAAGTATGAAATTATTGGCCGAACCCGTGATGATGCCGCAGGAGAAGCTTTTGACAAAGTTGCAAGAGCAATAGGGTTAGGTTATCCTGGTGGTCCCAAGGTAGATAAGCTGGCTAAGGAAGGAAATAAACATGCTGTAACATTTCCAAGGGCTAATATAGAAGGATTTCCTTATGATTTTAGTTTTAGCGGGGTGAAATCAGCAGTATTAAATCATCTTAATTCGTGTGCCATGAAAAATGAGCCAATAAATACAGCTGATATAGCAGCATCCTTTCAAGAAGCGGTTGTAGATGCGCTGGTCACTAAAACAATTGCTGCAGCTCGTGAATATCATATGGATAAGGTTGCAATTGCAGGCGGTGTAGCTGCTAATTCTGCATTAAGGCTGGCTATGGGCACCGCCTGTAAGGAACATGGAATACATTTGTATTATCCTTCTCCGGTACTTTGTACGGATAATGCGGCTATGATTGGAGCAGCGGCATATTATGAATACTTAAACGGAACCAGGCACGGATTAGATTTAAATGCAGTGCCCAACCTAAAGATAGGCCAAAGATAAACAGGATGGTTTTGTATGCAATAGGAAATGATGGTGCCCTTTTGCATGAAAAACACTCCAATATGAATGTGTATGACGATTGTAAGGTAATCTGTGCAGAGCGAACAAGTGTCAGTGCAGAGTATGCATTGCAAACTATTTCATATATTTAAAATCTTTATAATCCGGAAAGGTATAAGTGTACATGACAAAAAAAAAGACAACCGCAATTATATTGGCTGCGGGAACAGGAAAACGGATGCAAAGCAGTACTGCAAAACAGTATCTGCTATTAGGAGGAAAGCCCATTCTTTATTATTCCTTAAAAGCATTTGAAGAAAGTACTGTGGAGGAGGTAGTTTTAGTAGTAGGTAAAAATGAAATTGATTACTGCAAGAATTCAATCATAGATTTTTATAACTTTAAAAAAGTACATCACATAATTGAAGGCGGAAAAGAAAGATATCACTCTGTCTATAATGGCTTAAAAGAAATTAGAACGGCAGATTATGTGCTTATACATGATGGCGTGAGACCTTTTGTTTCAGTTGGTATTATAGAGGATGCAATTAAAAATCTGGAATCACATGGTGCTTGTGTAGTGGGAGTACCCAATAAGGATACGATTAAATTTGTAAATAACAAAGGGATTGTCATTGAAACACCGGATCGCGATAAAGTATGGTCAGTTCAAACACCGCAAGCATTTACCTATGATATAATTATAAAGGCATATTGTATGATTATGGATGAAAAGGCATACAATAGCGAAGAGGAAAACACCAACAATAAAGTACCGGTTGAGATAAGTGATGATAAAGTAATTAAACATATTCAAAATGTAAATATAACAGATGATGCTATGGTTGTGGAATATACAATGAACTATCCAATTAAAATGATTATGGGGAGTTATCGTAATATTAAAATTACGACACCGGAGGATATTATAGTTGGAGAAGCTTTATTAAAGAGTCTTATATAAGGATATTTTCTGTAAATTATGTATGAATTCGGAATAAGGGAAAAGAAGTAAAAATACTCAAAAAAAGATTCAAAAAAAACTAAAAAAGTTATTTAAAGTGCTTGACATATTTTATTAGGTTTGCTATACTGTTCAAGCAGTGTTTGGAGAGGTGTCCGAGTGGTTTAAGGAGCCGGTCTTGAAAACCGGTGATCTCGAAAGGATCCGTGGGTTCGAATCCCACCTTCTCCGCTGACAATATAGCACCAATTAATGGTACATTATTGTTTTATAAGATTACATTATCAGCCTATTTGGAGAAGTACCCAAGCGGCTGAAGGGGCTCCCCTGGAAAGGGAGTAGGTCGTTAATAGCGGCGCGAGGGTTCAAATCCCTCCTTCTCCGTTAAACTTTTTTGAAAGTCAAAACTTGATGAAAATAAATTAAAAAAGTTATTGACAACTCCTTGTAAGTGTGATAAGATAGTCGAGCTGGTGTGAGACACCAACAAAGCTTACAAACAAAAGAGTTTAAAATTAATAAGTAAAAAACCTGGACAATCAGGCAAAGAACCTTGATAACTGAACAGTAAAACAACCCTGAAAATTCTAATAAAATTTTCATGATGATTCATATGATATAGGAAACTTCTTATAAAGTATGAAAT
>JBAVPE010000165.1:0-24232 GCA_049692775.1 Anaerocolumna sp. | reverse complement strand
AATCATACCTGAACCGTTTAGTATTGCTGCCAAAATCAAAGGAGCAGCGCTAGCAATAAACAGCGTCACCCCAATATATAATCTTTGATGATAATTCACTTTGAACTTCTTAAGTTTTTCTTCGAATATACTTCTAACGCCATAGACAAGTTCGAAATTCTCTTTTTCCAACTTAGCAAAATCACTTTCAAACTGATTGCTTCTGATAATAAAGGTAATAAGGTTCGCGGTATGTTCTGTAAGAACGTATCGCTTTAACACTAATCTTTCATTCCACAACCTCTTGATTTACAACTTCGGTTTACGTTTACCTTTTGGGCTTAAGTTTGTCTTGCAACCTCACCCACCTAATCGCCTTATCAAGTTTCTGTTTGTAGGCTCAAGAACTTCGTTACACCACTTCCTTCATCTATACCATTACTGGCACCAACTTGTGGTTCACTACACTTGGCGGTAAATACCCGTGACTGGACTTACACCAGCTAGATTAGAGCCATGCCTGGCACACAAGAAAAACCACAGTCAGTTAATTCAGACTGTGGTAATCAACATATTATTTACTATTTAGGTAGCAAGACAGTAAATTCCGTACCTATTCCAATTTCACTCGTAAGAGATATTTTCCCTCCATGTAAATCAATAATCTTTTTTACAATTGAAAGTCCAAGTCCGTTGCCGCCCAAAGAACGGTCACGGGATTTATCTGCTTTATAAAACCGCTCGAAAATTCGTAGCTGGTCTTGCGGTGAAATACCTATACCTGTATCGGAGATTTTACATTTAATTACGTTTTCACTGCTTGATAAGTTAATACCTATATTACCGTTTTCCGGTGTAAATTTAATAGCATTGTGAAGCAAATTTATAAATACCTGACTTAATAAACCCTCATCACCACATATTATCGTTTTCTCAAGAGAAACGTCAAGTGTGATACTTTTTGCCAACCACTGTGGTTCTAACATAAGTAAAATACTTTCAATTTGCTTGTCAATTTGATATTTCATTAAATTTAAAGTATTATTTTCCGATTCCAAATTAGATAACCTTAATAAATTTTCGCTAAGTTTGGATAATCGTTTGCTTTCGACTTCTATTACATTGGCATAGTGTGATATTTGGCTCTCGCTTAAATTTCCTTTTCTCAGCAGTGCGGCAAACCCTGAAATAGACGTTAACGGTGACTGTATTTCGTGCGATACATCTGAAATAAAATCTTGCCGCAATCTTTCCAGAGAACAAAGCTCCTTTGCCATTTTGTTAATATTGTCTGCTACCTCATTAAAAGGGTCGCGTTCGTTTGTTTTAATATGCACATTGAAATCACCGGAAGCTATCTTGTTCATAGCTTCAATAGCTCCGCTCAATATTTGAGAACGTGATAGGTCAAATTTTCTATCTTTTTGAGTGATGTGCCAGAATAAATTAAAATATATTATCCAACTCAGAAAAAATATCAGAATGGAAACGAAACTTTGAGCAATAAAAATAAGATATGGAGTAATAATCCCTGATTGACTAAAAATAAATTTGCAAATATAGTATCCGCAAGTAAGACTAAATAATGCTGTAAGAAAAATCATCAATATTGAAGAAAAAGACCATTTACCGCTCACTATAGTATCTCCAATCTGTAACCAAGCCCTCGAATAGTAGTAATTTTGAACTTGTAAATATCAGAAGGAAATCTCTCTCTAAGACGATTTATGTGAACATCAAGTGTTCGTTCGTTTCCATCAAAATCAAGACCCCAAACATCTTCAATCAACCTGTCACGAGAAAGGGTTTTACCGGGATAACTTCCAAGCATGAATAAAAGTTCAAATTCTTTCATAGGTATATCGTATTTTTCATTGTTACTCATGACCGCATAACTACTTTTATCCACAACTAAATTACCAATATTTATAGTCTGTGAAGCAGATATTTTATAACGCCTCAGTAACGCTTTTATTCGAACAAGCAGTTCATCAACCTCGAACGGTTTTGTTAAATAATCGTCCGCACCAAGTTCAAAACCCTTTACTTTTTGAGAAAGTTCGCTTTTAGCGGTCAACATTAAAACAGGCATATCCTCATAATATCTTCGTACTTGCTTGCAAAATTCATAACCGTCCATTTGAGGCATCATAATGTCAAGTACACAAAGGTCTATTTTTTCCTCTCCAAGTTTTTGTAAGGCATACCTTCCGTTTGCAGCTTCAGACACAGAAAATCCATCATTTTTTAATACTGTGCAAATAAGCTCTCGGATATAGCCATCATCATCAATAATTAAAACCTTATTCAAATCTTTCACCCTCTTTATGTAAGTGTACACTATGAATGTAAACACAATATAAACTGAACCTGGTTTTTTCGTTCTTTATTTACAAAGACATTTTAGACCCTTTTCTAATTATCATTTATTATACCGTGAAGACCGATAACACAAACTACTTTAGCCTAATATAATTTCCAGAAAGTGCTTCAAACAAATCTGGATAATTCCCACATCCCGCCCGAATCTGGTTATATTGGGTCTTATCTACTTACGGAAAGAAAGTTTATATAAATTTAGTAATAAAACCCCGTAAAACCAGTGGGCAGCGGCGTTTATCAAACGCCTATTAACAACAATGAAAAGGGAAAAATATGAATGAAGTATTAAGAACAATAAAATTAATTGTTTAAAAATGCATAAGGCTGATAAAGTTCCTCTAATGCTGCTATTTCATCTCCCGACAACTTTAGCGACAACGCGTCTACAGCATCTTTTGCATGCTGCTCTTTCGTTGCACCCACTATTCTTTTTTAACTTATTATTTCAAAGTAATAGAAAACGTATCTGAGGCTTTTCCGAAAAATCCAATATATCCATTGGCTGGTAGTTTTACTGGACCGTTGCCGTTTACAGTTGAACAACTTATACATGTATTGTTTTCATCGTATACTGCAAAAGCAGCGTTTTGAGGCATTTTTACTGTCACTATTTTATCAGCAGAGTTCTCGTTTATCTGATACCAGCGGGCATATCCGTTTACTGGTATTATCGTGGTTGTTACGCCGCTATTTATTGGAGGGATATCAGCTTTGTTAACAAAAGTCATATTATACATTTGGAGATACTCCATATTATCTTCTTTATAAAACTTGTAGTCTGTCGTATCTCTACCGTTCATTACAGGAATTTGTACCACATTGACTGCATTATTTTCATCAACGATTTTGGCTCCGGAAACATAGCCGCTTTTCACGTCTATCATCAATTTACTTGGCAACAAAGGAATAAATAAATTTTGAGAACTTGGCTTTTCAGTAAGTACCAAATAGTCTTTGCCTATTCTTTTTTCCCAAGCTTTTAATACTGCTGTGTCAAGGGAAATTGGTTCTACCTTTTGGGATTCATAAAACGTAAGAAAGGTTTGGCCAACTTCAGGAAGGGTTAGATAAGCACTGACCTTTAAATACGTGATTCCGTTTTTCTGTTGGTCAAAACTCACTGTAGCACTGCCATCTTTACTCTTAAAAAGATTATCCCCCACATAAATAAACTTCTGCTCCGGAACTAGCCCACCAATTAATGACGGTATAAGAAATTCCCCATCTTTAATCTCAATCTTTTTCGAACTGCCAGATGAAGCCGTATAAAGTCCATTGTATTGTTGTAGGTAGGCTGGCATATCAGCTTTCACAGGCGGAATAAAAGTTTTATCTGGTTGTATTTCTTTTATGATACCTTCTTCTTTCATCCATTCCTGCAAAATCTTTGAGGCAAACATAATGCCATGAATAGATGAGCCGCCAGAAGAAGCCACAGCTACGGCAATATTATAATTTGGGACCACGATTATAGCTGAATGATATAAATTTGTGTCACCACCTTTAAAAGCTCCTTGAATATTATAACCTTCTAACGGATATATATGTACACTATCCCAGCCAAGTCCATAGGAAAAGAAGTTCTCATCTTCTTCTGGCCAAATACCTTTTCTATATTCTTCGTTTAGCATGGCTTTTGCGGATTTTTTCGATAGTACTTTAGTTTCGCCCATTAATACTTCCCCAAACCGACACATTTCTTCGGCGGTTGAATAAATGCCTCCTGCTCCAATGGCGCTTATAACATCGGTCGGTAAAGCCCCCTTATACATAGGCATATATGTTTTAGCAAGGACTGTTCGGTCAAAATCGTCTAGGGGTGTTTTCGTATTTTTAAGTCCTAAAGGCTGACTAATGTTTTTGCTGATAAATTCTGTTAAGGTCATGCCGCTTAACCGCTCCACTAATATTTCGAGCAGCGTAAAACCATCGTTGCAGTAAACTGAAAACTCACCAGGATTTGCTTTCAAATTTTGAGTTTGAAGGCTGGCAAGTACATCTTTATGAATTTCAGTATTAAAATCATCAAATAAAAATGTGTTCCCAAAACAGGTTCCATTGATTCCTGATGAGTGATTCAACAGCATTCTGGGTGTAATCTGTTTGTACCGTTGATCTGCCATTTTGAATTCAGGTATGTACGTTACAAGAGGTTCATCTAGATTCAGTATACCTCGATCCACAAGCATCATTGTGGCAGCGGACACATACATTTTACTGACCGAACCAATCCCATACATGGTGTTTTTTGTTATTGCCCGTCCATCGTCTTTATCAGATCCACCCTTACCTCCTGATAAAACAAGTTTTCCATTGTCAATAAGCGCATATTGTACACTGGCCACATCGTATTGGGATACCAATGTATTTGCTATTTCATTCGCCATACTCTGTAACGGTGTACTCGGCAACTGATATTGTTTTTTTTCTACACTTGAAACGTAGGTTAGCGATGCCAGTATCATAATGACAGTTAATATTATTAAAACTATTTTTTTCATTTTATTTTGTCACTCCTATTAATATTTGGGTTACATTTTTAAAAACGTCGCATTTCTCCGATGGTAGGTTTGATTAAATTCATAATCATTCTCATAACTGTTGTTTTGCCGGCACCAATCCTTTCTGTGTAAGATTGATACTATTGTAGCATTTTGCTCTTTCGAAACTCTTGAATAAATCTTACAAATTTCTTTCGTTTGAGAAATAACAAATTAAAAGTCCATCTTTCTCAGCTTTATGTTACAGTTCAGCCTTACGGCTAAACTGTAACTGCTTTACTGTAAAAACAGTTTTAAAAAATGGCTGACTTTTCAGCGTAATGTTTTCGTGTAAGAATTTTTGAAACAGTTGCATCAAATTTATCTGTTTTCGGTAATTTCAGTGACGATAGGATGCTGTTGCTTGATATGTCTTTTACCCGTATAACATATTTCCACCCTTTCTGCTCAACGTGAGCAAATACGTTATAACTTTCATATCCTCGGTCTGCAATAACGGTGACATCACCAGATACAGCAGAACGTTCTATCATGTCAGTAAGAGCTCTGTATTCATTTTCTTTTCTACCCGGCTGTTTTTGGCTATCTGTCAAGTGTTTTTTGAATTAATTTTTGTACAAAAATAGAGCAGGATACATTTTCTGTACTCTACTCTGTATAGATTTTATAATGCTGATATCTTAACTAAATGACATTGGCTAAGCGCATCCTCGTTTCCTTGTACATAATTATCAGTCTGGGGCATGTCGATTTCTACCTGAAAGTTCTTCTGTGTTTACATCCAAAACGCGCGACAGCTCGCTTATCACCATATGCTGCCTTTGATTAATACCTTTTTAAAATGAGACGAGATAAAGTGTGTTCAAAAAAGCAATGATGCATATGGCAAAAAAAGACACAAATTAAATCAATCATTACCATCGCCTAATTTATATCCAATTCCCCATACAGTCTTTATATATCTGGGGTTTTTCGCATTGTCTTCAATTTTTGTTCTCAGCCTGCTGATATGAACATTGACAGCATTTTCGTCACCCAAGTAAGCATCGTTCCAGATCTGCGAATAGATCTGTGCTTTCGTATAGACTTTTTTAGAATTTTGAATAAAAAGCTTAAGTATTTCAAATTCCTTAGCTGTTAATTCGATCATTTTGTCTCCCTTAGTAACAGTATAGTCATCCAAATTCATGATGATATCATGCAACGTTAAAATTTGCGGTTCATTCATCGATATATTCGGCAAATATCGTGTCGATCGTCTGATATTAGCTTTGATTCTCGCCAATACCTCTATAACGGAAAACGGCTTGGTAATATAATCGTCCGCGCCTAAACCCAGCCCCAGGGATTTATCTAAATCGGTATTCTTCGCTGAAATAATAATAATCGGCACCGTACTAGTAGACCGAATAGTCTGCATAACTTCGATTCCGTTTAATTTTGGTATCATAATATCAAGCAAAACCAAATCAAACGTTTCTTTAGCAAATTTCTGACTAGCTTCTTCACCATCAAACGCACTGACAATTTCAAAAGATTCGCTTTCAAGAAAATGTTGTAACATTTCGCTTATTTCAATGTCATCTTCAATTAATAAAATTTTCATACCACACCTCATTATCATAAAATCTGTATCATTTATTATTTGAATCAAAGTTTACACAGTCACCCTAAAAGACAATAACAATATAAGGTAACATTGTTATTATTATTGTATATCTTTAGGATATTGGTTTCAACAAAAAACATTAAAATTTTCCAAATTTTCTTAAAATATTTACTTCTATAATGATTGCCAACACTAAAAACCTCAACGCACTGAAGATTTTAGTCTTAACAACTTTTATCTTAGTAATGGTACGGTCTCACGACAATAATTCCAAATGATTCATAATCCCCTTTAATGAGCTTATTTCAAGTTTTTGCATCACTTTAGTTATTATCTTATTTTTCGCAGTACCTTGAACGGTAAAAAAAGATGTTATGTGATGTTGGTAGGACCTTGGTGGAAAATCTTTAATGTAATTAGATTATACTTATCCAACAAAAGAATTCCTGTCATCTGGAACTTCCTGCATAATACTATGGGATCTGAAATCAAACCATATTTTTCTTCCTCAGGATATGACACAGCAATTATTGGATTACTTCCTGCATATGCTATGACACTTTCCATTGTATCCATTTCGTACATAAAAAGAAATGAGCATATTCTTCTTGCTCTACAATTTTTAAAAAAGCTCCTCTGTTTCCACTCCCAAAATTTTTGCATATTTACCAGTCACTTCCACCGCATCTATGTATTCTTGTACTTGTAAATGAATCATTTTACACTCAAAATAAAACGCGACGTTTCTAAAGGCTTGGCTGCAAATTCAATATCACGTTCTTGTTTCAAAATCCAGTTCACATATTCAAGGATTTCCTGATGCAAACTGATCCATGGAATTCTTCAAAACGCCTAACGAACGGAAAATGTATTTCTGAAGTGTTAACAGCATTATAAATAAAAACAGAAAATGTTTGTGCAATTGCCCATAATGGCTGAGAAAAAGCTTTGACTTTCACACTATTACCCGTTTATTATAATGTATAATATTATATTATAACCTCGATAATTACATGTATATTGTCTTCTTTACTGCTAAATAGTAAAAGAGCCTTCGCTTTCAGATTAAATGAAAACGGAGGCTGTTAATTGTCACTTTTACTATACAATTTTTGCATTACTATATGTCGCTTATCTTTGAATTGCAATTTATTAATTATATTGATAACTTAACCCAAAAGATATGTAGTTAATGTCAGCATGGTTGCACTATTCCCTAAAATGATAGATTTTCATAGTTTATATTCTTAATATTGCATCATAAGCTTCATGTACAGCATCCAATACTTTTCTGACTTTCACGCTGTCTCCGATATTTAATATTTCCACCTTATCTTTAAGGGCATTATACAATTTTATATCGGGTGAAAATCCCATTGCCAGTACAACATTGTCACAGGTTAAGGTTCCTTCCTGTCCCGCTGTGGAGACGGTTGAATTTGACGTTCCCGCATTGGTGCCTCCTGTTACAACCAATCTAAAGTCATATCCTGTTCCTACACTTAATCCTGTTACCGTAGCGGTTGTTGCTCCTGCTGCTAGAATTCCTGTTGTGGCTGTTGTCCAAGTATTTGCTCCCGATGGAGATTGCTGTAGAACTACCTCAGTCGCTCCACTTGCTGCTGTCCAGATAAACTCTGCTGTGGTTGAGGTTCTTCCGCTGTTTGTAAAATTTGTGATCGGTGTAGTGTCCGTAGTTACTGTTACTTCGTTTGAAGTTCCCTCATTGGCTCCTCCTGTCACTACCAATCGAAAGTCATATCCTGTTCCTATACTTAATCCTGATACCGTAGCTGTCGTGGCACCTGCTGCTATAGTTCCTGTTGCGGCTGTTGTCCAGGTATTAGCTCCTGTTGGTGATTGTTCTATAATTATTCCTGTTGCTCTACTTGCGGCTGTCCAGGTAACATCTGCTGTGGTTGAGGTTTTTCCACTGCTTGTTAAATTTGTGATTGGTACTGTATCCGTTGTAAAACTTATATCCGATCCGTAGCTTGTTCCCTGACTATTTTTTGCATATGCCCTTACATGATATAAGGTGTTAACTGACAATCCTGTAATGTTTACCGTAAATGCTCCTGTACCGCTTATTACAGTAGGTGTCAATTTTATAGCTGTACCGTCTGTGATAGTTGGATTCTCAGCTATTCCATATACAATTCCCCTCTCAGTGACAGAAACTCCTCCATCTACTGTAACATTCCCTCCTGCTGTTGCTGTAGTTGATGTTATCGATGTCATCGAAGTATTTGTTGTTACGGTTGGTACTGTTATTCCTATTCCTGTTCCTGCTATATCAAAAACATAGGAGCCATCTTCCGTATTATTCGCTATCGTTATCGTAGCTGTCCTTACCCCCGCACCACTTGGCGTAAACGTTACATCAAAGGTTGTAGTTCCATCAACTGCTACCGGAGAATTTGGAAGCATTGTCACTGCAAAATCAGAAGCATACATTCCACCGACCGTTATTATTGGGGTTCCGCTTAAATTTAAAGCTGCTGCTCCACTATTTTCTATGGTAAAAGTTTTTGTAATACTACTATTTACAACTATCGATCCAATGTCTGTGTCATCTGTCGTACTCGGTGTAGTATCTCCGTCTGTGATACTTATATTATTACCAATTACATTCATGACCGGTTCTTGAATTAATGTAAGCTCAATACCATCAAATTCTATATAATCACCAATTATATTCGCTGGATCCGCATCAGATTTCGATGCTATTATTGAAACCCTAAGTGTTCGCGTATTTTTCTTCACTAGATTTCTTAATGTTTTATGCATCCATACACTGCTATTATCTGGCGGATCTGCAATTAAATCATATGTCGCTTCTCCTAGCACATTACCGTCTACATCATCCGTATAATAGTCAACCTGTGATTTATAACGGCTTAATTGTTCCTCTAAATCTGTACTAACTCTGGCATAAGGAGCAACACGCAAAATATCCGTCAGCTTCCCTGCTGTACGTTCAGATATTTTCCTATTTGCTCTAATTACTTCAACTTCATGCAAACATATCCCCGCACCCAATTTCTCACCTCTTTTGGCAACCATTACCTGCTCGGATTGCTGTGGCAAAATCAATAGAGGTACCCCGCGAAATAAAGAGCTTCGTTCACACTGTTCATTCCACCGTGGGATATAAACAGACTGGCTCTTTTTAAGACTTCAATCTGGGGAACATAGTCATCAATATAAATATTGGACGGTATAACTTCAAGTTCTTTTTTATTTACTTTGCCGCCTATGGAAATTAATACATTATATTCCGACTTAGAAAATGCTTTTATACATTCCCTGTAAAAATACAGTCTTTCATTTGCAATAGTCCCTAAAGAGATACAGACAAGCTTCCTGTCCTCCATATTTTCAAATGAAAAATCCGAGGCATCCTTCCTGTCGTAAATTGACGGGCCTATAAATGCAAACTTATCACTAAGCTTAGCTCCATCCGACTGAAATTGTAAAGATATGAAGCTTTGCCATATACTTACCCCAGGGGGACATGGAATCATGAATGATGTAATCAGGCTGCAATTTTTTGATATACTCCATTTCTTCGAACATTACTTCTTCTGTAGCTTTTAGAGGCATTCCTGCCAGCTTTACAAAATTACCGCCTGATGCTGGCTCTTGAGGAAGAGAGAAACTGTAGGCTTATATTTTGCACCTGTTTTTTCAATCTTTTCTCTGAATGCTTCAGTACTGTAATATATGATTGTTTCTCCTCTTTTCACCAGCTCATTTACTATTGGCAGTGTTGGGTTAATATGTCCATGGGCAGGTATATTAAAGAAATTTCCGATTCCCATTAGTTTTCATCTTCCTCTCAAAAGCCTCTCCTTTTTCCATATCCTTATTCACTCTTATGTCTATACTGCATGGCAATAAGCCTTATTCTATTACTAAAGAACTCCTTCTAATAACTTTGTAAGTTCGTTTATTTCATTTAATAGCAATTCCAAATTCTTAGTCAGGGCTTTCTGCATCTCCAGTATGTCGGGAAACATTGCCTTTGCCTCTTCATAATTTCCTTCAGAGAACAGTTGAGCCATTTCATCCCACTTCTTCTGTAGTTCTTCACTTCTTGTTTTTACATATTCATGATAGCCTGCCAGCTTTTCAATCTCCTGTTGTATCTGATTTAACTCTTCGGGAGTGAGTTCTAAGGTGCCCTGTTCATAGCCGTCCTGGAATTGCTCCAGAAGGGGCTTAAGTGTTTCCAGGCCTTCGTATATCTCCTGCATATATTGCTTATTGATTTCCTGGTTTTCTTTAAACTCTTTTTTCCATTCTTCAATCTGCTCCTCATTCTCTTCCTTGTATTCACTTCCTTTATCTTTTAGATCGCTCAATTTAGATCTTTTCTCAGACCTATTATCTACATTGTTACTTGATATCATCAGGCTGTTTACATCATTCTGCTGGATTTTTAGTTTACTTGTTCCACCAATGGCTTTTTGCAAGGAATTAAACATTGCCTTTTCTTCAGCTGGTGGTGCTTCCTCTCCTGTTAACAACTGCCAGGCCTTTTCAGCATTGGGCAATCCGTAGCCGGACTTCTGGTCTTTTCCCTCTTCTAAAATGTCCTCGGCAGATTCATTTAATATGGCAGCAAGTTCAGCAACATTTATATCAGGCTTCTGAGCCAGCATTATTGAAGCAATACCTGAAACAACCGGTGCAGCCATACTGGTTCCATCCCAGGCTTCATATTGATTCCCGGGTACAGTGCTCAGAATTTTCACACCGGGAGCAGCTACCTCTACGCTATTCCCATAATTTGAAAATCTTGCTTTTGTCTTGAGTGGATTAATGGCGCCTACTGTATATACATTCTCCAGCCCTGCCGGAGTATAGCTGTCAGAGTTTTGGTTATCATTTCCGGAAGCAGCTACCACAAGTACTCCCTTTTCACTAGCATAGCGAACTGCATTAGCGATGTCCACATCCTCACCGGGTCCTCCCAGGCTGAGATTGATAATGTTTGCTCCCTGATCAACAGCATACTCAATACCTTTAGCAACGATATCCGACTGCCCATATCCTTCTGCGTCCAAGACTTTTATAGGGATAATACTAACATCAAGTGTACCGGCAACACCGACAATACCCTCGCCGTTATTCATTTCTGCCGCAATAATTCCGGATACATGGGTTCCGTGACCATTATCATCCATAGGGTCGGAGTCGTTATTTATAAAATCGTAACCTTTTCCCGCGTCTACTCTGTTTTTTAAATCTGGATGTGTATAGTCAACACCGGTATCCACAACGGCTACATATACGGTTTCCTTTTGCTCAACCAGGGGCCACACATGATTGGCATTTGTATAGGACACAGCCCACTGAGATTTTACTCCCGGGTCATTGGCCTCAATATCATTGGTTTGGGAGAGCTTGTCAATAACAAAATCCTTGCCGACTTTTATTTTGGTAATAGGCCTGATTATGCCTATTTTTCTGGGCTTTTGAATACGTCTTATGCCTTTCATTACTGACAGCTTTTGTTCCAATTCCTTTTCACTGCCATTAGAGCTGATGATATATCTCCCGCCTTTAAGTTGAGTTATTTTAACATTGCCCAAGCTTTTTTCAATATCAGAAATATTTTGTCCATCCTCTAATTCCACAATTTGTTTATTTGCTCCAGCTTCTTCTAACTCCTTTGTGCTATTTGTACCGGCTGCACAGCCGAATAGAGTTGTACTTAACATCAATATTGTCAAAAGCAAACTGCCTCTTTTTAATAGCATTGCTCTCATTAAATAATCATCTCCTTTTCTACCTGTTGTAGCTGCCCGGCATGCATTGGCATTTATTGCCGGGCAGCAGCTCATTTTTTTTTAGAAACTAAACCAATGTTTAATCTTAGCCTTGACCTGTTTAATTTGGGCCTTTATTTGTTTGTTTGTAATTTATTTCATCGGCATTTAAAAAGTCTTCCGGTACGGTTATTTCGGTTTGATTAAAGCCTTCCAGAGTTATAGCACCGGAAATGGTGGCAGTTTTTCCTTCCTCTGTACTGCCATTAATGGTCACTTCAACCCGGTCCAGATAAAGGGTGTCTTTTTGAACATAGAATGAATAATGGGCATCAGTTTCCAGCTTGTCAGGTAATTCAAAGCCTTTCCCTTCCAGGAATGTGGTGATATTATTCCTTAAATCGCCCTCTCCATGGATTACATAATGTGTATCATCGGTTTGTTCACTGTCCAGCACAAAGGCTGCGGTGTGGGGAATGTCCTGTAAGGCATCCTTGAGATTAAATGCTCTTTGGGATAACCCTTCTCTGAACCTGTTTATTTCTGCTTTAACAAATTCTCCTTTTTTCCCGCTCAGCCAGTAAATATAGTCTCCCTGTACATAAGTCTCCTTAATTTTTTGTCCATTTTTAATTGTCTGACCGTGCAGACTTTGATTTGCCTTATTCCTCTCAACCAGGCGCTGGATTTCCACATTTATACCGTCTCTGTCAACAGTATAGATACCCTCTGCTTTAAAACTGTCCACTTGTTTCATTGTTTCCATAGATTGAGCCATAATGTCCTCTGCGGACAATGCTACCTCCGAAGTCCCTGCAGCTATTGCAGGTATTGTGGCTGTTAAAAACATCATGGCAACTAATAAAGCTGAAATCATTTTTTTCATGGTAGAACCTTCCTCTCATTTTTTATTTGTTTTATCTTACTGATTAAATTCTACCAATGAATTATTAAATAGAAATACTGAAAAAATTAAGAATTATTAAGAGGGAACTGCATAATGCGATTCCCTCTTAAATAAAAAATATTTTATTTCACTGGAATTGAGAAGGAGATTCCCAACCCTCTGCCAGACGGTGTGTAAGCCCATATTTCGCCCCCGTGGGCTTCAATGATTCTTTTGCAGATTGCCAGCCCCAATCCACTGCCTCCCTTATCTCTCGACCTTGATTTATCAACCCTGTAAAATTTATCAAATATCTTATCCAGTTCTTCCTTGGGTACTCCTGAACCATTATCCTCAATGGAGACTTTGAGATTTTTTCCTTCCAGGATACAAATCATCTTTATTTTTAGGTTTTCGTTTCCATACTTTTTAGAGTTAGAAATCAGATTATCAAATACCCGTTTGAGTTTATCCTTGTCAACCATCATGGCCACACCATTCGGCGCCCGGTTTTCCAATGCTAATTCACCATGACTTTCCTTAAACTCTCCCTCATATTTTTTATATAATTCCTCCATAAATGGCTGGACTTCAACTGCGCTCTTTTTAAAAGCCGTATACTGTAATTCATTGATGGCAAATTCGTGAAATTCCTCTAAAAGGATATTCATGTCCCGGGCCTTGTCATAAATAATTGTAGAATACTCCCTAGTACGCTCCTCGGTCTGCCGTTTGCCCACCATAAGCCTTTCAGAAAAACCGATTACCGATGTCAGCGGTGTTTTCAGGTCATGAGAAATGGACAGAATAATATCTACCTGCTCCTTTCGTGATATTTTTAAACGTTCTACCATTTCATAAAACTTGTTGCAAAAATATCCTATCTCATCCTTACGCTTGGTGTAAGGCAGATTTATGCTTAAATCATTATAACTGAACTTATCCAATATTCTTTGAAGTATGAGTAAAGGTTTAACAATAAAATAATGCAGGTATATTATGATACTGATGATTACTAACCCCAACAATGTAAAACCTATAATCCGTAAACGGCCAAAGGATCCGCCCCATCTGAAATTTCTTAGAGGGGAGGGGTGCATTATCTCCATAATGTATACAAGATTATTTTTATAAAATGCAGTCTCCTTCTGCTTTAATACCGGAACTTTATCATCTTGTCCTCCGGTTTCCATAACTTTATTGCCATTGGTATCTAAAATTTTCACTCTAATATTCTCAGTTTCATAAATTTCCTGCAGGTTATTTTCCATTTCCTTTCTATCTGGATAGCTGCTCATAATTTCCCCAACAATTCTTTTATTGATTTGATCATAATGCAGCCAATAATTGTCCACTTCTTCTCGGAGGTCACCATATAAAAACAGCTTGAAATAACCCAGTAAGAGAACTACAAAAATTATAAATACTGTCAAAACATATAAAGGCATTTTATATTTGATACTCATTTGACTTCCGCTCTCCCTACGAATTTATAACCTACACCCCAAACGGTTTTAATATATTTTCCATCCGGGTCCAGTTTATCCCTGAGGTATTTAATGTGTACCGTAACCGTATTAATTTCTCCGTAATCAGTGTTCCCCCAGATGCTCTCATAAATCTTTTCACGGCTTAAAACGATGTTTTGATTGCTTGCCATGTAGGCCAGTATCTGAAATTCCCGGGTAGTCAAATCAATTTTCTCCCCCTCTTTCCAGACTTCAAATGAATCCAGGTAGATTTTCAGCCCCTCAAAGAACAATACAGAAGTATTAGTCGGCAGATTCTTCAGCCGCCGGTCCCTGCGGATATGAGCCTTTACCCTGGATATCAGTTCAATTGTGCTAAAGGGTTTTGTCAAATAATCATCTGCACCTAATTCCAGTCCGATAACCTTATCGATTTCCCGGCCTTTGGCACTCAGAAAAGCGATAGGGCCTGAATAAGTGTCCCTGATTTTTTTACATACTTCAATACCATCCATTCCTGGCATCATAATATCCAGCAGAACCAAATCCACCTGTTCTTTTTTAAGTATGATCTCCATAGCTTCTGTGCCATTGTACGCTTTTATGACTTTAAAGCCTTCATCTTCCAGTGTATCAGCTATCAGTTTCACAATTTCCTTGTCATCATCAGCAATAAGAACTACGTTGTTTTCCATATGCTACACTTCCTCTTTCATCATGTTAGTAGTCCCATATTACGCGGTAATGCTCATGTTACCGCTTCCTCAATAATCCGTTTCAGTTCCTCTGCTTCTTGTGCGGTCAGTTTACAGTTTCCAAGGAATGCTGTCAGAAATTTAGGTAGAGAACCGTCAAAAGATTTTTCAACCACGGTGCTGCTCTCATATTTGGGGACTTCCTTGCGTTTAATAAGAACAGTATCAACTGCATTTTTGTTTTACAGGATACCACGTTCACAGAGCTTTTTTAGCACCGTATAAGTGGTGGACTTTTTCCAACCAAGTTTGTTTTCACATAACTTCAAAAGCTCAGTAGAATTGATTGGTTCATTATCCCAGATAATGCTGGCGAACTTGTACTCTGCATCAAACAGCTTATATTTTTGCATATAGTCATCCTCCTTGAATTTATTGAAACAGAACTCATTATAAGCCTATGGCAATAGATCTTAGTTGTCAATAGCTATCTTACATCTTCTCTCAAATCACTTAAATATGATAAAAGCAAGAATAACGTTTAATTTGCTCGTTATTATAAAGCATTGCCAATGATTTTGGACCTTTTTCTGTTATTCCGCCAAAAATACAACCATATTTTTATTTTCTTTTGCTTTATATAATGTCCTGTCAACTATACAGTCGATCAGCACATAATCATACTTGTCTTTGACAGCGTTGATATATGTCCGAAGCACCGTTTCCCGGCTCATGGTGTTGACGAGTGAAACCTCAATGGCTGACAGCTCGATGTTGCCCGGCATGAGGGAAATACCTTCCTCATGAGGAAGGATGCCCTCGTCAGGCCCATAGTGTTCTTCCATCATGGTCTTTGTCAACAAGGTAGCCAACGAATACAGGCAGACTGTACTGCAAGTCCGATTCCAAGATTGACAGCCGTCGTTTTACCGACACCACCTTTCTGATTGGCAAGGGCGATTACTTTTGACACTTGAATTCCCTCCTTTCACGCAAAAAGGCCGTTTGTTTTTATATATGAAAAAGGAGCAGTAATCTAAACTAATACTCCTTTATTCATTCTATTACTTGCACTTTGGGCAGGATAATATAACCATTGTATTTGAATTGTTTCGGAATTTCTGTAAGTGCTTCAAAAGATAACATAGTGAAAAAGAATTGATCCTGAGCTATACTGACCTGAATAAAGAAATTCAGGAGGAATCTTATGAATCAGAAATCACTTGAACTTTGGAAGCAGAGAATCGCCGACAGGAAAGGCAGCGGTTTGAATGTCACCGATTGGTGTGAGAAAAACAATCTAACAAAACATGCTTACTACTACTGGTGGAAACGTGTGGAAGCTGATGTGTGGAAGACCGATGCTTCAATACCCAGGTTCCCTTCCATAGTTCACAAAAAGGTCAGACCTTCCCATTAACAGAAATTTAAGCATATAGCTATTGCCCTCATAAAGAATATTAATTTTATTTCCATTTGCTCCACCGTAGGCTCTGAATTTATTTACTTCACACGATGTAAAATCAATCATTAATGCTATTCTCCTTTCCCTCTGTACCAAGATATTTTTCACGCAGATAGCTTGCCTGTTCCTCAGTAATTAAGTCAGCCCAAAGATTGGAATTAATGGCTCCATATAATTCGCCCCACAAGCAATCAAGATAGAGCACTTGTTCCTTTTCACCTTGTAAATATTCTTTTATTGCTTTTTGAATACTCTCCGGCAGTCCGGATATCAGATAATTTTTTCTGTTTGGTTTTCCTGTGACTGTGTTTTCTTCCGGCTTTGTTTCCAGTGCCAGCAGTTCCTCAATAGTTAGACCAAGTGTTTTGGACAGTTTGGAGAGCGTTCCTGCGCCACAACGGTTAAGATGGGTTTTCCCGGAATAAATATCTGCAAGAGTGGCCCATGGAATCCCGCTAATTTTTGATAAACGATAACGGGACATTTGAATATCCTGTAAAAGCTGTTGTATTGTCATTTTCATCACCTACATTCATTATATCGGTGTTCCGATATAGTGTCAATAGAAGTTATAAATACGGTCCAACCGTATATAGAAAGACGGTTTTTATTGCATAAATTGAAAGGGAATAAAGGTAAAACCCTCGGCATAGACAATCGATTAACTAATACTAATAGGAAAACGATACCGTACTAAACTAATATTTAATAAACTATCTCTCAACAAAAGAACTTATAGTTTCCTTCAACTCATCACTGAACTCTTCGAGATCTACAAAGCTAATTGCACCTTCGTTTATAAGTGAAATAATATTATAAATAAGATTCGACCGGCTCATTTCTAATTGAACACCAGTTTTCTTCTTGTCTGCCTTTATTCTCTTGTCCAGTCTCCAAAATTTTTCTGATGGATTAGCGTCTTCACTTAGTAATTCTATGTATTCCTTATTGAGCCTGTTAATATAGGCTTCCTGCCAATCAGCAATTTTATTTTTAAAAAGCGTCCAGTCCTTTTTTGTAAATCTCTGCTCTTGCAAAGCTTCAAACCTCCCATTAATTTCAGGTTTTTCATCCATCTCCATAGCTACGTTAATATGTGTGCACAGAGGTCATACACATATTTTCATATAGATAATGAAAACTAAAAAAACAGACTCCCAGAACATTCTGCAAAAATTATGGGAGTCAATACTTCTCAATATATTCTATGCATTTGCTTTGATAACATCTGTTTAAGATGTTAATCTTTATCAGCATAAGCAGAAATTCAAACCACTATTTTCAGGTAATATCAATTCCCCAGAATTTAATTTATTGTAACTACCTTTTATTTTACCATATAGCTGCTATAACGTACATTATCATTTGTTATTTTACGTGACAGATTTCGACACAAATCTCACAATGCCTTGAGTGGGTAAAAAGATGCCACCAAGGCCTGGTGGCATCTTGGTGGCAAAGTTATTTCACTAAAATACTCAATTTTCATTACGCACTAGCAACCGTTTGCAATAAACTAATCTGTCAATTACCTTATTGTATGTAAACTTAGAATTATGGGATGCACGACGAAGCAAAAAAGACCGGTTAGTCAAGGAAAAATGGCCTATAGTAATGCATGAAGAAATAAAGGAAAGCCACGTTGGCTCTGGAATCACTTCGCATCCAACGTTGCAATGGAAGTCGAAGTAATAAAAAGCAGAAGTTTTGAAAAAGTTATTTTTTCACCCGAAGCGCTCGTTGGATTTCTCTTGAGTAATGTTATTTTTTCACCTAAAAGCATGACCTATGCACTTGTGGCGCATAACCACACTAAAGTTGGTTATACCGTGCAGGAAGTTATATCAGAAGCCAGAAAGCACGGCATAAAGACACCACGGCTTTACGAAGTAGAAAACCTTATTACAGAACAGTGAGCAGAACCAAGAAAAAAGGACAATGAAGAAAAGTGCTTAAATCCCTTTATTTTCAACGCTTGACGTACGTTCAAGCAAGCAGCAACATTCTGTACGACTTGAAGCGCTAAAAAAGATGCCGCCTAAAGCTGGTGAGGACTTGGCGGCAGCCATCTCGGCAGCCCAAAGGTTATGTAATATTTTTGATCAGCATATCGGCTATCGACGCAACATCCGACAAAATCAGTCTTTGTCTCGGATGCTTGGTCGCCATGATTCTCCTTGTCTGATTGCTTGTAATATGAATAAATGATTTTCGCCATACTCCTTACCTGAGGCTAACCGTTATAATCTAGGGCTTCGTCCAAGAAATCAAACATCACCTGCATCCGCAACGCCAGATTGTTGATCTGGCAATGGAAATCGGCGCCATCCTCTGTTTTCCCTACCCACAAGGCCTTCTTCTTAGAGGACGCTTTTTCATAAACCTCCGTTGCCTGCCTAATAACCTCCGGACCCTCCGATTCCGCGCGTATAGACAGTAAAGCACACTTGATATCTCGCGGATCGAGCTCCAAATTGTTTTGTGATACATCCAGCCAATCTACCATGCTATTGAAGCCATGCATCCAAACGACTCGATGAAGTGTTACTCGGGAGAGCCACGGCAAACTATTTACGAGCTTGTTCGACTCTTCCGGGTCACCCATGGTGAACTGCTTAGGCATAACACCATTTGTAATCACTTCTCGCCAAGAGTATAATGGCGCACTAGCAACTAATGCAGCAAAACGATCATCATTAGCCGCATTGAACGTACTCTTTATGCCAGCATAACTATCGCCGCACACTACCAACCGTTTAGCATCTACGTCAGAACGAGCAACGAGGAAGTCGGTGGCCGCATGATAGGCGCCTATCAGATCGGCTTTGGGGAAGTTCTTTGCTGTGACCTCAGGATTATAGGATCTTGGTTGTACATCATAAGGCAGATCTACGAGCAATGCGTTATACCCTCGCTCGACGGCATCTCTCCCCCCAAGGAACCAAGTGTCCTCCTTGTGTGATTCGCCACCGTTGTGGAACATGAACGTCGGCTTTGGCTTGTTACTGTTCTCAGCCTTCAGAAAGATACCCGGGAACTTAAAGCCTTTGTATTCTATTTCCACATACTCATGCGGATACGTTTTAGACAAGCAGTCAAGATATTTTTTGAAGCACTCTACGGTCTTAAAATAGACTGGAAAAAAATCCGCATCCGCCGGATCTATTGCGCAGTAGGCTGCTCGGTAGTACCCGAAGGCTCGCAAGAACGCTTGGCCAGCGCTGATCCTATGTCCTTTTTTCAGGCAGTCTTCACCAATCGCTTCAATTTTTCTTGCCTCTTTCCCAAACTCCGTCATCCAACTCGCAGCAGACTTCGAATCAACTTTTCGAGCGACTTTGAACAGCTCACCTGGCGTACAGGCACCGTAGGCTATCCACCCAACGAACCATTGAAATATGAAATCCAGGTCTTCGTCTTCGGGGTCCATGAAGAAAAGCCTGCTGTTCGGATTCATGCGCTCTGCTAATATCTCACCATTTTCCACTGATGCCATTTTTTACATCTCCTTTTTTAATCAATTATTTGATCATCCCCTGCATGAGTTCTGCCAGGATCTGATCCTTGCTCTTGAAATAGTAATAAATTAAGGCTTTATTAACCTCCTTCCCGGCAGGCGATTTCATCCACCCGAACCTTGTCAAAACACTTTTCTGCAAAGACTGCCGTAGCCGCATCCAATATCAATTGTTTAGACGGCGGTTCCCTTGAGCAATCATTTGCGTTATACCCTGGGTTACCATTTCCAGAAAATCAGAAACCAACTGTGTTTCTTTCTGATCCAAGCCTGCCATAAACTCCTGCCAAACCTCCCACATGCATTCATGGTGCTTTTGATGCCCTTCACAGATTCGTTCTCCTAAAGGGGTAAGCCGGGAAAAAACTTCCTTGCGGTTGCCGTCTTTTTTGTAAGACTCAATCAGCTCTTTATCCAGCAGCTTCTTCGTACCTTGGCTCACCGCTCCGCTGGTCATTTCCAAATACGCGGCCAGTTCGCTTACATTTGCTCCTTCCTGGAACTTTATGGCCTCCAGCAGGTGGATCTCCGAATGGGACAACAGGAAGTCAACCCCATAGGACCAAGGCGTCTGCATCTCCTGAAGGAGCAGGTTCGCCATCTGATAAAATTTTTCCACCAAAATCTCTTTATTTTTCATAGTAGCTAAATAATATAGTATCTAAATTATTTTGTCAAGAAGTTTTTTTGATTTTATAAAGTAAATATAAAGAAAATGTTACCTTACCATTCACAAAAAAGGGCATAAAAAAAGCTTCTGTTCATTGAAACACTGCGCAGCCACCTCTGCCTGTTCTGGAACAATTACAATCTCACCATCAATGCAGTCATATCCCATAAAATTCTTATACCTCGTAAAGATATCGCCCTTTTCAAATTTTCGCTGAAATCCCCATTGAATATTCTCACTGATATTCCGGCTTTCATCCTGTGTCAGCATACCCCTCAGTGTAATCTCGAACTCTTTATCCACTTCGATTGAATCCAGTTCTTCATTTTCAAAATGCATATTGATTCCTCGCTCTCTTAAAAATCTTATTATTTTCAAAACCTCCAGAGTATCTCTTGATAACCTGCTGATTGACTTTGCGATAATGTAATCTACTTTGCCGTTCGCCGCTTTTTTGAGCAGTTTGTCCAGGCTTTTTCTGCCGCTTCGTCGAAGTCCGCTTTTAATATCAAAGAAAACACCAGCAAAAATCCAGTTAGGATGGCTTTTTATCATCTTCGAATAAGTCTTTATCTGAATCTCAAGGCTGCGCAGTTGCTCCGGACCGGATGTGCTGACCCGGCAATAGGCAGCAACCCTGAGCTTTTTATTCTCTTTGGGTTTAGGCGGTATGATTGTAACATTTTTCATCTTTTTGGGGCGGATTAGCAGCTGCAATTGCGCTTTAGATAGGGTATAAAAAAGCGTGGAAAAGTACTTGCCGTTTACAGCGGGGGTATTTCCGTCAGAAAATCCCCCCCCATTCTCTACTACTTTTCATTGCCCATGAGTAAAAGGCAGTATAACGGCAGAAGGATGAGCCAGGTCATGATACACACTCTGTTCGGCTATCAGCATTTTAGTGCCGGTCCCTAAGGATTCGCCAGTTCCAAGGTTGCGGTTCCAACGCGGGAAAGAACCGCTGGATACCTGAATTCGTATACGATGTCCTTTCTTGAAACAATACGCGGTCGGCCAAAGTTCAACTTTGATTTTTTTGCACCCATCAAGTTCGGGATCCGGTCTGTTCGGAGCTAACCGCAACAATCCGTCACATACATTCAACGATTTACCGGATGGTTCAACATCGCAGACCCGGATAAAAAAGTCTGTATGCTCAAGACTGGAACGGACATACAGCTCCGCCGTTACGGGACCGATGATCTCCACATCATACTCTAGTGCATTGCCGGTATATGTCAGTACATCGGAACGTGCCTCAAGAGAACGGTTATCCTCAACTGGCCCGGCCCTGTCCCATTGACCGGAAACCGCCAACACTGGGAGTCGGGTTGCTTGGGTCATACCTGTAATGATCTGGCTCAAACTCTTTTGGCAATTCATTGGACAGACGACCTTCAGGTTGAAGATAACAATACTTATACTTTACATTTTCGGGCGGCCAACTGGAATATTCCTTCCACTCCTTTGAGCCCATTACAAAAACACGCACTGGAGATTTACGCAGAGATTTACGGTCACCCAGAAGGTGCGCGCGTAGCCAGATAACAGCTTCTCTAGACCCTACAGACGCTACGCCGGTATCAAAATGTGTCCATGGGCCGATTGTCAGGTATGGTGTTTGCCCACCTTCTTTTAATAAATTGTAATCCCGCATCATGCCCTGCAGCATAAAATCGTGCCAACCGCTGATTAAATGGTTCGGTGCCGTTATTTTGGAAACCGTTCCGCTGTGGTCACCTGGTCTCCACCAATCGTCTTTGGGTTGATCATGCGTAAGCCAGTCTCTCCAAAAATCATATTCCTTGCCGGTCGTAATTTTATCTATCTCAACCAGGGGCAGATGCCATGCGGCTATTTTCCTGCCTTTGCCACCGCCTATTGCACTAAAGGATTGCTTCATGGTTGATTCTTCCTGCGTATCGATCATTGCCAGCCAACCTATAAATACTTCCAGTGAAAAAGCATCTCCAGGATAAACCATGCTGCGGAAATTTGAACTTGTAATCTGCGGTGACATGGCCTTCAGCATCGGACCTGCATCAGATGCGACTGCCCATTGTGTATAACCGAGATAACTTCCTCCCGCCATCCCCAAACGGCCATCAAACCATTTTTGCTGTTTGAGCCATGAAAGGACGGCGATACCGTCGTTATGTTCTTTCATGAACGGGGACATCTTTCCACCGGAGCCACAGGCACCAAATTCACACCGTCCGGCATAGGTATTTTCAGATCTCTCTCCACAGATATATCGTAAGTTTCAGCGGGTGGAAGCTTAAACATCCTACCCATCATTCGACTCATTATACTCATTATACTCATGGTATCTACCTCCTTAGATAGTTATGAAATATTCTCTCTATACATTTCATAATATACCTTGGATAACACGTTGTCAACATAAATATGAAATATATTGTTGCATTATTTCATATTTATGTTATCATTAAAGAGGTTTTATTATACATATTCTATTCTTTAGAGAGGTGAGTCAGATGAATGGTTTTCAGCGTCGCAAGGAAATGAAGATGAACAGCATCCTTCAGTCGGCATATGATCTGTTTTTAGTCCGTGGAATCAAGGATGTCAGTATTGCGGAAATAGCAGAAAAAGCGAAAGTCTCCCAAGTCAGTATATATAACTTCTTTGATAGTAAGGAAAACCTGGCGAGGCAGGCAATTTTCACATATATGAACGAAAAAATGAGCGAGGTAGAAGAATTAATTTACAGTAAGCTTACTTTTCGTGAGAAACTCGAAAAAATGTTTCTTGATACTAAAAAAAATGAGAATAGTACCGATCAGGAGTTTTACGAATCGGCAATATGGAACGACCCAATGGTTCAAAGCTTTATTGAGGAATATTACCAGACCCGGACTATTCCTCTTATTTTACATCTGGTGGAACAGGGAAAAAAAGAAAGCTGTGTTGACAGTAACATCTCAACCGAAGCTGTTCTTTTATATCTAAGTGCTTTTAAAAATATGCTGTCACAAACCAATATTACCAAGAAAGCGCGGTCAGATATAGGTACTTTGTTTTTTTATGGTTTGCAGGGAAAACCTGTAGATGCAAATTCATTTGGTAATGTTGATAAATAACTGTAGAAATACTCCTGATCAGTAAATATTTGGCATAGATAAGCTTGTCCGCTAGAATCAATCCTTGGAGTTAGAGGTAATTTATCGTCCCCGTCCTTTAAAGGCATTAACAAAGGACAAATGCCCGTGAAATCATCAGGAAAATTAATGGTTATACCATTTTCTTGTATTTTTTTTA
>JBAVPE010000164.1:0-113655 GCA_049692775.1 Anaerocolumna sp. | reverse complement strand
ATTAGACCATTATAAGATATATTTATAAAGAAATGATTTCCGTTTGACGGAATCATGATTTCTTCTAAAACAGAATGGTGATTTCCAATGACCGGACAGGTGATGTATTTTAGTCCGGATTATTCACAAATGGTTCTCCACCACTCCAATATATAATCATAACGCCATTATCATTACATTTATCCAATACAGTTTTAAATTCTTCATAAACCATATCTTCTTTTTTATTATTATCTTTTGCATAACAGTAATTACAATTAAGGTTACACTTCTGTGTTGCACTAATATGAGCGATTATAGGCAAGTCAAAGAAAACAACATCTTTATTTGTTTTACTGGTGATCTTAACTGAAGTATAAACCCTACCTTCTTCACTTTTTTTTAATAATAATTTTCCATTAAAATTAGCATCATATCTCTCTTTTAGAATCATCACTTATAACTCCTTTTCTAGTTGTTCACATATTATATTTACAACATAGGACATTATTTGGACTCCAGTATATTTACTATATTTAGAGGATTTGCCTAGAACGCCATTTAAAGTTACTTCTCTAACATCACTAAATTTCTTCCCTTGAAAACTCGGGTTAGGAATCATATCTTGTACTAATAAAGGACGTATCAAACCTTCATCAATCGCTACTAAAACTGAAATTTCTTCACTACTGGCATGAGAACTATGTTCTTTATCGAAAAATTTATCTTTAATTAGCTCCCACCAAGAAAATGGATAAAAATTCAGCTCACTCTCCTGATATTGCTTGATGACATTATTAATAATAGGGATATTACCTCCGTGTCCATTAATTATAATGAAGTTTGTTATGTTATAATGAGCTAATGAATTAATTATATCTTTTATTACTTTTTCTAAAGTTTCATCCTCAAAATAAATTGCACCAAAAAAGGATTTATGTACTTTACTCCTACCAAAAGGAATAGTAGGTATACAAGGAATATTCATTTGAGCACTCACTAATTTCCCAATCTCTGTAGCAATAATCGCATCAGTTGCAAGCGTAGCATAAGTAGAATGTTGTTCAAATGACCCTATTGGTAATATAATTGCTTTTTTTTCTAATGTTTGGCTCTCAAATTCGGAGTATGTTAAATTAAAAATATTATGACACTCCTTTCATTTTATTAAATTTAAATTTTAAATTTAATAAAGATTCGAAATACTGAATGTTATATGTACACGAAAGGTTACCAGTTCTAACCCTCTCCCTAGGGCATTTTCCTCTACAAAGTTCAAATACAAGACAATCTTTACATTTATTATGATAATCACTTTGCATCCATTTGGAATGCTCCTCTTCATCAAAAAAACTATTCTCAATGTCTGTATATATTCTAGTGGGGTCTCCTATCTCTTCGGTGCATCTTAGAATACCTCCATAGGGTTCAATTATGAATGCGTCTTTATTATTAGCTACGCAATAATGATTTTGTTTTTGCGGTAAGACTATACAATCTAAATTCAAGCTTAGTGCTATTTTTAAATAGTCGATATATAGAATCATAAATTCAGCATCAGATAAATATATGTCATTATTTTTTATACCATTATAATTTAGTTTCCTTATATCAAGTTTTAATTCCCCTTTACGTTCATTTAAAGCTAATTGTTTAAAAAGTAAGCCTATATCATCAATATTTAATTTAGATATATTAACTCTAACTGTTACCTGAAAATATTTAAGACTTGTAGATATGTTGTTAAAAATTATCCCAAAAGTACCTTCCCCATTAAGTTTAGTTTTATGTAAATTATGGGATTTATCATAACCATCTAGGGTAGTATGGATTATTTTTATCCCACTATTTCGTAGTCTAACACATGTATCTTCATTAAGTGAATATGCATTAGTGAAAACGACCCCTACTATTTTAATATTAGTATATTGCCTTAACAAAGAATTCATAATTAATATAATACTATCCTTCTCTATTAACGGTTCTCCACCAAAAAATCTTATAATCACTTTTGTATAAGCATTTTTATCCAATAAATTATATAAGTACTTCAGCAGACGATCTACATCGAATTTAATATTCCTACTTGTACTATTTAACATCTGTTTACTTTCAAAGCAATAAATACAAGTTAGATTACATTTATGAGTCATTACAACTGTAATATCTAAAAAAATTTCTTGTTTAAGTGAGATACTTTTTAGTTGTTTGTCTAAAATTTTATAACAATCATCCCTTTTATTAACATAATCATTGAGCTTAAACTTAATGAATGTTTCCGCATCCGTTTGATAAGCAATCACTTCTTTGCTGTTTTCTACTATAAACCAATCATTATATTTTATCATTTTTATCCCCTCTAAATCACAGATTAATACTAGGATTATAAGATTTAATGTTTTACTCTTTGATTTTCTCACTAGATATTGAGAAAAGACTATAAAAATATCCTTTCCTCTTAGTCAGTTCATCGAAGGTTCCAACTTCCATTAACTTACCGTCTTTAATTGCTATTATTTCATCATAGGATTTCAATAAACCTTCATTATATTTGTGCGTAATTATTAAGGAGGTCAGATATGGTATTTTTAATATTGATTCTTCAATTTTATAAGCTGTCTCATTATCTAAGCTGGAAGTAGCTTCATCTAAAATGATAACGGATGGTTTTTTAATTAAAGCCCTTGCTATAGAAATTCTCTGTTTCTCCCCTCCGGAAAAATTATTTCCATTTTCATCAATAATCTCATAAATGCCATTTTTGAGCTTAAAAACAAGATGATCAATTCCTGCAGCTGTTATAGCCTCTTTTATTTCTACATCTGAGTAGTCATTATATAAAGCAATATTATTTTTTAATGTATCATTAAAAACAAATACATTTTGATGAATTATTGGGCAAACCCGAAAGATACTTTCATTTGAAATTGTCCTATTATCAATTCCGTCTATTTCAATACTTCCCTCATAATCATCATAATACCTTAATAATAATTTTATAAGTGTTGATTTACCACTACCGCTGGTTCCAACAATTGCATATTTTTTTCCTCTTTCAATTGTTAAGGATATTTTATCCAGTATCCTGTTTTCTCCGATTGAGAAGGATACGTCTTTAAATTGGATTTTAAATTTAAGTCCCTCAATTTCATTTTCTTTGGTAAAAGCATTACTTCTATTAATGAGATCAAGTATTTTTACTTGAATTTGTTTTGTTGATTTTATCTTGGCTATGTTCTGTGATACTGTTCGGCATGGTGTCATTATAAAATTCATCATCTGCGTCGTTGCCACCATAAATCCAATCGTTAAATCCCCCCGAAGCACAAGATACATTGCTACTGCTATTACTAAAATGAATGAAATGTTACTTATTACCGAAGATAACGTTTGAGCAAGATATAATACTATATTTGACTTATATTCTGAATCAGATAGCAAACTATTTTTTTCTTTTTCTATGTTAGTAATTTTTTTCTCTATGGAAAATGTCTTTACCACCTCAAACCCAGAAAAAACATCCTTAATTTCTGAAATATATTCCGACATTCTTTTAGAATAATTTCCTCGATTGTTCTTTAATTTTTCAGAGAATATTTTGGGTAATAGGATAGGAAAGATACTAACAAAAAAAACAATAAGTAATAGTATCGGACTAATAAACGAAATCATTATTGCTGCAATAATAAAAAACGAACTTTGTAATAAAACTTCATATAATGGAACATAATATTCATCATTTATAATTTTTAAATCATTTGATAAAGTTGAGATATATTCTGCTGAGTTATTTTTATTAAACTCGCGAATATTTAGATTTATTATGCTATTAAAAACATCTTTTCTTAAATCATAGCTTATCTCTTTTAAAAGTTTTGCAAGTCCTGCTTTTGAAGCATATTCGACAAAAAAAACAAAAATACAAAATATTATACCTATAATCAGATATGAAAAAAGATGCTGCATTGATGTTGAGTCAATTATTCGTTGAAATACAAAGGATCTAAGTGGAGCTAAAATTCCTAAAATTAATATAAATATTATCGTTACAATAAATAAAGACATATTCTTATATAAATAACTATGTAATGATTTCATTAAAAGCCTCCGTCACATAAATCTTATCAACTCGACCTTCGACTTAGCTTCACTTAGTTGATTTAACTATAATTCTGTCAGTTATTTTACTTATACTAAATTATTTCAAAATCCAAATCACATTTATTATTATAAATATTCTTTATTTTTTTGTCAAGTATTTCCTTTTTATGAATTATTTTAATGTCGTTCTAAAAACGGTTACAGATGATATTTACGTCTGTCGGATGCGTTAGATGAAGGATTGCTAGCGTTTCTAAATCATCTCGCCCACTTAAAATTAGTCGGAACGCGCAAAAACTACGAAAGGAATATAGGAAAAACCTGCTCAGTAGCTTTTTCCTATATTCCTTTCGTCAGGCATTTGCCTCGATTGCCTTTCCGTCCACTGCAAAATATTTCCGGAATGTTCCAGGTGATCGTACATATATTCTACCAGTTCATCACATGTTGACCGGATTTCTTCTTTACATTCCTTCAAAACGAACCTGCAAAAAATGTTTTGTAGATAAACTTCCATATATTTGATATATTTAAATTAAACTTCAAAAGATTATTTTTTCTATAATCTTAAATTATGATTCCATTCTTTTCCCATGATAATCAACATACCAGTTCTCAGCCACTCTCTGACCCACGGACATCTCATAAATTCCTTCTGCAGCCTCTTTTGCTTCGATTTGGGAAGTCGTTTTTCCCATATCCGTATTCATTCGGCCCGGATGAATGGCAAGTACTTCATAAGTTTCTTCTAAACTTGCCTTAATAATGGAAGCTGCTTTATTTGCAGCCACTTTAGATAACGAATAGACAGGAATACCATACCAGCTGTTTTCTAATGTGCTTTCCGAAGTAATAATATAGAATTTGGGCTGACTACTTTTCTTTAGTAAAGGATAAAAGGCCTTTAATACTAATATAGGTCCTTCTACATTAACCGCCATAGTCGTCTGTAAGACTTCCACCTCCACCTCCATAATTCGGTTAGTCTTATCACTTTCATATAATATACCTGCATTATTGATAATTAAGTCCATACTGTCAAACTGCTGTTCTACTTGTTTTTTACATACTTCTATAGATTCGTAGGAAGCTACATCCATTTCACATATGGTAACATTTGGGTATTGCAAAGACACATTAAGCAGCGCACTTGAATTAGTTATATTTCTGGCAGTTGCTATCACTTCGTGGTTATTCTTCGCATATAGCTCTACTAAAGCGATTCCTAATCCCCTTGCCGAACCCGTTATTAAAACCCTCATAACTTCATCCTATTCTTTTACTGCACCAAGCGTTATACCTGTAATAAAATATTTCTGCAGAAAAGGATAAATCAATAATACCGGAATGAGTGCAACAAATATTTTAGCCGCATTTAAAGTCTGGTTAGATAATTGACTTACCTGTTCAAATTGCTCCAAAGACATATTGGTAACATTAATGGTTACTACCAACTGCTGTATGTAAGTCTGGAGGGGATACATTCTTTCACTTGACATTAGTACCAACCCCTGGAAGAATTCATTCCAATGATAAACAATGGTAAATAAGGCAACGGTTGCAATGACCGGCTTGGAAGTTGGTATAACGACAGAACCCAATGTCCTCCAAGGACCTGCACCATCTACCAGTGCTGCTTCTTCTAAGGATTTTGGTATGTTACGGAAGAAGTTCATCACCAGTATTACATTAAATACCTGCACCCCACCGCCAAAAACCAAAGCCCATATGCTATCTATTAAGCCTAATTTTTGAATGGTAATAAACCAGGGTACTAACCCTCCGTTAAACATAAAACATACTATTAGAATCCACATACATACATTACGGGGACGAAATTCCCTGGTTGTTTTTGATAACGGATATGCCATTAAGAGAATGGAACCTAATCCGGTAACCGTACCCAGTACGACCCTCATGACAGATACCCAGACTGCACGGAAGAAACTGGCATCCTTCATAATTGCATGATAGGAATTCAAATTAAAACCTATGGGCCAGAAACTTACCTGACCACCCGCTGCTGCTGCTTTATCACTCAGAGACAGACATAATGTATACCATAATGGCAAAATACAGCTTAAAGTAATTATGATTAATAAAGCGGTATTTACAATTGAAAATACTTTTGACCAGATTGTTTTACTTTCAACCATATAGCTCTCTCCTCATCTTAAAATATTTTATAATTAGCAAACTTGGATGCCATCCAATAGGATAGTGTAATTAGTACAAACCCTACAACTGATTTTAATAATCCCACTGCTGTTGCTAAACTGTACTGGAAATTCTTTATACCTTCACGATAAACCCATGTATCTATGATATCTCCCGTGGAATAAACCGTCGGATTATATAAGTTAAAGATTTGGTCAAATCCTGCATTAAGCACGTTGCCAAGGGCAAGTACGGCTAATAATACTATGGTTGCTTTTATTCCCGGTAATGTTATGTTCCATATTCTCCGAAATCTTCCCGCTCCGTCTATTGCAGCAGCTTCATATAATCCCGGATCAATTCCTGTTATTGCCGCAAGATAAATAACTGCATTATAGCCGAATTCTTTCCAGACATCACTGAAAATTATAATTTGGGGGAAGCTTTTCGCATTTGCAAAAAATAAATACGGTTCCTGGCCGAATGCCTGCCTGAGCGCATTAATCGGACCGTGTAGTGAAAAAACATCTAATAAAATACCCGCCAGGATTACCCATGACAGAAAATGCGGCATATATGCAATGGTCTGTACCGACCGTTTAAATTTTGAACTTCTCACTTCATTTAACATTAAAGCAAAAAACAAAGGTATGATCAAATTTAAGATTATTTTACCTACTGCTATAAACACAGTATTAAAAAGTATGGATTTTATATCATTTAATTCAAACATATATTTAAAATTATCCAAACCGACAAAAGGGGATTTAAGAATACCAAGTCCCGGGTTAAAATCTTTAAATGCCATGACTATACCAAACATCGGTAATATGTTAAATAAAAACAATATGATAAAGCCTGGCAGCATCATTAAAAAGTAATGGATAGTCGTCTTTTTTATTTTCATAGGATCAAACCTTTCCGATGTAATTAATTGAGGTTTTTATTTTAAAGCTTAAATACTATTTCATTGATAGCAATAAGAATGTTCCCAGTATTTCAAATCATGCGCCTTCCTATGAGACTGACGGCAACACTTTCATCCTGCCGCCAGCCTTCCATACTATTGCAGTTCATCGTCGAAATAAAAGGAACATTCTTCTGCAAACCTGTTAGATTGTAAATAATGAAACAGCCCTTACAAAATTTAACTGCTTATTAATTTGTAACTGTTTAGTCTTCCCGCGGCAATCCCCAGATTTGCATTGCAAAACACTTTGAGGTACCGGCGGTTGAATAATTACATCACTTTTTACTATTAACATAATCGGAAACTTCAGCGGTTATATCATCTCCGCCTTGTGACTTCCAGTCTTCAACAAATTGATCAAAGGATTCAATGGGCGCCTGGTTCATAATGATTTTCATAAATACTTCATCTTCCATTTTCTTGAGATTCGTCCATCTTTGTTCAATCTTAGGTGTCTGGGAATAAGTTAAACTGTATACCGGCTTATACTGGCTGTCAAATAAGGTACCCCATCCAACTAATACCGAATAGGAACGGGCCCAGGCACTTGGATCTGCATGTACATCCAGGTACTGATGTCCATGCTGTCTACAGGCTCTTTTTTAACTACTGTAATTTTCTCTAAGTCATTTTTAAGTAACGTATATTTATCAAAGTCAGCAGAATAATCATCAGCAGTTTTATTACCGGCTAATACGTCCCTCATAGCCTGTACGGTATGAGAACCTTCATCCACCATTCCAAAAGGTATTCTCATAGCGAAATTACCGATACCGCCTTTTGAAGTATCAAATTGTGACTGGTCACGTATTAATAAGTTGTTTAATTTGATAACAATTTCCGGATTCTTACAGTCTCTGCTGGCAACTGCATACATATAGGATGCACTGGATGCATGAGGTGTATATTCTCCAGAATCCATATTAACAGGGGTAGCATATGCCTGGAAGTTTGCATCCGGATTAGTGGCAATTACATCCGGAAGTGCGGCATATCCCATCCACCAGCCGCCGGAGAAAATACCGGACTGGCCACTGACAATTGGTTCACCGGCATCTTGCCTGATACCCATTTCAGGATCAATTAACCCTTCTTTATACCAGGTTGCAAGTTCTTGTAATGCAGCTCTGGTTTCCTGTGTTGTGGAACCATATACAGGCTTTCCGTCTGCATCCTGAATCCACCAGCCCGGATACGCATTATAAGCTGAAAATATGGTATCAAAACCATAGTTGTTGGTTCCGGAGGTTAAGAATGTTGCATATAAAGCACCGCCATTTTGGGGACCGGTCATACCAATGGTATTACCTGCTCCATTTCCGCCGGGATCTTTTTCTACGAATGCTTTGGCAATGTTTTTAAGGTCATCTACTGTTTTGGGTGGCTGTAAACCTAATTTATCCAACCAGTCTTTTCTGATCCAGGTTAATTCCATGTCGCCATCTGACACACTGGTTAATCCATACATTTTACCGTCATAAGTTACGTTATCAATAGCAAGGCCTTTACTGGAATCAATCATTTCCTTCATGGTATCGGAAGCATAATTATGATAAACATCCGTTAAATCCATCAACTGCTGGGATTTTATCATCTGGTTAAATTGAGTATCATTTACGACTAAACCATCCGGCAGTGTATCACTGGAGATCGCCAGGTTTACTTTCTGCTCAAAATCTGCTGCGGATGCAGTCCAAAGAACTTTGATATCAACATTTAATTGATCTTTAATATATCTGGTATACTGGTTATCCGTTGGAGAGTCTCCTTCCGGCCATTGTTCATTGGGATCTACCTGAAGTCCGATGGTAAAGGTAACCGGTTCAGTATATTTGCCAAATGGATCGGCCGGCGTATTATTGTCTCCGGTCTGTACCGTATCGGTACTGGTTTGTGTATCACCCTGGGCATCTGTGCTATTACCGGATTTACTGGAACAGGCACTAAATACCATACTTAAAACTAACAGTAACACAATTAAATTTTTTTTCTTCATAAGCAAACACCTCTCTTTTACATTATCGATATATGTAGTTGCCATAACTCCCATATACATACTTGGTATGCATACAAATCAGTATGGTGAAAAATAAGGTATACCTATTTTCCACTATAATCATCTTTATTAATTATCATTCTCCAATAATTCAAACATGATTTTGTATTGATCCGTGGTATCAACAAAAGCATATCTGCCTCCCGGACATTCCCCTTTTTGAATTAATTCTACTCCATTTTGTTCAAAACTCTCAAGCTGTTTCTTCATTCCTTTTACATCAAAAGCAATATGATGGAAGCCTTCTCCGTTTGCATTTAAAGTATCCCTCCAATTGGATTCTTGATCATCGGGTTCAATGAATTCCAACTGGACATTATCCATATTAAAGAATGCCATTTTGCATCTTGCTTTTGTTGGTTTCCCCTTATACTCCGTAAGTGCTTCATCATAAGCACCGGATATAATAATCGGCGGTACCTCAACGCCAAACAGCTCCGCATATTTTTTAGCTGTTGCTTCCACATCTTTTACCAAAAGCGCTACCTGCAGAACCTTTGTGGATTTTAAAATTGGTTCTTTCATAATTAACCTCCTCTTTTTTTAGGATTATTTCAACAGTTTATCACTGTTATCCTCACCGCCATGTTTAATGTTAAAATTTACTCCAAATTGATCCATACCGTCCATAAAAGTATAACTTCCTGTCGGATAATACCCTGTATGATTTACTTCCACGCCCATATCCGCAAGGGCTTTTAAGGATTCTTCACGATTTTCTACCTGTATTCCGATATGATGAACACCCTGCCCATGCTTGTCATAAAACTCTTTCCAGCTGCTGGGGGAATCATCCGGCTCTGTGAGCTCCAAGATGATATTTCCCATTTGGAAACAGCAGATTTTCGCCCTGGAATCCGTTCTTTCCCCACGATAAAATATGGGAACTTCTGAAACCGGAGGAACATCCTCAATTTTAGGCATTGGCATATTAAATACTTTTGCATAATTTGCCGCTACTTTTTCAATATCTTTTACAATCAATGCAATCTGCATGATTGCTTTGTTATCAATGACAGCCATTTTAACTTCTCCTTTTTTTTTATGTGTACTCTTGGAAACTCTCATATCCTGTTTTTAGTACTCTCTATTTATTATTACCTTAGCCGAACACAGCTAAGCTAATTGAATAACGATATCTTCAGCCTGGTTAACCGGGATGATTTTAATCCCTTCTTCTGTTAGGTCTGCTATACCATTATGTACAGATGCTACTTTATATATATTTCTTAAAAGTATACTGAAATTTTCATTATCACAATCTGACTTTATCTGTATTCCCTTACCTTTTAATTCTGCCGTAATGGTATACTTCTTTTCACAGCCTTCCGTATAAACAGTCATTTCTGCTTTGCCAGTCAATTCAAATATGTGAAAGGTTATCTCATCCATATAGTCATAGACGCATTCATTTTTATGATAACCGATTGGTATAATTGAGTTTTCTTTAATCATTACAGGCAGTCCCATATAATCATACCGTTCTTTCTGCCAGCCGCCGCTTAGTACCTGATTTGTTAATAAATTGGTCCATTTACCTTTCGGCAGATAATACTCAACGTATCCTTTTTCATCAAATACCGGTGCTACTAATATGGAATCACCTAACATATACTGTCTATCCAAAAATGGAGCGGTGGGGTCTTCCATAAAGTGCATTACCATGGAACTCATCATGGGAATTCCTTCTATATGGGTTTTTACAGCCATAGAATAGATATAAGGCATTAAGGTACATTTTAAATTAGTAAAGAATCTTAAGACATCCACTGCTTCTTCATCAAACAGCCATGGTACACGGTAGGAGGAATTGCCATGTAGTCTGCTGTGGGAGGACAACATACCAAAGGCAACCCACCTCTTATAAAGATCTGCTGTTGCGCAGCTCTCAAAACCGCCCATATCATGGCTCCAATATCCGAATCCACAGGAAGCAAGGGATAACCCTCCACGCAGGGATTCAGCCATGGATTCATAACTTGCCACACAATCACCGCCCCAGTGAACAGGAAACTGCTGGCTTCCGGCAGTCGCGGATCTGGCAAATACTAACGCATTGTTTTTACCTTTTACTTCTTCTAACAATTCAAAAACAACTTTATTGTATAAAAAGGCATAATAGTTATGCATTTTTTCCGGATCTGATCCATCAAAATAAATGACATCCTTTGCCGGAATCCTTTCACCAAAATCTGTTTTAAAGGTATCTACCCCCATATCCAGCAGACGGCTTAATTCGGCTTTATACCACTTGCACGCCTCCTGATTGGTAAAATCCACGATTCCCATACCTGGCTGCCATTCATCCGTCTGCCATACACTGCCATCGGTTCTTTTAAGAAGGTAACCCTTTTCCATGCCTTCATTAAATAGTCTGGAACGCTGTGCAATATAGGAATTTATCCATACACATATTTTAAGGCCCTGTTTTTTTAACCGGCAAAGCATTTTTTCAGGCTCAGGAAATACTTTTTCATCCCAGTCAAAGTTACACCAATGACTGCCTTTCATCCAGAAGCAGTCAAAATGGAAAACCTGAAGGGGAATTTCTCTTTCCTTCATTCCATTAATAAAACCGGTTACCGTTTTTTCATCATAATCTGTTGTAAAGGATGTAGTAAGCCATAGGCCAAAGGACCAGGCCGGCGGAAGGGCCGGCTTTCCGGTGAGTTTTGTATAGTTTTTTATAACATCCATCATAGTAGGTCCATTGATTATGTAATACTCCAGTTCTTCCCCCTTTGCACTGAACTGGACCCTCTCCACTTTTTCGGAAGCAACCTCAAAAGAAACTTTACCGGTATCATTTACAAGGACACCGTATCCCCTGTTGGTGATATAAAAAGGAATATTCTTATAGGCCTGTTCTGAGCTGGTACCACCATCCTGATTCCATATATCTACTACCTGACCGTTCTTTATAAAAGAAGTAAAGCGTTCTCCTAAACCATAAACATATTCTCCAATGCCAAGTGCCAATTCCTCTTTAATATAATTTTCCCCAGCTTCATTCGCTGCATACCCGGCTGAACGCCAGGAACTTTTCGTTAAGAAACCAGCTTTATTTGAAAACTCTATATTCCATTCATTCCCTTTATGTACTTTTAAAGTAAGTTCTCCGGAGGTCATTGTTATATACTCTTTAACGTCCTCAATATATACGTTGGTCATCACCTCAGGTACAAATGATGGACCATTCATTATTTTCCCTTCATGATGGCTGATGCGGACGCCGATTACATTTATCCTGGGTGAGAAATACGTTACTTTTAAAGTGATTCCGCCCAGGCCCTTTCTGCCGCCCATTTGATGACCTGGAGCATAAACCACTATGGTTTTGTCATCATGACCGATATCAACTGCTGCCGATGCCTGATAAAGCATGACATCTTCTTTTGCCTTCCAGTAACCATCAGTAAATTTCATCCCTGTACCTCCTAAAAAGCTATGCTTTATCTATTTATCACAACCCATAAGTAAATTATAATGATTTTATGGTATTTTTATATAGACGTATGGTTGCAATTAAGTTTCCATTTGTGTGTTTTTAAATTTCCATCACACATATCTCCTACTTTTTGCAATTAATATGTACACTTTTTATATTGGAATTTGCACTGCTACTTGGGCATAAAGAAAAAGCCCGTTTATGAAATGAGGCCGGATTTTCATACTGTCTCATTTTTCATAAAGAGCCTTAATTAAATTTGATTTATCAGATAACCTTAGATGAGCTATTTTGTTTTAATTTTCTATACTTACTGGGTAAAAGTCCGGTTTCTAATTTAAAGACTTTTCCGAAATACTTTTCATCCATATAACCAGTTTTATCAGATATTAACTGGATTGGTAAGTCCGTATTTTCCAGATAATATTTGGCTAATTCTACTCTTTTCGATCTTAAAAACTGGTTAAAGGACATTCCCGTAATTTTTTTAAAGCATTGGCAGAAGTAACTGCGGCTCATATTCACCCGCTCAGATACGTCTGTTGCAAAAATAGGGTCCGCAATTTCATTTTGTATAATAAAGATAGCTTTCGTTATGCTTTCAATCACCTCAGGAGAAAATGTACTTGTTGTAATGAAACGGTTCATTGCTTCAAATACATGTGTAAGCCATTCCTGTACCTCTTCAAAACAGTAGAAATTAGTCGGGAGTTTGATGATCGTATCGGCAAATACCATGCTATAATTCTGAACCCAGACATCTTCTATATGCACCAGTAACTTAAACAATATAGTAAAAGATAATTTTTTATTTTTCAATTCAGTCAGCATGCCATTAAATTGGTTTCTGTTATAGATCCAGTCAAAGCCAAGCCATTTACTGACCAGCTTTTCCAATTCTTCTTCTGTTATATCCGCTATATGGGATACAATATTCTCCAATTGGGATATGGTTAATTTACTGGAATCATTATGATAAAACAAATGATATCTATAATATTTACGCATGTTATGAAAGAATTTATCCTGTTCGTAAAACGTAAGTCCGGTAATATTCGTTACAATCCAGGGCAGCCTTACGTGGTTTAGTATATACTGGTTATTATCCTCCTCTTTTTTCATCTGTTCCCCATCTAAGAAGTAGACATACAAACCGTTACCGATTTCCTTAGGTTCTGTCAGGAAAAAGGGGGCGAAACGTTTGGTTAAATAATGTATTTCCTGATTGTTGATACAGGAAAATACATAACAGGAATCTGCACCGCAATATGGAACCGAATTTTCTGTAATAACCTTCTTATTTCTATTTTTTATAATCAGTTCATTAAGATTTGATAGTACCTGGTCATAATTTTCTTCCTCGAGCTGTAATTTTGAGATATAGTCTATTGCACCAAACCGCAAGGCCTGTTGTATTATATCAAATGTTTCATATAACGTAATCATGGCAAACAGGGTTTCCGGGTATTTCTCCTGTACCGACTTTAGTAAATCCAGTCCGTTCATGACAGGCATGGAATAATCACTTAAAATTAAGTCAACTGATTCTTTTTCTAAAAATTCCAGGGCTGCCTTCCCATTAGTCACATCCCCCACCACTTCCATACTGTGCTTCTCCCAGGGCATAGCATTAATCAGGCCTTTCCTGGCGAAATTATCATCTTCTACTATTAATACTTTTACCATAAAAATCACTCCTATAAGTCTTCCCTGACCGGAATTGTAATATGGATACTGGTACCTTTGTTCAGATAACTGTTAATACGAATGGTTGCTTCGTCACCATATCGGTCTTTTAAAATTTGTATGACATAATTCAGTCCAATTCCCATTTCGTTATTCCCACTGATATGTCTGGTTTTGTCAATAAGATTATCCAGGTTCTCCTGTGTCATGCCTTCTCCATTGTCTGTCACATAGATTTCAAGGTAATCCGTACGATCAATTTTAACGGTTATCCTCCCATTATTGCCAACCCCATGGTAAATCGCGTTTTCCACTAAGGGTTGTAAAATAAACCGGGGAATTTTAACCTCCAGGGCACGCGGGTTTACCACCTCAATTACAGATTCAAAAGAAAATCTGGTTTTCTGTAACGTAACATACTGCTGTAATGCATTGATTTCATCTGCCACACAGGACGTATTACTGTCCATTTTTAAATTGTAAAACAATAATTTATTTAAAGCCATTACCAGGGTATCCACATCATGATCACTTTTGGATACTGCCATCCAGTGAATGGTATTTAATGTGTTCATCAGAAAATGTGGATTTATCTGATACATTAACCGCTCTACATTCATTTTAGCCTGCTGTTTCTGCGACTGTTCTGCTTCGATGAATAAATCCTGTATTTTGGTTTTCATTAACATGAATTCATCCAATAACATATCATATTCCGGAATATTGGTTTTATAAGTATCTTCCGTCAGCACACCCTGCTGGATAATCAAAATTTCCTTTTTAAATTTATAAATCGGACGAATAACGATTCTCCATAATAATATAACAGTTACTGCAAATAAAACCCCAAATAATAACATTACAAATATACCTTGCATAATGAACTTCATTATTTGATGATTGTATTCACTTTTTGGTATAAAGATAATGAGATCATACCCCAGTGAACTTTTTACCTTTTTCCAATAGTAATTATATAGGCTGCCTTCTTGGGATTCTAATAGTTTTGTCAAATCCGGACTTTTTAACTTAGTATCGCCAAAAGAATTATAGACCATAATATTATCACTATTAACTATGGCAAATTTTGATTCCTGCAAAAACAGGGTTGTTGTCTTAAACTCAATATTGGATTCTACGTAAACAGAAATATTATTTTCAAGAAAAGGCACTTCCCTGACAACCGAAATCACTAAATCGTTATTATATTTTAAGTAACTGGGATGGGGACCATAGAAGGTGAATTTATTTATTTTTGCCAAACAAGGCTGGTTAAATAAATCAAATTTATTTGGTATTATTCCATTCGCATAATAGAAATTTTTAGTGTCTTCATTATAATATCCAAATAATCTTAAATCGGAATTGGTAAAAGAAATAATATTAATTTCATTTTTTAAATTATTTATAAAATTGCTTTTATTATAAGGATTAATCTCATTGATAATTGCGCTGAGATTTTGGCCGGCTTCACCTAAAGCCAGCTGCTCTGCAACGCCGCACAGGTTATTTGTAACTTTATCCAGCCCCTCCATCGTCTGATTCAGATCGCTTTGTATACTTACCTGCATTTTATTATCAAGAATAGATTGAATTATTAAATAAGAGGTCAGGCCAAATGACAGAAATAATAAAATCGGTCCTATCAGATATAAGATTATCATCCTCTTAATAAGGGACATATTACTGAATTTACCGGGAATATGTTTAAACCTATAAATCACCTTCCCACGCAAAAACCCAACTTTTTTTAATCTTCTCATCTCCATGTGAATCACCTTTCATATCATTGATTTGAAGCTGTATATTAGACCATAAGAACATTATATATTGTTTTATGATTAAATTAAATGTTATTCTTTTTCAATACAATGTACTTTATTCTTTTTGTTCTCCCTTATCATGCCAGCAAAATCCAGGTAATTCCTTATATTGGGTATAATCCTACAATTGAAAAAACCATAACACAACAAAGTGTGATATGGCTTTCTTTATTCATTACTTTCACGATTAAATACTTTAAACTATCTTCCCTCGCCCATATAACAGATTCCGATTGCGCCTGGACCGGAATGGGCACCGATACTTGGACTTATTGTATTAACTACTATGTTATCAGTATGTATTCTTTCCTTTATCTGCTCAACCACATATTCCGCATCTTCCAGTGCATCCCCATGAACTACGCAAATGGTATTATCTTCAGTTCTATATTTTCCAATCTGCTTTTCCATATTGTTCACAATAGTAGCCAGGGATTTTTTACGGCCTCTGACAGTTCCTGCCGGTACCAGGGCTCCCTCATTATTGACTACTAAGATTGGTTTAACATTAATCATACTGCCTACTATGGCCGTCATTTTCGATAATCTGCCGCCTCTTTGAAGATGAAATAAATCATCTACTGTAAACTGAACACAAAAATTCAATTTATGTGCCTCAATCCATTCTGCAATCCCATCAATTCCTTCACCGGCTTCTTTCATCTGTGCGGCTTTCATCACTACCAGGCCCTCGCCCAGTGATGCATTCAGGGAATCCAATACAATTATTTTAGCTCCCGGATTCTCATCACATATTTCTAAGGCCCCGGTTGCCACATTACTATGTCCTCCGCTAAGCGTGGAGGAAAAGCTGATATGCAAAACGTCAAGTCCCTCATCAACATATCTTTGGAACGTTTCCCGAATAACTGCAGGATTACTTGCCATAGTTGTAGGCATTAGACCGCCTCTCATCTTATCATAAAATTCTTTTGGTGTTAAATTTATTTCATCTCCATATGTAATACCATTGATATCATAATAATGGGGTATAATTCCAATATTCTTATCCTTAATATATTCCGGTAGTAAATCACAATTTGAATCTGCAGTAATGACAAAATCCCTCATTATATACCTGTCTCCTTTTATTTTTTTAGGAAGCCTTTGCTAATTAACCTGTCTGCTTTATATTAGGAAGCCTGCGTTAATTATGCCATATTATGAATTATGTAAACAACTACTTCCTTTATTTTACCCGATATATCACTATTATGCAACTGCTTTTTTACCACTATTCATTTTCTATTTATTCATTATTTATACCTTTTTATTTTTTTCCATAATCTTTATATTTTTCAGCAAGTAACCCTATCAATCCTGTTTTCATATAATACTGTATAACTTAATTAGGAGGAATATATGGGAGAACTATTAAGAATTGACCACGTAAGTTATAACTACCATAGCTTGGAGGGTGAAACACCCGCTCTCACGGATGTTTCCCTTCACGTTAATGAAGGTGAATTCCTCGCAATTGTAGGACCCAGTGGATGTGGCAAATCAACCCTTTTATCACTGATTGCAGGACTAATCAGCCCTGACACCGGTGATATTTATATAAATAATAAAGATATAAAATCATCCGGTAAAAATATTGGTTATATGCTGCAAAAGGACCATCTTCTGGAATGGCGTTCCACATTACGCAATTTAACCTTGGGGTTAGAGATTCAGCATAAACTGACGGAAAGCAGTTATGTTTTGATAAATGATATGCTTGCCACATATGGCTTAATTACTTTTAAAAATGCAAGGCCTTCAGAACTATCAGGCGGTATGAGGCAAAGGGCCGCTTTAATCCGGACTTTATTACTGGAACCGGATATACTTCTACTTGACGAACCCTTTTCTGCCCTGGACTATCAGACTCGTATAGAAGTTTCAGATGATATTTGGGGTATCATCCGAAAAGAAAAGAAAACTGCTATCTTGATTACCCACGATATATCAGAAGCAATCAATACTGAACTATTATTTGCATATCATAATTCTACATTATTCACCTTTTTTCTTTATCTGCATATAATATTTTAAAAAATAAAAAGGAGTGTATAACATTATGTTTAATGATTATAACAGATATGATCGCCATGAATGCTCACCCTGCAGAAATCCTTGGGAACCGCCATTCTGGGGCCCTGGTCCCGGCAGACCTCCCTTTGGGCCTGGAAAGCCTCCCTTTGAACCCGGCAGACCTCCCTTTGGGCCTGGCAGACCTCCCTTTGGGCCTGGCAGACCCGGCAGGCCACCCTATGGACCAAGACCCTATTAATGATATATAATTTCATATTTTTATTTCAAATTGTATTTCCTGATTCATACTAATCTTGATATACCTTATATAATGGCCATTATTTATTATCAATATCAGTTATAGATTTAATCTGTAGCATTACAGTTCATATAGAGAGGTTGCTGCAATACTTTTGCTTCCTGAACAAATCGGGAATATTCCCGAAGGACAGAAGTCGAATAAAAGATATGTCTTTCGGGATACCTTCCCCTTTCCGTCGTATGATATCATTACAATTCAGCCACAAGGCTGAACTGTAACATGATATCTGCCGGGATTCTTATTAAGCAGCTCCGGTTTTGTATTCGGATGGGACAATCCACTAAACAGAATTTAGTCAGCGTTAATTTTGCAACAGCCCCTTTTTTGGTTTAATCCATATTCGAAGACCGGGTTCCTTCTTTCTGTGTGAGCATTTCATACAATCGGATTCTGATTTGTTCCGGTTGTTTCATTAATTGAGAAAACATTAATTCTGCTATAATATACCCTTTTATCTCATTTATGTATTCCTTTGCCTCTTCTGTATTTATTAAGATAATATTCATATTACTCCTGACTTCCAGCTCTTAAGTCCCATAAACTCCGGATGGAATATGTTTTTTCATTTTTCCGGCAACCTTCCAGGCCTGATGCCGCTCCGGCAGTATCTCAAATAATAAATGAATAACCTATAAACAAGCCCTGATACGACTTCATAAACCGCCTTAATAATATGTATGCACATTATTTGTACATATTGATATAATTGCCGTTCCCGCAGCCGCTAACTATAAGTCTGTAATTTATTATGCCGTATGGAATTATATATAGTCATTTTTATTTTCATGAAACGTATACTTTTATAGGGGGTGATCAGCATGAATATTGCTATTTACAGCAGAAAGTCCAAATATTCGGAAAAAGGCGACTCTATTGATAATCAGATCCAATATTGCAAAGATTATGCAGAAATGCATCTTTCCCGGATTACGGATAAAAACTACATTATTTATGAAGATGAAGGGTATTCCGCCGCTAATACTATAAGACCCCAATTCCAAAAGCTGATAAAGGATATTAAAAATCATAAAGTTAATATACTAATGTGTTACCGTCTGGACCGGATTAACAGAAATGTATCTGATTTTTCAAAAACTTTGGATATACTGGAACAATATGAAGTTTCATTTATATCAGCCACTGAAAATTTTGATACAGCAACTCCCATGGGAAAAGCAATGATTTATATTGCTTCCGTATTTGCCCAATTAGAGCGGGAAACCACTGCGGAACGGGTCCGGGATAATATGCTTGCACTTTCTCATACCGGCAGATGGCTGGGCGGACAAACTCCCTTGGGTTATGCTTCAGAAATGATCTTATATCTGGATGAGGAATTGAAAGAACGGCAGCTTTATAAATTAATCCCGATAGATGCAGAGCTATTAACTGTAAAACTTCTTTTCCACAAATATATGGAAACGAAAAGCCTTTCCCAGGTAGAATCATATTGCTTTACCAATCACTTTAAGACTCAAAAGAACTGTGATTTTACAAAGAGCTCTATCGCTTTAATTATTCAAAATCCAACTTACTGTATTGCAGATGCCTGCGCTTATGAATATTTCCATTCCCTGAACTGTATCATGGCAAATGATTTGAAAGATTATAATGGAAAATACGGTGTCTTATGCTATAATCGTACAAAACATCATACCGGAAGAAAGCAAAAAAAGCGCCCGCCAAATGAATGGGTGATTGCAATCGGTAAACATAAGGGTATTATAACAGGAAAGGATTTTACATATGTACAAGACCTGATAAAAATAAATAAAACGAAAGGAAACCCCCGTGCCGGTACATCAAATATAGCACTACTGTCTGGTAAAATAACCTGCTCTTACTGCGGTTCCAAGTTAAGAATTAAAAATGTGCAGAGAAAAACCGATCAAACTTATTTCAGTTATGCCTGTGAAATGAAGGTATTATCAAAAGGTTCCAGATGTACTGTCCCAAATATATCAGGTAACAAGTTAGATTCAGGACTAACTAATCTAATGAGTGAATTACTTACAATAAATACAATAAACAGCAGTTATATTCCCTACCTGGAACAGAAAGAAGCTTTCATACTGGGAACTGGATCTGACCGGGAAGAAAAGCTGAAAGCTTTTCATAATGAGGAGACCCTGTTAAGTAACACCATTCAGCATCTAATATTACAGATGGCACAGAATGATTCACCATTAACCGTTAAATATATACTGCCTAAACTGGAAGAGTTAGATAAAGATCTGACCCGCATAAAAGAAAATATCAAGAGTTTAACTCTTACTAAAGAAGAAGACATGAAACATTATGATTTAGTAACGTCCCTTTTAAATCATTTCAAAAATATCCCAGCATTAATAAATGAATCTGATACGGCTCATAAAAGCCTCTTACTGAATTCGTTAATTGAAACAATTGACTGGGATGGTAAAAATGCATATGTTACCTTAAAAACATCTGCGAATAAAGATAAAGCACTTCCGTAGGGATAGGTGAAGCAATTTCCATGGCTGACCGGATTATTATATTCACACATCGTCCTGGAACTGTTAAAAGAGTTATTGATGTTAATTTAACTGTTGATGAAAAAACTCCATTCCGTTCCAGAAGTGCTCCCGAATTTAAGGATTACTTCAACTTAATATGGAAGGAGTTGAGTCAGAATGAAAATAAGTAAAAAAAATTTACTTAACTCAACTCAACTTTCTCCTTCCCACAAAGCTTATCTTTTAAATTATTTAAAAATGATAAGGAATGTCCGTATCTATCAATTATTAATCATACTATGTTTTGTAGCCGTATGGGAGATAACAACCCGCTTAGGTATCGTAGATTCCTTTATATTCAGCAGTCCCTCAAGAGTTATAAAATGCTTTATTGAAATGGCTGCAGACGGAAGCATTTTTTATCATATTGGCGTAACCTTACTGGAAACCTTCGTAAGTTTCTCTTTGGTTATCCTAATTGGAATTCTTGCTGCCGTCATCTTATGGTGGAATGAAAGTGCAGCCAAAGTACTTGAACCCTACCTTGTAGTTTTAAACAGCCTTCCTAAGTCAGCACTTGCCCCAGTTTTTATTGTATGGCTTGGAAATAATATGAAAACTATTATTGTAGCTGCCGTATCGGTAGCTGTTTTTGGTAGCATCATTAATTTATACACTGATTTCATCCATGTAGAAGAAGATAAAATTAAATTAATCCGTACCCTTGGCGGCGGAAAACGGGATATACTGCTAAAAGTTATAATACCAAGTAATATTCCTTCCATTATCAGTATTATGAAGGTTAATATCGGCTTATCCCTGGTCGGCGTCATAATTGGTGAATTCCTGGCAGCCAAAGCCGGACTCGGTTATCTTATAATCTATGGAAGCCAGGTATTTAAACTTGACTGGGTTATTATGTCAATCGTTATTTTATGTATTTTAGCTACTGGGTTATATCAATTATTGGCTTATTTTGAGAGAAAATATAACTAAAACAATAAACCGGGTTGGATATAAAGTTTTTTATATCCAACCCAAATTTTTATTTACATTTGTTTGATTTTGTGAAATTATGGTATATAATGTTAAATATAAATAAAAATTTACGAAAGAAAAGGAGTTAATGAAATGGAAAATTCTTATTTTGACGGAGGGTTATTATAGCTTATAGGATGGAGGATTGCAGGTATTCTGGTAACCGTCTGTACGCTTGGTATATGTTACCCATGGGCTCTTTGTATGGTTTCGGATGGGAAACTAAACATACCGAATTTGCAGACTAATAAAATTGGCTTTAAACAAATATAACCTAAAAACAAGCTCAAGTTTTCCTGGGCTTGTTTTTTTATCTTCCGGTGTAAAGCTATGTAATAATTACACACTGGCTTATGGCTCAATAACCACTGCCTAATCCATCATATTCAAGGACGGAACCACATTTGTGAAGAACTCTCTGTGAAGCAATATTTTCAGTTAGACAAATTCCATAATTTGTTTTAGTAAGAATTTTCATTATCACTGGTAAAAAATCAACTACAGCATTTTTTTGTTCATTCCTGCTCTTCTTTGTTAAATTACGTTTTATAGCATTAATGCCGACTTTAGCCTAAAGGAATTCCTTTTCATGCATTTTGAAAAAGTCAAAATAGGTACACACATTTTCCAATTCCGTCCATTTTCGAATCGAAACAGGATTTTCATCAAGGTTATAAATTCTTGCCCCACCCATGGCAAGCAGGAACGGGGAATGTGTTGATATGATAAATTGACATCCAAAAAACCTGGCCGACTCCTCAAGGAAACTCACTAATTCCATTTGCCTCCTTGGTGAAAGACTGTTTTCCGGCTCATCCAATAAATAAAGTCCATTTTCACCGACTTTTTCAGTAAAGTAAAGAAACGCGCTTTCCCCATTAGAATACTCGCGAACATTGTCCATCAATTCCCCTCGTACAAAACGTGACTGGGTTTTTCGTCTGGAATTATTCACTTTTTTCAGCTGCTCATAGTCAGCCATTGATTTCATCTGAAATTGTGAGTATTTCACCTCCAGGTATTCGTCAAATAATTCTTCCCGTTTCAAATCGATTCCTTCGTTCAGGTTACGGATATTCAGCATATAGTCAAATACATCATCGCTGGTAATGATTCTGCTGTTTTCCGAAATATCCTCATCCGTATTCATTTTGCACATCTTAACATAATCCGGGAAGAAATCAGACTTATTATAGATAGCATCACGGCGGATACGCGCCTTTTCAGCAATAACATTCAATGCAGTTGATTTTCCCGAACCATTGCCTCCGTATAATATAGTAACTGTATCAAAAACAAGCCTGTCCAGGTCATGCTTCGATAATACCTTAAACGGATAATATGAATCATAGCAGGTTCTTTTTATATCCACAAAAAAGTTAAATTCCATGTCAGCATTCGGGAATGCAAAGCTCTTTAAGTAAATCATCCTATTCTCCAATCGTACTTCAATATGTAAACCACCCAAAATCACTTATCAGACAGCCATTCATCAGCATCTATTTCTCGATAACCCTGCATACATTTTGACCGCCTTTGCACATTTTTCCTTCAAAAGGATTCCTTTATCCATAGCTTAATCCCTTCCTTACCTTAAGGTTTCCTTGAAAGTCGTCCAGTCCCTAAGTATGAGTGTAATTATTTTATAGCTGAAATTTCATCCGTGAAACGAAACGTGATACCTGATAGATGAGCTGGTTCCTGGCGAACCGGCTCATACTTTTTTATATTAATGTTTGAGGTGGATGATGAGTAGCTGTAATGATAGAATAATGGAAGAATACACAGATACTTAACAGCCTAATATAAGGGGATTATTATGGAGGAAATGACCAGTTTTTTTTCAAAACGTGCGGAGGAATATGACGTACATATGCTTAAAAATGTGACAGGATGCAAAGAAGCATATGTTACAACTCCTGACGGGATTTATATTGAATGTGACTATATGGTAGAAAACCAGGAAGAGGAGGATTTCTATTATACAGAAAACATCCGTATTCGAAAGGAATTGGGAATCCCTAATACAGCATTTTATCACTATGACACACCATGTACGATTACAAATCAAATCGCTATGCTAACATATGCCGGATTTTTAGATATTGAAAAAGTATTTCGAATCGCAAATACTACTATATTGGTCGCCCGTAAAAAAGATATTATTCTTTAAATACACAACACCATCAAATTTTGCCAGCTATCGCCTTACCTAGCAATCCATCAGCAACAGGCCAGACCTCACCTTGCAATTCCTTGTCTGCGATAATTATCCCGAGTATATACCTTCATAATATGAGCCCTTTTCCCACTCGGATGGTCAATATCCAGGTCTGAATTTTTACGATTCTGCGGTGTTTCCGCGCTATTTTCTATTATGTCGATGAGGATAAACGGGGTTGCCTTATGGATAAGACGGGATGCCCCGGGACAACAATTAACTAATAACTTACAATAATGCCGCCATCTCCTGCATACATAGTGCTTACGCCTGCCATATCAACTATAAAATTATCTTTAAAAGGGATACGTTTTAATATCTCATCTTTTACGAACAACGCCCTGCTGTAATTATTACAATGGGCTATCGCTAAGGTTCTTTCCTCGGGATTAATAACATCCTGTTCAACCAGTCTGGCCATTAGGATTAAGGCTTTTTGTATTCCTCTGGCCTGGTCAAGTTTACAGATGTTTCCTTCGGTTGTACCTGCCATTACCGGCTTAATATTTAATACACTTGTTAAAATAGCTTTAATACCTGTGAGACGACCGCTTTTACGCAGCGTATCTAAATTCTCTAACACGAACTTAGTACTTAATTTTTCCTTAAAACCTTTAATCAGGTTAATTACTTCCTGAAATTCCTTTCCCATTTCAACATACTCCTGTATTTTCTTAGCGATTAGTGTTTGACATACGGATGCGGAACAGGAATTAAATATTTCAATATTCTTATGCGGATGCTCTTCTAAGTATAATTTTTTACCGAGTACTGCACTATTATATGAACCGCTCAAATTTGCTGATAGGGTAACTGCATATACATCTTCTTTTCCGCCGAAAAGACTCATATACGCTTCCGGGGAAGGACAGGATGATTTCGGACTATTGGGACTATCCGCTACAATTTTTATAAATTCCTTTTGGTTAAATGTTTCATCATCTATTATAGATTTATCATCAACCAATAAGGTCAGGGGAACCAGATGAAAATGCCCTTCTTTTCTCATACTTTCTGTTAAATCCGTACAGCTATCCACAATTATTTTGTAAGCCATTCATTCACCCTCCAAAGTTTTCAAACCCATTTATTTAGCAAATTACATTTATTGGTAATCGCAACCATGTAATTTTATAAGCTTTACTACGATATATAGTTTTTATTACTATTAATCATAGCATACTATATTAGATTTTTAAAGTCTTTTTTCGAAAACTCTTTATTAATATCTTCTAAATTTTATCCTTAGTTGATCTACCTTTAACTTTTTACTGATTATAAAAGGTCAATTTAGTTTGTAGAATGAATATCAGCGTATATATAAATAACCGGAGGGCTTTTTGTGCAATAGGACGCAATTTCCTATTGCACAATAAAGCCGCCCTGAGACCATACTGGGCGGCTTTAAAAATTTGATCAATAGCAGTTGTCTGAGAAATAGATTTTATTATTTAGCTAAAACCATCATAATCTCATTACTTCTGCTTATAAACTTAGTCATTGCTTCCGGGTCAAGGGGCTTATGACTTAACATGGCCAAATCATATAGCTGTTCGCAAATCATAGGAATATGCTCTGCTTCCCCATGATTAAATACATATTGAACCAGTTTATTATTCGTATTTAATACCAACGTTTCACTACTTCCAAACATACCCGGATCCATACCATACATGTTGTACGTCTTCATCATATCCTGCATTCTGCGGCTTTCCTCAGAAAGAGTGATCATAGATGAAACTTTATCATTTTTAAGCTTCATCACCTTTACTTCAAGCTTTTCTTTATTCAGGACTTTTCTGAATAATTCAGTAAGCTTTTCATTTTCCGCTTTTAAGGTCTCATCATCATTTGTTTCTTCCTTAAAGCTGTCTGTAATATCCGCATCAATTCTTTGGAAACGGTAGGATTTTTCCTGCTGCTCTAATTGTGTAATAAATGGTTGGTCTATGTTATGTGTTAATATCAACGCATCAATGCCTTCTTCTTTAAACATGTTAATATACTGGCTTTGCTGCTGTTCATTGGTAACATAGTAAATAATACTTTGATTTTCTTTTTGATCTTCTTTTTCTTCTTGTGTGTCTGTTGCCGTTTCAGCAGCTTCTACCTTTTCAGGGGCAGCTTCTGAGTCTGCTCCGTTTTCATTCGCAGCTTCTGCATATTCCGGTAAGGTTACATATTTGCCTTCCAGGTTCTTAAAGATAATAAAATCTTTCATCTTTTCACGGAATTTATCATCTTTTAAGCAGCCGAATTTAATAAACGGACTGATGTCATCCCAGAATTTTTCATAACTTTCCCGTTCTACTTTATACATACCGGAAAGTTTATCAGCAACTTTCTTGGTAATATAATCTGAAATTTTCTTAACAAAGCCATCATTTTGAAGTGCACTTCTGGATACGTTTAACGGCAGGTCAGGACAATCGATGGCACCTTTTAATAACATTAAGAATTCAGGAATAACTTCCTTTATATTATCTGCAATGAACACCTGGTTACTGTATAACTTAATCGTTCCTTCCAGGGTATCATATTCTGTATTTAATTTAGGGAAATACAAAATACCTTTTAAATTAAACGGATAATCCATATTCAAATGAATCCAGAATAATGGTTCTTTATAATCTAAGAACACATTGCGGTAAAATTCCTTGTATTCCTCTTCTGTACATTCATTCGGATGTTTTGTCCAAAGAGGGGTGGTATTATTAACTGGTTCAGGCTTCTTAGGACCTTTCTTTTTATCGTCCTGTTCTGAATCCTCTTTATCGTCTTCCTGTTCTGATACCTTGCCATCTTCATCCACGGATGCGTCAATTACATTCTCATCTAAGTTATCCCCGGATTCTTCTGCTTCATCTACTTCTTCTACCGGGGCATTGGCATTTTTAAAATAGATTTCTGTCGGCATAAAAGAACAATACTTCTGAATAACTTCCTTAGCACGGTATTCATTCGCAAATTCATAGCTGTCTTCATTCAAATATAAGGTAATTTCCGTTCCTCTTACTTCACGGTTTCCTTCTTCCATGGAGAATTCAGTACCGGCTTCGGATTCCCAATGAACACTTACAGCCCCTTCCTGCCAGGACAAGGTGTCAATCGTAACCTTATCCGCAACCATAAATGCTGAATAGAAACCTAAACCGAAATGACCGATTATCTGCTCTTCATTGGCTTTATCCTTGTACTTATTTAAAAAGTCTGTGGCACCTGAGAAAGCAATCTGGTTAATATACTCCTTTACTTCCTCTGCAGTCATGCCAATACCATTATCAATAAATTTTAAGGTTTTTTCTTCCGGATTTACAATTACGTCTATTTTATATTTATTGTCTTCCGGAAGATTTACTTCACCCATAAGTTCAAGTTTCTTTAATTTTGTAATCGCATCACTTCCATTGGATATTAATTCTCTGAAGAAAATATCATGATCCGAATACAACCATTTCTTAATTATGGGAAAAATATTATCCGAATTAATTGATAAGCTACCATGTTCATTCATCATAAAATCGCTCCTTTATCTTTTATTTTATATTTTAAATCGATAAAAATAATATTAATACTCTCGTACAAATTTGTCAAGAAAAAATTAGCACTCATTTCACACGAGTGCTAACAGTTAAAATTATATACACCTTTATTCGTCTAACAACCGGCCTTAATTAGGCTTTTGTCAGGTGAATCATCTCATTTTTCTTCTTCTGCAGCAATTTCATAATATTTCAAAAATTTTTTTAAATCTTCATCCCAAGCCCGTTCCAGGGTTTTATCCATACTAAAACTTTTTATGGAGGTGCCGGTAATCAGTAATAAACTGCCTTTGTCAAATCTTATATTAAGATATAATCCGTTAATATCAATTAAGGGGACTGCCGCACCGGATTTACGAAGTGTATTTTCCACATTGGGAAGTGACAGTAATAATATAATTTTTATACTTAGCGGAAGTTTATTACCTTTAATTAATGAATAGGCAACCGGTTTTATTTCTCCCCAGGTCGAATATTTCCTTCCTTCTAATTTTTCTAATTCCTCATTAGAGAAGTACTCTTCGTTTATGTTTCCTGAAATTTGAAAATGATTAAATGTTTTAATTTGTAATTCAGATAACAAAAAATTGTCAAACACATTTTGGACGAGCAGGCTTGACATAAATGCTTTTATATCTATTATTTTTAAAGAAATCATGTATATTTCCTCCTATGATTACAAACACTATAATAGCATGTTTAAGCAGACATGTAAAAGGACTTCAGTAAAAGGATAAGACAGGAGGGCAAATTATGTATTTTGAACATTCTAAACGAAGCTATTATCGATTTCCAAGCAAAAACAGTATAACTGATTTTGATACACAGATGCCTTACTATTTCCCAGAAAAGAACTCTGTGGAAGCTGATAACTTATACGGAAGCTTCCAAGACTCAAACTACAATAATTATGATGATGTCCACGACTATTCTCATGAAATCACCTTATGAAACCTAACTTTAAATCTAAGTTAAGTGAAGTGAACGCAAAACGGGGGTGTGCAATTTTAAACATCCCCCGTTATCTTTTAATGAAACATGGGAAGCAGGCTGATTAAATATAAAATGAAAATATGTGCCGGATAAAATATATAAAAAATATATTTATTGTCCTGTGGACCTCTTTTCCCATTATAAAACCAGATACATAACATGGATAATGCCGCAAGTACTTGTATCCATATACCAAACAAGGTATTCACCAAAAACACTGCAAGGGTAAGCAGTATCTTATTCCCACGAAATACATAAAATACCACAATTAAGAGTACCCCTTTATAATCATAATCCGTAGTCAATATGGCTGCTAAAATACATCCCGCTATTACCGCTAAGCTGTCAAAAGCATTGCTTAAGAAAATATTCCCTGCAAAGTTCCGTTCAATCATACTCATAAGATAAATAACCGCAAGGCCTATAAATAAAGTAAAAAATATATTTTGATGCATCAAATATCCATAATGAACAGATTTATCCGCAAATGCCAAATCAAAGGGAATCTCTGATATCAAGGCAAATACTCCAAGCCTTGCCAGGTATTTCTTTACATTATGGGTATGTAAAAATCCTTCCACTAATAAAAAACAAAATATAGGGAAGGCCAATCTTCCGATACTTCTACCGATCCAATAGATAGTTGTATCCTGCGGAATTAATATTGCTGTCATATGATCAATAAACATTGTGATTATTGCAATTAATTTTAATGTGTAACCATTCATACCTATTCTCCATCCTTACACTGAACTTTTCATTGTTTTTGATTCATAAATGATTAGATTGCTTTTACTCTTTATTTACTGATTAATACGATAACACCTCTGGAAGCAATTTCATAAAATCTTTGATTTACTACCGGCTGAAGATTTAGACTATCCGCTATTGCCCCCATTAGCTTCCAGTAGTAACAAGACAATCATTAATTCACAAGTGCATCCGCTTATTTAGTTCTTCCTTTATATTTTCTCCCTCAAATAATATTACGGCTGCCAGTGATAAAATACTGAGAGATATGGATATTACAGAAGGATATCTTACGTGCAGCAGATTAAATAAAAGAAACAGTATAGGGATAATTCCAAAAATACCATCCAGTGCAATATAAATTATAAAGTCCCTTACACCAAGCCGCATAATCTTAGCAGTGATATACATTACGATCATCGCGACGACACAGACAATGGGAATTACAAAATCTAATGACCATCCCCTCCACCCGGTCCGCCAGTCCCAAATCACCGCCAGGACCGATATAACAGCCACCTGCCAGATAATACTTTTGGGAATATTATGTCTTTTACGGATAACCATGGCCAGGCTGATCCATATGCATAATATGCCTGCTATAATAAACATGGGCCAGTTAACATCCACCGGGAACATGGAGTTTATGGCAAAACATATGACAACAATACTGATCGATATAAATAGCATAACACGAATCACTAAATTATATTGATAAGTCACCGGTATACGGGGGAATATTTCTTCCTCTTCGCATCCGTTTCCTGTTAAAGTATTCTGACATAATGGGCAGTATTTTCGATTACCCCGGATATGAACCTTACAGTGCTCGCAATACTGCATATTTTTTCCTCCCTATTAAAAATATATTTAGGTAATTGCAAAACAAGATTATTGCATTTATATACAAATTTTTATTTCTACATCTATTAAAGATTTGTAATAATTTTTACATCAATTCCTTTTTTAGAAAGGATTTGAAAGAACGTTTTTTGAATATCGGTATCCGTAAAAGGTGATGTAAAACTTACTACTAAATTGTCGCCATAGGAGCACATACATATCTGCGGCCTTCTGGCACTGGTAAATACATCAAACTGACGGATATAAGGATTAAACTCAGCCGGCATGGTAATTCTGCCCACATTCGACAAGGCAGCAGTGATGCCCCTTTCATTAATATGATTGGCTATTTGAAGGGTAAAGTCCTTGATTACCAACGGTACTGCCCTGGCAAATACATTATGTTCCAACGCAGCTAACCGCTCCATATGATTTTTAAGCCGTTCCGCCGTTAATTCTTTAGAAAAGCTGTCATTTACACTTGTAATTACGTCCTGTAAGTCAGTACTGTTTTTACCAAAATGATAACCTATATTTATAGTACTAAAAAAATTCCTGGCTGATTCTGATTCAAAATATTTTCTTAAATTAACCGGAATTGATAAGACCACCGGTCTGACTTTACCTCTTTCTGTCATACCTTTAAAAATAGAATACATAAAAAGGGCAGTCAAAAAAACCGTTAAAGTGGTATTGTATTCATGGACCACCTTCAGTACAGCTTTCACTGACATGGTTCCTTCTACTAATTGCATTCGGTTTTCTTCCCCCCTTGTTCCCCTTATATGATAGGCCTTTTCGCTTTTCCTTAATATGGAAATCTTTTTTCCGGTATAATATTTTAAAAAACTATCATCCATTTTTTGACTGATAGAAGCTTCATAATCAAACTTGGGTATATCATCACAAAAAACATCTTTGTATTTTCTAGTCAGATATTGGTACAATAAGCTTTTCATAAACAAGAGGGCACCGGTTCCATCGGAAAGAGCATGAAAAATTTCAAGATTAATCCTGTTTTTATAATAAAAAACCCGAAACAAAAGATTTCTTCTATTATCATTATAAATTCTTGCACATATGTGAAGGGCTTCTTCTTCTACGACCGGCCGCATATTGCCAGTCTCAAAATAGTACCAGAATACCCCTTTTCTAAGGACAGATTTATACCATGGAAAGATTTCTATTGTTTCATCCAAAGCTTCCTGCAATATACCGGAATCCACCTTCTCAAATAATTCACAGGCAAATCGGAATACCTTGGTATCCCTTTCATTGCTGGTAGGCGGGAAAATCTTTGCAGCATTATCAAGCCTTGTCCATTCAACCTTTTTACGATGTTTCATTTATATTCTCCTCATGAAGAAATCGGTTAATTATCTCATAACAATTCATAACATATGTGGAATGCTTCGGTAAAGTAAGGAAACCATGGAGTGCATCTTTTATCCGTTCTATTGTTACAGTATTTCCATATTTTTTTAAACGCATTCCATAAGCTTCTCCTTCGTCACGGAGGGGATCATATTCAGCGGTTATTATCAGTGTTTTCGGCTGGCGGCTTAAATCTTCGGCCGCAAGTGGTGCAACATAAGGACTGTAACGGTCCTCTTTTTTATTTATATATAAATCCATATAATCACAGATTCGTTTTGAGGTAAGTATATAACCTGTTCCATTTTCCCTTACTGAAGCAAACGGAGATTTTTCAGTATGGTCATAATACGTAGAGGGATAAAGAAGAATCTGTTTTGTAGTTAAAAATTCTCCCCTGTCCCTGGCCATTAGTGAAACCACCGCAGCCAGATTACCTCCTGCACTATCTCCTATTAATGTGATTTCCTCCGGATTTGACTGAAATAAACCGTGATTCATAAATATTTCCCTGGTCACGTAATAGCAATCCTCCACACCTGCAGGATAGGGATATTCGGGAGCCAGCCTGTAGTCTACGGATATTACCATATATCCTGTTTCCTTCGCCATATTAGCACAGATATTACTGTAACTGTCAATATTACCGGTGACCCAGCCACCGCCATGAAAGAAAACTAAAACCTTAAACCCATATCTGATATTGGGATTAAAGATCCTTACCGGGATCTCCCTGCCCTCTAATATGATTTTTCTGTCCAATAAATTGTATAATGGTTTTATATAGGGATGAGCTGCCATAATTATTTTACGTTGCAGCATATAATTCTTTTTTAAATCGATAGGTAAAGTGAGGGCCTTTAAAGCCATTCTCCTGACCCGATTCATAGTCATTGGCATTTCTCCTTGCAATTCATATCATGTTGTCTTCATTTTATAGAAGATACCCAAAAAAGTCAATGCTGCCAATGATTTATATACGAGAGAATGGCGTATATTATTTAGATGGTATTGAAAAAGTCCATCCAAACTAAAACATTATATTTAGTATCTTAACAGAATCATAAACATATTTATGGGAATATGCATAATGATTTCCTGGATGCTTTCCCTGGACAGAAAAAACATACCAGGAAGCTCTAGGAATTTCCAATACTCCCCTGCAAATCGTACGTTAAACCAATCAATAAGTCCTGTATTCCCACAAAAAACAATAAAACACTTGCAAAAAAGTAAATATACGTTAAAATAGTAATGGATAATAACCACGTATAACGATCGAGAGGTATAAAAATGATACAGGCAAGTAATGTAACTTTAAGGCTTGGTAAAAGAGCCTTATTTGAAGATGTAAATATTAAATTTACGGAAGGTAACTGTTATGGTTTAATCGGTGCAAATGGTGCAGGAAAATCAACTTTTTTAAAGATTCTATCCGGTCAATTAGATCCGTCCAAAGGTGATATCATCATAACCCCCGGACAGCGGTTATCTTTCTTACAACAGGATCACTTTAAATATGATCAATATGATGTACTTAATACAGTAATCATGGGAAACCAACGATTATATGATATTATGAAGGAAAAAGACACCATTTATGCCAAAGAAGACTTTACGGAAGCTGACGGAATTAAAGCCAGTGAACTGGAAGGTGAATTTGCCACTTTAAACGGCTGGGAAGCAGAATCCGATGCGGCGACATTATTAAACGGCCTTGGTATTGATAACGATTTACATTATAAACTAATGGGTGAATTAAACGGCAGTGAAAAGGTAAAAGTATTATTAGCCCAGGCATTATTTGGCAACCCGGATATCCTGCTGCTGGATGAGCCCACTAACCATTTAGACTTAGAAGCAATCCGCTGGTTAGAAGAATTCTTAATTAACTTCGAAAATACAGTTATTGTAGTATCCCATGACAGATATTTCTTAAATAAAGTATGTACCCATATTGCAGACATTGATTATGCCAAGATACAGCTATATGCCGGCAATTATGACTTCTGGTATGAATCCAGCCAGTTAATGGTTAAACAGATGAAGGAAGCCAATAAGAAGAAAGAAGACAAAATCAAGGAATTGCAGGAATTTATCCAAAGATTCAGTGCGAATGCTTCGAAATCCAAACAGGCAACTTCCCGTAAAAAAGCACTTGAGAAAATTGAATTAGATGACATACGTCCTTCCAGCAGAAAATATCCATACATTGACTTTAGGCCTTTTAGGGAAATTGGAAATGAAGTCCTTACGATTTCAAATATTTCTAAAACAATTGACGGGGTTAAAATACTGGATAATATATCCTTTACCATAAACCGTGAAGATAAAACAGCTTTCGTGGGACCTAATACGCAAGCTACCACCACCCTGTTCCGTATTCTCTCCGGCGAATTAGAACCGGATGAAGGTAATTATAAATGGGGAATCACCACCACTCAGTCCTATTTTCCGAAAGACAATACGAAGGAATTTGATTCGGATGATATTATAGTAGATTGGCTTATGCCCTATTCTATTGAAAAAGATGTTACTTATGTCCGGGGTTTTCTAGGAAGAATGTTATTTGCCGGTGAAGAAGGTATTAAAAAGGTCCGGGTACTCTCCGGTGGTGAAAAGGTTAGGGTAATGTTATCAAAGATGATGATTGTAGGAGCTAACGTACTAATTATGGATGAACCAACCAACCATTTGGATATGGAATCCATTACTGCTTTAAATAATGGTTTAATGAAATTCCCCGGTGCACTTTTATTTACATCACAGGATCATCAGTTTGTTCAGACGATTGCAAACCGTATTATGGAATTGACACCAAACGGCTTAATTGATAAGGTAACAACCTATGATGAATACTTAGACAATGATGAATTCGCACGTAAGAGACAGGTTATGCAGATTGACCTTGGAGAAGATGATATCTAGTACTGAAAAGAGTTGTTGCAGAATAGCTTATTAAAAGGATACGTCGGCTATTTTGCAGCAACCCCTTTATGTAAAAATAAATCCTATCCTTCAACAGATAAACAACTCCATAATTAAATCAGAATTACTATTTGGGATAGTTTCGTTTCTCTGGGATAAATATAGAATTGGTTTTAGTTTATACAGCTTCTATTAAAGGTTTTTCGGAAAAATTCAATTCAAATATCTGCAAAATAGCATCTACAACCTTATGGCATAACTCTACAATATACATACAGTCTACCTTGATTACCTTTATGGCCTTCAGATATTCTTCATGCATTTCTACAATAAATTTCAGGATTTCATCTACGGACTTAAATATTGCACTCTTCTCACGCCTGCGTATTGCCTCATCACTTTTAACATAAGATTTAAAAGCAAGTTTAAGGTCTCTTTCATAGGTGCAGTGCTCTTTTAAGTTTCCCGTAAATATATCATTATGCGGAAAGGTAAAATAGTCTGCGATATAATGTGTAATTACGCCAAGATGTCTTGAATAGTATCCAGTAATCCCCCTGTCCATATCATAATGATCCGTTATTTTTAAAATCTCTTCTTTTAGTATCTCAAACGTCTCTTCTATATTATGTTTTCTTGTAATAAAAGATGGAACACAATCGGGTAAGATACTTCCAAGGTAAAATGCCTTTTTATGGTTAATTAATTCCTCAAACTTCATACTTTTTATCAAATAATTCGCTAATGAGATGTGCGATTTCTTTCTCATAAAGTCCTCCATTCTTATAGGTGAGTAAAACATATTATGATGGAATTCTAATAATGTCATTTGATATAGTTCGACATATCACGACGCCTTTAATAAACATTCTACTACTAATTTATCTATTAAACAATACCTTATTCTTAGCAAATGATGGAAAAATATATAATTGACTTAATCCAGTAAGGTATTTCATTCGGCCTCAATGATTCTATTATAAATCAACTTTAGATAATTATAAATAGTAAATAGCTTATAAAATAATTTTTTTTACTGTGCAATTTGCTTACCGGACTTTCTTTTGGTCATAAAAGGAATGTTTTACATCATATATATTCAAAGCTCTGAAAAAATGCCCATTTCTGTTGACAATTACCACTTTTTCATGTAAAATTATAACAATTGTATACAAAAACAAGTATTACTTATTAATCAAAAGGCACTTATAACCAGCATACCTATCCCATCATTATTAATGGGATAAAACCTATTTAACAAATGATTTTATAAAGGGATTATGCAGTTAACATAGATGGCACATATTCTAAATGGAATAATAGGAAGTAATTTGACCATAATTATTCCTATTTAAGAGAACTCTGTTACATAGACACAATTACATATTGTGTTAAACACTATGAGAACTAATATTACCGTTATACTTGCCACCCATTAAGAATTAGGAGATGATAATTTGGACTCGAGTGAAGTCACGCAACTGATCATATTAGGTATTCTATTGCTACTATCCGCATTTTTTTCGTCAGCAGAGACCGCTCTTACTACTGTAAATAAGCTTCGTATCCGAAGCTTAGCAGAAGATAATATCAAGGAGGCTAAAATTGTTAATACGCTGATAGAAAATCCGTCGAAGATGTTAAGTGCAATATTAATTGGCAATAATATTGTCAATTTGTCTGCCTCTTCACTTGCTACTGCTCTTGCCATTCGTCATTTTGATAGTATTGGTATTGGCATCGTAACCGGTATCCTTACCGTACTGATTTTAATTTTCGGTGAAATAGCACCGAAAACCATTGCCACCATATATTCAGAAAAATTATCTTTAAAATATGGACGAATTATCTATTTTCTAACACAAATAATGACACCGGTTATTTTTTTAATTAATAAGATTTCTCTCGGTGTTTTATTATTATTTCATATAAATCCTCATGCCAAATCTTCTGTAATTACAGAAGATGAACTTCGGACCATTGTAGAAGTAAGTCATGAAGAAGGCGTAATCGAAAGCGAAGAACGCAGAATGATTACAAATGTTGTTGACTTTGGCGATTCATTAGCCAAGGACGTAATGGTACCAAGGGTTGATATGGTTTTCGCAGGAGCATCCTTATCCTATGATGAATTAGTTGAGCTCTTTTCAGTTGATAAATATACCAGAATGCCTGTTTATAGTGACTCCAGGGATAATGTTATAGGAATTGTCATTATAAAGGATTTATTCTTTTTTCAAGGTTCCAAGGAAGAGTTCAATATACAGAATATAATGAGGGAACCTTATTTTACTTATGAATACAAGAAAACTTCTGAATTATTAATAGAAATGCGTAAAGAATCCATTCCATTAGCTATTGTTTTAGATGAATACGGCGCTACCGCAGGCTTGATTACGTTAGAGGATTTATTGGAAGAAATCGTCGGAGACATCCGTGATGAATATGACGATGACGAAGAAGACGCCATACAAAATGTAGGAGAAAACGAATATGTCGCTGATGGTAATACCAAATTAGATGAAATTAATGAAGTTCTCGGCTTAGATTTAGAATCAGATGATTATGATTCTATTGCCGGACATATGATATATCTTCTAGACCATTTGCCAGATGTGGGCGAAAGTGTAACTGAAAATAATGTTATATTTACTGTTGACGCAGTAGAAAAAAATCGTATAGATAAAATACACATCGTTATACTGCCGGAAACTGAGGAGAAAACGGAAGAATAATAAACTTAAGTTTCATATAAAGTTATCTCATGTTAAATCAATCTATAAAAAATCCAAATAAATATAACTTTAGTTTTACCTGATGTTCAAATTTAAGGGAGTCCAAATGAATGATACTACCAGCTAATCTAAAACTAAAGGTATCATTCATTCAGACTCCCTTGCTCTTCCTTAATATACGGCTAAAATAGTTTTGACATTTCTGATTTCAATACCTTCCCAGGTATTCCAAAAACTAAATTTCCCACGGTATAATTGTCAGTTCCGGCCATTTCATTAACCAACTATCTGTTTTCTTGTAATAGATTTCTTCTGTGATTTGTACTTTATTCGGCCTTACAATCTTACCAAATAAATCATTTAACCCAAATGGGGCATAAACTTTTAATTTATTATCTTTATTAATTCTGACACCTATTGCGGAAGCGGTTGCCGGCCATGTATTGATGGCTGACTCTAAAGATTTATAGGGAGCTATCTCATATCCGAAATGGTCTTTATACCACAGATGAACTCTTGCCTGATTTTTTACATCTACATCAATGTTAAAATCTGAATAAAGTTCCTTTAGGTTAGAAATGACCTTCCTTTCTGCTTCATAATCCATATTGCTATCATCATAATAAACGAAATCTATATCCTTGATACCATAATCCAATGGTTTATGAAATAAATAATTCCAAACGGTCTGAGTAATACAACCGGCTCCTATATAATAATTATTAAATCCTGATAACTTTGCCCTGTCCAGGGCTTTATTTATTAATTCACTGGAGGTTATAATAGTTTCCAGCACATTAAGCTGATAATATAAGTCCATATTATATCCATCTGATAAATTGTTTAACATGGCATCTCCTTCCTGAATTGCAATTTAAATAGCAACGACTATGCTTTATATACCGGAAGCAAAATATTATTGATGATGTCCTCATTACTCGCCTCTGTAAGCTTCCCATGCAAGACAATTTCGTTGATAATTAGCAGGGACGGTAAATTTAGGGCCTTTTCAGAAACAGTATTTATTGAAAGTGAAATCTCATTGCGTTGATTAGCCCTCGTTATAATCGTTTCAATTGATCTACGAATCCCATTCTCATTAATCCTTTTTCATCTGTCATATCTTTTAACAATCCATGCTTTTCATAATTCGTTTTTCGCACAATCTTATTTTGTTCATCAACAAATAGTACACTTGGATTGTGTCCTTTTGCCTCTTCCGGTGTCATCTGGGCATATGACATTATAATAATTTTATCCTTTACCTGGACACATCTTGCTGCTGCACCATTCAGACAGATAAGACCGGAGCCTCTTTCACCGCTAATGGTATATGTCTCAAAACGATTTCCGTTATTAATATCCACGATATGCACCTTTTCATATTCCAAAATACCGGCAGCATCTAATAAATCTGCATCTACAGTAATACTTCCCACATAATCAAGCTCTGCCTGTACTATAGTTGCACGGTGAATTTTTCCTTTTAATATTGTTACGTACATTCTATCATCTCCTTAATTCCAATAACTTACTTTTCCGCATCTTTAAAAGTAAAGTTATCAATTAATCTGGTCTTGCCGATAAATACTGCCATTGCTACTAAGACAGACCCTTCCATCTTGTTTACCCGCTGCATTGAAACGGCATCTACTGCCTTAAGATAGTCAATCCTGGCTAATGGTTCCATAACAATATAGTCTTTCATAGCTTTTATTAGTACCGCAGCATCCTTTTCCCCGTCAGCCAATATCTTTTTTCCAAGATTTATACTCTTGCTTAATATAAGTGCTGCTTTTCTTTCTTCTCCATCCAGATAGGAATTACGTGAACTTTTTGCAAGTCCATCCTTCTCACGGATAATGGGACATCCTATAATTTCCACATTAAAATTCAGATCCCTTACCATACGCTTTACAATGGCGAGCTGCTGTGCGTCCTTTTCCCCAAAATAAGCACGGTCAGGTGTTACGATATTAAATAATTTTGAAACTACGGTACATACACCTCTAAAATGCACTGGTCTGCTTAGTCCGCATAATTCTTCTGTAAGCACGGTCATATCTACATAAGAACAGAAATCAGCTGCATACATTTCTTCTGCTTCCGGATAAAAGATTAAATCCACTCCGTTTTCTTCACACAACTTACAGTCTCTGCTAAAGTCTCCCGGATAACTGGCAAGATCTTCTTTGGGACCAAACTGCATGGGATTTACAAATATGCTTACTACTACCCTGTCATTTTCAGATGCCCGGTTAATTAAGCTTTGATGTCCTTCATGGAGATAGCCCATAGTCGGTACCAGACCTACGGTAAGACCTTCTGCTTTCCATTTTATTATATACTTTTTAACTTCTTCAATTGTCTTTGCTATCTTCATATTTTATCTCCAATCCCAATCTTTTAATATAATTTCTCCAGTACTTTGTCATCGATTTTAAAAGTATTCTCCTCTCCCGGGAATGTACCGGCCTTGGTCTCTTCAATATATTGTTTAAAAGCATCTTTCATCACTTTACCGACATCTGCAAAATGCTTTACAAATTTAGGTTTAATATCTAAAAACATTGCCAGCATGTCCTGGTATACCAGAACTTGTCCATCACAACCTGCACCGGCTCCAATTCCTATCGTTGGAATATGAATGGATTCTGATATCAAAGCTGCCAATTTTTCCGGAATACATTCAAGAACGACTGCAAATGCACCAGCCTCCTCAATGGCTTTCGCATCTTCTATCAGTTTTTTAGCAGCTGACTCGCTCTTTCCTTGTACCATAAATCCGCCAAAAATATTTACTGACTGGGGAGTAAGTCCAATATGCCCTACAACGGGAATAGAAGCTTCCACAATTGCTTTAATCTGCGGACATACCGCTGCGCCACCCTCAAGTTTTACGGCATTGGCATGGCCTTCTTTCACCAACCGCCCTGCATTATAAACCGCATCATACACGGATGTCTGATAGGACATAAACGGCATATCCGCCACTACGAGCGAATTTGCAGTACCTCGTGCCACTGCTGCCGTATGATGCAGCATGTCCTCCATTGTAACAGATAATGTATCCTTATAGCCAAGCATCACCATACCTAAGGAATCACCAACTAATATGGAATTAATTCCTGCTTCATCAATCAATTTTGCCATAGAGTAATCATATGCTGTCAGCATGGTTATCTTATCTTTCTTTTTCTTTTGTTCCAAGATAGTAGTTACTGTATTTTTCATAGTATCTTAAGCTCCTTTTCCAATGCTCTGTAAACCTTTTGACTTATCCTCTCCAAAACTCCTGTTTTTATAATTTCGCCCTTCAAAAAAAAGAACGCCTATTCTTTCTACAATAGAAAAACCTACTGTAGACAGCAATAAGCGCATTAAAGGAACTAAAATAAAAACAGTATCTAATTATACCTGAAAAATTGTGACTACTCCGTCAACCCGGTTCTTATGAACCAATACACACAAAACATGCAGAATAATGTATGTTTTAGCGCTGGCTGGCCCGAAATTCCGGCGAATTTCCCGGCGTAACTGAATAGTTACAAAAATTAACATAAATTAGTTTTCTTTTAGTTCCTGCCGCTTATGCTCACTGTGGTCAAGACTATCTGATTTATAATATTCTGCTGACGAATCAGACTTCTATCAAAAGTCCACTTATCATTTGTTTACAAACATCTGTTTTTCATGCCTTATCCGCCTGTGATTTATACAGTGCAGAGTCAATGAACAGGTCTTTTATCTGTTTCCATCTATATTATACTATTACTTACAACTTATCAAGATGTTTTGAATTAATAATGGGAAGTTCAGGGTATCATACCGTTTGGAATTTATCTTTCTTCTTCAAAGTTACTATTTTTTTAAAATCAAATGATGAAAAAATGCAATATCTTGGTTTTGTTGCAAATCCCAAAATGTTCTAATTCCATATGTTTTACATACTTTAAATGCCTTACACCAATCTGTCAAATCAGAATCGTCATAATAATGAATTGCACCATAGTTAGACGTTGTACCATCCTTACCATCCAACAGCATATGAGCTTTTTCAAAATCATTTAACAGAACCACCATCTGCATAACTCGTCCTTGCCTGTTATGCTTAATAATCGAAAGCAATCCTTCTGGTTTCAATAGCCGATAGAATTCATTCACTATTTTTTCTCGACCGTCAGCATATTCCAAAACATTATGACAAAGAATAATGTCAAAAGTTTCATTTCCCAGCTTCCTTAATATATCGATACTCCCAACAATCTGTCGGTACGCATAATCGCAATATCTATCTTTTACTGTCTCTTCTGACGGTTCAATAGCAACTACCTCATTATCCTGTGCAAAATAATTTGCAGTAAATCCAGTGCCACTACCAAAATCTAATATCCTTTTACCTTTTATATTGCCTAATTGCGTAAAGACAATTTTTTTAAGAAGTGCTTCCCAAGGTTGTAGTTTATCTATATTATGAATTTCCCTTTTCATCATCTCCTCCAAATTCATATTTGTCTGTTACATAAGTGTATATCCATCACTGAGTCCAGAACTAAACTTAGTTCCGTCAAAAGACAGGATGTTTATCTTACTACCACCATCAGCTTTCACATAACCTCTTTCTTTTGCCATTTCTCTAGTACTAGTTAAATTTTGTGAAATAGTGAGTTCCAGGTACCTTGTTCTATATTCATAAGGTATCTTCCCCTGTTGTTTACTCCCAATTGACTTTATTATTTGCCCAGGCCGAATGAATTCCTCTATCAAATTGTAATTGATTTTAAACATATATATCATAAATATTCTTGAACTATTCTATCGACATTCTTATTTAAGTCTTCCTCTCCGCTCAGCCGTAGTACTTTACAAGACAAAGAATTAGCCCACTGCTCATGTGTCTTCATACAGGGAGATCCATCCGAATCATATCTGGCTGAGTTATCAAGAAAACGGCAATGCTCCTCATACATATCTCCGCCTTTCTCGATCCTTTCTCCGAATATTTCATATTCTCTTTTATGTATTCGAATAATTCTTGTTTCGACAGATGCGGTAATATGTACTGCCAAATCGAACAATGGAACAAAAGGCGCATTAAAGCTATCCATTGAACCAGCCATCACAAAATAACTTCTATTTGATATACCTGTCATTAATCGATTAATCTTTTCTTCACGATTATACATAACTGTGAAAGGTCTATCCGTATCTTTTCTCCATATATAATCATCAATGTCGAAATAGGGAAAACCAAGCTTATCAGCGACCATTTTCCCCAACGTCGTTTTTCCTGAACCTGCTGAACCAAAAATTATAATTCCTCTTGCCATATCTTTAACCACCATAACAGAAAATTTTGTTTATCTAAATCAATTACGATTAAAGGAACTAGTAGATGGTCTGCCCGGTTTGTATCAGATTTTTCGTTCCATACAAACCGAATCCGACATATCCGCATACGGTCCATAATTAGGTATGATTTTATATCCTGCCTTTTTGTACATATAACAGGCGGCTTCTAACAGCTTCCCGGTTTCTAAAATACACCATCTGTATCCCTTGATTTTTGCCTTTGCCTCTAATCTCCGAACCAATTCTGCACCCAATCCCATCTTTCTATGGGATGCTGCTACATATATTCGTTTTAATTCTGCATGATCTTCATCATACATTTTAAAGGCACCACATGCAATGGGTTCTCCTTCATGATATGCCACAATCACGTCATGAATACAATCTCTTTGATTATACTGTTCATACTGACTTCTATTAAATCTGCCTCCGACAATTTCATCAAGAGCATTATCCAATTTGCTGCAAAGCATCGCGAAGTCCGGATTTTTCCCATCTGTATCCATAAACTCCACTTCGGATAGATTAAGTAAGTTTGTTTTTACTTTTTTGCTGAATTTATGAATAACAGCATCATATGCCTCATCAATCATCTGTAATAGCATGTCCATATCGAAGAAATCTTCCAGCTGAATGGTATTCCAATATGGCTGCTGAACCGGTGGACAGTGGTATCCGCGAACTATAATATCCGGATAAATCTGCCGATAAAGATTTGCTTTATCCGGCTCGCATTTTAACGTCATCATATAAAACTTTTCTTCCGGATTGAATTGCGCAAATATTTTACCCATGACCTTATAACAGATTGGATATTCGCCAAATGGTCTTGTCTCATATGCGCCCGGGTGCTTCATGCAGTATTCTTCTATGACTGAAATCACTTTTTTATTATTCTCCATGGGTTGTCTCTTTTCTAAAGTGAGTACTCTCGGAAACTCTCATAACCTGTTTTTACTGATATTTTAGATGCTGTTAATAAAATGATATCTCCATTTTCTGTCTATCATATGTATGTTTTTACGCAGACCGTCTGAGCAACGCGAAGGAAAGGCAAGTAAAAACATACATATGATAGACAGAAAATGTTCGTGGCCTATATTCAGTATCTAGAATATCTTCTATTGCCACTATTAGTTTCCGAGAGTACTCAAAGTGAAATTCACCTTCACAACTCGCTGCCTCTGTATACATTGACAATCCGGTATTTCGCTGTATCAAGGTCAGGTCCGACTCCCGGATAGTCCGGTATCATAAACACGCCTGAAACAGGCTCTACCGAACTTTTTAAATAACGTGTCCGCTCCGGTATCACCTGATAGAGATATTCCACCATAGGTGCCACCATTTCAGACTGTGCCGCGACTCCTTGAGGTGCTGCAAGAAACATATGTCCATGGGGTATAACACGGACGTTGGGATAAGATTGTTCGACCATTTTGCAGATCTCTATGAACTCAGAAATCCCTCCGCACCACTCTGGATCACATTGGACAAAATCCAGAAGTCCCCGGTCCAGATACGGCTTAAGATTCCACCGCGTATACAGATGTTCTCCTCCCGAGATTTTAACCGTCGGATTAGCTTTTCTGATAGATTCATACCCCGCAATGTCATCCGGTGAAACAGGCTCCTCCACCCAATAAGGATGATACTGTTCTAGTTCCTTTACCATGTCACATGCCCACTGCAGTCTTTCCGTGCGTGTAGGAATATCATCCACCTGGTCATTTAGCCTACTCAAATCAAACATAATTTCCGCGTCCTCAGGCAATCCGTTCCGTACCGCTGCAGCCATCTCAAGATTATCCTTTATTCCTTCCGGCCTGGCAGGGCGGTGGGGTAAAAAGCACTTATGCCGTTTGAATCCCTTTTCGTACCAATACTTTCCCTTTCCCAGGGCATCTTCCGGGGTCATGCTTCCCATGCAGCTTACATAAACCGGCAGTTTTGTCCGTGTACCGTCCAACATTTGATAGACAGGCCGGTTACTTGCTTTCCCACGCAAATCCCACAGTGCAATGTCGATTGCACTGAATGCCGTAATGATCTCTCCCGTGGGTGTATGTCTGGCAGTTCTGTGCTTTTGCCAGACCTCCTTTCCGGTGAGAGGATCTTTTCCACTTACATATGCACTAAGAGGATTATCTGGATAAATACGATTCCAGAATTGCTGGAAATTCAAGTTTGTGTCAAAAATATCTTGGTTCACCAAGTGGTCATGAAAGATATGCAGCCTGTCGTAAACGGCATGAAATTGATATTCTCCGTCCAGTGGTCCGGCATATCCTTTCAACCCGGTGTCCGTAGTGATTTCTACGAATCTTTGCTGATGCTCTAGTTGAATGTCCTCCATCTCAATAATGCTGACTTCCGTAATAAATATCTGTTTTTCCATCTCATTCTCCTTTTCCTTTTTGAGTACTCTCGGAAACTCTCACAGCCTGTATTTACAGATATTTTAGAGGCTGTCGATAAAATTTCACCTCCATTTTCGTTAATCACAAGTATGTTTTTACACAGACCATCTGAATGTAGTGAAGGGAGGCATTAATAATGCCCGGCAAGTAAAAACATACATCGGATAGATAGAAAATGTTCGTAGCTTTATTCAGCGTCTAAAATATCTTCAATTGCTACTATTAGTTTCCGATATACTTTTTTTATTTTCATATTCCCAAATTTAAAACAACCAAAATCTGAAGATTGATAACTGGATTTTTTGTACGGGTACGTCTCTAAAAAGTCGAATCCGTCTTGAACCGCATCCTTACACACACGCTCCAATAATTGGGTAGCAATGCCCTGCCTTTTCATGTCTGGTGCAATCATGAAACAAAATATGGATTTCACCTTTATATCATTGCCAGATTCATCTAAAGGCACATATGCCATATATCTTTGCCAACTAGCACATTTCAGGCAATCTAATTTCGTATTCGCATTACACCAGCCAACCACCGCATTACTACTATAGGCAAGATAACTTGAACGTTATTGCCTTTCACATATTGAAAGGCTCTCTCTCTTCTTTTCTCTGCCGTTGAAAGATCTTGTTCTTATAATCATCGTTACACCAGCATACGCAATAACATTTATTTTCATCGATTATGTACATTAAGGAAATCATATCCGATCTTATCAAAATGTCTTCTGGCTTCTTATTACTTTTTGAAACAACGGGATTTGATGAGAGCGAAAATTCCAGAACCTCCGCCTATTAATAGCACCTCATTTGCTCCCATCCAATGCAGACCAGTATTCCCGTTAGTCGCTGTAAGCGCATAGATAAGGTGGTGTCCTCCCAACATAATGCAAAGCGAAATCGAAATAATCGTAAGTATTTTTGCGTATTCTACGTTATGCTTTATAAGGGTGATGGTAATACCGATATCAACCCCAACGTTCCATAAAGCAATTTCGGTTTGCCATCCTCTGTTAAGCCCCCATACTGAGAAATTTTCTGCTATATTAGGAAAAAATATCTGCCACACAAATGCACCTACTGACATCAGCAAAAATAGTAGTAAATAGAAAAATAAATATATTTCTTTTCTCATGGTTGTCCTCCATAATATTCGTATAATATAAATAATCTAGCCTTTAACTTTTTACCCTGCACTGATACATCATAAACATAGCACTAAACTGCTAGCGCAGTGGTTCCAATGTCGGTAGTTTAATGCCTCTTTTTTCCATTTTATCACTTTAAAAACCATGCATAAACCTTTAAAATAGAATCTCAAACTATTTTAAAGGAGGTCATACATTATGACAAATGAAGAAATTCTACAAAAACTGGAGGAGGAAATTCACCTCCTTGGATTTAGCCCTCATACACAGGAAGAATATATGATTCGTCCTCTTGATACGCTGTTTTTAAAATCGGAGGTTCAATAAATGCCAGAACTCCAAGATATCTTAATTCAATATGCTGACGGATACTGCCTAGATCATGCTACCTCTTACATACAAAAGAAAGTTATAAATTCCTTAATAAAGTGCCGTACTTCTTCTTTAGGTGGACATGTCACCGTGTGTGACGAATGTGGTAATAAACAGATCTCATATAATTCATGCAGGAACCGTCATTGCCCAAAATGTCAGACTCTGATCAAAGAAAAATGGATTGATAACCAAAAATTTAACCTATTAAATGTAGGATATTTTCATGTGGTAATGACAGTCCCACACACACTTCATCCTGTTATCTTACAGAACCAGGAGGTTTGCTACAACATCCTGTTCAAAGCAGTTTCACAAACTCTGGCCGAATTATCTGCAGATAAAAAATATCTGGGCGCTGAAACCGGATTTACTGGAATCCTTCCTACCTGGGGACAAAATCTGATGTTTCATCCTCATATTCATTAGTATTGTTCCCGGAGGAGGATTAAATCCACTCATACGATGGATTCCTTCTAAAAAGAAGTTCTTTCTTCCTGTCAAAGTAGTATCACGGAAATTCCGTGGAAAGTTTCTATCCTTATTGATGATCAAATCAAATATCTGGAATTCCTGCAAGAATTCGAGAATTTTTTAACTCCCATTTACAAGGAGGAATGGGTCGTCTACTGCAAACCGCCTTTCAAAACAGCTGCAACTGTTATTGAATATTTAGGCCGGTACACACATCGTGTAGCAATCTCAAACAACCGTATCATGGATTGTAAGGATGGCAATGTAACTTTCAAATGGCGTGGCTATAAAGATAATAACCAATGGAAAGTCATGACCATTACTGCACAGGAATTTATACGAAGATTCCTTTTGCATGTATTACCCAGCGGATTTATGAAAATCCGCCACTTCGGAATTCTTGGTAATCGTAACAAAACAAAAAAGTTAAAGTTCTGTAAGATGTTGACCAATACACCAATCATAGAAAGAATTGTTTTGTCCACCGCTGAATTAATTGAAAAACTGATTGGTAAGAAAGCATTTCTTTGCCCCCGTTGCAATAGTACAAAGCTTAAACGATATGCTTATCACCCAACCTGACAGGTTGCAGATTAATAATCCAATTATCCCCGGTAATATAATTATGGGGGAAAGGGGGAACTATGCTTATTTTACCCTATAATTCTGTGATAACAAAGAAAACATTTATCATTTAAGTTTTACTTTCTTTAATATATTTACTTTAAGGACAAAATTTCTTATTCAATCCCCATAGGTTACTGGCAACCGCAGTTTCGTGCTATATAATTATCCAAAGTAATGCACCAGCTACTGGTATAAATCAAAGCAGATATCTAACTGATAGGTATCTGCTTTTTTGGTGCATTACTTCGGATAACTATCTATTCATAATGGAAAGTTCATACTGCTCGCAACTTTACTAATCCAAAAGAGAGAATAGAACATATATATTTCTATCAAACGAATAGACTGTTAGTAGTTTATGACTGCATCTCCCACATTTTTCATTTAATCTGCATTACTGTATTGAGCGGAACATATCTGTTTCTTCGAATTCACTTTTAAATAGTCCATAAATATATAGTGGAGATTGTCCATATAATCCAGATTCATCTTGTGCTAATAAGGCTCCTGTTTCAGATGAGTAGAACGTTTCCAATGCCATCTCCTGCGTCATAGGGTATTCTTTCATAATCAAAGATATCACTTCTGGAATTATTGTAGCTCTAATCAAATAATGCTCCATATTCCCTCCTATTCAATAAAACTACCAATGTGTTTTAAACTGGTTAACGCCTTATTCGTACAAAATGCAATTTGATTATTTATTTTTTCAAACTTTAACCGTTCTATGGCATCTTCTTTTCTCATAATACCTTGCAAAACATAGGAAACCGTTTCTCCAACATTATCATTAGCAATATTTCCAATTACAATATCATACTCATGCTCATATGAAATATTACTTCGGCATTCCAGTACCATTTCAAGCCATTCCATAGATGATCCCTGAAATGCTTTTATGTGTAATTCATTATATGCCGTTTTTTCATTCCATTCGTACTGACTAACTGTTGCAATATAATTCTTCTTACTTTTTCGATTTTCAATTAAAGCTTTTCTTTTTGCCCATCTAACAGCCTGTTCACAAATATCAGTTGTATAAAAGGCAAAACCAAAATCTCTTCCAATTTCACTTCTTATAATCTGAGGACTTGTAACCTCAATTATAGAACCATGATATAAAATCATTTTTTCACCCCACTTAAGTATTCATCAAAAAACTGCATCAGATATTCCATACTCATTCCATGCAAATCATCATACTCTTCCTCTAACAGATTGAGGATGCCTTCTATTTTGAATAACTGATATACTTCATTACTTGGCATATGAATATGATTACTGTAAAACTCAACGCAAAATGTTATAAATGATAGTCTGCTCATAAGGTTTACCCCCTAGTATCTCTTTTACAGGTATTATTATTTTTCCTTTATTCTAATACTTTAAGTTCTTACAGTAAAGCTTTTAATGACAATGTAATTAAACTTAGTACTAAATTGATGGCGCAGTTGTTCCAAAGTCGGTAATTTCGTAACATAATGGGAAACTGACGGTGCATTTATGTTCATTTATACTTTCTAATGTCCCTAGTCCAGGGAAATTAGGATGAACCGCATGTACAAGCTGCATCCATGAATCAATGTCATTATATTTTCCATATTCTACAATCATGTTTCGCCCCACAGATTCTGATTTAATTATTTCATTCTTATTAATATACACACTTCATAAATATAATGGAATGTTAAAAACCCTTGCAGATTTGAACCTTTTAACATCCCCTTCCAAGCAGTTTACATTGACAGTTATTCCTACTACACAGTTATGTACCAATATACACCGTATTTATCTACTAAGCACAACATGCGCTCCAAGGAAGAGAACCCAGGGGCAATAGTACCGTTCCGTCCTTTACTAACATTTCATATGCATTCTTTACTTCATCTTCACTATTAAAGTTTAATCCATAGCTCATTGTTGGGCGTGACTCCTTTAAAGATGATCCGTTTTGTAGATAGATTAGCTTCAACATATCGGATGATATCATTAAAAGTCTCTTCTGTTGAACATCTGTTGTCAATCACTACCTCTCCCAACCATGGACTCATAGGACGTGCAAAACAAACAACTTGTCCACATCTTGAATTTATCAACATTAAACTCCTCCAAGCAAGGTGCATTGCGTAAAAATTCCCAGATTACTCTTGAATGATTGTTCCCAATCGGGAGTTTCACATAATGCTTAGTAAGTCTTTTTAATGGAGAACTTCAAATGTAAACTTGCAAGGTTTTTCACCGTTTGTATTAAGTGGTGATGAATTGATTTCTTTCAATTTCAGCTTTACTCCTAAAGCGTTTTGATAGTGATATAAAAAGTGTCCTGCACAACAACCACAGTATGTAGACGAAACGGAAAAAGGTTGCTTTAATTTTTTAATCAAACTACAGGAACAAGTAGTTATACCCGTGTGAACACCATTTTGATAACCGCCAAATGTAATCGTAAATGTACCATCGCCATTCAGACAAGGTGACATCATATATTGAATGCTTGATATCAATGCAAGTTTTTCAGAAAAAGGTTTATCTGCGTGTTCCAAGGCAAATGCCTTACAGTCCTTATCACGCTGCCCCCCTTTGCAACAACCTTGTTTTTCCATAATTGAAAGACATTGCTCTTTTGTCAGAGACTGATCCATTTTGTCAATTAAAGAAATAATAGCATGCGGATTATTGCAGTCAGCTTCAAAGTCTATATGTTCCATAATTTCGTTATTGATTTTCTGCTTTTTCATTGTGTCTCTTATCTTTTTTAAAGCCGGCATTTTGATCCCTCCACTAATAGTTGTAATATATATAATCCTCCACTTTGATTGCAGTTATAATATTGTGTCCGCTAAAAGTTGGCATTTGATTCTATCTACATTATTTAATAATAAGTTCTATACTTCCTTCAATTACTTTGCGTATCCACCTTAACCTTTTCTTTTGTCGCTCTTCGTTTTATCTTTATATTTTAATTTAATAGTTCAGTAATGATTTAGCTATGCTTGATCAGATATCTTATTTGGCAATTTTCGGTATTTGTTCAATGTTACACCCCCCCTCAAATATGATTCACCAAACTATGCCGCATCGTAAACGTGCTCGACTAATGCGCTCGCAAGTCATTGTTCCAAATTGAATCTAAAGGGGCATCCTTGAACAAATACAGTACATAGTAATTTTTTGAATTACAGATCTCTTTTAGTTTCTTCTTTATATCCTTGCAATAATCACCATAGTCATATCCATTTATAAAATCGTAAAAAGAAGGATCATTTACTTCAATAAGAAATACACCTTCCGAATCGTTGTTTTCCCATTTTAAATCCTCTTTTGAACGAATCAACAATGCTGAAAAATACTGCATACCATTTCCATTTCCCACTAATTTACCACACTCATTGTCTGCTGCTAATATTTCATAAGCGGCATTCAATTGAAAATGTTTCAATTCATTTGTATGTATTCTGAGAATAATATTATTTCCAATTGGAACAAATAATAACGCAACAGGTATAAAAAGAAATAAGAAAATGATAATTATGCATTTGAATATCTTTTTCATTAAGTCTCCTTAAATTTTTACTAATAATAAATTTACACACATCACTTTTTAGTATTTCATGGATTTTCTATAGCAACGCAAAATGGGTACTATCCATAATTGATTTCATCAAGCATAAGCAAAAAGGGTGTCCGGCGGGGTCAATCATAACTTTAGTTTGCTTTCTGCCATTTGAAGTTGCATTCCATAAATACAATAAGAATAAAAAATTGCTTTATCGCAGTTACTTGTTATCTTGGTTTATATCTGTTTTGATATTCCTGTTTTGCGGTATTAGGGTATTTTTTGACAAATGCTAATTTAGCTTGTGAGTACCCATTTAGTATTCCATTCGGCACACGTTCTATAATGCCTTTTTCAATATTGTTTATTATATTGAGTTTTAATTTTCCATATTCAGTTGAAACCGCCGGATGTTCTATAAGGAAATCTCTAAAATATAATTCGTCCCAATCCCCCAAATATCTGACATGGAGATGATAAACTCTTTCTTCATATCCGTCAGAAGAATAACCTTTACCAAGTAATAATCTCATAGGATCGTCATTTCGCGTAAAAATTTCAGTACCATATCCAATTGTTTTTAAATCCTCAATTAGTTTTGTAACATTACAACAACCGCCAATTTCCAATAAAATATCTATTGTAGGCTTCGCAATCAAACCTTCAACTGCACTACTTCCTATATGATTAATTCGTGCAATATCCTGGGAATTTAAAGCATTCAGAATGTTCTGTTTTTCACTTTCATACCAATCTTTATAACTTGGGTTATGCTCTTTTAAAATTATAGGGAATGTTTTTTTAAACTCATCAATTGATAATTCGGATATTTTCTTTTTCATAATTGATACTCCTTGTTAAATAAATAGTGTACTTAACCCAACTTCGCATTGGATTATTGCTATAATATTTATTTAATAATTCGATTATAATATATCACAAATGGTATATTATTACAATATTCCTAAAAAAGTCTGGTGGGAATGACTAGGTAACAATAAATCATATTCCCTTAAGATTAAGGATAACATAAATGCGCTAAATAAATAAAGAGCCTTGTCCACACTGTAAGGCATATCGAAATGTATGAAGAAAAGATATTTTTAGTCATACAAAAATTAAAGTGTAAGCTAATTAATATCTTGCACTTTAGTGTAATAAAGGATTAAAAAAAACAATACTTTTAGATCAAAAATTTTTTTAGTTATACCCCTTTAATGGGTTCCCGCTGAGATGTAGTCTTTCGCTGCTGCTTTATCCGTATAGTAAAGTACATAGTCACCATCTGTAAATTCAAATTCATTTCCATTATGATCGACTTTTTTATATTGATATCCTTCCCGGTTCCACATATTGCAAAAACCACTTTTAGAATTGTCCTTATTGATGTAACTTAAATGCCTTTGCCCATTCTTCACAGTTTCTATATCAAAATTCACTATTATATAACCATTTTTCAGCCAAAAGTTTTCCTTATAATTCAATCCGCCATTATTTTTTACATAATTCAGGATATCATATCCTTTGGGAGCAACATGAATCTCACTTGGCAGGTAGTATTCACCATACCAGTTTTGTACTGATTCGGATACCATTGTGTTTGTTAGACCAGATGGCAGTCTATTTATGCTTCCCACGTAAGTTCTAAGATTTTCCGGTATCATAATATTGGTAAAGGTAAAAACTTTTTTTAGCTGTGCTTTTAAATCTTTTAGGGATAAACCATTGATGTTAGCAGTTGTCTGAAGTTCATTGAGAGGAATACCTAAATAAGGGTCTCCCGTCCTAAGGCTCTTTTTATTTTCCAGATCTAAAGAACTACCCATTTTTACCATTTCACTTTTCTTTCCGTTTATGGTTTCAGAATAATAGATATCTGCTTCCTGCCGGTTCTTTCCGGTACTGTCTACATAATAAAAAGTTGGTGTGATATGGATGTAATCATCATCTCCATACAGATTTCCGACTGTCTGAAGACTAAATCTGGATACATAACCGGTTTTTAAAGCGCCAATATTACTATATTTAGGATGTTCCCCGTTTATCAATGCCAATGTATATTTTGCATTATTGCCATTACTGTTTCCATTCTGGTCCTTAACCCCTACTGTATATTTAAAACCGGTTAATGCTAAGGAATTCGGCATACGGAAAACATCTTCCCACATTGGGTAATCGGATATATCGTAAAGTTTTAAACCATAGATTCGGCCGGATACTTCCACATTGACAGTATCCGTAGCTACATAGTTTTCCAATTCCATATTGGCCAAAGTTTCAGTTTTACTGCTTCCATTATTTGCAGCAGAATTAATGGCCATGCTTCGGAAGTTGATGGTATATTTTCCTTCATTTACCCAGGTTGGCAAATAGAATTGAGTATCTTCTCCAATGCTTGTCCAGGTACCGGTCGGAACAAATGTACCGTTTGCGGAACTGTCACGGTATACATCAAATGGGAATTTAACTTGCCTGGATGCTATGTATTTATCATACTCGTTATATCCATACCCTGGTATATAACGGTGATCGCCGGTAGTCGGCAGCGTCACGTAAAAGGGTCTGTCCAGAACTAAGGATGCTCTTGATTCATCCGGACCTATCAACTGATTATCTTTGATGTTATTCTGGACTTGTGCATCACAGACCGTTGGGGTATGTACCACGACATTATTAATATCTGCAAGCTCATATTCCGTAACTGTCTGCAGATTAAATTCTACAACCGGTTTATAAGTAACCGTGCCGGTTGTATCATAGTCTCCGTTCGCTATAGTACCGGGAATTACCAGGTTTGATTTGTACAAAACATCCTCCCCGACTTCTTCTAAGCCATCAGGAAGTTCTTCCGGTTCCAGGGCAGCTTCTTCCTTTTCTGCATCTGTCATGATGGTTTGACCATTAAATATCAGGTTATCATTTTTACAAAGGATTTTATCTACACTTGCTTCTGCATCTGATGTAAAGTCTTCATTCGGTATAGACGGTTCAGACGTATCGCTATAACTCCCAATTGTTTCGGGTTGTTTCGGCACTGTTACAATTATCGGTTGAGTGATATGGTCAGATACTGCATCACTATGACTATAACTAACCGCAGGTTCCGTATAACCGTTAGGTGTCAGGGTTATGCTCCCACCAAGAAGCGCCTTATTATTTAAGACAGCCTTATCCAAACTGTAGACTGCCAGGGAATCAATCACCCAATAAGAATACCCGCGGTCAATAAAATATGTCATTGTTTTGGGTACTGACACATCATGATGTACTTCTGTTGTTGATGCCGGCTGACCATTTTCATCATATTCCGTGTGTGTTGTTGACCATTTGAGATTATAGGTCTTTGTCACATTGACCGGATATCTTATCGTACCATACTTCCTGATAAAGGTATATCCGGATAAAAAGTTACTGGTGAAGGCATTCGCATAAAGGGATTCCGTTCCCGGTATACCCTGTGTTACATCATAATTTTCATTTTCCCTTGCATCAGCTCCAATTACAGCCGTAGGGTCTATTTCCTCAAACTCCCTGGCTTTTTTATCCTCTCCCACGGTAGGGTCTATATCTGCAAACCTCCGGTACAAAGCGACAATTTTAAGTCCATGGGGTTTTACTGTAAAGTCCCTGTCCCTTATATAACCAAGTTGGTCTATCCAGTCATCATAATAAAATATAGGGCTTACTTCCGTTTTACGATTTCCTAATTTTTGACCATATGTTAACTTAGGGTCATCAGGTTCGCTTGTTTGGTATTGGTAATAAACTCGGTATAAATAATAGGTATCACTACCCACTGGATACTCTTTAGGTATGTTTTGCCAATCTGCTGAAAAAGTTGTATTGATAAGCTGTTCTGTAACCTTTTTTGTATCAATAACATCATTTCCTCCGGTAGAATGATATAACTGCCGCTCTATGATAACCGGATAGGTTGTAGGGGAATGAAATATAACCGGTACATTAAAGTGGTCATGAAATTCCTCCGCACCGGCTGCCCAAGGTTCTGCCGTTCCTATTCCATTATCACCAATCCAGTCAAAATATTTTGTAGATAATGTCTCTGTACCATGCATGACTTGAAATATACCATTCAGATAAACCGTACCACCTTCTTTTACACCTTCCAAAACTGTTCCTTTAAATGCATTAAGTATAGTATCTTCGTCTAGGGTAAAAGTAACTCGAACTTTTCCATTACTAATATCCTCCTCTTTTTTTTCCCCTTGAGATAAATAAACAACTGCATAATCATCCGGCTTACCATTACCATTCGAATCTTGCTTAGGATATCCGCCTGTATTCTGTAAGCAGTATGTAAAACCGATTGTTTTCCAGGTAGTTGTCGTTTTTGCTTTCGTATCTATCGTTACAAATTGCCAGTAAGTACAATCGCCTTTCTTTATGATATCAATATCAGGTTTTTCAGCATTTACCTGTTTACTTTGGAGAAAAATAAACGCGAAGTAAAATATTACAACAAATATACGTAAAGTTTTTTCTATTTTTTTCATTCACTCTCCCTATTAATTTTCTCCTTTGAAAAAGTAATCATTTAAAGAATCATCCTTCACAGCAAAATCACTTCCGTTGCTGCCTACACTACTTGTTCCTAGCCTGAATTCATAAACCCCCGTAAACCAAGTGTCCTTTTTTAAGTTATTTAACATAATAGTATTACATCCAAAAAATACATCTTCCTGTTCTAGTTTATCCCCCGAACACGAAACCTTGAATTTTGCATATACACGTATCCAATAACCATCATCAAAATATAAGGTTGAAGGCTCTACGTCAATGACACTGCTTTTAATTACAACCTTATTTTTTTTGACAAATTTAATATAATCTTTGATATCGTCTGTTGTATCCTTATCTAATACAGCATCATTAAAAACAAAATAGGTGCTCCGCAAGTCGTTCAGCCAGGCAGTATCAATGGTTCGGTAATCTACATTAAGCCTGGCCTTTAGATTCCGTTCAACTTTATCCATCCAGTCATCTACATAAATACATTTTCCATCAGCCCCCGTATTCAAGCCTTTCATTGTGCCGATAACTTTAGCAGGGCTGGCATAATCTATACCCTCTACCGGCTCATATGAATATGTCGCCCGCTGGTATCCGAATTTCATTTCATAAAAAGAATTTGGATAAGTAGCCAATATATATTCATATTTACTTGCATTGCCAGGAAGATTTGTTGTGCGGATCAGCTGACCGTCCGGACTCAATTTCGCTCTTTTTTGGGTATTCTTAAGCATTGCTACGACACCTTTTGCCCCTGCAGCAGTCATATATTCGCTGCCCCGAAACTCCCTGCTCTGTATATAATAACCGTTGCTGTAACCTTTCATAAAGCCTTTGGCATAGATTTTGGCTGCCGCTTCCCTCTTGCCTGCATCTATCTTTTTAATATCAGAAATACGGCTGCTCAATATCAAAGAAAGTAAGTCTGCATCCACGGTATCACCATGCAAATATTCATCGGCCTGGTTCAATATAACAGCTGCATCCGTCCTGGTTGTATACTTACTATAGTCTGAAAAATCCCCGTCCTTTACAATCCCGGCTTTTAATGCAGCATTTAGGTATGTTGTTTCTACCTCCAGCCCGGTTGCTTGTACCGCTAATTTGATAAAATTATATATCTTTATCTTACTGACTGCAGCTGCCGGTACTCCTGGCACTAAGATCGTTGTTGCCAGAATTGCGATTACTAATAATAGGTTTAATCCTCGGTTTTTTAGCGTTTTATCCCTCATTTTAAAATCTCCCTTCATTAACTGAGTATTCTCGAAAACCCTCACTGCCTGACTTTACTGATATTTTAGATGCTGTCAATAAAATTTCATCTCCATTTTCGTGATATCGTATGTATGTTTTTACGCAGACCGTCTGAACGTAGTGAAGGAAAGGCAAGTAAAAACATACATATGATAGACAGAAAATTTCCTCAGCCTATATTCAGCATCTAAAATATCTTCTATTGCTGCTATTCGTTTCCGAGAGTACTCTAACTACTGATTTTCTCATTTTTGATTTAATTCTTATTCCCCTTATCATTATAGATAGAACGTTTTGTAAAGCCTTCCTGTTTCGTTATGTCTCACTACAAACTAAATTGTAACTCAATATATAATAATTATTTTACTATCTGCATAAATGTAATTTAAATGGTTCAAAAATAAATATTTATGGAGATACATCTGTTTACAATTATATCTGTTTACATCAAAATTCCATATTATGGCACATAACTACATACAAATTTTACCACCCTATATATGACTAGTCAATGTTTAAATAATTATGTTACGTAATAGATAAGTACCATTATAAAAATATTTGACTATAATACCATTTAACAAAGGGAAATGTAAACAGCAAGAAACGAATATGAATTCCGGTTTGGCATCTGCTCCCCCCTATTTATGGATTACAATCCGGACATGGATATGCTCCTTCCAGGGCACATTCTTCTTTACTATAATAAGCTATTATTCCTTCTACTTCATTTACATGAGGACAATCCGCTTTATGATAATACTGTATCCCGTTATTTTCCGTTATATAGTATACCTTTGATTTTTTAATTCTCGCACCTCCCAGGGCATAATGGTTATAAGTATCTAACCCTGCAGCATTGTATGGATAACCTTGAAATATTACCAGTAAACTGATATCATCAATTGTCCGGTACCAGTCTGTTTTATCAATCTGAGGAAGCCAGAACTGATAAGTTATTCCAAACTGATTCGCAATATTATTATGTTGATTGATATAATAGTTCATTCTTTCTTCAATTGCAGAAATTATAGTGTTTCTACGGATAATATCAAAAGTATCCTCAGCAGCCATTATAGAATCAGGAAACTGCATTTTAAGATCCCTGTAATCCCCTTCATAAATTTCATTCGAGGATTTATCATATATTGTTACATAGTTTCCCAGAGTCAAATTATAAATCAGACTGCCGTCTTCGTAAGCATAAGGTACTTTTTCACTCCACTTTTGTCCGATTTGTTTTTCTCCATCCGATTGGTATATATCTGAGTAATAAATATAAAAACCGTCAGTATCTGTAATTAAAATGACTGGAATATAGCCTTTTAAGCTGTTTTCTAACCTGCTATCCCCTATTACCCCAAAGTTAGCATATAAAGATCCATAAAATTGATTCACCGCAGCTTCCTTATTCAGGATCAGATTTCTCTTACTATCTACTTCTACTAAATCTATAACACCATCATCAATTGCACTATCCAGTGCTTTATTATATTCTATTTTTTTATTAGTAACTGCTGTTAAGTTATTTGTTCTTACATCAAGTATGGTCGTCAATAAGATATTGATTACAAAAAATATAATAGCTAAATTAGTTAACTTCATCCCGTATCCTACCTCCGTATGTAACCAATATCTGTTTCTCCGGGATATCCGCCCTATAAAATAATTCCATTAATTTCGTAGCAAGTGTTCTTGTACGATTTACAACAGTAATGGATATGTAATCTCCTTGTGAAAAATTATAGTCCTCTCCCTGATCAAATGCACTTACGATCTCATCCTGATAGGTATTTGTGTAGTAAGTAAAATAATCATTTAAAAATACTCCCGCATTTTCGTCATATTCAGGCTCCACAACCTTATGGCTGTGTATAATCTCTATCTTGTATAAATTATTGGTATGATCAATTTTACGGATAAAATCCATATACATTTCCCGGCTCATTAATCCTGTGTTTTTTATACTGTCAACAAATCGGGTAGTTTCGTTTGATATATAACTTTGGTTTATGGAATCCTGTTTTTGTGCCATATATAACAATGGTCCAAGAAACATTATAATTGCTACAAGTATGAACGCAACTATTTTACTGAATGAATTCATTGGATACACCTCTTTTGGTATTACCTACCCTTATTTTACATAAGGGCAGGATTATTATTTATAGATAATTATGCGGCTGTAAGATAATCCCACATAGCGTCATCTATCGTTCCATCATCGACTCTGACCTTAATGATATAAGTGTATATTGTATTATTTTGTGCAAGAGTAACATTAATCGTTGTATTTCCTTTATTCACACCTTTTATAATTCCTTTCTCGTTAACCGAAGCAATATTACTATCTGTACTGATATAGGATACAGTGGCGTTATCCGCATACCCATTTAAGTCAATTTTAGTAGTCTTACCTTTATTGACTAATTTATATACGACCAGCACCGGTTCATTTGATGAGGTCTGTACCGTCTGGTCTTTCAGATTAAGCGATTTATGTGTCCCTTCCTTTACCGTTACTTTAACCGTAAACTGGTAAGGTATTCCACCTTTGTTAACTGTTCCGGTTATTTTTGTCGCACCCGCCTTCACCGGTGTAATTATTCCTGTTTTATTAATTTTAGCAATACTGCTGTCGGCACTTTCATAAACTAATTTAGAATTTGTGGGAATGTTCATCACCTTCAATTTAAATTCAGAACCTATATAAATGAGTTTGTCCATTGTAAAATTGGGAATGGCAACCGGTTTTTCTACTTTTACCGTCTGGTTGTAAACCTGTTCCGGCTTATCTTCTTCTCTTGCATAGAAAGAAAAGTCTACCTGTTCTTCCTGATTGGTCTGTCCGACTGCATCCACCAGATTAATTTCTTTTGCCCAACCGGAATCCAGGGTAGGAGTAATCTCCCAGCCATCTTCTGCAGTGATTTTATCTTCTGTAATCAGTTTATCCGCAGATTCTTTTATTACCGGTTCGTCTGCTTTTTCTACCGGCAGTATAACCACCGAATTTTCCGGAATCTTTATTTCCATATCTCCTGTATCTGTTCCTCCTGTATCACTTGCATTTTCCTCTAACTTTTCCAATTCAGTTTTCGTGTTTTCCAGGTCACTTAAAGCCTGGTTTAATTTATCCTGTAGTTCTTTTACTTCAGCTGAATTATTTGAACTTCCGCTATTGCCACTTCCAGAATGGTTATTGCTTTCTAACTGCTGCTTTAACTTTTCTATTTCAGCTTTCATTGCAGCATTTTCATTTTCCAGTCCGCTTTTACCGGCTGCCAGATCAGCAAGTTCCTGTCTCAATTCATCAATGGTACTATTCGCACTATCCAGAAGAGTTTCTAGTCTTACGATTTCACTCTCTAAAACAGTTTTTTCAGTATTTATCTCTGTAATCTGTGCATTTAAATTGTCAATGGACTCCCGTAGTTTGTGATTGTTTAGAATCATCTGATTGATTTCATCTGTTAAATCTAGTATCTGCCTTTTTAATTCTTCACCATCCGAACCGGATAACGCTAATAATTCATCGATTCTTTGTTGTAAGGAACGGTTTAATTGCTCTGCTTCTTCCAGGTCGCTGATTAAATCATTTTTTACCTGTTCCAATTCCGTTATTTGGGTTTCTGAATCTATTAGTTTATTCTGCAATTCAATGATTTTATCTTTAATCCCATCCGTATCTTCTGATCCGGCTAAATTCATTAATTCCTGCAATTTCCCGGCCAGTGTGGAATTATTATCCGTAGCTGTATGAAGTTCTTCGTTTAATTCACCCAACTGTCCTTGCAACAAACTATTCTTAGCTGTTTCCTGTTGTAACTGGGCTTTTACCTGCTGAATAGCAGGGATGATTTCATCATCATTAGCTACCCCTAATTCGCTTTTGATTATAACTAACAGGGCATTTAATGAGCTTATCGTATTATTGGCTGCATCAAGCTGCCCCTTTAGATTTGTATTCGTTTCATTCAAAGTATCCAGTTCACTTTGAAGGTTTGTAATGCCCGTTTCCAATCCGGAAATGGTGCTATGTAATTCCGTTACCTGGTCGGAAAGTCCGGTATTGGCTTCTTCACTGTCAGACAGTTTTCCTTGTAACAAAATAATGTGTCCATTTAAGTTAATAATGTCAATTTGTAATCCTGCTACGGTTTCTTCCAGTGTTTCTTTATCCTCATTGGCAGCTTCAATATCTGCCTGCAAGGATAGAATCTGGTCATTCAATCCGGTTATCTGGTTATTCAAATCCGTAATCGTTTGATTCAGAACTTCCTTATCCCCGTTCGCGTCCTGCAGCTCCTGCCCTAATTCTGTTATATTACCCTGCAGGTCGCTGATCTGGCCCGTATCGCTTTCAATCTGGCTTTCCAGACTGTTAATCGTATCTTGTAACGTTTCCTTATCCTGGTTTGCGGTATTTAATTGATCTGTTAAAGCTCCTGCCTGTGAAGTCAAATCTAATACTTGGTTATTTAGGTCCGTTACATCATCTTCTAACGGATTATTTTCTACTGTAACCAGAATTGGACCGGAATCAAGATATTTACTGTCCTCGTAAACCCGGCATACATAGGAGCCGGAATCCTCTGGCACTACCGAATTTAAATTCAATTTATTATCGACAGCACCGGATACCTTTTCCCCGTCCTTATACCACTGATAAGTCAGTTCTTTGGTACTTAAGGATGGTTTTGCATTTACATATAATTCAGTGGAATAACCTATTATCAATGTTTTGTTGGAGGATTGCGAAATGATAGATAACTCGCCCTCTTCTTCCGGCTGACTTTCATCTATTGTCACGGTAATCGGGATTGATGTAATCATCCTTCCATCTGATTCAGTAATAATACAGGTATAGGTACCGGCATCCGAAACCTGCGGTATAGGAAGGTGTAATACCGGGGAAGTTTTTCCGGAAAGTAATTCCCCGTCTTTATGCCATTGATAGGTTAAGGTATCCCCTGTTATGTAAGGTTTAGAAGTTACATAAATGGTTCCCGGCAGTCCTTTTTTAATCGTTAGATTAGAGCTGCTTTGCTCTGTAATGATTGGCTTATCATCATAAAATTGCCCAACTGTCCCATCTGAAATAATTGCATATTTATACTCCCCGTTTTCAACAAGTTTACTATAAATCCTGACTGCATTATCCGGAATCACTGTCTTAAAATACCCTGCTTCATCTGTAACTGCATTATTCCAGTTACTATTATCAAAGGAATATTGGAGTTCTGCATTTATGTATGGAGTTTTTATATCAGCAGATTCCTTGGCCGGTTCTAACTCTCCTGCGATATTGGAATTACTTGATGTCTCCCTTGTTTCTATTGCTGTAAATGTCTTTTCGTAATCATTCCCGTTTTTGTCACTGACTTTTACTGTATGATCTCCGGTTGGCAGATATAAATATAAATATCCGTCCGTATCAGTCCCTAAATTCACAGTATCTCGTCCATCTACTGAGACTGTAACATAAGAAACCGATGCACCTGGTACTTTTAACTTATTCAGGAATAATGGCTTATTTCCTGAATTTATTGGATCAACTATAGCTTTTGCATCTCCTGAATAAAATCTATTTGTACTTGTTTTCGCTCCTTTTAAAATGATACTACAATCATCGATGATTAAGTTTGCATAGCTATATATAATCCAATTATAAGCATTATTACTTGAATCTGTAATAGTTGATCCACTTAATGACACTGTACTATAAGATTTAATAGCAGAACCTTTATAATGAAGATATATAGTAGAATCAAGAACTTTCGTTAAGGTTCCTCTAAATTCAATTGAAGATAGATGAAGTGTACTATCTTTAATGGTTCCGCCACCATAAGCAGCTAAAGAGCCTGTACCGCCCCTAACAGTTACATTATCAATTATTAGGTTCGATGATGTACTTATAGATAAATTCTCAAAATTACTATCTTCTAAAGTTAAAGTCTTAGTTGAATCATTAACATATGTATAAAATACTTTTGTTTGTAATGAATTGCAATCTTTTATAATTATATTTCCTTTTGAGTTGATACTGGTTTGGTAATCACCTGAATTAAATGTCAAATTCGATACTATTATATCAGTATTCATATTTGTTAGTGATATAATAGGTGAACCTTTAAGCAGACAGTCTTCTTCCCCTGTTACATTAATTTTAGGTATGGTATTTGCAGGGGAAATTAAATTTCTAAATGAGCATTCTCCTTCAATTATTAAGTTTAATGCACATGTAAAATTTCCTTTTATAGCTCCTTCTAATGACGCATTTTTGAATCTAATGGTAGGAATATTAATACCATTAAGGGTCACATCCCATGCATTTGGCTGAATACCTGTAAGTATAAGCTCACCGGCAATATCACCTTGGCTTACAATCGCACCACTACTTGTTTTCTGCACATAAGACTGATCTGTAACAGTAATGATACCCTCCATTAAGTTCAAAGTTGTATTCACTTCTTCTGCCATGGCTGTAATCGCTGCAGGACTTACAACTGCTTCTTCCTTTGCTAAGTTTTTACCTGGGTTTTCCGCTGCTTTTATAATTTTGGCCGGCAATACTGGTACTACTAACACAACAGCCAAAATTAACCCTAAGACTTTATATAAACTCTTTTTGCTCATTCGTTCCCCTTTCTTTTTTATGGGACTCTTCAAAAAGCAGAGTCCCTTTTATTAACTTTTGTAAATCACCCTCACAATATTACCGGAAGAATCATATTGATAAGACTTCGTATATTCCCCTTCAGGAATGCTTAAAAAATCAAATTCCTGATAATTGTAATTTTCCTTTAATATTATAATGTTATTGATCTGGATATCATAATCAGGATTACCGAAAAGTGTTGAAATTAATTTTGCATAGGTAACTTTTCCTTCTTGTATTTCCTCTAAAGTACTTTCATCTTCATAGAAAATATTTTGGTTGCTTATATCACTTTTTATAGTAGTTATTAACCTGTTTAATGACCGGTCTTGAAATAACAAAATGGTTACTGCCATGCAAAATATTAAAAGATAAGTTACCATCCCTAAAAGTTTAGTCACGTTCTGCATATCTATTGTTGAACAAAAGAAATCCCGATAATGGTGTCATTAACATCCCTTAAAATTTCACCTGTAAACTGGGCCTTTTGATTTATGTAGTAATTGCTTGTAATGGTCTGGGTATTTTTAACGGATGCTGAACTTTCATTTCCTAATTCCTTATCATCATCCGTTAATAACCGATTATAATAAACAATGGATTTTTTTGTTTGTACTTTTACAGAAATATCTTCACTTTTATATTTGTTAATTGCATTAATTACTTCGCTTCCGGTTACATCCAATCCGTCATACATTACCTTATCTGATTCCGCTACTTCCTTATTCATCCTGCTGATTTGTCCAATTCCATTTGTCGCTGCTGCACTTGCTTCCCTGCTGATATAAAAACCAATTCCCACTACTAAACAAGTTATGATGACACCTGCTGCTAAAATTAATCCTTTTAATGAATTATCCATTACTTTTTTCTCCTCTATAATTTATTTAATTTTTAAACGTTGCAATAAACTGATTTCTAATTAATATTCTTCATCTGCTCCATGTATCCGGCATATTGGGTTAACCCCTCTACAATAAACGGTATAATCAGATATAAACCTATGGTTATAATGAAAGGTATAAAAGCAATTGCTTTACCAAGTATTGATTTATCCTTTATATTGATTTCATTCTCTAATTTTCTTTTCTCCTGGTAATGATAACGTTCCACAGCGATTTCATCAAAGGCCCTTTTAATCCCGATTTTGTCACTTATTTGAAGATTTTCTATTATTTTGACAAAAGGTTCATAGGGTTCTTTCAGCTTTAAGTCATCCAGTACTTCGATATCTCCTGATTGTAAGTCATTGATACATTCTTGTATGGAATTTTTAAATATCACTGCAAAATTTTCAAACCAGTCCAGAATGGTTTCAATGGTCATACGGTCCATATGCATTAACATAAGAATAATAGAATGAAACTGTATCACTTCATCCTCCATATTCATCTGCCTTAATTTTTTTAAAAACAGCAAATTCAAATAAGGTACATAATATGCTGCCACTGCTGCCAGAACTGTTAGTAGTAGTTCATACCAACGGTAATATTCATTGTGATAACTGTTAATCCTCTTAACAATTTCTTCTGCGGTCATTGTCATAAACTGTTTATTTTTAATCATCCCCTCCTTTAATAAATTATCCTCCATATCTTTTTGTACAACCTTATGCTTTTTATATTGATTTACGTATTTTTCTATTAACTCTTTGATATCTTCTATTTGATTTTCCGGAATTGACGAACGTAGATAATTGAGATTTTGGAAATTAGTAAGGATTTGAGATTTAAGATTATGATGAATTGTAATGGATATTAAGATGCAGCAAAAAAATGCGGCAATGCTGTAAGTCAGGCGTTTTAAAATTAATTGCTTCGTTGTTATGGATTCACCTGTTTTTCTAATTAAATCCTGAATTTTTAATGTTCTGCCATAGTTTTTATTTGTTATATTGTCAAGTATCTTATTTACTACCGGTATTTTAGTAAAATACTCCAGAATTATATAATTTTTTAATTCTGGCTGCCTATTCTCTTTCATCCGATTGATCAGGTTATAAGATGTTACCGTAGTTACAAAAATTAAAACCATTGTAAGAATTCCAAAAGCCCCTTTATAATAACTTTCCATTTCCGGCAGACTAAAGACAGCCCAGCTTTGGATTGATTTTAGAAATAAAACAGGCATAATACTTATAAAAATTAATCCGGAAAAAAGATGTTTCACTTTTTCCCTCTTTAATATCTCTGTGTTTATTTCCTGTTTTAAATACTTTATATTTGTTAAAAATAAGGATTGATTTTCAACCTTTTTATCACCAAAAGTCATCATCATAACACATAAAGCTAAGAAAATTTTTATAAATCTATTTGGTACATTCCCATTATATTTACAGACTTCTTCATAGGCCTCTTCAGCACTTAAAATAGTATGAATTTTTGCTGCATGTAATTTAATGGGGTAAGGTGCCGTTTCAATTGAATCATAGATTGCCTCATCAACCATGCCGTGGGATTGATAATTCTGTCTGATGTCCCCAAGTAATTTATCAAATTGCTTCAGCAGTTTAATTTCATTATTTTCAACGACAGAATAAATTATCTGATTATTTAAAATGAACAGATATGCTGCGGTTAGTGATACCCCATATAGTGTGGGACTTCGGGTTAATAGAAATATGAATAATATCAGATCCAGCCCCCAGGTCCTTAGTACTACCTTCATTGAATTATCCGCTATTTTTTTATAATCTCCCGGCATTTGTATTTCAAATTGTCTCGTTATTTTTTTAATATATCTTTTGGTAAATCTCCATTGGAGGAAAAATTCATACCAGATAAGTGTCAGATTTTTAGCGGACTTTTTTTTCCCATTTATGAAAATAGAATATTTCTGTTTTTCTTCCAGGTTCTTTCTTACCACAAAAAAGAGAATTGACAAGATACAGAGTGTTAAGACCAGTAAAAAAAGCAGCAGCTGGAACATTTGCGTATTACTCATAAATTATTACCTCCTGTAGATTGGAATGGAATAACTTTATAAATTCTTTCTGTTCCGTTTCATTCAGATTCTTTAAGATACGGTCACTTGCCCGTTTACTGAAAGAATTTGTCAATACATATTTACCAGCCTCAAATCTGGAAATATCTACCGTTTTATAAGCCTTCCGGTCTGTGTTCCTTTTAAAATATTCAATGGCAGCAGGTATGATCATCTTGGGATAATCATTCTCTGTAAGTGGAACAATTTCTGTGATTCTTGAAATATATCTATGACCATTGATATTTTCCATATGAATATCAATATTAATTGCTTTTACAACTTGTTCCTCAGCTAGAAATTCATTCTGAAATCCTCCCACCCTTAACTGGGCAATTTTTAGATTATCTACCAAATCCTCCGTTGTCTGGGCATGATGGGAACACATAGTCATCTTTGATATCTGTGAAGTTTCTACCAGCCAGTTAGCGGCGGCATGGGATGCCACTTCTCCTAAGATAATTACCGTTCCATCGGTCTTTTTCATGATGTCAAGGGTCTCCTGACCGGAGATTGTTTCCGTTTCCCGCAAAGTAAGAATATTAAAGTCCTGATATACTTTACTTAAATTTAATTCGAATATCTGCTCATGGACACGTAAGGTAAAGGTTCTCCGTATAAACTGAATTAATAATTTCAATAAAGTAGTTTTGCCGCTTCCCATTTCCCCCGTTATGACAATTACCAGACATCCCCGTACCATCCACTTTAAGATATCAATAAGCATCTCATTCCCTTCATCCGTAATAATATTACGGATATCCATATCCACGATACTGTCATGCTTCCTGACAAAGAAAGCCCAACGGTCTGAGAATGGCGGACGGAAGGTAACCACCCTTGATCCATCCTTCATGTCATTCGCAATATATCCTTTCGATTCACTAAGCTGTCCGGGATTTCCATAACGATAGATATTTTTGCACACCCGGATCAGCTCATTCTGCGATTCAAACCCTAAAAAGGATAGATGTACGGTTTTCCCTTTGTAAAAAATCCAAATACTGTCATATGCATTTAAGTTTTTGTGATCTACTGTTTGCATGTTTTCAGCATTATAAGTATAGAAATCAATCGGTATACCTGAAATTCCTCCTGACACTCCATCAATTTTCATGTCCCTTATTTCATCGATTATTCCAAACCCTTTGTATAATTGATAAATCCTCTGAGCTAAAACTTCCAATTTGTCTATAAAATGCAGGCAAATACTTTCCGCGTCATAGATCCCTTCTATTTCCGGCTTCGTAATTTCATAACGTTCCGTATCACCAACAATTTTTATATCCGCCAATTGATAAGTATCAAGGAGCATAGAAAAAGCATCATATTTATATTGCTTTTTAAAGATAAAAAGAATTATTTCAAATTTATCCTGTGCTGTTAACAGTGTACTTTTATGGAATGGAATAATTTTATCTATATTATCTTCACGGATTCCTAAATTCTTTTGCAGTATTTCTTTTATATAATCTTTCACATATTCTTTTGCCCCGACGTCCCCCAGGCTGCAGTTTCGTAGATTTTTTCTTATTGAGCTTTTAATTTTCTCCCTTTTCACCGTTTCTTGTTTATTCAGGTTTAAGTCTGCAATATTTTTATTTAATATACTATCGAACGTATTTTTAACTTCCTGAACAAGATAAGGAATACTGTATGGATCTGTCTGTGCTTCCACTGTGATGGATTCGTCTTTTCTCCCAATAAAAAAGAGGAATCCAAATCCAATTGCTGATATTAGAAAAATTAATAGTATATTTAATATCAAATAATCCCACCTGCTTTCACCAGGTCACCAAACATCAAATCCACTGCCTGTTTAACCATTTTCATAAAGAATATATTTTCATCTCCTTTGCCGTTCACCATGTTTTTTATCATATAATTTAATAATTTTCCATCTGCTAAAGCATCCATAAACTCTACGTTGTAAGGAATTACCGCAGTCCTGTTTTTTAAGCAAGGGAAACTCCTTTCCAGATTAGTCAGGTTATACCGTGAATTACCATTATACTTTCCAATCAGATAGACCGTCTTATTCCCAGGCAGATGATATTTACTGAAGAAATCATCAATTACATTTTTATTCTGGGGGAAATTTACGACGATTACATCTGCTTCCTCTTTCATTCTTTTTGATATTTCCCCAGCTCCCGGAACTAAATCCATAAACATAAAATCGTAAAATTTATTGAGGGAATTTATGATAGCTGGCAATGTTTGAGACATTTCTGTCTCAAACATATGCTTGTTTTCTTTCGTAGTACCAGGTAGTATATGAATTCTGTTGTTATAAAGTGAGATAGCTGAATTCCTGATAATATCTTCTTTTAACTCAGATATTTTAATATTTCTTAATAAGGAATCAAGTCCGATATCTTCAAACATATCCAACCCTGCTGCTTTACCCAATATGGCTTTTTCCAGGCTTTTATCTAAAAAATGATTATTCAGTAAAAGTGTACTTTTCTTAAATATTAAGGTAGACATGACTGCAACCGCAACCAGATTGCTGGTATTACCGGATTGTCCTGGTACAGTACCCCAAAATACTATTTTCAAATTATGCACCCCTTTTCGCCTTTTTATAGGCCTGCCCTACCTCTGTTTTATTAAAATGAAGTGTCTCAATGATTAACTGATTCAATAGCTCTTTTAACTGGCCGGATTGATTCTTAAATTTAATATCATTGTTATATTGCAGGGAAATCATATTTTCTTTATCAGCATCATCATAATAAAGGCAATAGTACTGTTTCACATTTATCTTATTTTCTTTTAAGTTATCCGCTAAATAAGCCGCATTTTCACTTTTAATAATATCTTTTATTATTAAATATACCTCCTGCGTCAGTTTAAGATTTTGAATTCTTAAGATATTATGCTGCTGTTTATCAGTAACTAAATAAATAAAGGAACAATTTTTGATATCTTTATTTGATGTTTTAAACCCAAAATCTACGAAAATGAAATCATAATCATCCATATATTCGTTACTTGTTCTTTCCTTAACAAAATCAATATGCCGGTAATTTATCTTACTTATTTTCGGGTTAAGTGATTCCGGTATTGGAATACAGCAGGTAAGGGCTTCTGTCTCTGAATTATCTATAATTAATACTTCCTGATTAAGGTTTATGAGAAGTTTCGATATGTATAATATAAGATCGTAGGTTTCAATCCCAAGAAACCCTATTACATTTGCTTTAATCGACATAATATATCTCCTCCCCACTTTCTTCTTTTTGATCGTTTTCTGTTGCATTAATTCCGGTATTATCTGTGACATTGCCTATGTTAGAATTGTCAATTTGACTTGTGTTATTCATACTATTGTGATAATAGCTTCCAAGCTGGTCCCAGGTAATTTCACCATTGTAATTACCATAAAACTGCTTAAGCCTGTTATCCAGTTCCATACGGATACTTTCACTTAATTGGGCTGACGCTTTTTGCAGAACATTCGGATCTTTTTTTATCAGCTGTATAACATCTGTACTTGGGGTATATGTAATAACAGATGCCTCCTGTATTCGGGGTTCTATGTATTTAACAGTATAAAGTTTTGTACCCTGATTTAAATAACAATCCACAATAGCTCCTGATACTCTTAATAATTCTTCCGGACTAAGCCACATGAAACAATTACTTGTCTCCAGGGATGGGGTTTTTATCTCTTTTTTGCTGAGTACGATATAATTTTCGCCGTTAGGATATAGAATTCGGATATCAACAACATCATTTTCTTTTAAATTACTGTTCAATAAGAATGTATTAAATTCCACTTCCCGTAAACTGCTGTCAGCCATGTCATTTGTCAGCATAGATTTTAAAATCTCTGTTCCGGTTTTTATATCAATCAGGGCAATTTTACCTATTTCCTCTTTCGTTATAAAATTTTCATCCGGTTGGTCCGATAATACTTGTATGTATTTAAGATTCTCCTTTGTTACTTTATTTCCCGCCTTGATATCATCTTTGGCCTCATATACATATACTTTTTTTGTTTCTAATTGATTCGACAAGACTTTTATTTCATTTTGATAATTTTTTTTCAGATTACAGATTACTGTTAAATATGCTGTTAGAAAGACTCCTCCACAAATTACAATACATAAAAGTGATATAACGATATGCTGCTTTGTGGATCTTTTAAGTCTTCTCCTCATGGGCATTCCTCCTTTTGGCTTATATTGGCTGTATTTTTTCTGATCATGGCTGCAGCTTTTTTAACTTCCCTAATAAAAGTATAATTAGGGCTGTTTCGTTTGCAGGCATAATTGCGCGATAAAAATTCAATAACCGTACCTTGGGATACCGCATCCTGGTATTCGATGTTATTAGGTATAGCTGCAATGCTGGGTTTACTGATTGAATGGGCTTTGGATATATTATTAAGATTTAAACTAGAATTTTTACTATAATTACTGATTAAGAATACACATTTGTTTAAGATTGATGAATAATTGTCAAAGAAATTTTGAATCATAGATGAATTTTGAATCAGATTAACGACGACTAAGTCTACTTCTTCCAGAATGATTTTTGAGCTAAGATTATTATGGTTTGATGTATCAATATAAGTGATATCTGCAAATCCTTCCGTCGCCTTCAGAATGTCTTTTATATTTCCATATAAATTATAATCGAAAGTTTCCTGATTGAATTGATAACTTGCAGGTATATAGTATAATGAATTATCTAAGATTTCTAATGAAGCTTCTTTAATTACCTGTGATGAATCCAGATCCATTCCAGGTGAATGATTTGCTAAACCGTTATCAAATTTACCATTTGCAAACCGTCTGATAATATAATCGATGCCTATATGGCCAAATTGATAATTCTCCTCCCTTTCCATATAATTCGACCTGTGATATCTCAAAATGTTCCCTAATTTATTTTTCTGGTAGTGGTTTTCTATGAGTATTGCTTTATGAGAATACTCCATAGCGGATGCGATACTAATGCATGCCAGATTACTTGTCACACCGCTTCTCCCCCTGGCACTGCTCCAAAATGCTATCTTCATATATACTCCCCTTTTCAATATTTAATTTTTAATTAAGCATATAAAGCTCACATGGCATGATTCTCCTCTCTTTACTAAAAGTTTTGGGATGTTAATAATGAATAATAATTAAGAATATAAAGATAATTAATAATAGATAATTAAGATATACTTATCATAAATGATTTTTTCTAACTTGTAAAGTAAATTTTTACATTTTTTATTAATTTTTTGAAATTCATATACTAAAATATCTACTCTTTTTTACTCTAATAAAAAAATAAAGTATGAAAGAAAATCCTTATGGCAATGCTTTAAATGCTTTAATGGAATCTTTCTATTCGAATATTATAAAGAGAGTTAATTTAGGAACAATTCTGACACGCCTCAACAAACTCGCGTGGAAACTTTTAAATATATGAGTCGTACTATAGGACTAAACGAATTTATACCTCACTTGGGTATCTTTCACCTGTCTTTTGAAGGATTAAATTCATAAAATTAACTAAACTTTTGTATCTAAAAAACTTGACATCTCCAAATTTTTAACCATTTCTGCTGCCTACTATTTCTTAAGTTCATAATAATCATAATCTTTATCAATATCCCCCTTAAATATTATTGATATATTATAATATTCTCAATCACAGTTGGGACATCTTTTGTATCCATAATATTTATGTACATATCTATCTGTATTCTATTAGTTTTCTTATACCAGACTGCTGTAAAACCTAGTTTATAAGTTCCATAATGAGTATTTCAAACTATGTGTTTCACAACAGTCCCAATATTAAATTAAAAAAGGATTTCCGATTTTTTCTTTAGTAATCTTCCGCCGCTGATAATCATTAAAATTCCACCCGCTAAACCAGCTATAATGAATAGAATTCCCATAACTAAATTACCAACACCTACTGATTTCATTGTCATATAGATTTTTTCACTCATTTCTTGCTCCTATCTGCTGCTTTAAGCAGTCTTTTTGATAATAGAAACGTTCTTACTTATTACTGTTTTGCACCATATTGTTCATAATATGCATCAATGGCTGCTTTTAGCTTATCATCAATTACGATAGTTCCATTATAAGGCTTATTGTATAAATGTTCAACTACTTCTTCCATCGTTACGATCGCCGTTGTTTTAAGACCATAAACTTCTTCAATTTCTGCCAGGGCACTTTTGCTGCCCTGCCCCTTCTCCATACGGTCAACGGACACTACCAGACCAAGGGGCGTTATATCCCCTTGAACATTAAGGATTGGCATTGTTTCTCCTATGGAAGTTCCGGCTGTGGTAACATCTTCAATGATAATAATTTTATCCCCATCCTGTATGGGGCCGCCAAGAAGTATTCCCTTATCTCCATGATCCTTAACTTCCTTACGGTTGGAACAATAACGTACCTCTTTATCGTAAAATTCACTGATTGCCATGGAAGCAGCAACACTTAAAGGTATTCCTTTATATGCCGGTCCAAACAATACATCAAAATCCAGTCCGAAACTTGTCTGTACCGCTTTTGCATAATATTCGCCAAGCTTTCTTAATTGGGAACCAGTCCTGTAAAAACCTGCATTAATGAAAAAAGGTGTTTTTCTGCCGCTCTTTGTTGTAAAATCACCAAATTTTAAAACTCCGCAATCCACCATAAACTCAATAAATTCCTGCTTGTATTGTTCCATCGATTTAACCTCCATTTTTTAATCTAATTAGCTATTATATTCTGTTTACACAGCCGATTAACTCATTTATATCCTCAATCTTATATTGTTTCATATAGTTTTCAATTTCCCGTAATACATCAATGGTTGCTGTCGGATTAATAAAATTAGCGGTTCCCACAGCTACTGCAGTTGCGCCTGCCATGATGAATTCCAAGGCATCCTCACCGGTCATAATTCCTCCCATCCCTATGATTGGAAGTTTAACCGCATTCGCAACCTGGTTTACCATACGTACGGCAATGGGTTTTACGGCCGGACCGGATAAACCACCGGTTTTATTCGCTAATACAAATTTTCTTTTATATATATCTATCTTCATTCCGGTTAAGGTATTAATTAGTGAAAGTGCATCCGCACCTCCGGCTTCCGCAGCTTTAGCGGTTTCTGTTATATCCGTTACATTCGGGCTAAGTTTCATAATAATAGGCTGTCTGGCACGTTTCTTCATTTCTTTTGTTATTGCTTCCACTGCACAGCAACTTTGTCCGAAGGCAATACCGCCTTCCTTAACATTAGGACAGGATATATTAATTTCTAACATATCCACATCATAATCAGCCAACCGTTCCACAACCTCGCAGTAATCTTCTGTGGTTTTTCCGCATACATTCACTATAATTTTCGTATCATATTGATTTAAGAAGGGAAAATCCCGTTCCGTAAATACATCCACTCCCGGGTTCTGCAAACCGATTGCATTTAGCATCCCACCGTAAGTTTCTGCTATCCGGGGTGTGGGATTGCCTGTCCATGGAATGTTCGATACTCCTTTTGTAGTTACTGCGCCAACCAGGTTTAAATCGACAAATTCACTGTATTCCAAACCAGAGCCAAATGTTCCGGAAGCAGTGGTTACCGGATTTTTCCATTCTACTCCTGCAATATTAATTTTTGTATTCATATTCTATTCATACCTTTCCAGACCTGACGCTTCACAGGAACCTTATAATTAATCACTCATATAACCCGGCGATAAAATGCAAATTTACAATAATTACAACTCTATATCCCCAGAATAAAATACGGGGCCGTCCTTACATATCCTCTTATTATTTACATTGGTATGATGATCCTTCTCCGTAGATTTACACACACAGGCTAAGCAGGCACCAATACCGCAGGCCATTCTTTCCTCCATGGATAACTGTGCCCTTATACCGTGTTCCTCTGCATATGCCTTTACCCCTTTTAACATTGGGGTTGGTCCGCAGGCATACAGGATGTCTCCTTCTAAATGATTTGCCTTTATTGCGTCTATGACATTGCCTTTGGTTCCGGTACTGCCGTCCTCGGTAGATCGATATACCTCACCGTACTTTTCAAATTCTTTATCCAAAAATGTAATATCACGATATCCTAAGACCATTTGTTTCTCACAATTTAACTGTTTTGCAAGTTCCAGCATAGGAGGAATGCCGATCCCGCCTCCAATGAGGATTGCTTTTCTGCCTTCTAACTGAAAGCCATTCCCTAAAGGACCCATTATTTCAATGGTATCGGATCTATTATAATGTGAGAATTCTTCTGTCCCATTTCCCAGAACACGATATACCAGGCGCAAAGTTCCATTTTCTTTATCTATTTCACATATGCTGATTGGCCTTGGCAACAACCTGTTTCCGTTTTTACAAAATAAGGACAAAAATTGCCCGGGTTTTGCACCTGCTGCTATCTGACTGTCCTTAATCCACATACTATAAATATCCTCTGTTAATTTAATTTGAGAGGTAATCACTGCCGTTCTTTTAAAGGTATTGGCCATCGTCTCATCTCCTGAATTTTCTATTCACACGAAAAAGTAACTGTAGTTTTTGCTAGTTCAGCATTATAATATACTGCTTTTAATCTTACTTATTATAAACGAAAAAATATGGTAACACAAGCCCGAAATAATTTAATCAAGATAAAAAACCAGGGCTAAAATTACGATTTTTTCGTAACTTAGCCCATAATTATATTAAATCATTTTTTAACCCAATGATTGAAAATGCAGTATCACTATATACTTTGTCACCATATATGCCTATTATTTTGTTAAAACCATTCTTGTTCCAAAAACGAAGTCCCTTCTAATTCTTTAGGTGTACTCCCAGCCCTGCAGATTTCCATCCGTTTTTTTTACATTCATTGTTTTAACATCCGGCTGTAATATAAAACATTCCTGACTTGTAAAATATGGTTTCAATATCGAATATCCGGTATAATTTTATCTGGATTTCATAAAAAGGGAAAATACAGTTAGTTAAATATAAGTAAATTGTAAGTAAATAACAAACACAAAATTTAATAATTTAATTAGACACCCAACATAAAATATGTTATAATTGTCCATTGTAAACATTTGACTTTAGAAAGGATAAAAAAAATGGCAGAGAAAAATCCTATAGTAACAATCGATATGGAAAATGGCGATGTGATAAAAATTGAACTTTATCCGGATATTGCCCCTAATACTGTTAAGAATTTCATTTCCTTAGTACAGAAAAAGTTTTATGATGGTATTATTTTTCACAGGGTTATACGTGGATTTATGATTCAGGGAGGGGATCCGGAAGGTACTGGTATGGGTGGACCAGGCTACTCAATTAAAGGTGAATTTTCTTACAATCACTTTGAAAACAATTTAAAACATACAGCAGGTGTTATATCCATGGCAAGATCACAGATGCCGGACTCAGCAGGTTCCCAATTCTTTATCATGCATAAAGATTCTCCTCATCTGGATGGTTCCTATGCTGGTTTTGGCAAAGTAATAGGAGACCTTGAAATTGTTAATAAGATTGCAGATACGAAAACAGATTATTCTGATCGTCCGCTGGATCCACAGGTTATGAAATCAGTAACGGTAGAATTATTTGGCGAAACTTACGACGAACCGGAAAAAATTTAAATAGATAATTAAAGACAGGGTATATAGAGTTGCGACATAACTGCCAGAATCATGCATTTATGTCGCTTTTTAATCGATTCGTACCCTCTCATAATCAGGAGGATAACATGATAAAGGAAAGAATTCAGCATTTAAGGGCATTGATGGCTGAAAATCACATGGGTGCCTATATTATCCCTACCTCTGATTTCCATGAATCAGAATATGTAGGTGATTATTTTAAGACACGAAAATATATGTCAGGTTTTACCGGCTCCGCCGGCACCTTAGTAGTTACTTTAACGGAAGCTGGGTTATGGACGGATGGAAGATATTTTATTCAGGCAGCAAGACAGTTGACAGATACGGGAATAACTTTATATAAAATGGGTGAAGAAGGAATTCCGTCTATTGAAGACTTTTTATTAAACAGCTTACAACAAGATGGTATTCTTGGTTTTGACGGGCGGATCATCAATGCTAAATTTGGCGTAAAACTGAAAGAGAAATTAAAAGTAAAAAACATTACAATAAAATATGATAAAGACCTGGTAGATTCTATCTGGACTGACAGGCCGGCACTGCCGAAAGAACCTGCCTTCCTATTAGAAGAAAAATTTGCCGGCAGGGCTGCCGCAGATAAATTAAAGGCTGTAAGGGAAGAAATGAATAAGTTTGGTGCTTCTGTCCATATCATTACAACTCTTGATGACATCGCCTGGCTCTTTAATATCAGGGGAAATGATATTGCTTATAATCCTGTAGTTTTATCCTACGCCGTTATTACCCAGGAACATGCTTATTTATTCTTAGACCGGGAAAAAATATCAGAAAATATCAAGGATAAATTAGCAGCTGATCAGGTTGAGATAAAAGATTATCCGTATATTTATACCTTTGTTACAAGTCTGTCCCCACAAATATCTGTACTTCTTGATTCCAAAAAAGTAAATTATACTATTTATAAAAATCTGAATTCCCAAATCAACATAATTGACGCCACTAATCCTACCGTTCTCTTTAAAGCCATGAAAAATCAAGTTGAAATAGAAAACTTAAGAAGATCACATATTAAGGATGGTGTTGCTTTTACTAAGTTTATGTATTGGCTTAAAACCCAGATTGGTAAGCAGGAAATAACGGAACTCAGTGCCAGTGACTATCTGGAATCTTGCCGCAGGGATCAGGATGGTTTTATAGAATTAAGTTTTGATACCATCTGTGCCTATAAGGCCAATGCTGCCATGATGCACTATTCCGCCAGCCAGGACAGCAACGCGGTCTTAAAGCCGGAAGGTTTATTATTAGTGGATTCCGGTGGACAGTATTTTGAAGGAACTACCGATATCACCAGAACCATGGCTTTAGGTGAAATCAGTAATGAAATTAAACAGCACTTTACTGCTGTGTTAAGAAGCATGTTAAATCTTGCAGATGCTAAATTCCTTCACGGCTGCATTGGAATGAATCTGGATATTTTAGCAAGAGGCCCAATCTGGGATATGAATCTGGATTATAAATGCGGAACCGGACATGGCGTAGGCTACCTGCTTAATGTACACGAAGCTCCCAATGGTTTCCGTTGGAAGAAAGTTCCTGAACGGAAGGACGGCTGTGTATTGGAAGAAGGTATGGTAACTACGGATGAACCGGGTGTCTATATTGAAGGAAGCCATGGAATCCGTACGGAAAACGAACTGGTATGCCATAAGGGAGAGAAAAATGAATATGGCCAGTTTATGTATTTTGAGCATATTACATTTGCCCCGATTGACCTGGATGCAATCGATGTTTCTTATATGTCCCCTAATGAAAGAAAAAGGTTAAATGATTACCATAATCAGGTATTTGAAAAACTTTCACCTTATCTTACAAGTGAGGAGAAAGACTGGTTAAAAGAATATACAAGAGAAATTTAATAATATCCGATTATTTCGGATTGACATTAATAAAATTCTCTGCTATACTCATATCAATTTCATACTAAAACGCTAGGAATGAGAGAGTAAGCTATTTAACGTACGACGGAAAGCTTTGGGCAGTAAGAAAAAGCAGATGAAGAATGGCTGAATATGGCTCAGGAGTGGCCTCACAGGTTTTACTCGTCTTCTTTTGTTCAGAAGACGAGTATTTTTGTATCTGCCATATTAATAAGCAAACCCCCGTAAGGTATTGAGAGAACACAAAGAGTGCTTTCGGAAACGAATCAGGCTATTTCAAGATATTTTAGATGCTGAATAAAGCCACGGACATTTTCCAACAATAACAGGCTGTGGGGGGTTCCTGGAACACTCTCAAATTATAAGGAGGAACTATAAATGGATATTTCAACACTCTGTATACATGGTGCAGAGAATAGCACCCATAATACAGGAGCAGTCAGCGTACCCATCTATCAAACGGCAACCTTTGCCCACCCCGGGGTTGGACAAAGTACCGGTTATGACTACTCCCGCCTGCAGAATCCTACAAGAGAACATTTGGAAAAGACCATAGCCAATCTGGAACAGGGGACTGATGCGATGGCATTTACTACCGGAATGGCTGCCATTACAGCTTTGATGGAACTTTTTTCAATTGGAGACCATATTCTAGCCTCCTGCGATCTATACGGCGGTACCGTACGTTTATTCGAGCATATTTCCCGTAAGAACGGATTACGATTTGATTATACGGATATCTCCAATTCAGATACCCTGCGTTCTCTTATCAGTTCTGAAACTAAAGCCTTATACATTGAATCCCCTACTAATCCCATGATGCAGGTAACCGATATTGCCGCTGCTTGTGAATTTGCTAAAGCACATGACTTACTGGTGATCGTTGATAACACCTTCTTAACACCTTATTACCAGATTCCCCTTAACTTAGGTGCTGATATTGTTGTACACAGCGGGACTAAATATTTAAGCGGTCATAATGATACCTTAGCCGGTTTTTTAGTAACCAATAAAGAAGACTTATCGCAAAAACTCCGTTTTATCTATAAAACCACAGGCGCCTGCCTCTCTCCCTTTGACAGCTGGTTATTAATCCGCGGTATTAAAACCCTGGCAATACGTATGGAAAGACAGCAGGAAAATGCAATCAAAGTAGCTGACTGGCTTACAACCCAGAAAAAAGTAAGAAAAGTATTTTATATCGGTCTTCCGGATCATCCTGATTATGCTGTTTCTAAAAAGCAGGCAACCGGTTTCGGATCCATGATATCCTTTGAAGTGGATGGTGAAGCAACTGCGAAACAATTATTGGAACATATCCAATTAGTTCTTTTTGCAGAAAGCCTTGGCGGCGTTGAAACTTTAATAACTTATCCCTGCCTGCAGACCCATGCAGATGTACCAACGGAAGAACGTTTAGAAAGAGGTATTAATGAATGCCTGCTTCGAATTTCAGTAGGCCTTGAAAATGCAGAAGATATCATTTCAGATTTAGAACAGGCATTAAATTGAGAAAGGAAAATAACCTATGGCATTAGATTTTAACCGTATAGTAAACCGTAAAAATACGAATTCCTTAAAGTATGATTTTGCTGTGGAAAGTGGCAAAGCTGCTGATATTATACCTTTATGGGTAGCCGATATGGATTTTCCCACTGTACCTGAAATTACGGAGGCACTGGTAAAGGCCAGTCAGCATGGCATATTTGGTTATACAGAAGTTAAAGATGATTATTTTAAAGTACTTTATAATTGGTTTTCCTCCCATTTTCATTGGGATATTGACCGCAAATGGCTGGTAAAAACCCCTGGTGTTGTATTTTCTATTGCAATGGCTATTCGTGCATTTACTAAGAAGAAGGACGCAGTCTTAATACAAAGACCCGTATACTATCCTTTTTCAGAAGTAGTTGAAAGTAACGAAAGAATTCTTGTTAATAACCCTCTTATTTATAAAGATGGTAAGTATCACATTGATTATTTGGATTTTGAAGAAAAAATAGTGAAAAGCAGCGTAAAATTATTTATTTTATGTAATCCGCATAATCCGGTAGGAAGGGTATGGAAGAAAGAAGAATTAATCCAATTAGGGGATATTTGCGTAAAGCATAATGTATTAATAGTATCCGATGAAATCCATGCCGACTTTATTTATCCAGGCCATGAACATACGGTTTTTGCCAGCCTGAAACCGGAGTATTTTAATAGGACCATCACCTGTACATCTCCCAGTAAGACTTTTAACCTGGCGGGACTTCAGGTATCGAATATCTTTATTGGAAATTCCAGGTTAAAATCAGATTTTAAAATGGAAATCACAAAATCCGGTTACAGCCAGTTAAATACCATGGGCTTAATTGCCTGCCAGGCTGCTTACGAATACGGAGAGACCTGGCTTAAAGAATTAAAAGAGTATCTATACGGGAATTTAATTTTCCTGAAAGATTTTTTAGGGAAACATATACCGGAGGTAACATTAATTGAACCGGAAGGAACCTATCTGGTATGGATTGATTTTAACAGCCTGAATCTGGCGGAAGAAGAATTAGAAGACCTGATTATAAATAACGCTAAGCTCTGGCTGGATGCAGGAACCATGTTTGGCACAGAGGGGCTTGGTTTCCAACGAATTAATATAGCCTGCCCAAGGGAAACTTTGACCTTAGCCTTAACCCGGTTAAGAGATGCCCTGGCGGAACGCCTATAATCCTTTTAATATAAAAAAAGAATCATTGACATGTTATTGAAAGCGTCACTGATTCTTTTTTATGAGCAAACATCCGCCGGAGGCTGCCAAATTCCCATGCGTCGTTTATATTCAAAGTAATGCCAAAAACTTGGCATGGAAATTTGATGCCTATATCTTATTATAAATTTAATTATCATATTATTGGAATTACTTGCATAATGCTCCCATGATATCACCACGCATATCAATTACTGCCTGTCTTGAAGCATCAGCAAAGCCAGCCTGACCGAATTTTTCGTAAGCAGTCTGTTTATATGCAGCTATAATACCTCTGGAAGAATTCACGATAGCTCCCAATCCATCCTTATTAAAATAGTGGACGAGATCGGCTCCCTTACCGCCCTGTGCACCATAACCGGGCACCAGGATATACGTTTTCGGCATGATTTTTCGCAATATTTTGCCCATTTCAGGATAAGTAGCGCCTACAACTGCTCCAATATAGCTGTACTTATCACCCATATGCTTTTCTCCCCATTCTGTTACTTTCTCTCCAACTAATTCATAAAGAGGTCTTCCATCAACTAACTTGTCCTGGAATTCACCGCTGGAGGGGTTCGAAGTCTTAACGAGAATAAACAATCCCTTTTTTTCTTCTTTACATACATCGATAAATGGCTCTACTCCATCGGAACCCATATAAGGATTTAAGGTCACAAAATCCTCATCAAAACCATAAAAGGAATGGCTTCCTACTTTTGCCTTACCCAGGTGTCCGGTTGCATAGGCGGCTGAAGTGGAACCGATATCACCTCTTTTAATATCACCGATAACAACCAGATCCTTTTCTTTGCAATAATCTATCGTCTTTTTAAAAGCAATCATACCTTCAATTCCAAATTGCTCATACATGGCAATTTGTGGTTTTACGGCAGGAATCAGGTCATAAGTGGCATCTACAATTGCTTTGTTAAACTGCCAGATGGCTTCCGCCGCACCGGCTAAAGTCTCACCTTTTTCCCGGTAAGCCTTCTCTTTCACATGATCCGGGATATAGGATAACATAGGATCTAAGCCGACTACTATGGGTGCCTTACTTTGTTCAATCTTCTTAATTAATTTGTTAATCATATTATTCCTCCGCATTCTTTCAATATTTATATAAAAAACTAAGTCCGGTAATCTGTCTTCATTTCTCCTGATATACTATGGTACCGTCAACGATTGTCACCTTTACCCTGCCAGATACCTCTTTCCCGTCAAATGGTGTGTTTTTTCCTTTTGAAGCAAATTCTTTAACATCTATCTTATATTTTTCATTCAGGTCAGCTATTACAATATCTGCTGTTTTTCCTACTGCAAGTGTACCTTTGTCGATTCCTAAAATCTTAGCTGGATTATAGCTCATCTTCTCTACCATCTGCATGGGGGTTAAATAACCTTTCTTAACCAATTCCGTCATGGTCAGGGCAAATGCTGTCTCTAACCCTACAATTCCAAATGGGGCATCTAATATGGATTTTTCTTTCTCTTTAACACTGTGTGGAGCATGATCCGTAGCTATGACATCTATAATGCTGCTTTTAAGACCATCTTTTAAAGCCTGGATATCCTCTTGGCTTCTTAACGGAGGATTCATTTTATAATTCGCATCATCCCCGTTTATTTCATCATCAGCCAGGGTAAAGTGATGAGGGCAAACCTCCCCGGTAACTGGCAGCCCGCCAGCTTTTGCCATTTTTATAAAAATCACACTATCCTTAGTTGAACAATGGCACAGATGAAGTCTTACCCCGGTATTCTTAGCAAGAAGAATATCCCTTGCGGCAATTACATCTTCGACTGTATTACTAATTCCCGGCATACCAAGTTCCCTGGATTTCGGTCCTTCATTGAGTACACCCTTCCCGGCTAAATCTTTATCCTCGCAGTGGGCAAATACAGGAATCCCGGCTTCTTCCGCTTCTTTCATACCCTTCTGGTAAAGTGCTGTATTCATTACAGATTTACCATCTTCACTGACTGCCACGGCACCCGCAGCTGCCATACCTTTAATATCGGATAATTCCAATCCCGCCTGCTCTTTGGTAACCGCACCTATGGGTAGAATATGAACCACTGCTTCTTCTTTCGCTTTTAATAAAATAGTTTCAATCATTTGCTTACTGTCTATGGCCGGATTGGTATTAGGCATGGGACATATGGTTGTATAACCGCCCCTTGCTGCTGCCTTAGCGCCTGTTTTGATGGTCTCTTTATATTCATAGCCCGGTTCTCTCAAATGTACATGCAGGTCGATAAAGCCAGGCATAACATAAAGCCCGGCTGCATCAATGACCTGCCCGGCTTCTGTCTTTATATCTGCCCTTATATCTTTTATGAAACCATCTTCAATTAACAGATCTGCCCTGCCTTCCCTACCGGTAGACGGATCAAGAATATAACCATTTTTGATTAATAATGTCAATCTAATGCTCCTTTCCTGGTTGGAGTACTCTCGGAAACTCCTACAGCCTGGCTTTTACTGATATTTTAGATGCTGTTAACAATATTACATCTCCATTTTCGTGGTATGATATATATAATCTAATTTCAGCATCTGAAATCTCTTCTCTCTTCTGTAACTTCATTTCGTTTCCGGGAATACTCAGATGATTACACACAATGACGTCCGGCAAGCCGAAATCAAAACCACAGTGACTGGAAAGTCAAAAATTCTAATTATAATTCTGCCTTCTCAATATCAGCCATAATTGCTTTATTGCTAATATAATTTTCAATTTCCCCTTTGGTTACCCATTTAAAATGATTCAGTTCCTCGCAAAGAACCACATCATCCCTTGTACTGATGCATAAAAAGCTTATTCCAATATTACATACATCACCAACCATAAAGGACCAGGTATAAAGAATACGGTTTATATATACGGATAATCCGGTATTTTCAAAAACCAGCCTGAGAACACCTTTTTCAGGATTCTCGCCGAATTCTAACTTACCATCAACAAATTCCCATTGATATGGGTCAACGATTCTATCATCATACCATTTTTCCACAAGTAAGTATTTGTCCTCATATTGAACAATACCTTTCACCATGATTTTGTACTTTTCCATAGTTTTCCTCCTTGTCTAATTAAACTATTTTTCTTCATTATTATAACTTAACTGTATTATGAATACAATAAAAAGGATACGGATAAATGTAATATTTGCTACAGTTCAGCCTTGTGAATGAATTGTAACTAATATTTCCCAGCATATTTCCCTTTCTCTTCGTAAATGATAATACTAATAATTTAAGCGTAAGGTTGGATGTTTAAGTTCCCGTTAATTATATTTTGTAAATTCTTTAGATAGATTCATAATACGAACCTGGATTTCCAATACCCTTATTATATTGATATATGATTTCACATTTATCCCTACTATGGTCTAAAAAACCCCGATGCTTTTACGGGAATAAAGGAGGTTACTATGGATAATCCAAATGGCATCAATTCTTTTCCAAATGGTTTAACAGCATTTCCAATCGGTATAGCTACCGGCTTAACCGGCCTTCCACCAACCTTGGGTAATTTAATTACTGAGGATCAGGATGCAAGGCATAATTATGACAATATGGATGATACAAAAAAAACGGAATTACTCCGTAATGCAAAAGATTTTCAGTCACAGGAAGAATTAGAACGATATCTCTATCATCTGGAAAATGATGACTACAAATAAAATAATAATCAGGACCTACAAAAACTGTAAACAAATACAACGTCACGCAATATTTATTTAATAGTATTGTAACATTTTATTAATTCATTGTTAATATTTCCTTAATAACCATTACTTACTTATATCCTCAAGCCAATAAGTATGTTATAATTTAAATCGTTCTAGAACAAACATAAACATCACCAAATGCATGTCTTATGTTATTAAAATAAAGGAGGATAAAAAAATGTGTTTCAAATATTTTAATTGTTCTGAGCTACTTGACTTTATCCGAAACAATTTTTGTTTAAACTAATAGGAATAAAAAGAAGGTAACTTTTCTCGAGGGTACTAAATAATTGTAAAGAAAAAGCCTGCCATTTATCCAAAGTTTAAAACTTGGGGTAAAATGACAGGCTTTTTTAAACCTCTAACATTTTGGCGGAACGGCTGCCCCATCTGAATAGGGAACCGTAAATGTCTGTATACCACTTACATAAGGTGCTATTTCGTATAATTGAAAATATATAACTACTCCCTGATCTGATAAATAAAAGTTTTTATTATTGAAATTTTCTTTCACTAAATCAGTATAGTCCTCAAAAAACATATTATTATTGTCTTTCATCTCTGCTTCAATTTGCTTATTTATTTCACTTTGTAAATATTGTTCATAATTTTCATTACCCGGAAAGAAATCCATTAATTCCAACCGGCTTCCCTTACGAAGATTCCAGGTATCTGAATTCCGGGTGGTCATACCATGTGCTCCTCCGGTATATTCATAACGGTCAAAATATAAACTTAAAGCACAATTCTGATTATACGTAATATTGTATTCCACGTAAACTTCATATTGATGAATGGGATACCCATTCGTAACCGAATATTCATAATCATCTATTGCTGTCTGATACAATTTAGTTACTTGCACCCTCTGATAAAGTACTGCATCTGCTTTATAGTGCATATTTAGCTTTGCAATAAATAACTTGAATTTATCTGAAACAAATTGAGGATATTTAATCGTATAGGTCAGGATTAAGTGATCCTTGTAATACATAGCTTTCATTAGTACATTTTCTTTCACGGTAAGGTTATAGGATGCCAATGAACTGCCTCCCGTCAATATCATCTATGATAACATATGCCATTTGTTTTAATCATGTTCATATGGTCATAACTCCTGATATTAAGAAAATATCCTGGTACAACGTATTTAAATTAACTGGATCATTAAACTTGTCTGACCAGTTATTTAGAATACGTTATCCTGGTACTGCCTTGCGTAAATAACACTTAATTCATCGCAAACATACAAAAATTACATTAACAATTTCATTAACGCCTGAAAAGCTATGGTATAAGCCGCTTCTCCATCAGTTAGGACCCGTTTTTGTGCATTCTGCTCTAAATTCTTAAGCCCGGCAAATTCAGCCAGATGGGGCTCTAAGCTTAAGTATCCGTTATAACCATCCTGATCCAATTCTTTCAGGATAATCAAGACATTACCATCACCCTCCCCCGCCGGTACTACTTCACCGGTTTCAAATATGGCATCTTTAATATGGATATATTCCACATAAGGTTTAAGAAGATCATAAGCGGAAAGGGTATCCTGTCTGCATTGGACAAAGTTTGCAAAGTCAAAGGTACATTTAAAATTTTCCCCATAAAATGCTTCAAACAATTCCTTACACCTTATAGCTGCATCCCCGTAAATATCTTTCTCATTTTCGTGCAGCAGGATAACATTATGTAATTTAGCGTAATCAATCATTCGTTTCATCCTTATAAGTACTTCATCACGATAAAGAAAAGGATCCTCCCCTTTAGGGATAAAGAAGCTGAATATACGGATATAAGGGGTTTCGAATAGCTTTGCAAGTTCTACTACTCTTTTATAAGTTTCAAAATGTGGTTCAAACTCTTCTGTAATCATTATTTTACCGATAGGTGAACCAAGTGCTGAGACACTGATATTATTTTCCATGAGATATTTTTTTATGGCTGCAGCTTCTTCCAGCGTAAATTCTGCTATATTTTTACCATTTGCGCTGCGTAATTCAATGAATTTAATACCCAATTCATTGAGTAATTTAACCTGCACTTTAAGATCTGAATGTATCTCATCTGCAAAACCTGTAATGCATGTATTTTCTAACATATTAACCCCTTTCGCTTGTATGACATATTCTAAATAACTGGTCAGAAAACGCGGGATTAGTTTTCATAGGTGATTGCATATGGAAACTCAGACAAGTTTAATGATCCAGTTAATTTAAATACGTTGTACTAGTTTTATATCATTACCAAGTTAGTTATTTAAATCTTTTATGAAAATTCCTTTACCGGTCCTGGCGGATTCATAAGTCCCCAGCATCAGTAATATTGTCTCTTCCAGACCATTTAAATCAAGGGGGAAAGGACGTCCTTTTTCTAAACTGTCATAAAAATCCAGAATACAATCCCGATGTCCGGCCCCCCAATAACTTTTACCAAGACCTTCCTTATGTTCAATGGGCAGTTTTTTTATTACACCGCCTTTATAATAACAGGTCACCTCAAGGTCTTCGATCCGTATGGTCATATTGTCACAGGATAATTCAATCAGCGGCGGCATATCGGTACAATAGGCCGTTGTAGCATAAAAACAGGCGGTCCTGTCACCTTCAAAACGGAAATAGGCTTCCATCATATCTTCCACCTCGATAATGCCTTTTAAATGATGGTTTGACATAGTAGCCTCTACTGATATAGGGGTTCCTAATAAATACGCCATCAAATCCAAGGTATGTATGGATTGATTGATTAAAGCTCCTCCTCCTTCTGTAGTAAGGCTTCCCCTCCATCCGCTTTCCGTATAATATTCCTTGGAACGGCTCCAGGTCACAATACCTCTTGCTCCATTGATTTTGCCGGGTTCTCCGGAAGCCAGTAGTTTTTTTACCTGTATGACACTGGGATTATATCGGTTTTGAAAACAAATTCCTAATCTTTTATCGCTGTGGACCTGCCTTAGTTCTATTAACTGCTCTTTCGAGATTACCGGAGGTTTTTCCATAAACACATTTATTCCCCGTTCTAATGCATATACAGCCATTGGAACATGAAGATAATGAGGAGTACATATATGAAGAACATCTATTTGTTCTTTTTCTAACATATCCTCCAGGGAACGGTAAGCATTACCGCTATATTCCCGTACAAAGCTGTCTGCCCTATCTTTTTTTATATCTGCAAATGCAACCAAAGTATGATTAACAAAACTTTGAATACATTCGGCATGTACCTTGGCGATGCCACCGCATCCTACAATTGCTGCTTTCATTTTAACACCCATTGCATACCGCAAGTCTGCCTGCGGTATTGCCACTAATAAAACTGGTTGAAAGAACCATCAACCATCTGTGGCATCCTTTCTATAATTGAATACTCCCGGACACTCTTATGCCTGTTTTTATTGATATTTTAGATGATGCCAATAAAATCTTCAGAAACCTTATTTAGTTTTAGGGGCTGAACCATAGCTGCTATCTGTATTATAGATAACTTCATTTACATTCTTTTTATGCTTAGAAGCAGCGCGGCGCATATTCAATTCATCTAAATATAACTCTTCGTCAAACGGAAGTTCTACCGGCTTTGCTAACCAACTGGATAAATGCATGGCATTGGATAATGTTAATCCGTTGATTCCTTCAACGCCTTCAGCCACTAATGGGGTTCCATGAAGGACTTTTCCTGCAAATGCATTCAAAACACCTGTATGCTGAGGATTTTTACCATCCGTTTCTATGGTAACATAGTGCCCCTCCGGTTTTTGAAAGCCTTCTGTAGTACTATAACAATATTCTCTTTCATTGACTTCCAGTTGAAACAGTGTCAATTTATCTTCTTCACATACCAGCTTACCTTTCTCCAGGGTTATTTCAAATCGGTTGGTACCAGGTGCATCCCCTGTCGTTGTAACAAAAATTCCGGTGGCTCCCCCCGGGTATTCTAAATAAGCGGTTACATCATCTTCCACTTCGATATCATGCCATTTCCCATTATGGCAGAAAGCCTGGACTTTAGCCGGCATACCGCAGATCCACTGAAGTAAGTCAAGATTATGCGGACATTGATTTAATAATACTCCGCCGCCTTCTCCTTCCCAGGTTGCCCTCCAATCCCCTGAATTATAATAAGCCTGGGTGCGATACCAGTCGGTGATGATCCAGTTAACACGCTTTATGGCACCTAATGTACCACCATGAACTAATTCATGCATTTTACGGTAAACATGATTCGTTCTTTGATTAAACATCATGGCAAATACCAGATTATATTTTGCTGCGGCTTCATTCATTTCCCGGACCTGTTTCGTATAAACTCCGGCAGGTTTCTCACTTAAGGCATGTATACCATGCTCAAACGCCTTCATTACCAGCCTTGGGTGATCATAATGAGGTGTTGCCACTATGACCGCATCACATAAACCGGATTCAATTAATGCATCTCCATTTTCATATACCGCAACTGACCCGGGCAGATTTTCTTTCGCCCAGGTTCTTCTGGTTTCTTTTAAATCCGCTATTGCTGCCAGTTCCATTTCAGGTACCTGATTATTTATAATGGTTTTACAATGGGTGCTTCCCATATTACCAATTCCAATAATGCCTATTTTCACCTTATTCATGTATTATTATCTCCTTTATTCAAACCCAAGTTTTCTTAAATTGTCATAACTCATCTTCAGACAATCAAAAGGACTGCCCTGGCAGGTATCCTGTTCCACTAACAGGTATTCACAGTTCGTTGATTCTAATTTTTTCAGAATAGACTGAAAATTGATATTACCCTCCATAACAGGAGCCATAACAGACGTACCATTCACAACTGCCATATCTTTTAAATGCACACAGGACAAACGGTCCTTTAAAACTTCAATCCACTGACTAATATCCCCGCCGGCAGCCTGTACCCAATAAGTATCCAGGGTAATACCCATCTCTTCCGGTGTAAATGCCTCTAATAAGTATTCTATAACGTACTTGCCGTTATATTTCTCAAACTCGAAATGGTGGTTGTGGTACATGAATAACTTACCCGCTGCCGCCATTTTTTTAGCCGGCTCCTTAAAATCATCAGCAAAATGTGTTATCCAATAAGGGGTACGGTATTTTTCCGGCATGGATCCAAGACCGATATGTTTACAGCCCATAATTTCATGTTCCTTTATTAAATTGTCCGTATCATAAAGAATCCGATTCACGTCACTGTGGGTCAGGACAATTTCCAAAGATAAACTCTCACAGATATCTTTTATCTTTTGGGCAGGGATGTCTTTGCCGATACCGGATATCTGGACGGTTTTGTAGCCCATTTCAGCAACCTTTTTTGCAGTAAAATAAAAGTCTTTTTCGTTTTGTATGTAGTTCCTTACCGTATATAGTTGTGCTCCCAGTTTCAATATAATCAACCTTCCTATGTTTTATTTATGCTTTCATTGTAGGAAAAAACCGGATAAAATACCATTGCAAATAAGAACATTCATATTGCAAATATAGCGATACTGAACTATACTAAAAATAAGAAGATTCATAGAGAGTACCCTCGGAAACTAAATGAAGTTACAGAAGATATTTTAGATGCTGAAGATAGATTTTGAACATTTTCGCGATGTGATATATATGTTTTTACTTGCCTTTCCCTCACTACGTTCGGACGGTCTGCGTAAAAACATACCTATGACATCACGAAAATGGAGGTGAAATTTTATCGACAGCCTCTAAAATATCAGTAAATACAGGCTATGAGAGTTTCCGAGAGTACTCCAATGAAACAAAGGAGAAAAATATAATGGGTATTTTAGCGGAAATTATGAATGACCGGGTTATGTTTAGTTATACCTTGAGTGAAGAAATAAATAATGATTACTTTCTGCATTGCCATAATTATTATGAATTATATTATTTTATTGAAGGGGACGTAGATTACCTGGTGGAAGGCAGACAATATCATCTGTCACCACATAGTATGTTATTATTGACGCCGAATGTCTTTCATGGCGTGAAAGTAAATACTACAAAACCTTATCTTAGGTTCGCCTTGCATTTTCTTCCCGATATCCTTACGATGGAACGCAGACATCTTTTACTTTCTGCCTTCCCTACCATGGAAAAGCATTCAGGGAAAGAGATATATTATCAGAACCCTGAAAATTATAGGATTTATTCTTTCTTTCAGTCTTTAATCGAATGTTCCGGACTCGATATTGAACTGCAGGAGGAGCTCCTTCCCATTTACATGGAAGCCTTATTATCACAGATAACGGTTATGAGCCATGCCAAACAGGCAGATACTGAAAATGAGGGCAGTCCTGATACGATAGCTAATATAATTGCTTATCTGAATCAGCATCTTACTGATACCATTACCCTGGACCAGATTTCGGAAGAATTTTATATCAGCAAACATCATTTAAATAAAGTATTCCGTAAAGCCATCGGGACCACTGTGGGTGATTATCTGCTGCACAAAAGGATTATCTATGCACAGCAGCTCTTAATCAACGGACATTCCGCCGGTCAGGCAGCAGCTGAATCCGGTTTTGGTGACTATTCGGCTTTCTACCGGGCTTATATTAAAGTAATAGGACATTCACCTTTACAGGACAGGGGAGTACTGCCCACCTTGGTGAGATTTTAATTTTATAATTTTAACCATTTTAGAAAATTAAGTAAGAATAGATTAAACAGCAAATTATTAATAAAACATTAAAGAACAGGCACTTTGCAGGGTTTTTTAAGAATATATTGCACCTGACAGACAGATTACGGTATTGACTCTAAATTCCATTAAGAGTATAATCGTTTTTCGTAACACCGTTCTGATAATGGATATGGATAATCATAAACAACTGGCAGGTGACATTATGAAATTTTTAAAACAAAATATGGAGCAAAGACGTAATCTAATACTAAATGGACCTGTATCTACCACCATTTTATTGCTATCTGTACCTACTCTTATGATGGGTGTAATCCAATCTGTAATACCGGTAATAGATGGTCTGTTCCTTAATAATATCGTTGGTACCGTGGCAGCAAGTGCCGTTACATACTCTGCACCCATTGTAAATATGGCGGCAGCACTGGCACAGGGCTTAAGCGTAGCCGGAATGGCTATTATAGGCCAGTCTAACGGTAAAGGAGACTTTGAAGCCGGCCGGCGTATTTCAACTCAAATGATAGTTTTTTCTTTTCTGATAGGATTTCTTCTTGTACCGGTACTGATAGCCTTTGCCTTTGTGGCTTCGGGACATGTAACTCCGGAAATTTCTAAAGATGTATTTATATATCTTGCACTAAGTTCTACCGTACTGCCCTTTTCATTCCTGGAATCCATCTATAATGCCATAAAAAATGCAAGTGGTAAACCAGAGGACACATTTACAAGAATGGTAATCATGCTTGTATTAAAAATAATATTTAATGCTTTATTTATAGCAGTTTTCCATTGGGGTACCGCAGGTTCTGTAATGGCTTCCCTGGCTTCCAATGTTATAATTACTTCCTGGATGTATTATGAATTATTTATTAAATCCAGCAGTGATAAACTCATATTAAACGGTTTTAAATTTGACCGTCAGATAATCCGCGATCTGCTGCATATTGGATTTCCTTCCATGCTCTCAAGCATTATGTTAAATCTTGGGTTCCTGTTGATTAACAACGAAGTTGAAAAGTATGGTGCTATCGTTTTAAATGGACAGGGAATTGCAAATAATATTACCTCGGTTTGTTTCATCCTGCCTTCCTCCTTCGGTTCTTCCGTCACCACCATGGTCAGTATGAATATTGGAGCCGGGCAAGGTAAAAAAGCCAAGGTTTCCTGCTTGGCCGGCTGTGTCATCAGTGCAGTTACAGCTATTATTTTAATCGCTATCGTTGTACCTTTATCCTCAAGGATTACGGTATTGTTCACGCGGTCCAGTGATGTGCTCGAAATTGCAAATAATGCCCTGCACATCTATACTTATTCGGTCGTTGGGTTCGGCATCTGTATGGTCCAGTTAGGAGCTTTCATTGGACTTGGCCGCACCAGGATCACTTTATTCGTCAGTGTTCTGCGTGTATGGCTGCTGCGATATGTCTTCATTTTGGTAACAGAACATTTCCTGGGCTTTTATTCTGTATTCTGGGGCAATTTATTTTCCAATTACGCAGCAGCACTAATCACCACCATATTGATTTTAAGGGTAAATTGGGTGTCCTCCATACCACAGGAAATGAAAATCAGAAGTTTAAAAGGTTCCAATTAATTTTTATTTTTAGTAACACCTTTTTTGTTCAATTAATATCTGTATGTTATTTGTCCGTCTGTTTTCTCTTTCCAAAACGTATACAGTTTCCCTCTGTTCGCATATATAAAAATAATTAAATTGCCCAGCCATATCAAGATATAATGATTAGGATAATCGACTACTTTAAGGCATATACCCAGTATCAGCATCCCGGTAACAACCATAACACCGTCTGCTTCAGAAGATATTGGTTTTCCTTTTTTAAATCGTTTTACTGTTAAATGAATAATTGCTAAGATAATAGCGAACATAAGTGAACCCTGAAATCTTGTGATTGCACTCCATACCCCGAAGGTAACGGCAATCGCTTTTCCTCCTTTAAATTTAGTAAATGGAGGAAATACATGGCCTAAGACAGGTGCAAGAGCAGCCGGTACAAGGTAAATGCCTTTCATAATTCCCGTTTCGTATAAAATCACAAGAGGCAGATATCCTTTCATAAAATCAAGTATTACCCCCAATATTCCCAGTTTATAACCGGCAGCATGCCATAAATTAAAAGCACCTGGGTTTCCATCTCCTATTGATTTCAAATCCTTTTTTACAGCGAGCCCCAGCCAATAAGAAAACATGAACGAACCGCATAAAAACTCTACCAGAACCAATAAAACTATTGTCATTTTATTTTCTGCCAACTTTTATCTGCCTTCCTTTCCAAGTCACGCTTTTGGTAACCGCCACCTGATAATAAGAGTATGAAATAACAACAATAAAAAATACTGATGAAATCAGATGCACTATTGGCATAATTAAACCGTAATTCCCACTATATTTTATGAAATAAATAATCTGAATGGTATAAAAGATATATCCTAATATAAAAGGTATTGCGTATGTATTACCCATCAGCAATAAAACAGGTGTAATAATTTCTACTGCCAGCAATCCGATTAACCAGATTGCCATGCATATAATAGAAAGTGGCCGAAGGGTTGCCGTACTTAGGAAAGCTCCTTTTGCAAAACCCTGCAATTCGCTGCGAAGACCATCCGGGTACATACGGAAAGATACATAATTGTATCCGATATAATTCTCAACATGAATCCCGGCATCAGATAATTTCTTTCCTAAAATAAGATCATCCAGCACTTCAGATTTGATACTGTCATGACCTTCAATTTTACTATAATCTTCCCTGGTCATAACAATACAGGAACCATATAAGCCTTTGCTTTTGCTTAATCTTTCAAACGGTGAGGTAAAGGCCAGTACACCAAGAAGGCAGGGAATTAAAGAAAATTTCTCATAAAACTTTTTGGTCTTATGATAGGGTACAACTGAAATTGCACCGTCAGACCCAGCCCTTGCATTTAATAAAGTTTCCAGTGCTTTCGGGACTAATCTCACATCCGCATCAAGAAAAACCAAGATATTGCCTGTTGATTCATTTACGCCATTCCACAAAGCCCAGGATTTACCGGTCCAGTTCTCCGGTAATTCCGTATTCTGAATGACTTTTACCCCAAAACTTGCAGCAATTTCATAAGTATTATCAGTAGACATATCATCTACTACGATAATTTCATGTGGTTTTAGGGTTTGGGCGTTTAGAGATCCTAAGAGAAAGGGTAAATTATTTTCTTCATTTCTTGCAGGAATAATGATTGAAACTTTATTATCCATAGGTTCAGAACTAAGCTGATTATCCAGAAGAACTTTTGAAAATAGTACAAAGCCAAATATGCAGGAACAGGCTAATAATAACAGAATTCCCATAATAGTTATCCTCACTTTCACTATTTAATTATTTTATTATGGTTAGGTAAATTAGTCAATTATTACCAGGGTGTTTTTTACCAGATCTACGTTTCGTATTGTATACCATATTAATAATATGTTAACTATGTAGAAATGTTCATACCCATATTTAATTTTAATATCAACATCCATTCCCATACAAATACTACCAGAACCGGTTTCATCAAATACAGCAAAACAAACTCCTAATACGACCTTGCTTAGCCGAACCGAAGTTTTAGTTCTTTGAGATGTTTCAAAAAGTATCTTATATTAATATAGAATTTAATAAATGCCTGGTATATTCTTCTTTCGGTTCATAATATACTTTATCTGCCGTTTCACATTCAATAATTTTTCCTTTATCCATGACCGCAATCCGGTCACAAAGGTAATATACAACATTCAGGTTATGTGAAATAAATATAATAGATATCCCCAGTTTTTGATTTAACTCCTTAAAAAGATTCAATATTTGGGACTGTACTGAAACATCCAATGCAGAAACCGGTTCATCTGCAATGATTATACTTGGTTCTAAAATAAGTGCTGTTCCTATACTGACCCTCTGCCTCTGGCCGCCGCTTAACTCACGGGGATATCTTGTCAGCAAATCTTTTGACAATCCTACTAATTCTAATGTTTTGCAGACACATTCTTTTCGGGACTCAGACGTTCCGAACCTTCTGGCATGTAAAGGTTCTTCCAATATCCATCCAATTTTCTTTTTTGGGTTCAGGGAGCTGAACGGATCCTGAAAAACCATTTGTATCTGTAAGGTATTGTTCTGTCTTTCTTTCTCTGTTTTATAGGATAACACCTGATTGTTATATATTATATTTCCTGTATAATCTGCAATTAATCCGGTAATGCATTTTCCAAGTGTGGTCTTTCCGCACCCGCTTTCTCCAACTAACCCAAGGATTTCACCTTTATATAGTGATAAATCGATATTTTCCAGAACCCTTTTCATGGAGCTGTTATTTAATCCCTTTTTTACTTTATATGATTTATTCACATTTTCGATCTTAAGTACACTTGTTTCGGGCATAACCTATCCCTCCTTGCTATGGCAGGCTGCATAATGTCTTGTATCCACTTTCCTTAATAAAGGTGCCTGTTCTTTGCATAAATCTGTGCACCGGCCGCACCGCTTGGCAAATTTACATCCTTTTATAATATATCCGGAGGGAGGAACAATTCCCGGAATGGTTTTTAACATTTTACCCTTTAATTCCGGTGATGGAATCGATGCCAGCAGAGCTTTTGTATATTCATTTTTAGGATGATTTAATACTTTTGTACATTCTCCATATTCTAATAATGATCCTAAGTACAGTACTGCTACATCCTCACATAGATTTTTAATGACTCCCAAATCATGGGATATAAACAACATTGCCGTATTCAGCTCTTTACAGGCCTTCTTCAACTGTAAGAGAATTTCTTTTTGAACCATGGCATCTAATGCCGTAGTAGGTTCATCCGCAATTATTAGATTAGGTTTACATACTAAAGCCATGGCAATCATCACCCTCTGCCTTAACCCTCCTGATAATTGGTGGGGATAGTAATGATATAAATCTTCCGGCTCCGGTAATCCCGCTATATTCATTGCTTCCACCACCAGAGGATATGCTTCTTTCTCCTTCATCCGCTTATGAATGTAAAGGGATTCCGAAATTTGTTTTCCTACCTTGATCAAAGGATTAAGAGAAGTCATGGGTTCCTGAAAAATCATAGAAATTTCGTTTCCCAGTATCTTTCTGCGTTCTTTATCCGTCAACCGGTACATATCCATTCCATTAAATAATACTTCACCAGAAACCTTAAATTCTTTTTTAGGCAATAGCCCTAATATAGCAAGTGCAATTATTGTTTTCCCACAACCGCTTTCTCCAACTAAACCAAGAATTTTCCCTTTTTTCATTTGAAGATTTATGTTTTTTACCAATTCTAACGTATTATTTTTATTTTTCACTGTAATAGTAACCCCTGACGTAGTTAAAATTATATCATTTTTCAATTCGGACCTCCTTACAAGGACTGATATTTCTGCTTTAACCCTTCCCCCAGATAATTAAATGCCAGGACTATTACAATAATTGTTAACCCTGGCATAATTGCCATCCATGGAGCTTTAAATAAATATTCCTGAGCTTCAGACAGCATTCTGCCAAGGCTTGGATCCGGGGGCTGAATTCCCAGCCCTAAAAAGCTCAAAGCAGCTTCTGACAGGATTGCATTCGCAAAACCCACCGTAATTTGGGAGAGAAGCTCTGTACTTATGTTGGGAAGTATATGTACTATCAGAATTCTTATCGTGCCGGCTCCAGCCATTCTCGCACTATTTACATATTCAGCATTTTTCAGCCTCATATAGCAGCTGCGGTTTACCCGTGTATAACTGGGTATAAAAACACTTCCTAACGCTATCACAATATTTCTATTACTTGTGCCTAATGCAGTTATAATAACAAGGGCTAAGAGCAGCCAGGGAAATGCCGTTATAATATCACAACCTCTCATTATAATTTCATCAACAAACCCTCCAAACCAGCCTGCAATTGCTCCCAGGATAAATCCAACACATGCACCGATTACAACCGTCAATACCGCTACATTCAGGGTTTTCCAAATAGCTGATACAATTCTCACCAGGATATCCCTGCCAAAATTATCCGTACCAAACAAATGTTGCGGTGACGGCCCTAAAAACCGGATTCCTACCTGCATCTGGTTAACCGATACTTCCGAACAGATATAAGAATATATCATGAATCCTAAAATCATAAAACATAAACTACATCCCATCCATAAATTGTGATTCATTTTCCTTTTCATATTTATCCCCATTGCATACCGCAAGCCTGCTTGTGGTATTGCCACAAATAAAACAGGTTGAAAGAATCCATAAGTGGCATCCCTTCAATATCTAAATTTTCTTTCAACCTTCCAGACATGATGCCACTCTGGCGGCATCTCAAATAATAGATGAAGAACCTGTTATACTAATTTATACGGATTCTGGGATCGATTATCTTAAATGTAATATCAACAAGAAAATTAACCACTACTACGATTGCTGCAATAAAGAGGACCAGTGTCTCTAACATAGGAAAATCCCTTGCCCCTATAGAAGTAATCAATAATCTCCCTATTCCGGGAATATTAAAGACTTGTTCAACAACAATACTTCCCGATAGTATATCTGCTATAACCATACCTAATATAGCTATTGTTGTAATCATTGCATTCCTGAATACATGAAATATCATAATCCGGTTTTCACTGCACCCTTTACTCTTTGCTGTCCTGACGTAATCCAAATGCAGCTGTTCTTTTATTGAACCCCGTAAAAACTTTATTATCATGGCAGAACTCGGTATTGCAATGGCAAACGCCGGTGGGATCAAATTCATAATAAAATGAATTACACCCTCTTCCATTGGCACAAATGACCCGATATTAAACCATTTCAAAGAAATACTGAAAACTAATATTATAAGAATACATAAAAAGTACGATGGAACCGCCGTACCTATATTGCTTATTGTATGTATTATCCTGCCGGCAAATGAATCATAATATCTGCCGGCCAGTAAACCAAGAGGGAACGCTAAGATAATTATATAGACAAATGCCAGCAGGGCAAGGCAAATTGTAACCGGCATCCTGCTTGATAAAATATCCGAAACTGGAATCTGGTACTTTATTGAAGTACCAAAGTCTCCATGCATTACGCCCGATAGCCATATAAAATATCTTTCACCCAATGATTTATCAAGTGATAATTGTTTCGTAAGCTGCCCTACTCTTTCCTGTGTTGCATCTGTTCCCAATATTACATTTACCGGGTCTCCTGGCAACACCTGAAACGCTAAAAACACAAGGATAGAAATCACAAACAATACCAAAAATAACATTATAAGCTTATAGAAATAATATTTCATATTTCAATTCCCTTCCATATCTTCCCGTAAAAAGTTTACTGTTCTATATAATAAACCGTAGACATATCCTGAACATAAAGAGGATAAACCTGGTATCCTGCCAGATTTTTATCCATTACATTTAAAAACTGGGGATCCTGGATAAATACACTAGCTGAATCATCCGCTAATATCTGCTGCAGTTCTTTGTAATCTGCTATGTTCTGTTCTTCACCCATTTCCTTTAAGGCATTTGCATACAACTCATCATAAGCCTTACTGGAATAATTAATAAAGTTATTGCTGGCTGTGGATTCATATCTTGATAACCAATCTTTTGGTGAAAGTTCCCCTGTCAGCCCGATAATCGTTGCTTCAAAATTTCGGTTTTGATATACGTCATCCAGCCATACACCCCATTCTACCTGCTCAATATTGGCTTTAATTCCAATTTGTTCAAGCTGTGCTACGATTAACTCAGCTGTTTTAACGTGGAAGGTATAATTACTGGGCACACGGACCGTAAATTCAAATCCGCCTTCATAACCTGCCTCTTTGAGTAATGATTTTGCTTTCTCCTGATTATACTGATATGTGCCAGATACCGTTTCATTAAAATATTTTTTATATCCGGGAATTACACTAGATCCTAATTTTACACCATAACCGTTTGACATTACGTCAATAATCTGGTCTTTATCAATTGCATAATTCAATGCTTCCCTGACCTTAGGGTTATTAAATGGCTCAACCGCATTATTTAAGGCAAGCAGTTGAACAATATTTCTATATCCTAAAACAATATTAAATTTATCTTTTACCTCATCATAATGCTCCGTTTCTACTGCAGGATATAAATCGAGATTTCCGGCAAGCAGATCAAAATATGCTGAATTTTCATCAGAATAAATTTTAAAAGTTACCTTATCAAGGTAAACACTGTCTGCATTCCAGTAATCCTTAAACTTCCCTAATACAAGACTTTGCTGGACATCATAAGAAACCAACTTAAACGGCCCCGTACCAATTGGATTTGCAGCCGAATCTTCATAATTATCGGGGATAATCGCACAAAACGAAGCAGTTAAATATGCAAGGAAATCATTATCCGGCTTATTTAATTGAATGATAACCGTGTCACCGTCTTCGGTAACCGATTCTATGTTTTTTAATGAAGCAGCTGTTGCGGAATTAATTGCTTTTTGCAGAGAAAAAATGATATCTTTATTGGTCAGCTCCTGACCATTATGAAACCTTATATTCTTCCGTATGTGAAAAGTATATGTTTTAAAATCCTCTGAAATATCGTAACTTTCAGCTATCGCCGGTTTAATTTCACCGTTAAAATCATATTTTACCAATCCCTCAAAAACATTAAACATGATTTCTTTGGTTCCTGCCGCAACTGCGGCATATGGGTCCAGTGAATCAATTTCATTAATACAGGCAACATTAATTTCTCCGCCATAGGTCGGTTTTCCAGTCTGGTTATCGGCAGTATCACTTGTTTCCTGTGTTTTTAATGCATCAGATGCTTTTGATGTACAACCGTATGCAAAGACGGCAAAAAATACTATCACAGCAGCTCTCATGAATTTTTTCATTCTTTCTTTCATCCTAATTTTACCCCTCTCTTAAATTAGATATAGTCCAGGCAATTACAAAACTATATAGTTTTTATATCCTGCAACTAATACGGATTTTATTGCTTCATCGGCCCTTTAAGGCCAGATTCAGATATGAATCAATCATCTCCCTTCCAAATTAAAATATTTTAACACAGAAAGAATACCTGTCTCATTTACTACAGAAAATTTCCTTATAGGATTTAATATTACAGACACTTTCTGCTTTACTTATTGCATTAATAACTGCTTCTGATAAAACTTTCCCTGCTAATACCCCCAATAAATTTATATCGCAGGTCTTTTTTCCATAAGACAGTGTAAATACCGTATCACCGTCTAATGTGGTTCCATATGGATAGATTGTATTGGACAAACCATTCGACGCGATTTGAGATACTTTTGCGCATTCGGGCTTTGTAATTTCTGCATTGGTGGCAACAACCGCCAGGGTAGTATTCATATGATATGAATACAACATATCCTGCTGTTCTATCATCATATCCAAGGTATCCTGCGGTTTGTTGTTAAAAAGCGGTCCCGCAATTATTTGTCCGGTCTTGGGATTTCTTATATCCCCAAAAGAATTTACTGCAACAATAGCACCAACCGTTACGTCATTCCCCATACGAATACTGGCACTGCCGATACCCCCTTTCATGCAATTCTGAAACCCCATCACTTTTCCTACCGTTGCACCTGTTCCGGCCCCGTAGTTACCTTCCTTTATTTTGCCCCTTTGTGCCTCTTTACAAGCTAAGTACCCCATCTCATTATTCGGTCTCACCTGACTATTCCCAACTGAAAGATCAAATAAAACCGCTCCGGGAACAATTGGGATTTTTCCGAATTGGGTTTCAAACCCGGTCTTTTGTTCCTCTAAATATTGCATGACACCCTCACCTACGGATAATCCATAAGAACTTCCTCCGGATAGAAAGACTGCATGTACCTTGTCATTTGACATTAAGGGGTTTAAAAGGCTGCATTCCCTGCTTCCCGGTGCTCCGCCCTTTATGTCGATTCCGCAGGTTGCACCTTCTTTACATAATACTACCGTACAACCGGTTAAATTTACCAAATCCGTAACTTGTCCAACCATAATCCCGTCAACATCCGTAATACAATTATAATCACTCATTTTAACCAGTCCCTCCCTACTTGTTTGCTTTTCCTCCATACCCCCAGAAGATAAAACATATATGACATAATTAAACCAATTGTCCAGCCAATGGGATATGAAATGAAAACACCTTCCAGTTTCAAATTTACAGATAAGAATATCACAGCAATAACACGAACTATAAAATCTGCCAGTGTAACAATTAAGACATATTTCATGGCTCCGGCTCCCCGCAAAACACCATCAGCCACTACTTTCAAACTAATTATAAAATAAAAAGGTGTCGTTATCTTTAAAAATCTGCAGCCTGCAGATATGACATCTGCACTTTTGTCTGATAAATACAGATTCAAAAAGGCAGCTGGGAAGAAGAAGAATGCTGTAAAAAACGGAACCGCAACAATTAGTGCCATAATTACTCCAATAAATGCACCTTTTTTAATACGCTCTTCTTTTTCGGCGCCTATATTCTGTGCCGTAAAACTGGAAATTCCACTTCCAAGGGCTGAAAAACCTGCAATTGAGAAAATATTTAATTTAATACCGGCAGAATAACCTGCAATAACAGCACTTCCATAGCCATTTACAATTGCCTGCATAAAGACATCCCCAATTGAAACGATTCCTTGCTGAATTATACTTGGTATTGCGATCCGGCTTATTTTTGCAGCCATTGATAAAGAAAATACCTCATATGGTTCTTCTGTATCCAAAACCAGCTTTAACTTTTTCCAAAACAAAACTCCTGATAAAATGCATACAAATCCCTGGGCCATAAAAGTGGCAATTGCCAGTCCGGGCACCCCCATATGAAGATTTATAAAAACCAGGTCTAAAATAATATTTATTACAGACGATATAACCAATAACTTTAATGAAGTCTTGGAATCCCCAAGAGCCGTAAATATACCTGTACTGACGTTATATAAGCATAAAAAGACGAATCCAGCCATATAAATCTTCAAATAAATACCAGCGTCCTGATAAATATTATCAGGCACCCTGATCCGTTCCATTAAAAAATCTGAACTCACCAATCCTAACATCATGATAATAACACTTACAAAAGTAACCAATATCATAGAAGTATAAATTGCTGTTTTTAATGCTCCAAATTTCTTTTCCCCAAATATTTGTGATATTAAAACGGAGCACCCAATATTACTGCCAAATGCAATTGCCATAAATGTCATCATAATCGGATAGATTGTTCCTGTCGCTGCCAATCCGTCCTCACCAAGATATCTTCCGGCTATTACACTATCAGCTATCACATAGAATTTTTGAAACAAAGCACTGGCAAATATAGGAATTGAAAATCTCCATATCTGACTGCTTACCTTTCCTTCTGACAAATCAACCATCATAGTTTAAATATACTCCATAATTCTTTGCAAAATGATATCTGCCATATCCTGATCTAATACCTCCCTATGAACAAGTTCTTTTTCACCGGCGGCTGCACAGCCATTCTCAATCATTTTTTGGATCTGCAATTCATATCGGTCATACCCGAATTGTTTTCTGTATAGTATCCGGTCCGGGGTATTTAAGTTGCAATTGCTCGTACAGGATTCACATCTTCCCGGCTCTGACCATCCCTTCTCCTTAATAAAATCTAAGATACGTCTTCTATCGTACTTCTCAAAACAAAAATACGGTACAATCTGCATTTCAGGTTCTATATTTTTTGTAAAACAATCCAAATTCATAGCATTACTGTTTAAGAATTTCATAAAAGTGCGGACATAAACACTATAAACTTCATGAAACGGTATCTGCCCCGCGTATAATGTACTATGTTTTCCTACCGCTATCTGCCCTGGGTTCCAGCCTCCAAATATGTAATTTATATGGTGGAAAGAAGCATACTCATATGCAGAATCATAAAGGAATGAGAAACATGGCCAGCAAAATACCCCGTTTCTTTTAAAATAAGGCAAATACTCATCGTCATTAGCAAAATTTTTATAACAGATAGAAAGGGCTTTGTAAAACAATTCCTGATCGGGTACAAAAAAATGATGTGTAATTTTTAAACCGGAAGTAAATTTCTTAATATTTTCCTTCGCTTCCTCTTTTATAAAACCATTGTCAAACGTTAATGCATGCATATTAAACAAACCTGATTCCTTTAGCTTAATCAGGGAATAGGTACTGTCCTTTCCCCCGCTGTATAATACTATAATGTCTGTTTTACCATTTCCGAATACCTTATTAATATCTTCCATATTAACTCCCGTCTGCGTGACCCTGCACGCATAAGCAACAATATATTACACTAATTTCTTTTTTTCTTTGTATTTTTATACAGCTTTTCTAACATTCGGTAGCTTATTTTTTCAGAATGTGTTGTAGGAAATTCATTGACATAAACTATTTGCGGTATTGATATACGGTTAAAATTAAGGTCAACCATAGACTGGAATTCCGTCTGTGCCTGTTTACTTACTAGTTTTACAAATGCTACCGGTATTTTGTTGCGTTCTTCATCTTCTATACCAATTACTACTGCATTTTCCACATTCCTATCCGACAATATTATTTCTTGTATGTCTGAAAGATAAACTTTTTCCCCGCAGCACTTTATCACATCATCCCTGCGTCCAACGATATGAAGAAAATGGTCATCATTGAAATACCCTATGTCAGAAGTCAAGTACCACCCATCTTTATTGATGATTTTTTCATCAAAATACCCCAGCATCATGGTATCTGATTTAATTTTAATAATTCCCTGATTACGGTTTCCCTCCTCCTGTAAAATTTCTATTTCATGACCGGGTAAAACTTTTCCTACCGACCCGGTTAATGGATTTTTTATATCGTTAATACAGATACCACATCCTGCTTCTGTGGAACCGTATCCTTCAATAATCTCAATATGAAACTTTTCTGTCATCTCCTGGATTAATCGAGTACTGCAAGCTGCTCCCCCGGATAAAACAAATTGGATGCTGGAGGTATTATAATCTGCCGGCTGTATAAAGTGAAGTATTCTGAATAATAATGTTGGAACCAGATTGGTCTTGGTGATACCATAATTTTCTATAACCGAAAATATATTTTTAATATTTTGAGAATTACAAATGACAACATTACTGCCAAAATGCAACGGTGCAAATATTGATGTAATCTGTCCTGCAATAAATGAAAAAGGTAATGCCGCAAGATAAAAATCCTGTTCGGAAAGTTTTATATGTTCACCGATCTGCACTATATTATTTATATAAGCCCGGTAGGGTAAGACAACCCCTTTTGGTGTATTGGTCGTCCCTGATGAGAATAAAATGGATACTGGTGTATCATCCTCGCCAAACTCCCTATAATTGTAATATTCTGAAAATTCTTTATCAGAAAAAGAAGATTCACCATAAACCAAAACTTCTCTTCCGTATATCTGTGTTAATTTTTTTAAATCAGTATATCCATTATTTAAAAGAATTAATTTAGGTTTAATTTTATCCATAATTTTTTTGATTTCAACATATGTATTTTTCATTGGAATCATACTTACAATTGCTCCAATATTTGAAATAGCTAAAAATGCAACGACTGACTCAAATGAATTATTAGCAATTAATACAACTCTGTCTGATTTTTGGACATTTTGTTTTATCAGACGTTTACTTAATACACCTGCCTGTAAAATTAAATCTGTTTTATAAAATATTCTGTTTTTATCTCCCTTTCCCACATCAATTATTTTCTGTCTTGTGTTAAGGTTATTACATACAAAATCCAATAAATTGTGCAATTGTATTATCCCCCCGTTCATACTGCCCCTTATTGATTTTCATATTAAATTTACTATATATTATTTTAAAATAATATTTTCTTTATTTCTTCTACTCTTTTACTATCTTCCAAATCCGTTATTTTTTCTTCTGCAAAAGGACTTCTGATTGCTTGTAAATAATCATAATCCTTAACTAACAGGGCCATAGGATAAACATACTGTCTTAATTCTTTATGAAAATACGCCGCCCCAAATTTTTTATAACCCCTGCAGCCGTAATAATCAAGCAAATAATCATTTGCATTTAAAAAGTCGATATCTACATTTTCTCTTAATAATAATTCATAGGCGAACTTCATCATCAATTTTCCAAGTAAATTACTTTCTCCCCGCAGTGACGGATTAATCATAAATTTTGTACCTTCCGTAACAATAAACCGGTCCGTAATCCCTTTGGGTATATTATAATCAGCTAAATCAGCCACATCATCACCCGGATAATAAATATGTACTCTTGAAGTACCAATTAATTCCTTATTGCTATAGGCAACAATAATTCTTGTAGATGCTTTTGTATCCTCTGGTTCAATAATGGTTTTCATTTTATGATCGGCGTATTTCTGGATACGTTTCATCTCTTCTATATAAACTTTGTATCGAAATTTTCCGACTTCTATTAATTCCTTTTCCGACTTCAGGATCCTGATTTCCTCCATTATATCCCCTCCTAATATGACATAATCCCTTGGTTTGCCTCTTCTATAAACGTATACATCCCCTCGTAATCCATTTCCGAAAATATTTGTTTCAGCCTATCCCCAACACTGCCTGCGTCTTTACGTAAAAATTCTGCAAGTAATGCGGTATCTCCCATTACATTAATATTAACCCCTTCCTTCTCAAGCTCCCTGGCAAATTCATCTGATAACAATGCCGCCTCTTTTTGGGAAACCCCGCCTAATTTATAATCATACACATCCCAATAACTTGTAGGAAGGTAATGGCGGATTTCACAACTGACAAGGCTGCGAAAATGCGATTCCAAATCCTCTGCTTCTATCAGATACCGCTCTGGATTTTCACTCCATCTGCTTCCAGGCATTAATCCCGGGTAAAATATTACTGCGGCAGCCCCTGGCTGATTCTTCAATAAGGAAATAATCGTGTTTTTCGTAAAGTTTCGTGTTTCTTCATTTTCATGTGGTGCCGGATAAATAAAACTGCATGTAGTGTAGATATTTTCTTTTAATGCAGACCGGATGATATGTGCAGCATCATTTAAATTTAAATATTTATTGTAATCTTTTGTAAGAATATCCTGATGGAAAGACTCGATACCTAAAAATACACTAAATAGTCCCCCCTCGTGAATCGTTTTTAAATCACAGCCCAATAAGTCATTCACATTAGAAAAACAGTTATATAAGATATGGCGGTGATCTTCTATATTCATCCTTGCTATTTCTTCCAGCAACTTACCGGGAACACAGGATCCGCCTAAGTTGAACGCCTTCGTATGAAGGGTTTCGCAGCAGTAATTAATGATATTACGTAAAGCATTAATGGAAAGTTCCTTTACCCTGCACCCGCCTAGTAAGCTATGGGTACAAAATGCGCATTTATTTTTACAGCCACGGCTTTCATCCAAAGTTACTACTCTTATCTTTTTATTTCGTTCATGGGCTGCCGGATAAATTTCCTGGTCATATACCGGAAAAATAGTTTCATCAAGTGGATAGTCATGAATTCTATCATTCTTCATCATCTTTCCGTTTTTTAAATATACAATACTTTCAATCTCTTCGAGTGCCCGCTCTCCACTGACATATTCAGCTATCTGAAGTATCACGTTCTCTCCTTCTCCCAGAGTTACTGCATCAAATACTTCCAAATGATTTATATATTTGTAAAACAAGGTAGCCGCCGGACCGCCTGCAAAAAATTTAACTTTGGGGAATTCCTTTCTTAAATCGGCAACTATGTTAACAATCGTTTCGACCCCGCGCCCAATCCATAATTTAAACCCGACATACTCTAACTTTCTGACTATAATTTCTTTCTTAATATATTCATAAAGAACCTTATTGTAAAACTGTAATTGCCTATCAATCGACTCCTGTAATATCAGATGTTCTTTTTGGACCATCTCCAGATTCTCCCTGTCTTTATACTTTTTATTGAGATTGCCCAAAGCATTTTTTATAGCAGGATTGTTTTTTAAAACATACTCCACGATTTCCGGAGTATTATAATCAAGTATCTTGACAGAATGCCCATGTTTTAGTAATATACCTGCTAAATCAGCTAAACCGTTATCCAGGAAAAAACAAGATGCGGTATATGGCATTCCGGCATAGGAAACTAATAAGCATGAAATTGATTTTCCCATATTCCCCTCCCCCAAACTAAAAATCATCCATTCAGTTTCTTATCTTTAATTCACTTTTATTATCATGTAATATCCGCCTTAAATAAACATAATAGGCACCTATACATGCCCCATATTCCGGAGTCGCACAAATCACATGGTCTGCATCCTGAAAATCATAGTCAAGTATTTCTTTCGCCTTTTTATTTACAAAGGTGGTACCAGTCAGAATAATTTTATCAATTTCCTTATAATTTAACGCAGTTCTCACAATTGAATTTATGCCATCCATAAACATTCGTAATATACCTAACGCTATATCGGAAGGTATCTCTGAGTGATGGCTGAATCCTATTAAAGTAGTTTTTTCAAAGAGCCAATCTGATGGGATAATATTTCTTTTTCCAACTTCAGTATTTGTATTGGCAATGATTCCCTGAGAAGATAATCCAAGTACCTCTTTAAAACTATACTGGGGAAAAATAATCCGGTATAGTTCCTTTAAGGCACAGGCGCCGTAACCAACCCCCGTTACAAATTTAACCTCACCTTTATTATATTCAACGAATGTAATACCACTTCCAAATGAAACTACCAATGTATTGTTACAGGAGTAATGTTCTGACAGAAAGCCTATACTGTCAATTTCTGATAGCTCATATACACAATCGACATATGTTTTTAATCGGTTTCTCACCTTCTCACAATTCACGCCAAAGATAATTACATCGGTCGTATTACACTTCTGGTATATTGCTAACAAATCCTCATTATAATCCGCTATAAAAGACTTTATCACTTTATTATCAGAAATGACCAATACTTTTATTAACGAAAATCCACAATCAATTATCATTATCATCTCTTTATCCATTGCATGCCACATCTGCCGGTTGACGCAATGCTGCCTAAAAAAGATTATGCTGAAAGTAATGGCAATTACAATTTATCCCTTCTTCTTTTTTTATCTTCCTCTACCTTTCAAATTATAGGTTCTATTCAACCCATTCCACTGCCTGTTCAAATTCAACCAAATATTTTTTAGGACAATTTGTATTCCCTTTTATTCCCACAGCCACTGCTGCAATTAATTCATCACACCTGTTAAACATATCACAAATTTCTTTATCCGCATAAAATACATCACAAATCCATAAGGAACCAACCCCAAGCTCTTCCCCTGCAAGCAGCATGTTTTGTATACATGCCCCAATTGATTGAACATCCGCTAACCATCTGTGCCTGCGAAATTCCCTGTCATGATAATATGCACTAAGCTGGTTATTAAAAATTAATATAATATGAGATGCACTCTCTATACACTTTATTGTCCGATATAAGGATCCCGGGTCTTTAGAATCTTTGATTTCCTCATGTTTCTGATATAATAGGCCGGTAAGTTTCCCTGTATCTTTTAATACAAGGAATTTCCATGGCTGGCGGTTTTTTGCCGATGGAGCATTCATCCCATAGAAAATCATCTTGCGTATTATTTCATCATCAACAGGTATATTTTTTACAAAATTCCTTGTTGACCGCCTTTTCGAAATATTCTCCAATGCATTCATTAATTATCTCCCCCTTTGTGATTAAATTTACATTAAAAACTACTTCCCCCTAAATCTAAACAGTCGATTTCCTTATTATTATGTAAAGCATTTAAATACTTATTAATGATATAAACATCCGCATCAAACGCTAATTCCGGCAAGGTGCCGTTCAGATCAAACCAATCGGCTTTTATGATATCATCACCAGGTTTTATACACATTGTTTCCGGCTTCGCTAATATTACCGTAACAATAGAATTAATTCCATTATCGAAGGCATTAGAAACAACATTAATAATTCCCTGCGGCCGGACCAATATCCCTGTCTCCTCCATCGTTTCGCGGACAGCCGCTTCCACATAGGACTCATTATACTCCATATATCCGCAGGGCAGGCACCACTTTCCGGAATAAATGGATTCAGTACCCCGTAATCCTAATAATATCCGGTTCAAATCATCTACGGCTAGCACTGATACGCAGGGAAAAGGATTCTGGTAATATATAAATCCACATTTAGAACAACGTATTCTTGTTATTTCTCCATCCATAAATTCTTCGCATATATTCCCGCAATTTTTACAATAATGATTTTTTTTCATACCTAACTCCCATGGCATATTATTTCTCTTAATCTATCCAACGATAACCCGCATTGCATATTGAGTTAACGCAACTAACAAAATAACAGACGAATCGATCTTTACGAACCCTTTACATGAGTTACAAAGTTATATAATATTACTAATAATTTGTTAATATTATATAACTTCTCCTATTATTTGTCAATCTATTACTTTATTTTAAAAATTAATGCATTTTTTTACTTTTTCCGATATGTTTCATTATTTCTGAATTGTTCATTCTATGAAGCAAATTCTATTTCCAGTTTTAATTCATCTTCTGCCCTATATACATGACATGTTCTGAATAACTTAATAGTTCTTCTCTTTCACATAATTTTACTGCAACCTCTATCCATTTATCAATCACTTCTTTCGGCTGATTCAGAAGATTCATTTCACAGGGGGAAAGTATACCTTCCTGACCAAAAAAATGCATCTTCTCTAATGGAAATCTATCCATAAAAGGCATTGTTTCTATTACTTTCCGTTTATCAGTTCAATAATATCTTCCATCTGATAATTTTTGCTCTCTACATCAATGCACCTATTATGTAATAATTCTTTTGATATCCTGTTTTCTATAGAAATTCTTCTATTAAAGTGCTTTAACAAATCATCAAAGTTTTCTAAATTATGAGATTTCCCATAAGGAGATTGCTTTAAATAGTCCATCATTAAATGATACCAAACTTCTTCACCCAGATCATTGATACGTTCTTTTTTAATCTGCTTAATACTATTTATTATATCGGTACTCATCAATCGTATTACCAAAAAATCATCCAAATTAATATCAGTAATCAACTTACTGTAAAAATCTAAAATCTGCTCATCATCATATTCAGCAAATAGCATTAATTCCTCCACGGTATTTTGAAAAAATGCGCATTCAAAAACATTACCCGTTCCTTTGAGCCTATAAAACCGATCAAATGTGATTTCACTAAATTCCTGGATATTTCTACGTCCACCATATACTTCATACCGCTCCATATATGGATAAAAATCATGATCATCTGTATGGATTCTGGTATATGAAACGATATAATTGTGGTCTTCGCTTTTCGAATTTTCTTTTATTTCCTTCCCCAATTGCGGCCAGTCTTCTAAGGCCTTTTTATATTGTTCCTGTGTCATATAGGAACACCATGCAAGTTCAACAGGAGATATATCTCCTTCGTAATAAACCTTATATTCCGGCAACCTCTTCTGTAATCCACCTAATAATGTACTTTTCCCACTTCCCGGAATTCCTTCTATAAAAACATTAAGCATATGAAACCTCCTTTAAAAATTGCAATTTTACACTCATTTTATTTTTGACCCAAATCTACATTTTCGCATAAAAGGGTTGTTGTTTCCTTGCATCTCAATCCACAACAGTAAACTAACCTGAACATGGCCGGAAGAACTATTTCTCGCCCTGGAAATGAACCATGAGACTTAACATTGTCACACTCTTCAAAGACCTTATTGATTTCAACTTGATTAAAAAAGTATGGGGGTTCAGGATGCATTTGAGGATTTCTCTTTGCAGGTACAATATATGCCTCAGAAAATCCATGTAATTGCAGATAGCGACTGAATTCTCGTAACACTGCAACACCGTTATATAAAGAACCTGGTGCATCTGCCATGGTATCGAGAAAAGCAATAACACTACTTTTATCCGGGAGACTGCTGTTAGTAAATATTTCTTCCGCAAAGAACACGTAATGCATTAAATAATACGCATGCGTATCGTAAACATAACCCAAACTCTTTTTGTATATCACAAAGGATTCTGCCTTTGTTCTTAGTGATTTTTGATTACAAAGCATGGTATTCACCTCCTCTCGGAAGAGGCAATGTACATTCTGCAAGCTTGATATCATCTGTGGTGATATACCTCATGGAATTATCCGGATTACTATGACCCAAAGCTTCTGAAATAACATGCAGAGGAACTCCTTGCCGTAGCAGTCTTGATGCAGTACTATGACGAGTAATACGAGTTCCATAAATACGTCCGTTGGATTCTACTCCCGCATTATTAACTGTTCTAAATAGAATTCTGTAACAAGCTGCATGGGTTTTTATTGGTGCAAATGGTGCTTCAAAACGCAAGAATACATATTCACTTTTAGAAATAGGTCTTTCGTTGAGAAGATAATCAACGAGAGGATTTCCAATTGATTCTTTCAAAGGTAAAATCAAGGCTTTTCCGGTTTTTTCCTGCACAATACGAATTGCATTGTGTTCCCAGTCAATATCACAAAGTTTTAAGTTACAGATATCAACAGCTCTTAAACCTGTTTCAAGTGCTATCAGGGATATTGTTTTATCCCTCGAATTAACTGATGCGTTCTCCAAGTAATGAATCATCTGTTGATGTTCTTCCTCATTATATACTTTTAGAATATCACGCTTTTTAGGTAGATGAGCTGGTATCTCCCTTACAAAGCATTCAGTGTATTGCGATATTTGTAAAAATAGTTTTAATCCAGGCATATGTGAGCCTAAACTTGTTGAACAATAATGCTCCTGAACGACAACAACAATAAATGCTACAACATCACCATTTTGAATTTCTCGAATAGATTGATAGCCTTTATCACTGAGATATTGGAGGAAATAGCAAACAAAACGATGATATCCATCCCGGGTGTTGAGTTTTAGACCTTTAGATAACATCATTTCATCAAATCGCGAAAATATTGTATTGAATTCTGATGATTTAAAACTTCCAGCAGGTGCACCAACGTTAGCAGTCCAGTCTACTTCGCCTATTTTGATAAAGGATTCAATAAACTGAATAATTCTGCAGTGGTAGCAATACCTTGAATGGCAGTACTCATCTGTTCCTGGATGATTTATATCCGCTATAAATGTGAGTCCTAAATTTGTTGAATAAAAAACCTCCTTCCTACAGTCAGCTAGTTTTTGCAGTCTGGAAAAAATTCTCCTATAGATGAGTCAAGTCAATCTACGCAGAACGGGTATGTAGCCACCGGCCGGAATTTACAAGATACCGGACCTGTTATCCAAATGAGAAATAAGGCAACCTATTTCTTTGCATAAATCTTTATCATAATCATATAGGAAAGTGAGTGATATCAATGTATTTTTAAAGTATTCACGGAGCAGATAAAACCAAATCTTCAGTCGCTTAGCGGTACTGAGTTCACAAGGAAAATCATTCTCATGTTCTTCGGAAGGTGAAATAATAAATTCAACAGCTTCTATACTGTACCTTTTATAAGGAAGGATAAGGTCAGGCAATTCATGATGAACCCGTCCACATTGAGAACAACGGAGCCTTCGAAGTATCAGGGTTTTCTTAGCGCCATTGTATTCAATCAGCCCTCGTTTACGACTTCCAATCACTTTTAAAATTCCTTCACAGAAGGGACATCCTGGATAATGTGCTGGTAACACACTATCGTATAAGGGATAATGCCCTCTTTGTGATATTCCTTTATCAGCCACAAAATGTTCGGGTCTTTCATTTTAACTTTAGACACTCCATCAGCATTTCCTAGGTGATATGGTCATAAAAGCCCTTGATGTCTGCAACTATCGCCCAACTTGTCTTTCTATTCTCAATTACCCAGTTGAGTACTTTAAGCGCATCATGACATCACTTGTTCGATCTAAAACCGTATATGTAATCCAGAAATCTTGGTTCATATATCGCCTCAACCATTTTTTTACAGCAAAATGTATTATTTTTTATCTTCATAGCATGCTATATCGATTGGTCTCATTTTACCGTTTGCCTTCGGAATATAGGTCCATAAAGTCGGTATGAGTTGAATGGATTTACTAATCAACCT
>JBAVPE010000163.1:0-25589 GCA_049692775.1 Anaerocolumna sp. | reverse complement strand
GGTTGGCTGTAAGAATCTTACAGCCAACCCTTGAAACTGCCTTAGTCTTAGAAATTATTTTCCTTCATGCGTTTAGCATACTGGATATTCAGCAATTCATGCTGTGTTTTATCAGTTCAAGTTATTATATTTAATGCCTCACAAATTAATAATGATATAGATATAGTTCATGAATGGATCAAGGCAATGTCAAGAATCAGGCAATTAAAAGTTATATCTTTCCCCATATCAACGCTGTACCATTGCCCCGGGCTTTGGGAGCTTCCGGTATCCCATCTGGTAGTGATATCAGAATCCAGGGCATTTTTTGCATTGTTATTATTATGGGAAGCAAAAGCCCTCCAGGTTCCCCGGTCAAAAGCCCCGTTAATTTCTCCATCTGTTGGTATGGACAGCTCATTTCCAATATTATTTTTCCATATGCAGACATTACGGCCAATATCATTTGGCGTTATTACCGACGATTGGACAGATATATACTGTGATCCGCCTTCTGTGTTATTTACCAGGTGGATAGTGGAATTAAATCCCCTGTCCCAGTTAAAGAACCTTCTTTAACTGGGTTTTCTTTTATGGTTTCCAGCAATAATTTTTCTTTACTTTCTTTCTTAACCAACGTACATCCGCCCAATAAACCCGTACATAAAAATACACAACATATTATTAATATCCATGACTTTCTCCTGCCACCCATAACCTTCTCCCCCTTCTTAAATATACCCTTGTACCATCAAACCAGACAGCTACTTAGACCAGTTCCATCTTTCTTCTGTTGTACCGCCCTTAATTTTTATATCCATAATATTATTATGGTCTTTACGGCTTCCTGGACTCTTCACTGTCATGTTCCCGACTACCAGTGCCTCGCCACCATCCTGAGTCAGATGATCGGTATTATGATAAAAATAACCACCTGACAGTTTTAGCATTCCGCCTCTGACCGTATTAGCCATTTTGCCCTGGTCAACATAATTTATCTGCTGCAATTCCACTTTGCCCCCTTCTATGACAACCGCATAATCCGGGGCGCCCCACATTAAGGTATTATAGAATTTAACATAGCCTTTAACGTTTTTAGAAGTGGAAAGATAAATTCTGGTTTCAGGTGATTCAATGGTAACCAATTCTGTATTAATAAAATCAATATTTCCGGCCCCGTCAATATAAATCCCCTTTTCACCGCCATCCGTCCCATGTCCTATAAATTTGCCGCTGGTACCCCTGCCGTCTTGTTCCACGAAATATAATCCGTTTCTTGCCGCAAATACAAAAGTACCTAACAGATGCAGCTGTTCATTGTATCCGAACTTAAGCGCATCCAGATATTTTATCTGGTTATGCCAGAAGGCCCGCCAGGATTCTCCCTTGGGTTTATTGGGCAGGCTGCAGCGGTACCAGTAATGGGGGTTATATTGGATATTTTCAATCCAGCCTTCTTCTTTGTTATTTCCTGCATAAATACCGCAGTGTATAGGTGCACCGGATATATATGAAACATAATGGTTCTCCGAGCCATAGGTTCCTAAATCCAGTCCCAGCCAGGAGTTTACAAAGACTGTATTTATGACATAACAGTAACTGCCTGCCGCCTGTACGGACCAGGGGTATTTTACCGGATTGACCGGGTCCTGCTCCGGATAATGAAGAACTATACCCTTTAAACCGCTTCTGCTTTCTAAGGTTATAAAAGGTATTGCTGTCTCTTGACCTTTACCTCCAAATGGCTGAAGGACACTGCCGCCTCCCATGGTATGGCACGGTACTTCAAAAGCCCCCCTTAACTCAACACCGGAGGGAATTGTAAGATTGCCGTCAAAACGGTACCATCCGGAAGGTACATAAACGATTCCGCCTTCTTTTGCAGCCTCCTTGAGTGCATTCTGGAAAGCCTGGGTATTGTCAGTTTTACCGTCACCTATGGCACCGTAATCTCCTGCCAGATATAATTTCCCTGATTCAGGGCAGGTTTTATAAGGGTATGGTTTATGGCCTCCCCTGGGAGCCACCGGTAAATATAAGGGTTCTTCCGAATAAAGGAGCTCCTTGCAGGCCTTCTCCCCTACTTTCCTGCAAACACTGCCTTCATATTTACAGCCCAGAATCTGGGTTCCGGTAACACCATCTTCTATTTCAAAATGAAGTCCCTTTCCCTTAAAAGTACACTGTAATAAAGATAATCCCCCATTTTCCTGAAGGATTGCACTTCCCCCTTCCTTCCAGTCCCGGAAGGAACAGTTCACAAAACTTAACTGCCCTTTCCCTTTATGTAAAACCTGGTGAAGAAATGAACCTGCAAAATCCACACCATTAAGCTGCATCACAGTCTGAAAAGTACCTTCACTTTCAATAGCCGCAGTTAAACCCTCCTTATCCGCAGTTATGGTGCTGTCAGATAAGGCTGCCCCATAGGGATTTACATTAACCAGTTTAAAACCGGTATCACAGTTATGCAGCTTCAGACCGGATATCTGGGTATTGGGACCGCTGTCCTTCCTGGAGGTAATCATAAATCCGATTTTGCAGCCTTCAATCTGGATATTGTAGCCATATTCCCAGTCAGACCTTGCCATAAACACACCGGTAACATTGCTAAGCATATATTTTCCCAGTTCAGCAGCCACCGTCTCTGTCATTAAATCTTCCTCAGGAAACAGCGTGAATTCTTCCCAATACTTCGGTGAGATATAGAGATTTTGCATACGGCCGATATCTGTGGTCATATCCATAAAAACACCAGTATGAAGCGGCGTCATATACACATTGTTTAAATAATGCAGTTCATTTGCATCCGGACCGCAGTTAACCCCCTGCCAGGGATTGACCAGGGTGACATTTTTAAGCGTGATGCTATCCACCCCGTTCTGTCTGACCGCCGGGGAATATGGAATCGGATTACCCACTTTTTGTTCCGGATAATATAAAGTCATATTCACGAATCCGGTACAGGCTTCCATCGTCACCTGGGCTGTACCTTCTGAATCATGTTTACCCCAATAACAGCACAAAACAGTACCTCTGCCTTGGTTACATTCTATATCCGGGTTTATCCATTCCCCCCTTAAGGTTACCCCTCTTCGAATCGTCAGGGAGGATTTTAAGGCATACCTTCCTTCCGGCAGATATACGGTTCCTCCGCCACAAGAAACACAATCATCAATTGCCTGCTGTATTGCCGGGACTGAATCTTCCCTTCCCGTTGTATCTGGTTCATAGTCCTTTACATTTACTGTGGCTATCAGTATCTCCTCTGACGGATAGAGTTCTTTTATTATTTCAGGTCTCATATCTGGCTCCTTTCAATGTGCTTTACACACCTGCCTATGATTTATGCTGCAAAATGTCCGGCATGCATTATGATATACGTTATTTGCCTAATTATTTATAATTAATATGAATTTGATATATCATATTTCTCTTGTATCATATCACCGGAAGTGGTAAAATACTTGCCATAAGATAATTATTTGTAGACATATATTGCACATAAATAAATCCAAAAACAGTCAATTAATGGGAGCGGAAGATGATAGCATTTTATGAAAATCTGGAATACACCTATGAAGCCAGAATAGGACACGGCATGAATTTCAGCCCGCATCTGCATAAAGAAGCAGAGATTATATACATAATCCAGGGGAATCTTACCGTACAGGCCAACTCGGTTTTTAAGACTTTATATGCCAATGAAATAGCCATAATCCTGCCCAATACCATACATGGCTATCAATGCCCCCAGGCCTGTGAAATTGGTATATTAATATTTGACGTTAACTTAGCAGGTGATTATATCCATATACTTACCCATAATGATTGTAAAAATCCATTTATAAGAAACAGTACGGTCCATAAAGAATTGCTGCATTGCATCAAGGCCATAATCAATGAAAAGGGTACGAATGAAATTCAGGTGGTAAAGGGATATTTAACTGTAATTTTGGGCCGTGTCCTCCCGATGTTAAAATTAAGTCCCATTTCCCTGATGGATGGCTGTAATTTAATGCAAAAAATTCTTCTCTATGTTATGGAGCATTACCGGGAACCGATTTCCCTGAAAGTACTGGCACATACCCTGGGGACCAGTACTTATTATATTTCCCGTATATTTGCGGACAAAATCGGATGTAATTTTAATTATTACGTAAATAGTCTTCGTATAAGCCATGCACAGCATTTACTTAAGAATAAATCGATTCCCATTACCACAGTTGCCTTTGAATGTGGTTTTGAAAGCCAGCGGTCTTTTAACCGGGCCTTTAAACAGATATGTAATGTTACACCAAGGGATTACCGCAAGCTGACTTACGATACTGCCACAATTTAAAAGGTTGAAAGAATCTGTAAGTGGCATCCTTTCCCTGTTCGAGGGAAAGGATGCTAAATTGAATATATATACGCTCGCATTCATTCAAAATACTAAATTGGACTTTCGACACTCAAACCATAATTTACTATTGAAATATTTATTTTAATTTTATATAATTGCATTACACGAAAGAGAAATCCTAGGGTGTTCGAAATCCCTACTATTTTGATCCTACAATTGTAATAAGGGATTCCTATATTTCGGAAAGGATGACAGGCCATCAATGCAGTGGAAGTCAGAAGATCAGATGCGGTTGCCCACCTAGCCTGGCTAGGTATCAAAATTGTAGATAACGGCATTTTGGGTTAAATTTTACGTTTTTACTTAATTTATACTAATATTGTATGATATTAAAAAATGAAAAATAAAAAGCAGGAACCTTCATTTTAACAGCTGCTTTTGTTAAAATGGAACACAAAAACATCTATAAAAATGAAGGTTCTGCCACTGCCTGCTCTGGCTTTACTATCAGCTCTGTTCCTTTAGTAATCGCATTATAGAATACTTTTTGTTCTACATCAGAATCTTTTTCCGATTCACCTTCATAAAATGCCACTCCGCCGGAATTTAAATCAGGTTTTTCAACACACCTTTTCCATATACCAGTATCCTTTCTGTCATGTTAAAATCAGCCTATATACTAATTTGTATTTTAATTATTATCCCATGGATTAGGAACGAAATTACCGCCCCTGCACCACTTTAAATAATTCAGGCCATGCAGCTGGGAAGTCATCTCCCATTCCTCATGATAGATAGGATCATGATATCCTTCAATACAGATATCTCCGCTATAACCTCCCATATGAAGAATGGATATAATATCCCTCCAATTAGTATCCCCAAATCCCGGTGTTCTGTCATAGGCAAACTTTTCCGCCCCAAATACTCCGTTACGGCGGACAGCATCCCAATCCACAGAAGCATCCTTTCCATGGACATGTACTACTTTTTTAACCCACTGCTTCAGCTGCGGTATCGGATCGATCAATTGTGCCATCTGATGTGCAGGCTCCCATTCCAATCCGATATTATCACCGGGAACTTCTTCAAACATCATTTCCCAGGTTTTGGGGTTAAAGCCAATATTACAGGTTGCCTGGTACCAGTTTCCGCCCATAGGACAATTCTCAATGGCTATTTTAACCTGATTATCTGCTGCGTGTTTCGTAAGATCACGAAATACATTACCAAAAACAGGTATTGCTTCTTCAACAGGCCGACCCTCCAGTGCACCTGCAAAGGTACTGACAACACCGGCACCAAAGTGACTGGCTGCTTCAATGCAATACTCCAGGCTTTTTTTATGTTCCTCATATTGCAAAGGATTGCAGTATAATCCCAAAGTGGTTATCTTTAAACCGGAATCACCTATAATCTCCTTAACCTTTTTAGAAAGTTCTATTAAATCCACATTCCCTAAAGACATATGAAAATTGAGGGAAACTGTTTCAAAACCAGCTTCTATCATAAATGGAAGCCACAAAGCAGCCTTCGTTCCGGGAATACAGGTTCCAATTTTAATTTGTTCCATATGGAAACTCCTCTTTTCAGCTATTAGTTTATGTCAGGAAACAAAATCTTTTTTCATCCAAAATCAAATGATAGATCAAAATATCTTCCATGACTGCAATCAATTAAGCCTATTCAAAATGAACTACCTTATGTTCTCTGGAGGATTCAAAGATTGCCTCCATTAATTTCATGACACGCATCACTTCCGGCAATTTAATTTTGGGTTCTTCCTTTTTCTCAATTACTTTCATAACATTACGGTAAAAATCCCTGATATCACTTTTTGCAACAGGAAGCTCCTGCTTCCTGATAGTATCTTCCCTGCGTGGTGCCATGGTTTTTGTAAGACCGGCAGCAGTACGTACCGGAACGACGTCGGTTTCATTTATCCCCGCAGCGCAAACAATCTCACCTTTCAGATTCCAGTCTTCAATAACTGCCGTACCATTTACGCCTAACATATACCATCTGGGTAAGGAAACAAAATTATTGGTTCCTACTTCTACCAATACTTCCACACCATTTTCGAATCTAAGTTCAGCAGTAAAACCATCATCCACAAGTTGGTTTGTTATATGTGTTTCTGTAGCATATATAGACTTTAATTTAGTATCACCCATCATAAGCAGGATCTGATCCAGTAAATGAACCCCCCAGTCTAAAACCATGCCACCGCCGTGTTCTTTCTCCTGACGCCAGTCTCCGGGAATTCCCCTTGAACCCTGGACCCTGGATTCTATACGGAAAATTTCCCCAATGCAGTGTTCATCATATATTTTTTTCATAGTTAAAAAGTCTTCATCCCAGCGTCTGTTCTGATGTACGGTGAAGAACATTCCAGTTTCCTTAGAAGCATCTATCATTTCCTGTAAATCGTCTGAACTCAAAGTTACGGGCTTCTCACTTACTACATTTTTACCGGCCTTCATAACTTTTATTGCAATCGGTTTATGTAAATCATTCGGTGTAGACACTAAAACAAGATCAATGCGTTCATCCTTAAGTAATTCATCCAAACTTTCATATGCTTTTATACCCACTTCTTTGGCATATTTAACCCTTGACTCTTTGATATCATAAATACCTGCTACCTTTAATCCGTCGATAGAATCAATCAGCTCCCTGTGCCAGTTGCCCATACCTCCAAAACCAACAATTCCAATCATAAAATTTTGCTTTTCCATACTTTTCTCCTTTATTATTCAGAATATTCCCGGAAACTCTCAAAGCCTATTTTTACTGATGTTTTAGATGCTGCAAATTAAGCCCAGTACATACTTTCCCGGTCTTCGTAAATCAATACATTCTTAAGACATTGGATTGCTTTTAACAGTCCTTCTTTACCGGACATTAAACTATCTTCATGTTCTATACTGATGGCATAATCATAACCTGCCAGTCTAAGTTCAGATATAACAGCTTTCCAATATTCTTCTCCATGTCCGTAACCTACGGAACGGAATATCCAGGAACGGTTAATCTCATCTGCGTAATGGGTAGTATCCAGCACACCGTTAAGCGCAGTATTTATCGTATCTATTTTCGTATCCTTGGCATGGAAATGATAGATTGCCCCGGCTTTGCCAAGCTCCCTGATACATGCACAGGGATCCATTCCCTGCCAGATTAAATGACTCGGATCAAAATTAGCCCCGATTTCAGGTCCAACAGCCTCACGTAACCGAAGTAAGGTCTTCGTGTTATAGACACAAAAACCAGGATGAAGTTCCAAGGCTATTTTATGGATACCATGTTCCTTGGCAAAAGCCGCCTTTTGTTTCCAATAGGGGATTAAAACCTCATTCCACTGATAATCCAAAATCCCTATAAAATCATCGGGCCATGGACAGGTTACCCAGTTGGGCTGTCTGTCCTCTGCACTTCCTCCCGGACATCCTGAAAATGTATTCACTACCGGCACTCCTAACTTCTCTGCCAATAATATTGCTTTTGTCAAATCTTCATCAAACTTTGCTGCTACCTCTTTTACCGGATGTACCATGTTGCCATGACAGCTGAGGGCACTGATTTCAAGATTATTATCTTTTATTATTTTAGTGAATTTAGCCAGCTCTTCCTCATCATTTAATAAAACATCCGGATTGCAATGTGCTGTACCGGGATATCCGCCGCAGCCGATTTCAATCATCTGAACACCGTTCTTACTTAAAAATTCACAAGTTTTTTGAAGCGTCATGCTCCCTAAGACCACTGCAAAAGTTCCTAATTTCATAGTTTACACCTATTGCATATCGCAGATCTGTCTGCAATACTGCCACAAATACTTGGAGTGAAAGAATCACATCGTGGCAACCTTTCATAATCTATATTTTCTTTCACTCTTTCAAACATCTTGCCACTGTGCGGCATCCCAAACAATAGTGTAGAGACGTTTTTCTTCCCGCTTCGCAGCCTGGCTGCCCCGGCAGCCACAAATAGTACATGAAAACCCGGGGAAATAAGATAATTCCTAATTAATACATAATATAATTTTCAATTAAAAAAATCTATCAACGTATTGCTGAATGCACATATTATCTTGCTATTCAGTTCCATATCTTAGTCGGAGGAAATCCATAATACTTACGAAAAAGACGCCCAAAATTGTTATAATCCTGAAATCCTACGGCAGCTGCAATCTGTGAAACCGTCATTTCCTTTTGTTCCAGTAAAGAATGGGCTTTCTTTAAACGGATTTCATTTATATAATTAAGGGGACTTTTTCCTATACTTTCCTTAAACATATGGCAGAAACGGTATTCACTGATATGAATCAGATCTGCCAGTTCCTGGTTTGTAATCGTTTCCGTATAATTTTCCTGTATATATTGAAGCACTGTATTCAGCCTGCCTAAATTTCTTATACGGCTTATATTTTCACGGTTGGAAAGGCTTTGAGAAACATAATTTCTCACCAGGCAGGCAATCAGTTCATAAATTTTACCTTTCATGGCTAATTTATATCCGGAACTTTTTTCATTCTCTTCCTCATAAATTGACATAATCAAATCGTTAATTACTAAATCCGATTCGATCAAAGACTGAAATATAACATTATAATTCGCAATTTCTTTGGAAAACATACCCATTTCAAAGATAATAACCACTGCGTGGAAATCCGGAGTAAAGCTGACCCCTTCATGGATTTCGTTACTATTAATAATTGCAAGACTTCCCTGATTTAACAGCAGGGGCTTTTGATTGCAGTAAATAATTCCCTTCCCTTTTAGTATAAAGTGAAGTTCTAAGTGTTCATGCCAATGGGGGGTACAAAAAGACCCTGGTATCCGTATCCTGTTTTCAAACATCTGTACCGGGAATTCTTCATCATTTATGATTTTCTTTTCATATAAGCTTAAATCGTGCATCGCTTTCCTCATATTCCAATAATAAGATATTTCAGTTAAACCTAGTAGATATTTTATCACAATTTATAAGAGCAAACTACTTTATAATTCATTATTTTTGCTAATTTTTAAGCTAAACCAAATTCACGATTACTATATGTTGCTTTGTTTTATCAAGGTTTTCTAAGAGGCTTCGTTTAATTACTCCATTTTCTTTTATTAAATCATAATATATACCGTCAATGAAGACGCTTTCCACTTTATAATTACCATAGTCCTTTCTGGATCTATTACAATATAAGACTGCCAGCCTTCTATCTGCAAATATGAATTCAGCCGATGCCTGATTTTCTCCATTAAACTGCTCTGACATAAGTTTGGGTTCTAATTTAAGATCCCCAAGCTGTCCCCTGATTCCAAACATTTCATTCAAAACCGTCAGTAACAGCCAGCTGGCTGACCCTGTCAGGTAATGATAAAGACCTCTGCCATTATCACCGATATATTCCGGAATTCCAGGATATGTCCTGCTCTTGTTAAAATCACTTAAATGCTGGTAGAGACTGTTTATTACCTTATATCCCTCTGGTACGAATTTTCTTTGGTATAAGGCATTAGCATACATTACTGCCATATGGGAAAATACAGCCCCGTTCTCCTTGCTGCCATAAGCGAAACCAAACATCCTGCCAAGGTCAGTTTTTAACTCCTTAAAGTTAGTATTTAACTTATAACCACCGATTTCTTCTTTATAAAGATAGGTGTCTGCTGCTGATACGATGTCTCTGACCTGTTCTTCAGTTGCCGTATGTGACATGATGGCAAATACCTGTCCCGTAAGCATCATCCTGACACCAGTGTCACTGTCACCTTCAACCTGCCTTCCATTGTTATCATAATAGCTGTTAAACCAGGAATGACCTTCCTTAGTAGATATCCATTCCGTTTTTCTGATGTGATTTCTGATCCAGTCTGCTTTATTTTTAAGGTTAGCAGCCAACTCTGTACAGGAAATTAACGTTTTCTCACCACTTACCGTATGTTTGCACCTGGTACAATATTGAAACAACAGTTCCTGCTTCATTGCAATATTCCCATAAAGTACGGCATCATCCGTTAATAAAAACTCAATTTCTTTTATTAATGGCAGTTCCGTTACTCCCATGGCGTTTAATTTAAGGATAAGTCCAGCCATTTGTCCTAAATTATCCCCATATAACAAAGTAAAGGCAACACTTTCTCCACGGTCCTTTGCCATGTCCAAAGCATCATTCCAGTCAGCACCCCTCATTCTGATATGGTTATGTTCACCTACATCATAAAAGGCAGTTAAATGCTGAATCAGCATATGTTCAATAATATTGCCCTTGTATTCTTCTCCGGCCTCAGTTCTAAGACGGCTGCCGTCCGACCGTTTCCAGAGAATATCTTTATCTTCTCCCCTTACTGCCTGGGGATCTTTAAAATAATAATTATCCTTAAGCAAAAAGTTAAGATCCCCACTTTGCATAATGTAAAGATTTGTGGCAAGAAATGGCCATACCCCATGATCCATCCAGACACGTGTTATGCTATTCCTGTCTGCAATAAATTCTCCCTGCTTTGTCCCTATTATGGTGGCATTGCTGCCATCAACACGAACACCTGCGAAATTATCAATTAACATATCCCTTACACCGTTCGGATTCATAATCAATAAGGCAAGGCAATCCTGCCATAAATCCCTCCAGCCCCGTCCACCTTTACCATAATCATGATGGGGCAGGAAAGAACAACCATAGATCCTGCGCAGCATAGGCTGGAAATTCACCCATTGCATCCAGGCATCAAAATCCTTATCTCCGGTTTTATAGGAAATATTAAGTTTTTCAATCCAGTAAGCCTTAGTCTTTTCTAAAGCTTGTTGACATACTGCCTCCCGCAGGTATGGCTTTGCCTTATTTTCCAAATCTTCTTTTGAACTTCCATAACCTAAAACGAGGATATAAGTTTTCCCTTCCCCTGGTTCTAAAGTAACCGTTTCAAAGCGGATGCCCCCAAGGACTTCATATCCATCTGCTTTAGTACCTTCTGTTACATATTTTATTGTCTCTTCTAAAAGGACCCTGGGATTTTCAAAATTTCCCCCTTCCCCTATAAAGTCCTCAACGCAGGGATAAAAGCCAACCGGTAATTCTCCCTCACCAGCAGCTCCAAATACTCCATATACCATGGTGTTCTTATGGTGACCTCTTTCATCAAAGGTTAAGGTAGGATTTAAAACAACTCCTTCTTTCGTTACTTCAATCCGATGGAGTAACGAAGTTACATGCCTGTGGTCCCTGATATTATCTGCGGATCTTCCGTAAAGGGGAATTGCGGCTGTTGGAGTTAATTCTAACCGCTCCCTTCCGGTATTCTTAATTGAAACTGACATTAATTCTACTGTATCTTTAGTAAAAGGGACAAATAACGTAATTTCAGAGGTAATTCCATATTCTTTTGAAGTTCTTGTTACCTTCTGCCACATAATCCCCGCTTCTAATACAGTATCTTCTTTTTCTTCTGTAAAAAGGTCTGCTTCCTGCTTTGCGGATCTTCCTGTTGCCGACCAGCTTCCTTTTCCTTTTATATTACACCAGAAGTTTCTGGAAGATTTATTATTATGTAAATCTTCACTGCTTACCGGAGCCAGTAAAAAAGTATTTTGTCCCATCTTGCTATCCCCGCCAAAAGTAGGTGTTACACTGCTCATTACACCACTTTCATTGGCTAGCGGGAAATAAAGATAACTGGTCAGTTCCGGGTTTTTTAACCGAAAAGTACCTTTGCCATCTAAAAACTGATATCCTTCCATGTCTGTCTCCCATCCACGCATTATGCGTATATTATTTTGTAATGATTCAGGTACCCAAGATAACAGCGTCAACCTATCCATATTTCTGTATATTTTGAGGTGCATAAACACATGAATACGTTTGTTCGTATGGACCATAGTAACTGAATAATTACATTATTTTATGTATATAATTGATTTGACTCAATAAATCTTCAAGTAGAAATTACGGGATCATATTTAATTTGCCAACCTGGGCATTTTTTCGATATTCTGATGGAGATACACCACAAGCGGCTTTAAATAGTTTCATAAAATGTTTTTCATTTTCATAACCGATTAAACTGCTGATTTCGATTATCTTTTTATCCGTTTCTTCTAATAATTTCTTAGCTTCATTAATCCGGATTGTTTTTAAATAATTCACAAAATTCATCCCGGTATATTGCTTAAATACATAAGAAAATAAGGAATAATTCATGGATATGTAATTGGATACCACTGCCATATTCAGATCTTTATCGTAATACTCCTGTATGTATTTAATTGCTTTTTGAATCTTCTGTTTGTTTTTATAATCGTCAAACTCAGTAACCAGTTTTTCATTAATAGACTCAATCCAGGATGATATGGCTTCGTAATAGCTTCCGGCATTATCATATTCATAAACATTTTTGAGTTCGTTAATATTCTCTGCGTCAAAGTCCAAAACATTTTTATAATTCGTACATATTTTTTCTACCACCATATTCATAATAGACATAAAATAATCCGGTTCCATCTGACCCTGTTTTGTCATATATAAGATACGGATTAAAAACTTGTTGGCTTCCCCTAATTTATCCGTTCCGGCCATTTGTACAAATTGATCTACCATTTCATCAGAAATAGTTTCTTTTGTACTTTCAGTACGGTTATATTCTGTTATAAAATTACCAGTTGCAAAAGCATATTTTCTTGCATAAAGTGCTTCCTTATAAGCCTCACGTAATTCTTTTAAGGTTTTATGGGCATGACTCACCCCTACAAAGTGATCTTTTAATAAATTGCTGAGTATTTCTTCCTTATCTGTATATTTTATGATAAATACGCTCTGACCGTTAATATCGTCAAGAAAAATAATTCTTCCTTCGCTAACACCCTTCCGGGTTTTAAAATTCGTGCAACAGACTACATATTCCCAGCTAAAGAAGTAATCTTTGAACTTATTCTCGATGGCAGTAACTTCTTCTTCCGTTATACCTGTATTTAACAGCATATACTTAAATTGCTGGCAGCCTATTTTTAAAATCTCGCTTTGCTGCATTTCTTCGGCTTCAATTTCCAGTTCTAACTTTTCAAGAATTAAATTAATTTTATCCCGTTCGATTGGTTTTAGCAAATATTCTTTTGCCCCATAACGCAACAATTCAACAGCATAGGAGAAATCGTCATACCCGCTTATAACGATGACCTTCGGTACATAAGCTAATGTTTGAATTTCTTTGACTAAAGTGATACCATCTTTCTTAGGCATTCGTATATCCGTAATCATAACATCTATCTGATTATTTTTAACTATTTCAAGTGCTTCTTCTCCATTTTTACATAACATTATTTCATCAATCGGCACAGAAGAACGCATTACAATGGCTTTAATACCTTGACGGATAATTTTCTCATCCTCTACAATCAATAATTTCTTCATATAATCCTCCCCCTAATACATGTACAGTAATACAGATAAATCCGATAACTTTTTATTGGCATTTATCTGTTGTCCAACAATAAAACACCCTGTAACCTCATACTGCTTAAGAATTTTCCGTGTTAAATGGGATTTTTACTATTACTTTTGTATAGCAGTCCTTTTTAGAGACTATACTGATGCCATATTCCTCGCCAAAACTTATTTTAATCCGGTCCTGTACATTCTTTAATCCAATTCCGTTACCGGAGCTACCTGTTGTTTCTACCTCTCCTTCAATCTTTCTCTTCAATTCCAGGATTTTCTCCTCCGTCATCCCGCGTCCCGCATCCGTAATTTCAATCGTACAATACTTTTCGTATATAATACCTTTCATATATATACTGGTGTCTTCCGCCAATTCTTCAATTCCATGATAAATTGCATTCTCAATAATCGGCTGCAGGGACATCTTTGGTATTTCCTGTCCATACATTATATCGGGTATATTTAAACTTAAATATATTTCATAATCAAATCTTAAATTAATTAATGCAAGATAATTCTTGATATAATCAATTTCATCTCCCACGGTAACATTTTTTGATACCCATTTCATGCTATACCGCAGTAATTTTCCTAAGGCAGTTACAGCATCGGAAATTTCGTATTTTTCATCTACTTCAGCCATCATTTTAATGGATTCCAGGACATTATAAATAAAATGGGCATTAATCTGATTTTGAAGGGCGCGGATCTCCGTATTTTTTACTAAGACTTCCCTTTTAATATTATCACCCATTAAGCGGTTTATCCGGTTTAGCATTTTATTAATCTGCTGCCCCAGTTCTCCAATTTCATCATCCCGGTTGGTTGGGATCCGCACCTCTAAATCACCCTTTTGCACCATCCGCACGGTATCCATAATGACATAAAACTGTTTTAAAATTATATTTACCATTTTGTCTGATACAAAAATGAGTATGATAACAATCACAATAAAACAGCCCAAAAAAATATTCCGAAAGCTGTTTACGGCTGCGAGGTCATCTTTTAATGAAACGATCCGGAATAAATAACCCTTTAGTTCCTTTACGTTTTTATAACAGACAACCACCTGTTCTCCGTCCAAACTCATGGTGTCGTAGGAAATATCATCTAAATTCCCCGGCATTTTATGTAATACATCCCCAATATCGTCAAACCACCTGCAGTTATAATCAGGATCAAAATAATATTTACCTTCTCCATCCACAAAACAGGTCCATTCCGCCTCAGTGGGAGAATAGATTTGCGGGAACATTAATTCCATCTTCGTGGATACTTCAATAACTGCATTCTTTCCATTACCTAAGGGCTTTTGTGTAACTAAAGAAACGAGGTGATCGCTCCCATATACAGAATAAGCCGGAAAAAGTTCATCCGTATAATCAAACTGCCAGGTACCGGATTCCGGCTCCCCATTTTTGGCCCAGGCAAGTCTCTTCATCCTATCTTTGCGGTACAGAATAGGCATCATTTCAGGTATGTTATCAAAATCAGCATACACCCTTATCTGATATAAATAAGGATTTGTATTAACTATCTTTTCCAATGCCTTTATTTCTGTCTGATAAAAATTCAATAATTGTTCTGTTTTAAAATCTTCATGTTGACAAAACCGTGATACATAGTTCCAGAAGTTTTGACTGTTCACCATTACCTGGGCAGACATTTGGCACATTTCTACGTTCTTTTGAATCTGGTTATAATTTTGGGTGAAATTTAATTCTACATTTTTCATTTTCTCTTTTATCTTTGAATCCTTTATATTTTCAAAGAACAGGAGCAAAAGAATAACCATAGGAAAAACAATAATGACCATGATGAAAAAAGTAAACTTATGACTTAATTTTAAGGAGGAAAAATTCCTTTTTATCTTTTTCATGATACCTCCGGGGCATTGTATATTGGGGAACAGGCAAAACTTTCTATTTTTTCTATTATAAAGAATTTCATGGGAAAAAACAACCTGGTGATATGTTTATCAGGCTGTTTTTTCCGGGTTTAAACTGATTATTTAATTCCTAATTTAGTCTTCGCGTCATCCATCATTTCAGTTTTAGTTGCTAATACCTGATCATATCCATACTCTTTACGTTTTTGCATGAAGTCATTCCAGATCGTATCGAATTCCTGTTTTGAACCGGCTAATAAAAGTTTCGGTAAAACTACACCCCATTCATTATCAACCTGGGTCTGTATGTCCATTTCATCCGAATCTGCTGCTAACGTAACATCACATTGAGAGGTTGACATAACATAAGGAAATGTCCATTGTTCCATCTGGCCTAGCGGTTCCGGAGTTTTCACTGCCCACTTTAAAGCCATTGCATTATCCTGGAACATCCAATATGCTGAATCCGCACCATATTGTTTATCATATTCATTCCTGTCCGTGGTTAAGAATTCCCTGACTTCCGGTTTCATGGCAGCAACACCATCAACATAATCCCAGGTCTCTCCTTCCACACCTAACCAGGTCATAAGCTGTCCGTGTTCACTCATAAGATAGGAACATAACTGTATGGCACGGTCAGGACGTTCACAATTCTTAGAAATCATGGTAATTGTCCAACCATTGATACCGGTGCCGGGTAAGGTATAATCGTCACCTTTACTGTTTTTCGGTCCGTCCACTGCGATATAAATACTGTTTGGATCGTTAGCATAAAGAATCTTTTCCTGATCAGCAAGATCTGTTCTCTGATACAACATACAGAAATAACGTCCCTGTGCTATTTTCTCTTCCATCTGTGCCCTCTTATCAATAAAAATATCATCTGCCAAGTATCCTTGTGAACCTAATTCCCTGAACGTCTTTAACCATCTTTCTAGTTCAGGATCGGTATATCTGTCATAATATTTTCCGTCTTTTTCATAGGGAACTGCTAAGAAGTTACATAAATATTGGTCAAAGGAAACATTACCGATATTCGTAAATTCATGGGCACCGATTGGAATTAACGGCTGACCGTTTACTTCAGGAAATTGTTCTACAGCTGCTTTTATGGCGGCAGAAAATCCTTCCGGAGTAGTCATATCAGGACTTCCGATTGCTTCGTAGATATCTTTTCTTACTAAAAATGTCTGATTGGAAGCAATATTATCATATTTTTCATAATCAGCAGGAGAAAAGGATGAATTAGGATAACCGTAAATATGTCCATCCGCTTTGGTAAACCAGCCGACACGGCTAGAATCAGCAACGTCAAACCAGTACGGATCATATTGAGCAGCTAATTCATCCAGGGCATATACCATACCATCTTCAATTATCTGACCGACCTGCGGTTCATACCATCCCAAAGTAAGTAGATCAGGAAGGGAATCGGAGGCAATTAAAGAATTCAATTTTTCTGCTTCTGTTCCTGCTGGAACTACGAATTCAATATTACAGCCGGTTTCCTCTGTTATTGTTTTAGATATCAAATTTTCACCCCAAGGTGTTGTAAACCAGGAAAAGTTGATATACCAGGTAAGATCAACTTTGTCAGCTGCATTCTTCTGCCAGCCGGGAATTGCTTCACCGGTTGCCGTATCGGTTAATTCTGTGGCATCAGTGGTTACTTCATTCGTTCCTGACGGTTCATCTTTCACAATATTTGATCCCGTTGTTTCATTCTTTTTGCTACATCCTGCGGATGTAAGGGCCATAACCAGAACAAGTACAAGTGCTGCTGCTTTTTTGTAACTTTTTTTCATTTTTTTGTTTCCTCCCTTTTTTAATTGAGTACTCCCTGAAACTCTCACAGCCTGTTTTTACTGATATTTTAGGTGCTGTTATAAAAAATCATCTCCATTTTCGTGATATGATAGATATGTTTTTGCGCAGACCGTCCGAACACCGTGAGGGAAAGGCAAGTAAAAACATATCTATCATACCGCGAAAATGTTCGTAGCCTATCTTCAGCACCTAAAATATCTTCTATAACTTCATTTAGTTTTCGAGAGTACTCATATTATTTCATTTATTCCTTAACTGCTCCAATCATCATTCCTTTTACGAAATACTTCTGAAGGAACGGATATACACAGCATATAGGCAAAGTTGTTATAACCATGGCTGCCAGTTTTATGGATGTGGATGTTGTATCCGATGCCGTAATATTAGCCGCCGATATGGACTGGGCCATCTGACTGGATTGTACCTGGGCCACCATACGGTAAAGATAAGTCTGAATCGGTTCTAAATCTACACGGTTTGTCATAAACATTAAACCGCCAAAATAATCATTCCATTGCCCTACCCCTGCAAACAAAGCGATTGTTGCAAGCACTGGCTTTGATAGCGGTAAAATCACCTTCATAAATATTCCCCAGTCAGTGGCACCGTCTATCCTGGCAGATTCCTCCAGGGACGACGGAATATCACGGAAAAAGCTGATAAATATTAATAAATTAAAAAAATTAAAGGCTGCAGGAATTATGTATACAAGAAAATTATTCAGTAAATGTAATTGTTTATATAATATGAAGGTTGGTATTAAACCTCCTGCAAAAAACATGGTAATTGTTCCAAACATCATATATACTTTTCTGCCTATAAGACGGTTTTTTGATAAAGGATAAGCCACCATGGCAGTGAAAAATACATTAAGTAAGGTTCCGGATATCGTTTTCCCAAAGGTTATTTTAAATGCCTGTATTACACTGCTGTCTTCAAATACGGTAATATAGTTTTCCAGGGAAAACTTTCTCGGCCACCAGTATATACCTCCCATCATGGCATCTTTTGCATCATTAAAGGAGTTTACAATAACATACCAGATTGGATATATGCATAAAAAGCAGATAAGCAGCATCAAAATATCGTTAAAGGTATCAAATATAACCGTACCTGTGGATCGTTTAATTCTCATTTTAATTGTTTTTTTCACAATAAAACCTCCGTTCTAGTATAATGATCTGCCCAACAATTTCTTACAGGACGTATTTCCGATTAATAACAATATTAAAGCTATAATTGATTTAAAGAGTCCTACTGCAGTTGCATAAGAGTATTTCCCCAAAGTCATACCCACCTGGTAAACGTAGGTGTCAACTACCTGACTTCTGGAGATATTAATCTGATTTTTTAAATTCATTATCTGGTCAAAATTGGTATTCATTAAACCGGCAATCTGTAATATCAGCATAATTGCTATGGTACCGGTGATAGAAGGCAAGGTTATATAAATAATTTTTTTTAATTTACTTGCTCCATCCACAGTGGCTGCTTCATATATCTGCTGATCCACACCGGATATTGCTGCCAGATATATGATTGCCCCCCAGCCAAGTTCTTTCCAGCTGTCCGATATTAAAGCCAAAGGCCAGAACAGATTAGGTTTTCCCAAAAAAGAAACCGGTGCTTTTAAAATATTAAGTGTCATTAAAAAATCATTAATGATACCTTCTTTGGAAAGCCAGGTCGTTAAAATTCCTCCAAGCACTACCCATGATAAAAAGTGGGGCAGATAAGAAATTGTCTGTGAAACTTTTTTAAATTTAATTCCCCTTATTTCATTAATCAATAGTGCAAATAGAATCGGCAGCGGAAAACCAATCATTAACTTTAATAAACTAATACCTAAGGTATTGGTCATTACATCCCCAAAATTAGTATCTTGAAAAAATTCCTTAAAATATTTTAATCCCACCCATGGTGCTTCTGAAATGGGTTTGGTAATTTTATATTTTTTAAATGCAATTACAATGCCTCCCATGGGTACATAATTAAATACAAGCATCCATATAATACCCGGCAAAACCATAAATTGCAGATAACGCTGATTCCACCATTTCTTAAGGGTTATACCGGCTGCAGGTTCCTGTCCGGACTGAAATTTCTTATATTTTGCAACTGCTTTCGTCATACTGATTCCTCCATCTGTCATCTTATAAACAATATCATATCTAAAAAAATGGTTTAAAAAAACATATATATTTTGTATAAGGTGTCTTTTTTTTATAATCTGACAATCAGTGCCTTTATTTTATAACTCAGTTGCAGAAACCTTTAAAGAAAAAGAATGGACCCATCCGGAACCCATTCCCTACTCCCCTATATTACCTGTTGCTTTAATAATAGAATTTATAATAGTCTTATCTATCTCAACCTTATTCCATACATTTTCTTTTATTTCAATCTTATGTTCTTTCTTAAGAGATTCATAAGCAGAATCAAAGGCTGTGTCCACGGCATGATCCACAGCTTTTTTTACAGCAGTGTCATATATCCTGGTTGACGTGTTATCAACTAATTTAATAATATAAAACCCTTTTACCGTTTCAACAATATCACTTACTTCTCCCACATCCATAACCTTAATCGTTTCTTCCAGACCAGATTCTTCCCCAAAGGTATTATCCCCTTCTAAAAAAGATAATTTTCCGTAATTTAAAACGGTATCCTTAGCCAGAGCCGTTATATCTTCTGCTGTTTTGGCTGCTTCCAGTATGATTGTAAGTGCCTCCTTGTTCTCTTTTCCTGCATAGATATACTGGATGTCATATTGTTTATAGTCAGTTGCCTTATACTGTGTTTTTATGGCTTCTTCGTCCACTCCTAAGTTATTAACATAATTATCATAGTATTTTGATGCAATGGTTATTTTATCCTGGATACTTAATAGTTTTTCCTTTGTTAACCCAATGGTATTTAACTGTTCTTCCCCCATATTATTTAGTATATTATCCACCTTACCCTTGTCCTGCTGTTTCCCGCCTTCGGTTAATGTATAGCCATCCTTTAGGGCTAATTGATAGAACAATTGATATTTCACCGCATTTTCTAATGCCATATTCTTCATGGCTTCCCTCATGGTGGACCCATCTTCCGTTTTCATATTCCAATAACCTTCGCCATTACCTACAAAAGAAGCATAGAGTTCACCCTGCATGGCTGCTAACATTACATGATACATCATTTCATCCATATATATTTTAGTACCGTCTACGGTTAAAACTAAGCTCCCTGAATAAGGTTTGTTTCCGGAACTGCAGCCTGCGTTTAAACTTACGGTTGCTGCTATCATTAATATAAAACCTTTCTGTATAAATCCCGATATTTTTTTCATGATTCTCCTATCTGTACGTATGCCCGTAAATTATGAATGTAAATTGAACAGCCTCTAATTCGATTGACACAAATCCCTTCCGTCAGTCTTAGTATAACAGAAATTAAAAGACCCTAAAGGTGTCAATTATATATTTTGGTGCTATTATTTTAGTTTATGAATAATTTGGAATAATTTGAAACGCAAACTCTTCGCTGACGCTTGATTGCTTTGCGACCTGATACCTTACAAGCGTCATGCACATAAAAATAGAAATGTACCACCAGAGGCAGCCACCATAATAGCCAACGACCCTCCGTGATACATTTCACAGCATTTTTATTCAGCTTTTAGCATTCATCCTGATTATTCTTCTTTAAATACATGATTGTCACCCAGAAAGTCCAATTTAGCTTGCCGAATGAATATACATGCAGTACTATTCATAAAATCCAGTTGAAAAGGACTTTCTGGGTAACAATCATACATACACTCCTTTTACATTAAGAGTACTCTCGGAAACTCTCATAGCCTGTATTTACTTATATTTCAGATGCTGTCAATAAAATTTTATCTCCATTTTCGTGATATCTTATGTATGTTTTTACTTGCCTTTCCCTCACTACGTTCGGACGGTCTGCGTAAAAACATACATAAGATAGACAGAAAATGTCCTCTACCTATATTCAGCATCTAAAATATCTTCTATTACACCTATTAGTTAGTACTCCTTCAATGGTTTTTCATAAAAGTACCCACTAATTTCCGAAACAAAAAATTTGGTTTGGAAATCTGATTATTTTGGGAAATTACCTCTTCTATAAGATACTGCTGGCTGTCAAAGGAAGTATCATTCTCAATCTCTTTTTTCCAATAGATGCCATCACTTCCTATTAACCTTGCCTTCACGTTATCCTTAAACATAATATCTAATATATGTAATATTTGATTCCTGATATCCGCATCTAAAATTGGACAAGCTATCTCAACCCGTCTGGAGGTATTTCTGGTCATCATATCCGCAGAGGAAATATATAACCGAATGTCTTTATCCTTACCAAAACAATAGATTCTGGAATGTTCCAGGAACCTTCCGACTACACTGGTAACCATAATATTATCCGTTTTATCATTAATACCCGGTAATAAACAACAGATTCCCCGGATGATCAATTTTACTTCCACCCCCGCCTGGGAGGCTTCCGAGAGTTTTGTAATAATTTCCTTATCAGTTAAGGAATTAGATTTTATAATAATTCCTGAACCTTCACCCCGTCTTGCCTTTTCGATTTCATAATCCATAAGTGCAAGCATATTATTCTTAAAGGAATACGGCGCAACCAGAAGCTGATTATACTGGCCTTTTAAGTTGGCAATGGACATGTTTTTAAAGAATTCATTTGCCTCCTGACCGATATCCTGATTGGCTGTAATCAAGGATAAATCCGTATAAAGTTTCGCTGTCTTTTCGTTGTAATTGCCCGTACCCACCTGAGTAATATAAAGTATTTTATTTCTGTCCCGCCTGGTAATGAGACAGATTTTTGAATGGACCTTAAAACCTTCAAATCCGTAAATAACATTACAGCCTGCTTCTTCTAAACGTTCTGCCCATTCTATATTATTCTTTTCGTCAAACCTTGCTTTTAACTCAACAAGTACGGTAACTTCCTTATTATTTTCGGCTGCCGTACTTAGGTAATCAATTATTCTTGAATTTCTGGATAACCTGTATATCGTTATTTTAATGGAAATTACATTGGAATCCTGGGCACTTTCTTTCAGAAGATGTAAAAATGGCTCCATTTGATGGTAGGGATAAAATAGAAGGATATCCTTTTTCTTACACTGTGCTGTAATGCTTTCATTTCGGTTTAAAAATGCCGGATAATTAGGCTCAAAGGCAGGATAACTAAGCTGTTTTAATAATACTGGTGGAATTTTTGCTGCTAACTCGAACACATAATTCATAACAATCGGTGAATCACAGATAAAAACCTGTTCCTTACTTATTTCAAGCTTGTCCAGTAAAAAATTGTTCAGCGTTTTACTTAAATGACCCTGAACTTCCATCCTGACAGGAGATAACCTGGCTCTTTTTTTCAGTACCTTCTTCATGCGGTCCCTGAAATCATCATCTACTTCAAAAATTTCATCTTCAGGACTAATGTCCGCATTCCTGGTAACGGATATGATTGCCGCACATTCTACTTTATACATGGCAAAGATATCTTCTGTATGATCTAATACAATTTTCTCCGTCATAACATAACGGGTCTGATTACCCTGTAATAAAATGTACCTTGGAAGTGACTGGGATATGGGTATTAAACCGAATTTCATATCCTCTCCCTGAAATACGCAAACTATGTAAAGTCCTTTATTCAAAAGGTGGGGAAAGGGATGGCGGGAATCAATGACCTGAGGGGAGAGGATCGGTAAAATATCACTTTGGTAATATCGGTCAATATACTTTTTTTCTGATTTTTCAAGTTCTGTTAAATTTAGGTTGATGACACCGAATTTCCTTAATTTTGCTTCTACCTCTAAAAACAACTTGTCTTTTAACCGATATAGGGGAAGGGTACTTTCAAATATTTTAGCCAGCTGCTGCTTCGGGCTCAATCCTGTTTTATTATCAATACTGTTATTTTCCATTAGGGATAAATCGGTAAGGGAACCGACACGAACCATGAAAAACTCGTCCAGGTTACTGCTAAATATTGAAATAAATTTTAATTGTTCATAAAGTGGCACTATATCATCCTGGGCTTCTTCCAATACACGTTCATTAAATTTTAACCATGATAGTTCCCTGTTCTGCATAATATCATATAGAAGACTGTCGTCTGAATGCGCCATATTATTCTCCTTTCAGAATTCTTTCGTAAAAATATCCTTCCCTTATGCCAAATTTACTTACAATGATATTTTCACTATGAAAATATTCCATGATTGTGTCTACGATAATTAGTCCCGGAATTATGGTATGCACCCGGTCGGGAATATTTTGCAGCACTGGAGTCAATGTGTCTTTATGGTTATTACGTATTAATTCCAATATATTTTTAATATGGCCGGCTTCAATATTAACATTGTTTTTAGGCAGGTTAAAAATATGGTTGCCAAGCTTAGCGGCTGCCCTTATGGTACCGCCCACACCACAGATGGCCGGATAACTCTGCCTCTCAATTTCGAGCGCCTCCAGATGATTAAGTACTGCCTTTTTAATAATTTCACGTTCTTCTTCTTTTGGGATAATTTTTTTAACATATTTTACATATAAATTAAGGGAACCAATGGGCATACTGGTGGCAATTTGAATTTGCTTATTGGTAAACGGCACTATCTCCGTACTGCCGCCGCCAATGTCTACTAAAATCCCACTCGCACATTCTATTGCTTTGGTCGCACCTATAAAGTCAAGGGTAGCTTCTTCTTCTCCTGATAAAAGCTCAACTTCAAAACCCGTATTTTCTTTTATTCTTGAAATAACTTCTTTAGTATTTACAATATTCCTAAGAGATGCCGTAGCAAATATATGTGTATTTTCTGCACTTACCTGGAAATTTTTTAGAATATCCGAAAATTCCTTTAGTATTTCACAAGCTCTTTCCACTCCACTGTTACTTAGCTTTTCATTCTTTATATAATTGGCAAGACCGGCCATTGCTTTCTTTTCCAGTAAAGATTTCATCCTGGAATCCATATATTCATAAACACATAGCCGAATGGTATTAGATCCTAAATCTATAATCGCACATATCATATAGAAAGCCTCCTATTCACGTAAGCTAAGCTTACTTTGTATACTAAACAAAAGTATATTGATTGAATGTTAAGTGCATGTAAATTTGTTGTTAAATATAGGTAAAATTAAAGTTTTGACGAATTTTGTAAATTGATATCAGTATCCTTTTACTAATAATTCCTGTCTGATATAACGAAAAGTAGCTTCTTCCCCTTTATCCTTTAACATGGCAAGAAGCTCTTCCAATATTCTTTTGGTATCCTCATGAATTAAATAATGCTCCTTTGAAGCCCTGAAATAAGCGAAAGGCTCTCCATCGGAATATTTTTCTTTATTATAATTTTTACTTGCGGCAATACGGTCACAGAACATTTCCACCACATATTTAACCGGCATCTTCATTCCCGCCATTGCTGTTCCCTCATTTAAACTATAATCAATCCAATATTCCAGATGGTGTTTATTTCTTCCTTTATGGTGAAGCCAGGCAAGACTGTAACCTTTCATTTCCCGTTCCGCATTATTGGGACTGCGGTTGCCCTGATAATATTTTGCCCCTACTGAAAATTCCACCCAGGAATACTTAGATAAGTCATGAAGAAGTCCTTGTTTATATAAACCGGCCCGAAAACAATATTTCATAACAAGCCATTTATGATGATTAATTGTCTTTAAATGCTGCATCCATTTTGACATATAAACCTCCAATTCTTATTCTATTATGCTTTAAAGCTTCATTATAGTCAAGAATAGAGTAATTCCATATTTAATTTTTATCTGCTTTCCCATTATACTTTTTTTCATTTTCCGGCAGGCGTTCCAATTGGATCATCTTTTACATTATAATCATACTTTATCCTTTGTACAAGTCGGACAGTTACCATCTATACCATTATCAGAGTGCTTATTGGGATTCTCAATCTGTCTATTGGAATCTTCCATGTTTTCGGCGGAGTCTTCCGTCTGTTCTTCCGTTATCCCGGCATTTTGCTGTTTTTCAATGATACCGGATAATTCTTCTGAAAATTCGTTCATTATACCCTCCTGATAGCT
>JBAVPE010000162.1:0-43810 GCA_049692775.1 Anaerocolumna sp. | reverse complement strand
TTAATTGGGCACGTTCGGATCTGTGAGGGGCTTGTTCCGTAAGGGGCAAGTCTACTCGACAAAGGTCAATTTAGTGTTTTGAATGAATACGAGCGTATATATATTCAATTTAGCTGCCTTTCCCTCGAACACTATATTTTTTACAAGCCTCATAACGGCTCAAAAATCAAGCCAGCAGGCATGATTTTTGGCCAGAGTCTTGACAAAATATAAACAGTGTCCTCGGCTGGTCGACGCAAAATCGAATATATATACACTGTATTCATAAAAAATATTTTAAGAGACCTTTTAACACTCGAATCATAAATTGGAGAGAAAAACTATGTTTTCTGAAAAAAGTAAAATAAGAATAGAAAATAGATTCGGGCAATTAGCACAGGAAGTGCCGTTTTTGCAAAAAGCTGCGGCTGACAGGCTTGAAACCTGTAAGGAAGAAACTGCCCTGGCAATGAAATATTTATACACAACCATGCCTCTAAGCGATATTGGTAATTATCCTTTTGAAACCTTTTCCGATTATGCCGGGCATGGAATTAAACTATGGGAAAAGGGTATTTACAGCAGACAAATTCCGGAAGATATTTTTCTTAATTATGTATTATATCACCGTATCAATGAAGAAGAAATCCTGCCTTGCCGAACCTTTTTTTATGATCAAATTAAAAACAGGGTCGAAGGTCTTACAATGAAGGAGGCTGTCCTGGAGGTGAATTATTGGTGTGCGGAGGAAGCAACTTACCGTTCTACCGATGCAAGGACCGTGGCACCCATGACTGTTTATCGTTGTGGTTATGGCAGATGCGGAGAGGAATCCATTTTTACGGTCAGTGCCTTACGCAGTATAGGAATTCCGGCAAGGCAGGTTTATACTCCAAGATGGTCCCATTGTGATGATAACCATGCCTGGGTAGAGGTCTGGTGTGACGGAAGCTGGTATTTCCTGGGGGCTTGTGAGCCGGAGGCAATCCTAAATAAAGGTTGGTTTACGAATGCCTCTTCAAGAGCTATGCTGATTCATTCCAGATGGTTTGATTTCATAGATCAGGAGGAAGAGGTTATAAGTAAGGAAGGAATGGTAACCCTGGTCAATCAATTGGAACGGTACGCTCCGGTACATACCGTCATGATAAAAGTAGTGGATGAGAAGGGGGAACCAATTCGGGAGGCCAAGGTAGAATTCCTGATATTAAATTATTCCGAATTTGTTTCACTTGATAATATATTAACGGATGAGAACGGTATCGTTTCTATAAAATTAGGACTTGGCAATATCCTTATCCGGGTTAGTAAAAGTGATATGCATACAGAGATATTAATTGATGCCAGAAGAAATACGGATGAAACCATTGTTTTAAAAGCTGAGATTATTAAAGAGAACTTCTGGAAGGCATTTGATATGATTGTTCCTGCCGACAGTCCGATGAATACCGATATCCCGACACCACTGCAAAAGTCAGAAGGAGATGTAAAGTATGCCAGGGCGGTTGCAAAAAGGCTGGAAAAAGTGAAAAATTTAAGAAATAGGGAAATAGATCTTTTTTTAAATTCTGATTTTAATACCAGGAACCTGAAGGAAAAGATGTTAGGCATCTTAACCGCAAAAGATCAAAATGATTGTAAAGCCGAAATTCTTGAAGAACACGTTCAGTATGCCATACCATATTTATCAGAATATGACGAGATAATATATCTGAATTATTTGTTAAATCCAAGAATTCAGGATGAACCCCTGAGTAAATACCGCAGCAGGATAAATAATTATTTTTCTAAGGCAGAGAAGGAATCCTTTCAAAATCAGCCGGGACTTATCTGGAATTGGATAGAGGATAATATTCATAGCCTGGAGGAAAAGGAACATCCCAAGGTAATCACTACCCCGGCAGGCTGTATTGAACTAGGTATCGGCAGTAAGCTGTCAAAACATATATTATATGTGGCAGTTGCAAGAACCTTTGGCATTCCGGCGAGACTTAATTCCCGGGATGGTTCCCTGGAATATTGGAATAAGAAAGAATGGGTGCCTGTATTACAAAGTACCGAAAAATCATCGAATTTACTGCTTCTAAGTGGTGAAGGGAAGAATACTTGGACTTATTATCAGAACTACACCATTTCACATTATGACAGGGGCAACTATACTACCTTAAAACTAGATCAGGAAGAATTTGTGAATGGTCAGTTAAATCTTTCCCTGGAACCGGGAAGGTATAGGATTATTACCTCAAACCGCCTGCCAAATGGTAATATATTTGCCAATCAATATACTCTTTCCCTTAAGGACGGAGAAACAGAAAAAGTAGTTATGTCCCTGCGGGAAGCAAAGTTATCTGATATGCTTGAGAATATTTCGATGAATGATTTCTCCTTAAGGGATGAAACGGGGAAAACTATACTTGGAAGTGAGATAACAAAAGGAAGAAAAAGAATTCTGCTTTGGCTGGAAGAAAGGAAAGAACCAACGGAACATATATTAAATGAACTGTTGGACAGAAAAGAAGAATTCAAGGAATTTTCGAAACAACTTGTTATTATTGTCCATAACAAAAAATCCCTGGAAGATTCTACAATTTCTAAAGTCTTAACCATGTTTCCTAAAGCAGATATCTTATATGATGATTTTAATCAGAATGTCCAAACTTTAGGCAGAAGATTGTATGTTGACCCGGATAAACTCCCCCTGATTATTGTTACAAGTAAGGAATTAAACGCCATTTATGCAAACAGCGGGTACAATGTGGGAACCGGTAATATGCTTCTAAGGTTAATGAAGGAAGATTTATAGTAAAGATGTTTTGCTTGCCCCATTTTTACCGGCGGCATCTAAATTATCTTGGTGAATATAAGAAGAAAAGTTTAAAAATTTAATTAGACCATACATATTTAAACTATATTTACGGAAACTATTTCTGAGGTGAATATATATGGAGAAATCAAAAACAGGGAAACGTCAGCCAAAAAAGGAAAACGGGAAATTTAACAGTATTACGAATAAAGTAAAGGTAGAAAATCAAAACCAGACTCATAATGTTGTGGAAGAAGGTATTGGACCGATTAATCAAAAGAGATAGCATTCTTTGGAGAGTTAACATCCCAGGGATGCTATCTCTTTGAAATTTCAAAGTGATCCGCCCTGTAATTTATGGTATAACATTCTAGACTGGGTACTTTCATGGCTTATGCCAGTCTATGACCGTGCTGGAACAGGAGTTTGTTAAAGCAAACGCTTTGCTCCTGAATTATGACACTATTTTAATGGAATTTCATATTAATGTAGATAGGAATTATTAAAATACACAATTTCTATTTTATGTATTTCCTCTTTTCATTTACGTGATTTCTTGTTATGATATAAAATAAAGAATTTTAAGTGAATAAATATACCTTTATTGATGAACAGACGTGAGGTATTTGACAGAAGGATAGCAACATAAGGAGAATGTCATGAGAATACAAGATTACTTAAAAAAACATAAATTAATTATCGACGGTGCTATGGGTACATATTACTCAAGGCTTGAAAATAATGATAATGCAGTATCAGAATACGCTAATCTGACAGCTCCGGATAAAATTTTAAAGATTCATCGAAATTATATTAAAGCCGGTGCCAGACTGATTCGAACCAACACCTTTGCTGCCAACCAACAGGTTTTAAATATAACACCCACAGAGCAGGCAGAATTAATCACAGCATCCTATCAGCTTGCGAAACAGGCGGTAACAGAGTCAGGGACGGAAGTATATATAGCTTGTGATATAGGACCTATACCTGAACTGGGCGGCAGGAGTGAAGACGATATATTAGATGAATATAAATTAATCTGTGATACTTTTATGGAACAGAAACCGGATATTATTTTATTTGAAACATTTTCTGACTTAAGTTATATAAAAAAATTAATTCCATATATAAAAAGTAGAACACCGGAGGTTTTTATCATAACAAATTTTTGCCTGAATAAAAATGGCTATACCAGCAAAGGAACCAGTGCAAAAGTTTTGTTAGAAGAGATCGGTGAAATAAATGGAATTGACGCTGGAGGTTTTAACTGCGGTATAGGTTCCGGTCATATGTACCATATCTTAAAAAAACTTAGTTTTCCACCTGATAAATTTATTATAGCTGCACCCAATGCAGGTTATCCCGAGCAATTTCAGAACCGCATGATATTTATGGATAATGAGGCCTACTTTGAAGGTAATATGCAGAGAATTGCTGAGTTGGGTGTGGATATAATCGGTGGCTGCTGTGGTACAACACCTGGTTATATTAAAAATATTACAGAGAAAATAAACTTACTGGAAGGCAATAGGGGAATCCGCATTAACCCTTCCTTAAAAAAAGAAGAACAAAAAGAACTTAGGACAAATGAATTTTATGATTTATTTGCATCCGGTAAAAAAGTGATTGCTGTTGAACTTGATCCTCCATTTGATGCAAAAGATGACCAGATTATAGGCTGTGCCCATAAACTAAAAGCATCCGGTGCGGATATTATTACAATGGCTGACTCACCAATGGGAAGAAGCCGTGTTGACTCTATTCTGATGGGTATTAAACTTATGAGGGAAACCGGTATATCAGTCATGCCCCATGTATGCTGCCGGGATAAGAATATGATTGCCATGAGGTCAGGATTGCTTGGTGCTTATGCCAATGGAATCCGTAATATTTTGATTGTAACGGGTGATCCCATACCCAGTGAAAACCGCCAGTCAACAACAGGGGTATTTGATTATAATTCCATTCAGTTAATGAATTATGTAAAGGAGATGAACCGGGAACATTTTAGCGAAGAACCCATATACTATGGCGGTGCCTTAAATTATGGCAGAGGGCCGGTGGAAAAGGTAATTGAGAGAATGAAAAAGAAAATGGAAGCCGGTGCCAGATATTTTTTAACACAGCCTATTTTTACGGATGAAGATGTGGAACGGATACAGTATATTAAGAGTAAAACAGATACTAAGATATTGTGTGGAATCATGCCATTAGTAAGTTACCGCAATGCAAATTTTATTAAAAATGAGATTACAGGTATCAACGTACCTGATTGGGTAATTAGCAGATATACACCTGATATGACCAGGGAAGAAGCGGAATGGGCCGGTGCGGAAATTGCCAGTGAAATTATTGCTAAACTAAGCTCCTGTGCGGACGGTTATTATTTTATGCTTCCCTTTAACCGGGTCAGCTTTATGGATAAGATAAAAATTGTATAGATGTAATACAATTTGCGTGATAATTGAATCGATAGGGGGAGTAACCTGGTGACAGCAAAAGTTAAGAAAATTGAAATCAAGGAAAATAAACGCATTATTGCTATAAGTGATATACATGGGAATCTTAACGGACTGAAACAACTATTGGAAAAAGTTCAATTTAATAAAGAAGATTATCTGTTCCTTGCAGGTGATTTAGTTGAAAAAGGGCCGCAAAGCCTTAATACTCTTAGATATATTATGGAATTAAGTAAAACCTATCAAGTTCATGCCGTAAGTGGAAATTGTGATTCTGTGGCAACGGAAATATATAATGACAGGGAACATAAGGAATTAATTAAATATTTACTAAGGCGGAAAAAAAGCCTGTTGAATGAAATGTGTGAAGCCTTATCTATTAAAATCACAAAAGAAACCAACCTAAAGGTGGTAAAAGATGCACTAAACCGCAATTTTAGAGAAGAATTGGAATGGATTATGGAACTGCCGGATATTATTGATACCGGGAAGTTAACCTTTGTCCACGCCGGGTTATCTTCCAAAAATTTAGACAAACAAAGTGCTGCTAAGGTTCAAAGTACGGATGCATTTTTAAAACAGGGAATTCACCTGGATAATTATTGTATTGTCGGTCATTGGCCTGTGGTTTTATATTGTGAGTCAATTCCAAATTGCAATCCAATTATAGATACAAAACATAAAATAATAAGCATTGATGGGGGAAATGTGGTAAAAAGAAACGGTCAGCTTAATGCTTTTATCATTCCGGATATCGAATCAGAAGAATTTACTCATATGTATCACGACGATTTAAAGACAGGTGTGATTAAGGATTCCCCGGAGGAAGCAGGCCAGCCCCCATATAGTCCCTGGGTGCAAGGGCAGCAGTGGTCAGGCCAACAGGGCAAAAATTCCAGGCTTATACATTGGATTGATAATAAAATTGAAGTTTTAATAAGAGAAAAAGAATTTTCATACTGTGAACATAATTCCACAAAATACAGAATGTGGATTTTAAATAAATATATTTACAAAGAAAAGGATGGGTATCATTGTGAAGACTCTACCGACTATCTGATTCCGGTAAAAAAGGGAGAACGGGTATCCATAGTAGAAGTGACGGGAACTGGCTGCCTGATTAAAAAGAATGGTATCACAGGTTGGTATTTTGGTAAAATAGAATGGGATCCGGGTTGAAAGAAAATACAATAATATTGTTTCGTAAAATATAATAAGAGAAAGGGATACCATCATCGCATGTAAACCTGCGGTATGTAATGGGTGTGACTATGACAAAGAAAGAATTTTTAGATTTAATTAACAGTAAAATAGTCCTGTTGGACGGAGCAATGGGCAGTAATATGCAAAAAAGCGGTATGCCTACAGGCGTATGCCCGGAAAGATGGATTCTGGAACACGGTAATGTCTTACTTGATTTACAAAAAGGTTATATTGCAGCAGGAGCTGATATTATATATGCACCTACCTTTACCAGTAACCGTATTAAGTTAAAGGAATATAGGATGGATGGGGATATAGAAACCATCAACCGGGAATTGGTAAAGCTTTCAAAGGAAGCCGTAAGGCAATCAGATCGTTCCGGTATGGGACGAAACGTTTATATTGCCGGTGATTTAACCATGACAGGTGAACAGTTATACCCGATTGGTTCCTTAGGGTTTGAGGAATTGGTTGAAGTTTATAAAGAACAGATTACCTATATACTAAAAGAGGGTGTGGATTTATTCGTTATAGAAACCATGATGAGTCTTCAGGAATGCAGGGCAGCCGTACTGGCAGTCAGGGAAACCTGTGATCTGCCGGTAATGGTTACCTTAACTTTTGCTGATAATCTGCGCACCCTCTATGGAACTGACCCAATGACCGCGGTGGTGGTGCTGCAGAGCATGGGTGTTGATGCGGTAGGTGTTAATTGTTCCACAGGTCCGGAAAAAATGTGCCAGGTAGTTGCTGCCATGAAGGAATATGCCACTGTTCCCATCATAGCGAAACCGAATGCAGGTCTTCCGGTTCTAATTCAAAATGAAACGGTGTTCAATTTAGGACCCAAGGAGTTTGCCGCTCAGGCTAAAAAGTTAGTAGAGGCCGGAGCCAGTATAGTAGGAGGCTGCTGCGGGACGACACCGGAACATATGAATTTATTAAACAAAGCAATCAGTGGGATGAAGTCTCATATTATCCGTAATAAAAAGAGAAGAACCTTAACGACGGCCCGAAAAACCCTTGAGATAGACTTAAACGGCCGATTTATGATGATCGGTGAGCGTATTAATCCAACTGGAAAGAAAGACTTACAGGCAGAATTAAGAACGGGAATATTGGATACGGTTTTAGATATGGCTGAAGAACAGACAGCAAACGGGGCGGATATTTTAGATATTAATATGGGTATGAACGGCATCGATGAGAAAGAAATGATGGTTAAGGTAGTTAGTGAGGTAACAGGTATTTCTGATGTTCCCCTTAGTATCGATTCCAGCCATATCAGCGTAATAGAGGCGGCCCTTCGTATTTATCCCGGTAAGGCATTAATTAATTCGATTTCCTTAGAAAAAGAAAAAATTGAAAAGCTGTTACCACTTGCTAAAAAATATGGCGCAATGTTTATTTTGCTCCCCTTATCGGATAAAGGACTGCCAAAAGATATTACAGAAAAAAAAGAAATTATTCAAACTATTTTAAAAGAAGCTAAAAAACAAGGATTAACCGAAGAAGATATTATTGTAGACGGACTTGTTAATACGGTGGGAGCCAATAAGGAGGCAGCGGTACAGACCTTAGAAACCATCCGTTATTGCAGGGAGGATTTGGGACTGGCAACCGTAGTCGGTTTATCCAATATATCTTTTGGCCTTCCTGAAAGACAGTTTGTAAACAGTACTTTTTTAGCCTTTGCGATACAAGCCGGACTGACTATGGCTATTGCTAACCCATCCCAGGATTTATTAGTAAATACAGCCTTTGCCGCAGATTTATTAAAAGGCAAAGAAGAAGCAGATATCAGATATATTAACAGGGTAACTAAAAATCCAACTGTTATTATGAATAAAAATGAGCTGAATCAAACGAACGACCGGGAGAAGGATAATGATAAGACGGATAAGCCCGCTACAGTAACGGAAAATCATGCAGTTTATGAAGGGGTTATAAAGGGAAACAAGAGAAACATCGTTGAACTCGTGGCCCAGTCCATAGAAGAAGGCAATGAACCGTCCTATATATTGGACAACTTTCTGATTCCGGCTATTAATGAAGTGGGTGTGTTATTTGATAAACAAATCTATTTCCTTCCTCAATTAATCTCTTCTGCTGAGACGATGAAGCATGCAATTGACTATCTGGAACCGATGCTTAAAAAGGATGGAAATGTGAAAAAACTTGGTACCGTAGTGATTGGAACCGTGGCAGGGGACGTACATGATATCGGCAAAAACCTGGTTGTATTGATGCTGAAAAATTATGGTTTCCGGGTTATTGATCTTGGAAAAGATGTTCCCTCAGAAAAGATAATAGAAACAGCCAAGGCTTCAGAGGCAGATATTATAGCTTTATCGGCTTTAATGACAACTACCATGCTTGAAATGAAACAGGTTATCCTGCTGAAAGAGAAGGCTGGCCTAAAAGCGAAAGTTATTATCGGTGGTGCTGTTATTACCCAGAGTTATGCAGATGAAATCGGAGCAGACGGATATGCTAAGGATGCTGGTGAAACCGTCGTATTAGTAAAAAAATTACTTGGAATAAATTAATGGTCCGCCTGACAAAAGTCAGATTAAGGCCATGGGTTGAGTACCTCTGATAATACAAGTGTCAGAAGTTTTAATAACTTTATAGAGTGAAAAGACTTACTGCAAATCTGTCTTCGTTATAATGTCTGTCTAGAGCGTATAGACAGACATTTTTTTGTTTAAAATTTAATCAATAATAAATAAAATATAAAACAATTATTACGATATGCTAAAGTTTAATTTAGAGTATTGACATTCGAAAAAATGTATTTATAATAATGGTTAACCTACTCAACTATTATAGGGGTTAATTAAAATGAGTCAGAAGGGAGTTAATACAATATAAAATTCAGTATCTTATATCAATGTTACTTTAACGGAATATATCCCGGTGGTGTAAAAGGAGGTTACAATGGATAAAACAATTACACATGATTTTTTGTTAATCATTAATAATTTGCGTAAACTGACGAATATGAATCATCATAAGGATATGGTACATCAGGGTGAATTTATGATGTTAGGCGCAATTCATAACTGTATGGAAGAAAAAAGAGAGAATAATATTGATGAACCCGGTATTAAAGTAAGTGAATTAAGCTGTATCGTCCATTCTACGAAACCTGCTACATCAAAAATGTTAAGGGCACTGGAGGAAAAAAATTATATCGAAAGAATCTCAGATAAAAAGGATCGAAGAATAGTATATATCCGATTATCTGTTATCGGTGAAAAAAAGTTGAAAGAAGCATTTAATCGAAAGCATCTTTTTGCCGATCGTATGATAAAGCGGATGGGTGAAGAGGATGCCAAAGAATTAATTCATATGCTGAATAAATTCTACGATGCAATGAATGAGGAACTGAAAGAAAAATCCCTGGATACCAAAGAAACTATGGATCATGAATCAGAACAAAAGAAAGAAGAAATTGAAAGGAGTTAATGATGCTTAAAATTGCAAAATTACTAAAATCATCAATAGGTTTACTGCTTATAGTTGTTGCATTATTAGCATTACAGGCATTTTGTGATTTATCCCTTCCTTCCTATACATCAGATATTGTGGATGTTGGTATACAACAAGGGGGGATAGAAAATGCCGTGCCAAAAGCTATCCGTGAAAGTGAGATGAATAATCTTATCTTTACCATGGATTCTGGCAGTAAGGAAATAGTAGGAAATTCCTATAAATTAATCTCAAAGGATAATTTATCCGATGAGGATTATAAATCTTACCTTAAAAAATATCCGGTTTTAGCGGATGAAAACATATATATCCTGAACTCAGATGCAGACACAGAAAATGAACTGAGTGATATTATGGGCAAAGCACTTTTATTAGTGAGTACTTTAAACAGTGATTCGGATCAGATTAAAGAGCTGAAAGATCAATTAAGTGCGCAGCTTCCGGCGGACATGGCAAATTTAAGCTTAATGGAAATACTAACAAAAATGCCGGAAGAACAGGCAAAATCAATTATTACTTCCATAGATGAAAAGTTATCAGCAATGTCGGAATCCATTATGAGTCAGGGCGCCATTAAAGCAGTAAAAGCGGAATATGAAGCAATTGGCATGAATACAGGAAAGATTCAGACGAACTACATCTTCCTGGTTGGCCTACAGATGTTAGGATTAGCATTATTGTCAATGATTTCGACGATTTTGGTAGGTTTTTTAGCTTCCAGAATTGCAGCAGGTCTTGGCAGGAATTTAAGAGGCAGGGTATTTAAGAAGGTTGTAAGTTTTTCAAATTCAGAATTTGACAAGTTTTCAACAGCATCCCTGATTACCAGAAGTACCAATGATATACAGCAGATACAGATGACTTTGGTTATGTTAATCCGAATTGTAATCTATGCTCCGATTTTAGCAATTGGAGGTATCATTAAGGTATTAAGTACTAATGTATCCATGACCTGGATTATTGTATTAGCAGTAGTTTTAATACTGACTTTGGTGGGAACTTTATTTGGAGTTGCTATGCCAAAGTTTAAATTAATGCAGAAACTGGTAGACCGATTGAATTTAGTTACCCGTGAAATTTTAACCGGTTTATCTGTAATACGTGCTTTTAACAAAGAGAAGCAGGAAGAAAAAAGATTTGATATAGCAAATCAGGATTTAACGAAAACCAGCTTATTTGTAAACCGGATTATGACCTTTATGATGCCCATTATGATGTTAATTATGAATGGTGTAACCATATTAATCATCTGGAGCGGTGGGCATGGTATTGATGAGGGAAATATGCAGGTTGGTGACCTGATGGCCTTTATTCAATATACGATGCAGATTATCATGTCCTTTTTAATGCTTTCCATGGTTTCTATCATGCTTCCAAGATCTTCTGTATCCGCCGGACGTATTATGGAAGTATTGGATACGGATTTAACGATACATGATCCTAATAAATCGGAACAATTTATTCAAAGCAAAAAGGGATATGTGGAATTCGAGAATGTATCCTTCCGTTATCCAAAAGCAGAAGATTATGTGCTATCCGGTCTTACCTTTACTGCTAAACCGGGAGAAACAACAGCAATTATTGGAAGTACCGGCAGCGGTAAATCTACACTGGTGCAATTGATACCAAGATTTTTTGATGTAACAGAAGGCAGCATTAAGGTAGATGGTGTTGACATCAGACAGGTCAGCCAACATGAATTAAGGGATAAATTAGGATATGTACCGCAAAAAGGCATGTTATTTTCAGGTACTATCGATTCTAACCTAAGATACGGAAAGCAGGAGGCTACCACCGATGAAATTCTGCGTGCAGCCAGAATTGCACAGGCAGATGACTTTATTGGGGAAAAACCTGAAAAATATGAAACTCCTATTTCCCAAGGCGGAGGTAATGTATCAGGAGGTCAAAAACAGAGATTATCCATTGCCAGGGCAATTGCCAAGGATCCGGAAATCTATATATTCGATGACAGTTTTTCAGCCCTTGATTATAAAACCGATGTTACCCTTAGAAAAGCTTTAAAAGACGAAATCAAAGAAAGTACCGTTATGATAGTTGCACAAAGAATCAGTACGATTATCCATGCTGAACAGATTATAGTGCTGGATGAAGGAAAAATAGTTGGAAAAGGAACTCATAAAGAGCTGCTGAAAAACTGTGAAGTTTATAACCAGATAGCTTCATCACAGTTGTCAAAGGAGGAATTAGCATATGAGTAATGATAATAATAATATGCGGCCTGCCAAAAGAACTGGTTCCATGGGACCTGGACCAATGGGCGCTGGGATGGGTGCCGGAGAAAAAGCGAAAGATTTCAAAGGATCCATCAAGAAATTAGCAATCTACATGAACAGATATAAAATCAGTTTTATATTTGTTGTAATATTCGTTATTGGCAGTACTATATTTTCAATCGTTGGTCCTAAAATACTAGGTAATGTAACAACCGACTTGTTTGAAGGGCTGGTTAATAAAATTAACGGAACCGGAGGCATTGACTTTGACAGTATTGGCAGAATTCTGTTAATGTTATTGGGGTTATATGTGATCAGTATGATATTTTCTTTTATCCAAGGTTTTATTATGACCGGTATTTCACAAAAGATTACTTACCGGTTCAGAAAAGAAATTTCTGAAAAGATTAATAGAATGCCGATGAATTATTTTGAAACCAAAACCCATGGCGAAGTATTATCAAGAGTTACCAATGATGTTGATACTCTGAATCAGAGTTTAAACCAGAGCCTTACACAGATCATTACGTCAATTGCCATGATTATCGGTATTTTGTATATGATGTTAACAATCAGTCCGACGATGACCCTGGTAGCTATCCTTACCTTGCCTTTGTCAGCAGGATTAATCAGCTTCATTGTTAAAAAATCACAAAAATACTTTAAGGAACAGCAGGAATATTTAGGCCATGTAAACGGGCAGGTAGAAGAAGTATACGGCGGACATAATATTGTAAAAGTATTTAATGGTGAAAAGCAGGTAATAGAAGATTTTGATAAAGCAAATAATACACTTTATAATTCTGCCTGGAAGTCCCAGTTTTTATCCGGTATGATGTTTCCGATCATGTCATTTGTAGGAAACATCGGATATGTGGCAGTAGCAATATTAGGCGGATATCTGGTAGTGAAAGACCGTATTAAAGTTGGTGATATTCAATCCTTTATCCAATATGTAAGAAACTTTAACCAGCCAATTGCCCAGATAGCCCAGGTATCTTCCCAATTACAGCAGACTGCAGCTGCGGCTGAGAGAATCTTTGAGTTTTTAGGGGAAGAAGAGGAAGATCAGATGGTTGATAATCCGGTACAGACAGAGTTTTTAGACAGTCAGGTAGAATTTAAACATGTTAAATTCGGTTATACCTCAGAGAAGATTATTATTAATGATTTTTCCGCAAAAGTAAAGCCAGGACAGAAGATAGCAATTGTTGGACCTACCGGGGCCGGTAAAACTACCATGGTTAAGCTGTTAATGCGTTTTTATGACGTGAATTCAGGGGATATCTTAGTCGATGGACATAATATTAAGAATTTCAACCGTGGTGAATTAAGACAGTTATTTGGTATGGTTTTACAGGACACCTGGTTGTTTAACGGATCTATTATGGAGAATATCCGTTATGGTAAAAGTGATGCTACGGATGAAGAAGTTATTGCAGCAGCAAAAGCAGCCCATGCCCATCATTTTGTTTCCACCCTTCCGGATGGCTACAATATGGTATTAAACGAAGAAGCAAGTAATGTATCTCAAGGTCAGAAGCAGTTATTAACCATTGCCAGGGCTATTTTAGCGGATCCTAAGATTTTAATTCTGGACGAAGCGACCAGTTCCGTTGATACCAGAACGGAAGTCAGAATCCAAAAGGCTATGGATAATTTAATGAAGGGCAGAACCAGTTTTGTTATTGCCCACAGGCTTTCAACGATTCGTGATGCTGATTTGATTCTGGTTATGAAAGACGGCGATATTGTTGAACAGGGTAATCATGATGAACTTCTGGCTCAGGATGGTTTTTATGCAAGTCTTTACAATTCTCAGTTTGAACAGACGGCTTAAAGTTATATAGCGTTAATACTTGTCTGATGCAAAACTCGTCTGACGTGATTTGGACGGAGCCTGATGAGGTTTTTACTGTTCCAATTCAAGTTGAGATAAGGAACGAGGGGCTTCCGGTTATATAGGAATCAAGTTTTTCGGTGCTCTGACACTTAGAGCTAATCTGTATGTCCATGAAAGACAACAAGTTGTCTTTCATGATCATACAGATTAACCATAAGTGCCAACGCAGACGAAAAACTCTTAATTTCTATATAACCGAAGCCCCTCATTCCTTTTTTTACTTTATTAAGGGAACAGTAAAAGTCCCAGGGGCTCTGTTCAAATTTTTTTAGGCAATATATTATATTTCTGCTGGCTATTGCAGAGCTATTCTTCTCTGCTTCTTAGTTTTATAAGAAGGATAGCTAAAAATATGTTATATTTGTAAGGGTACATTTTCAAGATAATTTTTTTTACTTTTGCAATTTGACATGGTAATCTGATTAGTGCTTTTTTCGGTTATATGCTATTTTAGTTTAAAGAATTTTAATAAATCAAATGAAGAATTTTTATGGATGCGGTATAAGATTGTTTCAACATCGGTATTAATTTTAACTTTGATTGAAGCACTTGGTTTTTTTTTGAAAAGCCATAGGTTTGAGAAGAATAAAGAAGAGAGCCAATAAATGATTAACCGGATAGTTTATTCCAAAAATACGAAGGCTGAAGGGATTTTAGAAAATTATGATTGCAATCTTTGCTGTAGTTTGTGCCTTTATTGTTAAAGGTATGTGTGGTTTTGCTAATACGTTAGTGTTTAGCACAATAATGAGTTTTAATGCAAACAATATTAATATTACTCCGCTGGAGTTATTAATCGGGTATCCATCTAATATTTATATTGCCTGGAAAGAAAGAAAAGGAATTTCGGCAAAGGTCTGTATTCCTCTTTCGGTTTTAGTTATTATGGGAATTATGCCGGGAATTTTATTTTTGAAAAATGGTAATACCGGGTTCATTAAAATACTTTTTGGTTTTGCCGTTATTTTGATAGGATTTGAAATGCTTCTTAGGGAAAGATTAAAGGGAAAGAAGAAAAACTCAAAACTTGCTCTTGCTGCGATTGGATTTATTTCCGGGGTTCTTTGCGGTTTATTTGGAATAGGTGCTTTCCTGGTTGCTTATATAGGCAGGACTACAGATAATCAGGCGCAATTTAAGGGTAATATATGTATTGTATTTTTTGTTGAAAATACAGTCCGGATTATCTTATATTCATTAACCGGCATACTCAATATTGGCATTTTATACAAGGCTGTATTATTAATGCCCTATATGGTTATCGGGCTTGCAATAGGAATATTTTTATCAAAGAAAACAAGTGAGATATTTGTGAAGAATGCAGTTATTATTCTGCTGATTTTATCAGGAATATCTTTAATTATTAATAACTTGTGACTTAATAGTAATTATCTGTCTTCTATCAGGCATTGCGCAGATTTCGCTTAACATCAGCATCAGCTATTTGTGCTGATGTGCGTTGTTGTCAATCGGCGTAGGAACCACTACGCCTTATTCCTCCGCTTTACATCATCGCAACTATCAGGTACTGAATATTAAACGAAACTTACGCAAAATAGTATCTCTTAAAAACTTGGCAGTACCAGGCTGATCCTTATCGTAATAAGCAGTAAACCGTTCAACTTCATCGTATTGTTCCTGAGTCATGTTTTTGACTTTCTGGTTAGATTTATCCACTGTAGCATTACCATACTTTTCACGGATTTCCTTGCCATATTTCATTTCATTTTCATTTATCCTATTTTGTTTAAAACCTTCAAATTTTTCTTTGTCAGACATAATTGTTCTCCCTTCGGTTATTTCCAAGGTCTTTTCGACATTAGCTATTAATTGGTTAAGTTGTTCTCTTTTTTCAAGAAGTTTCTCATGGTGTTCTTTCAATGCTTTGGTACCGTTGAAGGAGGAGGCAGTAACGATGTCCCTGATACTTTCTAAACTGACACCGAGTTCTCTGTAGAATAGAATCTGCTGTAATCGGTCAACTTCTGTGTCGCCATAGATCCGGTACCCGGAAGAATGAATTCTTGCAGGTCTTAAAAGCCCAATTTCATCATAATACCGTAGAGTCCTTGTGCTGATCCCTGCCAATTTACCTAATTTTTGCACTGTATATTCCATAATATCTCCCTTCTGTTTAAGACGTGCGCTGCAAATCAGCAGGTATAATTGTTTTTTGATTTTCATAATAGCTATATAACTTCTTGCAAATGTTATGATAAACTATTACGCTGCGTTAATGTCAATAGTTTTTTATAATTTTCTTTGTACATAAAATAATGGGTATTGCTATATGATTTGATTCAATTTTACTGCCTTTTCAATAAACACTATGTTTTTTACAAGCTTAAATAGCTGAAACTTAGTCACCGATGTACTGGAGTCCTGATAAATCATAACCAGTATTTTGGGCCGGCCGACGCATAATTGAATAGATACACTGTATTCATAAAGTATACTTTGAGCGGACTTTCGACTCCAAATCAATTATACAATATAAAACATTGTCTTCAATTAATGATTGTGTTATGATACAAAACATACATATAAAATTGGTATAGCTACCGTAAATTTATCATAATTTTATTCATGCGCCTAATACAAGGCATAAGCAGGGTATGTATTAACCTTGCAGGCAACCGGGGAGAAGAGCATGTTCACAAATAAACAACTTTACAAATTGATTGTACCGCTCATTATTGAACAGATTCTGGCAGTTACTGTTGGTATGGTAAACATTATAATGGTAGCCAGGGCCGGAGAAGTAGCGGTTTCCGGTGTATCCTTAGTGGATACCTTAAACGTATTACTAATAACAATATTCTCTTCCCTGGCAACAGGCGGAGCGGTAGTAGCAGCCCAATATCTTGGGCATAAGGAAAATGATAATGCCTGTAAATCGGCCAGACAGTTAATGCTTATTTCAACCGTTCTCGCACTTTTTATTATGATAATCTCCTTAATCGGTAATTATAATATCCTGAGATTAATTTATGGTAATATTGATGCAGAGGTTATGAAGAATGCAAGAATCTATTTTTATGTAACGTCTTTTTCCTTTCCATTTCTGGCAATCTATAATTCCTGTGCAGCTTTATTCCGGGTTATGGGAAATTCCAAGATATCAATGTTTGCTTCACTTATCATGAATATTATTAATATGATAGGCAGTGCTATTTTCGTCATGGGATTTCATATGGGAGTAATCGGGGTATCAATACCCGCTTTATTGGCTAGATTTTCAGCTGCCCTGATTATGCTTTTCTTAATCCGTAATAAAAATAATCCGATACATATCGATCATATTTTTCGTTTGGGTTTTGATTTACCAATGATCAAACGAATATTGCATATCGGAGTCCCCAATGGACTGGAAAATAGTATATTTCAAATCGGAAAGATTTTAGTTCAGGGATTAACTGCCAGTTTTGGTACAATTGCGATTACTGCCAATGCGGTTGCAGCCAATATAGCAGGTTTAGAGGTTATTCCCGGTTCAGCCATCGGTCTGGCCATGATTACGGTAGTTGGTCAATGTGTTGGCGCAGGTGACTATCAGCAGGCAAAGAAATATACGGTTAAATTAATGAAACTTACTTATGTAATTTTAATTATCCTTAACATTGGGGTAATCTTAATAAGAAACCCGATAATCAGTATATATCATCTCTCCGCAGATACCACATCCCTAGCCCTTCAATTAATTACCTATCATAGTATCTGCTGTTGTATTATATGGCCGGCGGCTTTTGTTTTACCTAATGCAATCCGGGCAGCCAATGATGTTAAGTTTACGATGATTACTTCCATTGTATCCATGTGGTTATGGAGAATTGGATTCAGTTATATTTTAGCTGGGTTTTTAGGGCTTGGGGTTTTGGGCGTATGGATTGCCATGACAATTGACTGGCTGTTCCGCGCCATATGTTTTGTCATAAGATTTATCAGCGGTAAATGGAAGCTGCATTCTTTTATTCACTAATGCGTGTATTCTATTGTTGGCTGTTATTTTGTAAAAATAAGTATATCCGCAATCGATAGTAATTAATTTTTGCTAATTTTATTTATTTGCTTAATTCTAAAAATAAATCTATGGAATCGGAAACAGTCTGCAGGCTTTGTCTCCAGAAATCAGGTGAGGTTAAATCAATATTGGCCATAAATGCAACTTCTTCCACGGTGCTTACGGTAGTTGCGTTTAGCAATGCACGGTATTTAGGAACGAAAGCGGTTCCTTCTTCTTTGTACTGGGCATATAAACCTCTTGCAAATAAACCTCCAAAGGCATAGGGAAAGTTGTAAAAGTTTAAAGAATCACGATAATAATGGCTCTTGCAAATCCACATAAAAGGATGCAGTTCAAAATGATCAAGTCCATCCCCATAAGCGATTTTCTGAGTATCCAGCATCATTTGTTCCAAATCCTGTGAGAATAAAAAGGAATCCTTACGTTTTTCAAAGACGGCACTTTCAAATAAAAAGCGTGAATAAATATCACAGATTATCTGGGTAACATCCTGTAGCTGACTTTCTAATAAGGCCAATTTTTCAGAACCTTCTGCTTCAGCAATGGCAGTATTCATAATAACTGTTTCATTAAAAGTGGAAGCAGTTTCAGCAACCGGCATGGAATAATCCGTATTTAACGGCAAATGGTCCTGGATGTTAAGTCCATGATAAGCATGACCCAGTTCATGTGCCAGGGTAACAACATCACTCAAGGTACCATCAAAGTTGGTTGAAATTCGGCTTTGTTTTACAAATGGAAGATTATCACAGAAAGCACCGCCTACTTTACCGGGATGAGGGTAGAAGTCTATCCATTCCTGATCAAAAGTTTCTTCTATCATATCGGCAAGGTCATCTGCAAAACCGCGGAAATGCTTTACTAAATATTCCTTAGCTTCCGTAGTGGTAAAAGTACGGCTGGATGCTCCCAGGGGAGCAAATAATTCATACCAGGGAAGTCCATTTGAATGGCCAAGTAATTCGCCTTTTCGTCTAAGGTAAGCATGGAATTTTGGTAAATATTCTTTTATGGCAGTTAACATTGCGTCCAGGGTTTCCTGTTTCATTTTGGACTGGTGCAGGGTCATAGCTAAAGCTGACTCGTAACCTCTTAATTCCACGATGGTATTTACCTGGGATTTCAAATTATTTAAGGAAAATGCAACGGCATCCTTAATTTTATTATAAGAAGCTAATTCTGCTTCATATGCATTTTTTCTGACAGACACATCATTACTGTATGCAAGATTACGAATGCCGGATAGAGTAGTTTTTTCTCCATTATAATCAACCTCAAGGGTAGATGTTAAGTATTGCTGCATCATTGACCAGCCGGAGCCGGCAGACAGATTCATTTTCGCAATTACTTCTTCCACCTCATCACTTAAGGCATATTTGGCATCCTTTTTATTTTCTTCTAAGAAGAACCGATAACCCATCAGTTTTTCATCCTTTTCCATAATCTGTTCCAGGTTATCTACAGATGCAAGGTATTTTTTAATCATTGCAATTTCTTTGGATAACTTGCTGCCAAGTTCTTCAATTTTACCAAGTAAAGCGGTAGTTTCACTGTCCGTGGTATTAGTGGACTGACGGAGTAAAAGGTAAGAACTTAATTTGGTTATGAGTACGGAATACTTTTCAAGGTAAGAGATAAGAGTCGGTACTGCAATCTCTTTCGTATGCCTGTTTAATGCAGATACATATTCTTTTATGGTTTGAATTAATTCATTAAGTTTTTCAAAGTCTTTTTTAAAGGTATCATCCTGATAACCTTTATAAAGTATATCTAATGACCATTCTGAATTCATTGGAACCTCTTTCTTAGGGGTGTTTTTCCCGGAAACCGTTTTGCCCCTTGTTTTATTTATGCTACCGTATTTTAAGCAATATCATTATTATAGCATAATTTTCCAAAAATGAAAGACTGATTTTATTTCATTGAAACCATATATTGGAATTTATTGCCTGACTTCTGTTTGTTTACAAAGTAATAATCCCTAAAATAGACAGGGAATTTAGATAATATGTAATATGAGCACTCTATAAAACATAAAATTATACTACAGTTTGTTTGTGAGGGTGCTTATGATTAAAAGGGTTAAATTCAAATATGCTATTATTTGTGAACTTGTTATATTAATTACTTTAGCTTCTTATCTGATTTATGAAAATTATAAGGAAGGATTCATAGATGCATTTTTGCCCAATTCCCAGACAGAGTATATTAAGTGGGTGGACTTTAATGTTTGTTCTGCTGCTATGGGGAAAGCCTATGAATATGATGTTGAGTCCCAGACACAGGAAATTAAGCTGAATTGGATTGAACTTCTCGCTTACTTAGGTACAAGATACGGTGGGGATTTTTCCAGATATAAGGAAAAGGATTTAAATGAATTAGTTAAAAAGCTTCAAAGCAAAGAAGAAAATATGAGTACGCTGACGGAAGAACTGAAATACTATAATTATTATTATGAAGCCTATAGTGCTGTACTTGGCGGCTTCATTGGTGAATATGAAATACAGGTACCAAACGAAGAAAAGCAGGAAGAAAATACGAAAGAAAAGCAGGAAGAAAATACGGTAGAAAATACGGAAGAAAAGCCGGAAGAAAAGGTATGGGTGAAACAATACGGACTTAAGGCTTATTTGCCTATTGCGAAATACTTCCCTTACAGTGATTATGACGATTTTGGGGTGTCCAGAAGTTATGGTTATAAAAGAAGACATTTAGGCCATGATATGATGGGTCAGGTGGGAACTCCGGTGGTTGCAGTGGAATCCGGGTATGTGGAGGCCTTAGGTTGGAATCAATATGGAGGCTGGCGTATTGGAATAAGAAGCTTTGATGGTAAGAGGTATTACTATTATGCTCATTTGAGAAAGAATTTTCCTTATAATAAATCCCTGGTAGTCGGCAGCATAGTACAAGGGGGCGATGTTATCGGATATCTTGGAAGAACCGGTTATAGTGCCAATGAAAATGTCAATAATATTGATACACCTCATCTGCACTTTGGCATGCAGCTGATTTTTGATGAATCCCAGAAAGAAGGAATAAATGAAATCTGGATTGACTGTTATGACATAATTAAGTTTTTATATAGGAACCGTTCTGAGACTGTAAAGAATGTAGAAACGAAAGAATGGAACCGGATTTATGAAATAAAAGACCCATCCGTAGATAACTATTTACAAAATAAAGATAAAAATAAAAATATTAAGCATAATACAGATGAAACCCCACAGGATAATGAGGGAATGAGCGGCGAAAATGGCGGGGGAAATACTCAGGAGAATAACCAGGATAAGAATCAGGATACAAACCCTGGTAATACGAATGAAGAAAACCAGAATATGAATCAAGATACTACCCCGGACAACAACCAGGAATAAACAGGAAATAGCCAGCAAATAATCATCAATTCAATATTACATATAAAAATACAAAATGTTACATAACTTTTTTGTAACGTTTTGTATTTTTTATATAATGCCGATTATTAAATATCCATTTCAGGGATTATACTTCTCATAGCCAGGATAGTTTTATCAATTAATTCAGTTATTTCCCATCCTAACATACCGGCGCCATTATTGATCACTTCCCTGGAACAGCCGGCTGCAAAATTAGCGGTCTTATATTTTTTCATTACGGATTTCACTTCCAGGTCGGATACGCTTTTCGACGGACGCATAAGGGCAACAGCGCCAATTAAGCCAGTTAATTCATCTACCGCATAGAGAACTTTTTCCATAAACAATTCCGGTTTAATATCAACCGTGATACCATAACCATGACTGGCAGCAGCACGAATGATACCTTCTTCCAAATCTAATTCCTTCATTAATTCCTGGCTTTTAATGCAATGTTCTTCCGGATAAAGTTCAAAATCCAGGTCATGGAGCATTCCGACTACTTTCCAATAATCAACCCGTCCAGGATCGTACTCTTTGGCAAAATACCCCATGACTCCGGATACAATTTTGCCATGTTTTAAATGGAATTCATCCTTATTATAATTTTTTAGTAATTCATAAGCATCTTCAACGGTTGGAATGTAACTCATATCAGCTCCTATCTGCGTGATCATCACGGCTTTTTTTCATATCATATATCCTTATGAAAATAATGTCAACAATAAGTGCTGAATTAAAGGTAAAAAGCATAAATTACGACAATTTGACTTGACTGTAAAATAATGTTAAACTTAATGGGTAACTATCTGGTCACTGCAGTTATTTCAGCAGTTTACTTATTTGGGAGGTAATGAATGGATTGGGTAAAAGAACTCGAACAGAATTTAACGACAGTGGAAGAAGTAGAAGAAAAACTAAAAATTCATTATTCGAAGGAAGAAAAGGATAAACTAAACGATATTATCCATGTTTATCCAATGTCCATAACGCGTTTTTATTTATCTTTAATTGATGTTAAAAATGAGAGGGATCCAATACGCAGAATGTGTATTCCATCCGTGCAGGAGACGGACATAAACGGTAGTCCTGACACAAGCGGTGAATCCGATAATACGGTTGTAAACGGCTTGCAGCATAAATATAGACAAACTGCATTAATTCTATCTACAAATCAATGTGCCATGTATTGCAGGCATTGTTTCCGTAAGAGATTAGTAGGATTAAGCAGTGATGAAATTATAAAACATATGGAAGAAATAGTTTCCTACATAAAAGGGCAAAGTGAAATCAGTAATGTATTAATTTCCGGAGGAGATTCCTTTTTAAACACAAATGCAACAATAAAAAAATATTTAGAAAAGTTGTCTCAAATTGATCATCTTGATTTTATACGTTTCGGGACCAGGGTGCCTTTAACATTTCCAATGAGAATTTATAAGGATAGTGAACTTTTAAATATCTTAAAAGAGTATAATAAGAAGAAAAAAATATATATTATAACACACTATAATCATCCAAATGAATTAACGGAAGAGTCCAGAAATGCTATTAACGCATTAATAGGTTGCGGAATCAGTATAAAGAACCAGACAGTATTATTAAAAGGTGTCAATGATGATTCTAAAGTATTGGCAGATTTAATCAATAAAATGACCAGGTGGGGAATTATCCCTTATTATATTTTTCAATGCAGACCCGTTTTAGGAGTTAAAAATCAGTTTCAACTGCCCCTGAAGCGGGGATATAAAATCATAGAGGAAGCAAAATCTAAATTAAACGGACAAGGTAAGTGTTTTCGGTATGTCTTATCAAATAGAAACGGGAAGATCGAGATACTTGGTATTTTAAAAGAAAATACTATGCTTTTTAAATATCACGAATCGAAAGAAGATGCTAATCTAGGGAGAATTTTTACGAAACAGATTGATAATAATCAGTGTTGGATAGATTAAATATTAAACGGAAAAAATATCTTTTTATATTCATGGCAAATATGAGGTGACCCATAAAACCGGGGAAGATGATGGAATTACGCATGACGTTGGAATTGTATATGCACCACAGCCCTTTGTGGTATGTTTTTGTGGGAATGAAGTTGATGTACCGGTTTATGAACGTCTCATGCAGGATATAATGGTCTGGCTTATACAAATGCAGTCATAAGGGTATACGCTTGTACATAATATAGAGGTAGAACAGGCATTTCCTGCCTTAAAAGACAGATCGGAGTATACATATGTTTATTAAAAAGATAGAAATTGATGAAATATTTATTCCACTGGCCAGACCATTTAAGACGGCACTTCGAACCGTTAATAATGTGGAAGACATCGTGATTAAAATTGTAACGGATACAGATCTTGTTGGTTTTGGGGAGGCCCCCCCCACAGCGGTTATTACCGGTGATACAAAAGGATCCATTATTACAGCGGTTAAGGATTTTATCACACCGGCTTTAGTGGGGATGGAAATAGATAATTTAGATGGAATCTTCCGTAAATTAAATTCCTGCATAGTAAAAAATACATCTGCAAAAGCTGCGGTAGATATGGCGGTTTATGATTTGTATGCCAGGCAGCACAAGACACCTCTTTATAAACTGTTAGGCGGCAATAAGAATTTAGTGGAAACAGATATTACTATCAGTGTAGGTCCTATCCCTGAAATGGTTGCCGACAGCATGGATGCAGTGAATAAAGGGTATAAGATATTAAAAATTAAAGTCGGTAAAGAGGGATTAAGGGATGTGGAACGCATCGGGGAAATAAGGAAAGCCGTTGGTCTGGATATTAAGCTCCGTGTTGATGCTAACCAGGGCTGGAATGCAAAACAGTCGGTGCAGATTATCAGTGCAATGGAAGATAAGGGACTTAATATTGAATTAGTAGAACAACCGGTGCCGGCCCATGATTTTAAAGGAATGCAGTATGTTACCAGCCATGTGGCAACCCCCATACTTGCGGATGAGAGCGTATTTTCAGCGGAAGATGCAATTAATCTGATACAGAATGGAGCAGCGGATTTAATTAATATAAAGCTTATGAAGGCCGGTGGCATATATAATGCTTTAAAAATATGTGACATAGCTGAAATCTATGGTGTGGAATGTATGATTGGATGCATGCTTGAGGGCAAACTTTCCGTCAGTGCCGCTGCCCATCTGGCGGCTGCCAAAGGAGTTATAACAAAAGCAGACCTGGATGGTCCGTCACTGTGTAAACTTGATCCATTTGTGGGTGGCCCTGTTTATGAAGAAGATCTGATACGAATGAACGAAACCCCTGGTATTGGGATAGAAAAAGTACCATGTTTTAAAGGCTGAACATTTGAATCAGTGAGTAGGATAACGTATACTTAATTGATTCGCCCCAAACAAGGGGTATATACTGATTAGGAAGAATTAGAATTAATAAAGATTACTATAATCAAAGTTATTAGCTTAGCGTTAAAAAGTAGGAAAAAGGGAGGAAGTTTATGAAGAAAAAATTAATAGCTTTAGCAGTGAGCCTTACCTTAACCGCATCTATTTTTTCCGGCTGCGGTAATAAAAGCGGGTCCGACAATGATGCCGTGTATCGGAAATTGTATGGCAGTGAGGTTACCACAATGAATTACCTGGTGACTGATAAAGAAAATGAATATACAATTGCTGCCAATGTAGTTGATACTTTAGTGGAATATGATAATTTAGGACAGATACAACCATCCCTTGCGGAATTCTGGAAAATGAGTGAGGATGGTCTTACCTATACCTTTAAGCTCCGCCAAGGTCAGAAATGGTATGATTACGAAGGAAATGAAGTAGGAGATGTGACCGCAAGTGACTTTGTAAGTGCAGCAAAATACCTATTAACACCTACCTATGAAAGCGGTACCGTACAAAATTATTTTGGAGTTATTAAAAATGCGGAAGAGTACTATAACAGCCGGGTTACCGATGATCCGGAGACTGAAGAAGTGGAAGGCAATGATTTAAATATTGATTTTTCCGAAGTTGGTGTTAAGGCATTAGATGATTATACTTTGGAATATACCTTGGCACAGCCGACTCCATACTTCTTATCCTCCTTAACTTATGTATGTTATATGCCGGCTTACGGCCCGTTGTTAGACCAATTAGGTGTTGATTTCGGTACGGATAATACCAAGATGTATTATAACGGAGCATATATTTTAAGTGAATTTTATCCTCAGGAGACACATGTTTATACTGAGAACAAACATTACTGGGATGCAGATAAAGTATACATAAATGAAATAGATGAAACTTATAATTCCGAGTATCTTACCCTTGCACCAATCATGGCAGAGAATAACGAAGTTGATTATGCTGAAATTGGTGCGGATATTGCTGATGACTGGTTATCCGATGCAAAAAGGTCAGCTATGGTAAGCAAGATCCGTATGAAAACCTCCTATTCCTATTTTTACAGTTTTAACTTCGACCCTCAGTTTGATGCAGGATATGAACCGGATAACTGGAAACTGGCAGTCAATAACGAAAATTTCCGTCAATCCTTAAAAGCCGGACTAGACCGTATTAAAGTCCTTACTGTAAGTGAACCACAAGATCCCAGATCACGCTTTAGTAACACCATCAATCCTCCCAGCTTCGTAGACCTTGATGGTAAGGATTATACGGAATTTGGTGACCTTGCAGCAATTACAAAAAGTGACAGTTTTGATAAAACAGCAGCTTTATCCTATAAAGAAAAAGCCATGATTGAATTAAAGGAAGAAGGAGCTACGTTCCCGGTTAAGATTTTAATGCCTTATAATCCAAGTACAACAAACTGGGATAAAGAAAGTGTAGTTGTAGAGCAGCAGTTAGAAGCATTACTGGGAACGGATTACATTGATATTATGGTTGAAGCGGGTCCTGCAACTGACTTCTTATCCCAGGTACGCCGTGTGGGTAAATATGCTTTTATGTTATGTAACTGGGGTGCTGACTATGCAGATCCCCAAACCTGGACAGATCCATTTACCGCCGGGAATTCCTATAACTTCATGGATCTTGCCATGAACAATGGGAATCAAGTTGCAGATACCGTAAAAGAATATTATTCCCTGGTGGATGCAGCAAAAGCAATTCCGATTGATATCAATGCAAGATATGAAGCCTTTGCCAAAGCAGAAGCATATTTAATACAACATGCCCTGGCAGTACCTTATGCCATCAGCAGTACCTATTACTTAGTAAATAAGTTAAACCCATTTGAAGGCGAGTATGCACCTTTTGGTGTATCTGTATTACGTTATAAAGGACAGCATTTGTTAGATAAACCAATGTCTATGGATGAATTTACGAAAGCACAGGATGATTGGAAAGCTGCACGTGAGAAACTTGCCAGCCCCACAAATAATTAGTTACTCAATTAAGTGATATAATTAAGAAATTAAAGAGATACAATTATGATATTAATCAAATAAATTCAATGAAGAGGCTGTCCCATAAGGTGGTTTACAACCACCCCGGGATAACCTTTTATATTATAGAGTACTCTTGGAAACGAATAGAGCAATTATTGTCAGCATCTAAAATATCAACTTATCCGATTAAGATAATAATTTACTATAAAGGAGCTGTATAATGATAAAATATCTTGCTAAAAGATTAGCCCGTTCTGTGATAACTTTAATTATTATTATATCGATTGTATTTATATTGCTTCGTCTGATGCCTATTGAAGGATATTTCCAGAATTTTGATAAGCTTACTAAGGAACAGATTCATACCGGTATTGTTAATATGGGACTTGATAAACCTGTATTGGTACAATTAAAGAACTTCTTTATCCAGCTTCTGCACGGGAATCTGGGAGTATCCCGTATTTACCGTGCAAATGTTCCAATAACAAAAATCCTTGCCGGTAAAATTCCGATATCTTTGACACTTGGCGGAATATCTTTAATCTTATCTTTAGGGTTTGGTATTCCTCTTGGAACCTTAATGGCAAGATCCAAGGGAAAATTCTGGGATAAGTCCGGTACAGCTTTTATAGTGTTTATTCAGGCAGTTCCCGCAGCAGTATACTATTTGTTTATTCAGGTTTACGGACATGAGTATTTGGGGTTTTCCATGTTATTTGATAAAGATAATTTTGTATCATGGATATTGCCGGTTGTCTCATTATCCTTAGGCAATATCGCTTATTATTCTATGTGGCTGCGCCGTTATATGGTGGATGAGGGTAATAAGGATTATGTAAAACTGGCAATCGCCAAAGGTGTTTCCAGTAAAGATATTATGATGAAACATATATTCCGGAATGCCTTTGTTCCCATGATTCAATATCTCCCAAGTTCCTTCCTGAATACGATTGTAGGTTCCATCTATGTGGAATCCTTATATAGTGTACCAGGAATGGGAGGTTTGTTGGTAGATGTGGTAAAACGTCAGGATAATACCATGGTACAAGCTATAGTCGTTCTGTTTGCCTGTGTTGGTATCCTTGGGTTAATTCTTGGTGATATCTTAATGACAATGATTGACCCGCGTATCAGTTTTGGTAAAAAGGGGGGTGCCCGCTAGTGACTATATTAGGACATAAATCCGTAAAATTAGAAAACAGCTTAAATGAAACAGTAAAAGGGGCACAAAATGAATTATTTGAATTTGCAGAATACGATGAGAGTTCTGCTGAAAAATCCGGGTATTCCAATTATTCGTATTGGAAAAGTACCATACAGGCATTTATACATAACAAGTTAGCAGTAACATTCCTTGGAGTCATATTTTTTATTTTGCTCTTTACCTGTATTCAGCCTTTCTTACCCGGACAGATTGACCCGAATCTGGTTAATAACGATGCCGGCGGGATGCAGATCAGTAATCAGAGACCAAACGGAATGTTCTGGTTTGGGACCAATTCCATTGGTCAGGACTTATGGAGCCGTGTCTGGGCCGGAACCCGTACTTCCATAACCATAGGTTTTATCGTTGCGCTGATAGAAGCTGCTGCAGGTATTACCATTGGCGTATTATGGGGTTACATTCGCAAACTGGATTATGCTTTTACTGAACTATATAATGTTTTAGATAATATTCCTTCCACCATAGTACTTATACTATTTTCCTATGTTATGAAACCCAGTGTCCTCAGTTTAATAATAGGAATGAGCCTTACCAGATGGATCGATATGGCAAGATTCATACGTAATCAGATATTGATTATCCGTGACCGGGATTATAATCTGGCTTCCCGCTGTCTTGGTACACCGGCTAAAAGAATAGTATACCGTAATCTCCTGCCTTACCTGGTTTCCGTAATAATGCTCCGTATGGCATTAGCTATCCCGGAAGCAATCGGAAGTGAAGTATTTATTACTTATATCGGATTGGGATTACCGGTAAATATACCAAGTCTTGGCAACCTGATTACGACCGGACGCAGTTTACTGGCGAGTGCGGCATTACGGTATCAGTTAATATTCCCGACCATAGTCTTGTCCATTGTAACCATATCGTTTTATATTATCGGAAATGCTTTTGCAGATGCTGCTGATCCGAAAAATCATGTATAGGAGGCACTTAAGATTATGGAAAAAGAAATCGCATTATCCGTTAAAAATCTGAATGTAAAGTTTAATCTCCGTGGTAAAGTACTTCATGCGATCCGGGATATATCACTTGATGTCTATAAAGGGGAAAGTCTGGCGCTCGTTGGGGAATCCGGTTCCGGTAAGTCGGTATTTACGAAAACCTTTATGGGATTATTAGATAAGAACGGTTATATTGATTCCGGTGAAATTGTCTATAAAGGGGAAAACCTGGCAGCCTTTAAGACAGAAAAAGACTGGCATTCTATAAGGGGGCGCGAGATAGCAATGGTTTTACAAGATCCTATGACAAGCCTGAATCCCCTGAAAACCATTGGTGCCCAGATTGAGGAAGCAATTGTACTGCACCAGGGCCTGAAAGGAAATGACCTAAAAGCAGCAGTTTTAGAAATCTTAAGTGATGTAGGTATTACTGAGCCGGAACGCAGATACAAACAATACCCTCATGAATTCTCAGGAGGTATGAGACAGAGGGTAGTTATTGCAATAGCAGTAGCCTGCAGACCCAAAACCTTGATTTGTGACGAGCCTACAACGGCACTTGATGTTACCATACAGGCTCAGATTCTGGAGCTTCTGAAAAATTTAAAGGAAAAATATCAGTTAACAACCATATATATTACCCATGACTTAGGCGTAGTAGCCAATGTAGCTGACCGTATCGCCGTTATGTATGCCGGGGATATTGTTGAAGTCGGAACCTGTGAAGAGGTTTTTTATGATGCCAGACATCCCTATACCTGGGCATTATTATCCTCCCTGCCGCAATTAGGTATGAAAGGTGAAGAACTATATACGATAAAAGGTACACCGCCTAATCTGTTCCAAACGATTAAAGGTGATGCCTATGCCCCCAGAAACCCGAAGGCATTAAAAATTGATTTTCTTGAAAGACCGCCATATTTTGAAGTGAGTCCTACCCATAAAGTCCGCTCCTGGTTGATGGATCCAAGAGCTCCTAAGGTGGAGCCTCCGGAGCATATCAAAAAACTTCGCAGTCAGGGAGGGCTTCATTAATGACAGGAAAAACCAATAGAAAGAAGTTACTGGAAGTTAAGAACCTAAAAGTCAGTTTTGGCGAACATAAGCATAAAACCGTAGTTGTAAATGATGTCAGCTTTGATATCTATAAAGGAGAAACCTTTGGACTGGTTGGGGAATCCGGTTCCGGTAAAACTACTATTGGCAGGGCAATCATTCGCATTAACCCAACCATGAGCGGTGACATTATATTTGATGGAAAGCAGATTAACGGAAACATTTCTAAGGAACTGGATCGTGAAGTTACCCGGAAGATACAGATGATCTTTCAGGATCCCATGGCTTCTTTAAATGAAAGGGCCAAGGTAGACTATATCGTATCGGAAGGTCTGTATAATACGAAAGAAAAGTATTCCAAGGATGAAAAAAAGCAGATGGTAGACAAGGCCCTGCAGGACGTAGGACTGCTGCCTGAGTTCTCCAGCCGCTTCCCACATGAATTCTCAGGAGGCCAGAGACAGCGTATCGGCATTGCAAGGGCATTAATCATGCAGCCGGAGTTTATCATTGCGGATGAACCAATTTCTGCACTGGATGTATCCATAAGAGCCCAGGTATTAAATCTTTTATCCGACTTACAGAAGAAAAGGGATTTAACCTATCTTTTTATTGCCCATGATTTATCAGTTATGCGGTTTATAGCAGACCGGATTGCAGTAATTCATAAGGGAGTACTGGTGGAATTAGGCGAAACCGAAAAACTTTATGCCCATCCCCTGCATCCATATACCCAGGCGTTGTTATCCGCAATTCCGATGCCGGATCCCATTGCAGAAAAGAAAAAGGTACTCAAAGTCTATAACCCATCCATTCATGATTACTCCATTCTTAAGCCAAAGTGGATGGAGATAGAAGATAACCACTTTGTACTTTGCAATGAACCCGAATTGGATAAATTTAAAAATATTTAAAATCTATCTGTTAAGGGCGGGTTTATATAGGTGTGGATGATAATTATACTTCTGCACAGGATATGAGTTTGGTTTTTAAGGCTTTATATAACAAGACAATATTAACTCCGGATTTATGTGATTATGCCTAAGTATCTTAATGAGGCAGCGGCATAAACAGAACTCTATGCGTTATATCAGTGATGAAGTTAAGATTGCCCATAAAACCGGAGGTCTTGATTTCTTAAATCATGATGCGGGAATCTTTTATATGGAAGAAGCGGATTATTATTTTGGATTTAAGCACTAAGCGGTTGAAATTTAGAAAGGTGGAACATTCAATGAAATATGCAATAATTAATAGTACACTGGCATCTTTAATGAAGGAAACAACCTGGGACAGTGAATTGGAAGATGAAGATTTTTATGGGATGAAAGTAGAAATTCTGTCACAACCCGATTATGAATGGTATAAAGTGAAAACACATTACCGTTATACCGGATTTGTACATGTATCCCAGCTTCTGTTTGATGAAGAGAGAATAAGAATATGGGATATGTCAGACAAGAATGTAGTTTTGCAGCCCTTTGCAGATGTTCTGTCCATGCCTAAAGTTCAGGGACATCACTTAATCAGCCTGACAAAAGGGGCTGTTGTAGCAATCTTAAAAAATGCAAATGAAGACGGATGGGTAAAGATTTCCTTATGTGACGGAAAAACCGGATATATGAAGGAAAAATTTCTGGGCACATATCTTACCTCCTATTCGTTGGAGAAGGAAGAAAAGTTGCGTAATAATATCGTGAATACTGCTCTTACCTATATGGGAACCCAATACCGCTGGGGTGGTAAAAGCCCCCTGGGAATTGACTGTTCCGGCCTGTGCGCCGTTGCCTATATGTTAAACGGAGTTATTATCTTCCGTGATGCGGGTATTGCAGAAGGATTCCCGATTCATGAAATCCCCTATGAAAAGATGAAACCTGCGGACCTTCTTTTCTTTCCAGGGCATGTAGCAATGTATACCGGTGATGGCAGATATGTTCATTCAACCGGTAAAAATGGCAGCGACGGAGTGGTTATTAACAGTTTAAATTCTTGGGATAAGGATTATCGGGAAGATTTATTTCACAAAATAAAAGCAGTGGGAAGCATATTTTTAAGTAGATGATAGATGGGAGTAAGGTGAAAAAAAGAATAACGTATTTTTGCACCGTCCTGATTAAAATGCGTGCCGTTGCACGCAGATGGGAGTAAGGTGAAAAAAAGAATAACGTATTTTTACACCGTCCTGATTAAAATGCGCATCGTGGCGTGCAGATGGGAGTTAAGGGATGAAAGTAGCAGATATGCATTGTGATACCATAGCTGAGATTTTTTATGGATTACGGGATGGCAGGGACATTGGACTTGCTAAGAATAATTTACATCAGGATTTAGAAAAGATGGCAAAAGGGGATTATCTTGTTCAGAATTTTGCCATGTTTGTGAGTATAAAAGAGTATGCAGACCCTTTGGAGCATTGTTTAAAATTAATTGATTTATTTTATAATGAGGTTGGTAAAAATCTGGATAAGATAGCCGTGGCATTAAACTATGCAGATATTATGAACAACCAGAAGTCAGGTAAAATGTCTGCATTGTTAACTATTGAAGAAGGTGGAGTAACCAAATGTAATTTGGCCCATTTAAGAAATTTCTACCGTTTAGGTGTCAGAATGCTTACCTTAACCTGGAATTATGAGAACGGAATCGGATACCCAAACTTTAAACTGATTGAAGGGGAAAAACCTGATTTTCATTCACCGGATACGAAGCAGGGATTAACGGAATTTGGTCTCGAATTCATCCGTGAAATGGAACGGCTGGGAATGATCATTGATGTTTCCCACCTGTCCGATGCAGGCTTCTACCAGTTGCTAAATAATACTACCAGGCCATTTGTAGCAAGCCACTCCAATGCAAGGGGAATCTGTAACCATGTCAGAAATCTGTCCGATGATATGATTCGTAAACTGTCAGAAAGAGGCGGTGTTATGGGAATGAATTACTGCTCCAGTTTCCTTGAAGATGCTGAGAATGAAAAGGATGCTGTGGGCACAATCCCTGGAATTGTGGATCATATAAAATATATTACCACCATCGGTGGATATGAGTGTATTGGTTTAGGTTCGGATTATGACGGTATACCTGTTCATAGGGATTTACCGGATGCCTCCTATCTTCCGTTATTGGCAGAAGCTTTAGAAAAAGAAGGCTTTAAACAGCATGAAATAGAAGCTATATTTTATAAAAATGTACTGCGTCTATATAAAGATGTACTTAAATAGAAGGGTGATAAAGTACATATGATAAGTACATATGACAAAATACATAGGATAAAGTATATAGGATAAAAGCAGATAGGAGATACGTATGAAAGAAATAACTTTAGAAGATAGAATTAATGCGGAATTAGCCGGCTATAACGGCTTGATGGGTATCTATGTGAATGATTTTAAAGGAAATAAAATAGAAATCAATGCGGAAGAAAAATTTGAAACTGCAAGCTGCATTAAAACCTTTATAGTAGGGACTTTATTTGATGAGATTGAAAAAGGTAATAAAAGCTTATCGGATACGTTGACCTACACCAAAGAGAATGAAACCCCGGGCAGCGGTGTATTAAAAAGCCTGGACTATGGGGTGGAATTAACGGCAAAGAATGTGGCAACCCTGATGATTATCGTCAGTGACAACATTGCAACCAATATGATGATTGATTATTTAGGCCTTGATACCATTAATGAATTGATACAGTCCCAGGGCTTTTTGGATACAAAATTACATAACAAGATAGATTTTAATAAATATAAGCAATTAGGGACAACGACACCGAAGGATTATGGAAGAATTTTTGAAATGATTTGTAAAGAAGAATTAATCAATGGCAATGCCTCAAAACAGATGCTTGAAATATTTAAGAAACAGCATTATAATTCTACCCTTACGAAAAGTTTTCCCCAGTATTTTTTAGATAGCGAGGATACGGGAGAAGAGGAATTAATTTATATCGCCTCGAAAAGCGGCAGCATGAACGCCTGCAGGAATGATGGAGGAATTGTTTCAACTCCTTATGGCAAATATGTAATTGTACTTTTTAATAAAAACTTTACGGACCCGATTTATTATCCGGAGCATCCGGCTACGGTCTTTAGTTCTAAAGTAAGCCGCCTGATTTTTGACCAGTACTTAGCGTTACAGGGCAGAATAAAATGAACAAATGTTTTGGGGATTTTTATAAATTGACATACTGATGTCATATTCCGTTTGTTATAATGACTTTATCAAAAATTAAAGGAGAAATAGCAGATGGATATGGAGTATGTTTACAAAGAGCAATTTTCGGTAATAGGTAAATTGGGTGAAGGAATAGCAGAAAATCCGTGGAATTGGATTAAACCAATCTGGGATGAAGCCAATGGGCACTTTTCGGAAATTGAAGCCCTGGCTAAAAAGAATGAGAAGGTTAGTGTGTCCATATGGGGTATTATGAGTGATTTTAACGAGACCTTTGCCCGTTGGAATGATCAGGGCGGCAAATATCTGGCCTGCTGTGAAGCAGAACCAGATGCACTGCCGCCAGAGGGCTGGGTGAAGTGGGAGGTTCCTTCCCAGACTTATCTGGTGGCAAGTTGCAGTCAGGCTGAATATGCCACTGTATTTAATAATGTCATAAAAGACCATATTCCAAATAATAACCATAAATTGGTTGGCGCTGTACATGAACATTACCCGGAACCAGGGAACCCTAATACGGTTGAATTATATTTCCCAATTGCAAAGGGCAGTTACTTCTGCCAAAGCTGCGGTATGCCCATGAACAATGACGAAGAACGCGGAACCAATAAAGACTTAAGTAAAAGTGAAGATTATTGCCACTTCTGCTATGAAAATGGTACCTTTGCTTCCGGGGAAACCATGGAAGAAATGATTGAAAGCTGTGTTCCTTTTGTCTTAAAAGGGGGAGCATATGCAGATGAAAAGGCAGCCAGGGAGGCAATGATATCCTTTTTTCCTACTTTAAAGAGATGGAAGAAGGCATAAAAGCGAGTGAAAATAAATAAAAAAGATAGGATCTGTTACAAAATAGTTACTATTCACAGCTCTGCAAAAATCAGCAGATCTGTGAACCGTAACACAAAATATCCAAAGTCATATCAGATCTTTTCTTTATAACAGAGGCTTTCCTAGTACTGCCTTGCGTAAATAACACTTAATTCAGCATCTGCTATTTACACCCGTGCTGCGTTGTCGTCAATCGGCGTAGGAACCGCTACGCCTCATTCCGCCGTCTTGCCCTGGCGCAAATATCAGCCACTGATATTAAGCATTATTTATACAAGGTAGTACTAGTATTATTTTGTGAAGACAAATTAATGTGAATAATACAAGCACAAAACAGATGAAAGGATATATTATATAATTATAAAATTGCTTACCTCAAGGGGGATTACAATGAAGAAAAAAGGAATCGCTGCGATTGTGATCATTGTACTGATATCCGCAGGACTAACAGCCTGCAAGAAGGACAATGCATTAATAAAGGTTCAATTAAATGAAGTGGCACATTCTATTTTCTATGCTCCTCAATATGTGGCCTTTGAATTGGGATATTTCAAAGATGAAGGTTTGGATGTTGAGCTGGTGAATGGGTTAGGTGCGGATAAAACCATGACGGCTGTATGATGCAGTCTGCAAATCCGGATATTTGCATATAGAAAAATTATCTAAAGTAATACGATTTAAATGTAAAGTAAAAAAATATTATGTTACTTAAAATAATAAACTTGTACTAGAAAATAATTAATTATTATGCTGTATAAGGGTGTGCTTTTTTAATGAAACTACCTCTATAAACATATTTTGCCTCTTCAACCGACGATTCAGAAATCGATTAAGCAGAGTATTTTTTGATTTTTTTGCTAATTACATACATAAATCATATAATTAATGAAATAAATATGATCTTTTTTGTCTTTTTAAATATAATTGAAATAAATAAGCAGAAAATAGTTAGAAGGTTAAGCTGAATTAGATTAATTACTGATAAAAAAGTAATAATCAACATATAAGTAAGGTGGCAGTAAGTATAAATATAATGTTTTACAAAAATGATAAAAATAAGTATTGCATAAACTAGTAAAATGTAATATACTATATCCATACTTAATCGTTATAGTAAATCGATTAAGTAGTAAATGTATACATATTACAAGATGTTATGATTTAATTAGCTAAACGTTAACTTGAACAAAGTAGGGAGGAATATTCATGGTGTCTATGAAGGATATCTCAGCAGTATGCGGTGTATCCGTCGCAACAGTGAGTAAAGCTTTAAATGGACATAAGGACATCGGAGAAGAGACAAAACGATTGGTTAAGGAAACTGCAAAAGAAATGGGATATTTCCCTAATTCATCTGCGCGTACACTTAAAACCAATAGAAGTTATAATCTGGGAGTTCTGCTTATTGATGAAGCTCATAGTGGTTTAACCCATGATTATTTTGTTATGGTACTGGAAAGTCTAAAAGTAACTGTGGAGAGACATGGGTACGATATTACTTTTATCAGCGGCAGTAAGCAGAGAAAAGACAAAATGTCGTATCTGGAACATTGCAGGTACAGAGGACTGGATGGTGTGGTGATTGCCTGTATTGATTATGATGAATTGGAAGTAATTGAATTGGTACATAGTGATTTACCGGTTGTTACAATTGATCATCTGTTTAATGACAGAACAGCGATAATGTCTGATAATATTCAGGGAATGAAAGATTTGTTTAACTATGTATATGAATGCGGGCATAGAAAAATTGCTTATATACATGGTGCAGATAATGCGGCAGTTACCATAAACCGTTTACACAGTTTTTATAAAATGGCAGAAGAATTTGATTTGGATATTCCTGATGAATATATCAGGGAATCAGCATATAGGGATACTGCCGCAACAGCTCAGATAACCAATGAGCTATTGGATCTGCCTAATCCTCCGACCTGTATTTTATTTCCGGATGATTTCGCAAGTTTAGGTGGTATTAATGCAATTAAAGCCAGAGGACTTAAGATACCAAAGGATATATCAGTAGCAGGTTATGACGGTATCAGGGTTACAAGGTTTATAGATCCCCAGCTTACTACCATTAACCAGGACACGCAGAAATTAGGGCAGTATGCTGGTGAAAAACTGATAGAGTTAATAGAAAGACCTAAAACTACCCTGATTGAACATGTAATTGTTCCCGGAGTATTAGATAAAGGTGCAACTGTCATTAAATTGAATTAATTATAATAAAATCTATTAAAAAGGTATAATGGTATTTTTATCACTGCAATGGTGATAATAATATAAATGAAAACAATTAAAAAATGGAGGACTGGCTTATGAAAAAGAAATTTTTAAGCGTACTGCTTGCAACAGCAATGGCAGCAACTATGTTAACCGGCTGTGGCAGTAAAACACCTGCATCTGATGGTAATAACACTACAGAAACTGCAGATAATACGCAAACACAAACACAGGATGCTGCAACGGCGGATAACACAGGGGCAGGAGATGCAGCAACTAAAACTGATGTAGCTCAAACTAATCTTGCATATAAAGGTGAGCTTGAACTTATGCACTACTCAACATCTGAAGAATCTGAAGGTAATGGTGGTTCCGATGGTTTCCGTACAGTTCTTGCAGATTGGGAATCCGTTCATCCTGACATTGAATTAGTACCGAATGTATTGGCAAATGATGATTATAAAACTCAGATTGCTACACTTGCAGCAGCGAATGATTTACCGGATGTATTCTTATTACAAGGTATGAATACAAAAGCTTGGGCTGTGCAGGGACTTGTTTATGATATGACAGATATCATTGCAAACTCCCCATATGCTTCTCAATATGATAATTCAATGTTCTATCCATTTACAGCTGACGGCAAGATTTATGGTATTCCTGCATTAACAGGCGGTACCTGCGCAGTTGTAGTTTATGACTCAGCTAAATGGAAAGAAGCAGGATTTGACACTTTCCCTGAGACATGGGACGATGTTTTGAAAGCTAAAGATTATTTCTCAGGCCAGGGCATTGATACCATTGCTTTTGGTAATGCGGATAAATGGCAAATTAACTCAACTTTCTTAGCAACAATTGGTGATAGATTCACAGGTTCTGACTGGACTCACTCATTAATTGAAAAGAAAGGTGCCGCTTTTACAGACCAGCCTTTTGTAGATGCACTAAAATTCACGAAAGAAGCTTTTGCTTCCGGTGTATTTAATCAGGATTTCAATGCAATTGACAATGAAGATGCCAGAGAATACTACATCTCCGGTGATGCAGCAGCATATATCGGCGGTAACTGGGATGTTTCTTATATCCAGGCTGCTTTAAAAGATACAGATCTTTACAATACAACAAAATTTGCAGTCCTTCCTCAGCCAGATGGTGCTACTGCTTCTTACAAGACACATGATACAGGTCTTGGATATGCAATTGCATTCAATCCTAAGATTGCTGATGACCCTGATAAATTAGCTGCAGCGGTAGACTTAGCTTATGAAGTAACAGGTCCGGCATTTGCTGATTATGTAGCAACCAACTATGCTTTAGGCGGTATTACTAAAGTTGAAAACGTTGATTTAAGCGGATTTGATCAATTTACACAAGATTTCTATAATTATCAATATGTTGATAACACACCTTGCGAAATTTATGACTCTTATGTTTCCAGTGCTGTTTGGGATGTATTAAATACGGATCTTCAAACTATGTTGAATGGTGGGATTTCCCCCGAAGATGTTGCTAAAAATGCACAAAAAGTATATGAGGATAATTATTAATAATTATCAATTATTAAGTATACCTTTTATATTTATTTTTAATAAGCATTTATGATTATTTATTATGAAAACAGTAAGAATAAATATTAAATTTATAAGTTGTAATTTAACATGAAACAGGCCTTATCTGAGCAAAGTTTCTCAGATAAGGCTTTAATAAATAAAGATACATTTTAAGGAGGCGAAAAATGTTAAGTTCAATTCGACCTAAGAACAGAGTAATTTTTGCATATTTATTATTACCTCTTGCATTGTATGTATTTGCTGTATTTATCCCTCTGATCACTGCAGGGTTTTACAGTCTTTTTGAATGGAAAGGTGGCCCTAATAAAACCTTTATTGGATTTGAAAATTATGCGACTCTTATAAAGGATGGAGTTTTTTGGAAGTCCTTTAGTCATAACATATATTTAGTAATTGCGTGCATTATTGGCCAGATTGGGCTGGCATTCATTATTGTATTGATGATTAACTCACGTTTGGTAAAATTTAAAGGAATTCATCGTACCTTTGGATTTTTTCCAAGTACCGTATCAGCTGTATCAATAGGTTTCATATGGACAATGGTATACGATTACAAACGTGGTATGTTAAACTGGTTTTTGGATGCTATCGGTAAACATGATGCTACAAAAGTATGGTTAAATGAGCCGGGATTGGTTATGTTATTAATATCGATTCCATTGATTTGGCAGTTTATCGGTTATTATATGGTTATAATATTATCTGCTATTTCTTCTGTTGATAAGGAGATCTTTGAAGTATCGGAAATCGATGGGGCAAACGGATTTCAGCGGGCAATTTATATTGTATTACCATTAATCAAGAATACTTTACTTGTTTGCGTAACCCTTTGTGTTGCGGGTAATATGAAAGCCTTTGATCACATTTATGTTATGACAGCCGGTGGTCCTGGTAATGCCTCCATGGTTATGGCACTTTATGGTTACACAATATCTTTTGCTCAACAAAACATGGGTTATGGTAGTGCAATTTCCATTGGAATCTTTTTTGCAAGTTTAGTTGTAATTGGTGGATCTCAAGTATTAGTTAAATTATTATCAAGGGAAAAAGGAGGGGATAATTAATGGCTGGTAATAGAGTTAATTCATCAGGCAGAGATACTGCACAGATTATTAGGACAAAAATAATGTCTATATTTATGAATTTAGTACTAATCATATTTTCTTTATCCTGTATATTTCCTTTGGTTTGGATGTTATACTCTTCCCTAAAAGAAAAAAGGGTTTTTAATGCAGACGTTATGGGTTTACCAAAAAATCCAAGTTTTAAAAACTATATCGATATTTTTACAAATAAAGATTATCATATATTTGAATCTGTAATTAACAGTTTAAGAACTACATTAATTTCAGTATTTTTAATTGTTATTTTTGGATTTATAATTGGATATATTTTAGCAAGAATTAAATTTCCGGGTAATCGTTTATTATATATAATATTTTTAATGGGTATGTTAGTATGTTAATCCCTATTCACTCCTTATTAGTGCCGATTTATGTTGTTTTCACACATACTGGGTTAGCGAATCAATGGTTCACTTTGATTATGCCCTATGTAGCATTTGGTTTTCCCATTGCAATATTCTTAGTGGAAGGCTATGTAAAAGGTATTCCGGTAGCGTTAGAAGAAGCTGCGGCAATCGATGGAAGTAGTTTTAGTAGAACACTATTTTTAATTATCTTACCGTTATGCAAGCCAATTCTCACAACAATTGCAATTATTCAGACGTTCAGTTGCTGGAACGAATTTTCTTTCGCATTAGTACTTATTAAGGATCCAAGACTTCAGACGGTACCTTTGGCAGTAAAACAATTTACAGGACAATTCGGCTCGGATTTCACTAAAATAATGGCAGCAATGCTTATTACAATGGCACCAGTTGTAGTTTTCTATTTTGTATTTAGTAAACAAATTATTGAAGGTATGGTTGCCGGAGCTGTAAAAGGCTAGAATATTACGGATTGTTGCAAGAGTTTATTTTGTAATAGTCCTTTATTTTACAATTTATAGAACTTAATTAAAATGAAGTTTCAATATAGCAATACTTCTATAATATAAATGAGTACTCATAAATATAAATCAGTGAAAAATCTCCCTATATATTCTTTATAAAGATAAGGGAGATTTTTTGTTGTTTGAATTTAGACAAGTTAACTTGCATAAGGATTGTAGTGAGATTATTAAAGAAAAGAGTTGAAGCATGTGTGCTGAAGGAGAAGAACGATTTCGTGGCTCCAATTACTAATCCAATCACAACCTATAATATTAATACAAAGATAAACCGGCATGATTATGAAATAATTAAAAATGCCGATGGATCTAAATCGTTGCGCCGTTATAATGAAACTTATAATTTCTGGATTAACCTGGAGTTTAGTTTGGAAGAGGATAATAACAGGCAAAAGATAATTGATTTACTTAAGGATATTTATATTGAGAAAAATACTATTAGGACAGAATTAATTAAAGCTGACCAATCGGAAAAGTTTAAAACTTAGTAATGTCATAATCAGAGATTTATGTATTAAAATTTAAAAGGAATGGAAGGTAAGCCAATGGATGAGCTTTGATAAAAAGAGGGTAGTTTGTTTCTATCGGGTAAGTACAAAAAAGCAAGTGACAGAGGATGATATCCCAATGCAGCGGAATGCTTGTCTGGAATTTATTACTTATCATAAAGAGTGGGAATTTGTAAATGAATATTCTGAAAAGGGAGTATCCGGTTTTAAAGTGAAAGCCGATAAAAGAGAAGTACTGGAGCAGCTTCGGGCGGATGCACTTAAGGATTTATTTGATGTAATTCTGGTATTTATGTTCGACCGGCTTGGGAGGATGGAAGAAGAGACACCTTATGTCCTTAAGTGGTTTATTAACCATGGTATTGAAATGTGGTCAGTAAAAGAAGGGCAGAGGGTGCTGGACAGCCATATTGATTCACTGCTTAATTATATCACTTTCTGGCAGGCAGAAGGGGAAAGTAAAAAAATCCAGCAGAGAACTTTGGAGGCGAAAAAACAGATGGCAGAAGCCGGGAAATATTTAGGCTGCGCACCGGCATATGGCTATAAGCATAGATCAACCGGTGAACATAATGCGAAAGGCAGAGAGATCAAACAACTGGTTATTGATGAATCAGAAGCAGCAATCGTAAAGAAGATTTTTGATTTATCTACCAGAAAAGGGTACGGCTCAAGACGCATTGCAAAGGCATTGAATGAAGCAGGGGTATTAACCAAAAAAGGGAAGCAATGGTCTGGGTCAACCGTTATGGGTATCCTTAAGAATACAATATATAAAGGATACTTTACATATGGAAGGAATACCAATACCTATAAGGATAAAAGGTATACAAATCAATCAGAATGCAAGGTATCCTCCGTTAAGTGTGAGAATCTGGCTGTAATATCAGAAGCTCAGTGGATGGAAGCGCAAAAATTAATTCAAACAAGGGCAGGCAAGGTAGAAAGCAATGTACCAAGGCAGACGAAAAGTCCATTATTATTTACAGGTTATTCTTATTGTAAATATTGCGGAGCCAGGTTAACTCTGCATTATTCCTATATTAATATTGAAGATAAACAAGAACTTAATAAACAGGAAATTAACAGACAAGAAATTAACAGACAAGAAATCAGTAAACAAGAAATGAATAAACAAAAGCCAAATAAACAAAAACAGAATAAATTAAGGAAGCCATTTTACGTGTGTTATGGCAAACAAACGGTCAAAAGAACTGCATCAGTAAGTGTTATCCGGCAGAAAAAATTGAAGGTACTGTGATAGATGAAATTAAACAATATTTAGACCGAATTGAACAGGTGGATTTAAAGAAAGAGTTGATAATAAATTTACAAAATAATGATAAAAAATTAAACCAAAATATAAGAAGTAAAAAAGAAGAAATTTTAATGACAGAAAAAGATATAAAGCTCCTAAAATCAGAGATAGTAAATATCTTAAGGGGAAAGAGTAAAATATCAGAAGATATATTAATGGAACAGATTGATGAATCCACAAAATATCTGAATAAAGAAAAAAATGAATTAATAGAATTAGAAGGAAGATTAATAAAGACTAAATCTGAAATAAAAGAATATCACAGGGAAGAAAAAACGGTTCCTGTATGGAAAGAAGAATTCGATTCACTGGATACAGATGTAAAAAAAATGTTGTTAACCCAATTAATTGATAATATTAGAGTTGATAAAGATGAAATAAATGTTAAGTTAAAGATAACATTAGATGAATTCCTTCAAAACATGACATCAGATAATGCAATTAGTTTTCCTAATGTATAAGACCGTTACGGCGGTACTATCAGGGGACGCAGATATTGGATTTATGGGTTCTGAAGCCTCTATCTATGTTTATAATGAAGGAAAAGATGATTATGTAATTAATTTCGCGCAATTAACGCAGCGGGCAGGGAATTTCCTGGTATCCAGAGAAAAGAATGAAAATTTTTCATGGGATAATGTAAAGGGTAAAACGGTTGTCGGCGGCAGGGCTGGTGGTCTACTAAGCATAATGTAAATTTAGAGTCTATTATTATTGTATGTAACTGGGTAAGCCATTTACAAAAGGTAATGCAGTAATGATAAATGGTACAACCTGTTAGCTTTGATAATGGATTTCTGCATTGGGTTACAGATATAAGTTAAAAGTGATTGCTGAATATTTAAAGTAATGATATGCTTTGAATATAAATATTATGAGTACTCTCGGATACTATTAGTAGCAATAGAAGATATTTTAGATGCTGAATATAATCTGAGAACATTTTCTGTCTGTCATATGTATGTTTTTACTTGCCTTTCCCTCACTACGTTCGGACGGTCTGCGTAAAAACATACATATGACATCACGAAAATGGAGGTGAAATTTTATCAACAGCCTCTAAAATATCA
>JBAVPE010000161.1:0-28048 GCA_049692775.1 Anaerocolumna sp. | reverse complement strand
TTTTAGATGCTGAATATAATCTGAGAACATTTTCTGTCTATCATAGGTATGTTTTTACTTGCCTTTCCTTCGCTATGCTCAGACGGTCTGCGTAAAAACATACCTATGACATCACGAAAATGGAGGTGAAATTTCCAGCCTCTAAAATATCAGTAAATACAGGCTGTGAGAGTTTCCGAGAGTACTCTGAAGGGAAAAGGAGGATATATTTGCCTCCTCTTCTTCCCTGATTTTCTACTGTTGATTCTCACTTCTTATTATAAGGAAATCATTACGTGCCCTTTATTCATAGCTATTTATTATTTGGATTAAATACTTTCATGAACTCTTTTATTGCTTTTTCATCCATTTCCTTATCCTGACTTTCTTTGAAACCTTCAGCCACTTGATTTGAAAGAGTTTCATATGAATCTTTGAGCTTATCAGGTTCCTCTTTTTCAAGATCTTTATAATCGTATTCTCCGCCCTTTTTTAGTATTTCATTGAAGGTTTCTAAAAATGACTCAGCTGACTTTTGGGACAGTGCTTCTGTACCTTTCTCTAAAAAAGGTTTAATACAATCATAATCAGCTCCTTTTGCTAACACAATAGTAAAAGTTGGAGCATAGGTTGGAGCAAAGGTGTGTTCCTTTGTTGGAGCATAGGTCGGAGCATAGGTTTTTTCCTTTGTTGGGGCATAAGTCGGGGCTTTTGTCGGAGCATAGGTCGGAGCCTTTGTCGGAGCATAGGTCGGGGCCTCTGTTGGTGCATAAACGCGTGCTTTTGTCGGGGCATAGATCGGTCGTTTATCCTTGCCATAATCCTTGCCGCAATCCTTATCCAACACCTTATCCAATTCTTTTTCCCAATCCTTATCCCAATCCTTATTCCAATCTTTATCCCAATTTATATTCCAATCTTTTTCAGTAGAGATACCTTTTGCTTTAGCACTTTCCTTCTGATCAAAGTTACTTGATTTGTAATCATTATTGTCCATATAATAACCTCCTATTTTATATTGAGAATTGCAATAGTTCAGCTTAAAATACAAACTTTAATATTGCTTCGTCTCATTATAGAATATGTTATTATATGTATAAAGGTGTCATTATATGTCGTTTTTATCATAATTATCGCTTGCGGTTTTCTACTTAAATTCATGAAAAGAACATAATTAAATTTGATCTGTCATCAAACTCCAGAAACAATAAAAGGCATTCTTCCTGATAAAAAGAATGCCGGATCAGATATTAAAGAATACTTAAATAATACTATTCTATAGCTCAAATTCTTTTGGTTCTCATGGGAAATAACGATCAGATAAATTGCGTAGAAAAATAAAAACCCCCTGCTGTTTGTAAGGGCATTCTTACAGAGTATATCTTTCATAATTATTTTTAAAAATTATATTTCTATATTTACTAAGTACAAATAATAAAATCAATCCTAATACACCGCAGGATATAACTTCACCAATACCTACCGTTAACATCATAAAGGGAATTGGCAATATAAGTGCATATGCGTAACGGAGTATCCAAGGGATAATGATGGAGTTAGCCAGGATTGGGGGAAGGGGTACAAGGAATTTGTGCCTTCTTAATACATAAGAACCGATTGCCCCGATTAAGGTTGCCAATGTACCAAAAATAATATCAAGTAAGTCTGCACCGGTAAGAAGATTCGCTAATAAACATCCGATGGTAACGCCCGGAATAGCAGCAGGTGTAAAATAAGGCAATATGGTCAATGCTTCAGCAATTCTTACCTGTATATAGGAAAAACTGATTGGTTTAAATACATAAACCAGGACCACATAGATAGCTGCGATTAAGGCAGACTGGGTGATAAGCAGGGTTTTGTTCCTGAGTTTCATATGAAATTCTCCTTTAGTTTTATTTTACGAGTGGAAGGTCACGAACACTCGGTTAATTTGCCCTTAAGACCTTGTTTTTATAGGCATTTGCGACTTTATTAGTATAGCATGAAAATGGGGGATGTCAAGCGTTGACTCAAGATATCACTCAAGTATGGGGAAATAGAGATGGAAGGGTAAAGAAGTTATTAGAAGGTAATTAAAGTACTTTTGAAAACGGATTAAGGTTTTAAAGATAATTCAGATGCTGAATAGAGGCTATGGACATTTTCTGCCTATCATAGGTATGTTTTTCCTTGCCGGGCATTGCGAATGTTTTTCCACGCTTTGTCCGGACGGTCCGAGTAAAAACATTCCTATGATATTACGAAAATGGAGGCGGATTATCAGAGCTGAATCCTGCCCTAAAGGCAGCGCAAGCTATGAAATTCGTATTAATTGTAGGGATATCCAGTAAACGATATAGTTTCGCAATTGGCTATCAGATACAGAAATATTATAAATTAGTTAGTATCTAAATTCACTTCTGAAGTTCTTGTATATTCTTATTATAATACCATAGGATGCTTGTAATAAATCCTAATATTCCGGTACATAAAAACATAACTGCCATGCCGCTTCCCGTATCAGCCCCTACTATTCTCCGTAAAAATATAGCCAGTACATTCTCAGAACCCATAAAAGGCCCAAATACATAGTCTGCCAAAAACCCTCCCAGTAAAATACCGGCAGGTATGGTACAGTACTGAATTGCATTTTTTACGGCAAATACACGTCCTTGTAGTTCTTTTGGAATTGCACGGTACATAATAACGTTTTGTCCGGCACCTATGAAGGATATTGGGATGCTTGCTGCAAGGGCTGCTATAATCCAAAGGATTGTATTATGTCCTAAGCCCATTAATAAGTCTCCAAATAGAAACGAAAATGCTGCTGAAAAGTAGATTAGCTTTAAATTATTACCAGATAGTTTTTTAAGAGAAACGATAAGGCCCCCTGCGATTCCCCCTGCGCCCAATACACCGCTGACGATTCCAAGAACTTCATTGTTACCGCCGCTTCTGGCCAAAATCATAGGATAAAGGATATTTTCATAGGTCAGACGGGAGAAAAAGTTTAGGAAAGCCATGCTTATGACCAGGTACCAAATACCCTTATGGTTGTGGAGAAAGGACATACCTTCTTTACAACCAAGTAATAGTTTAAGCTTTTTATCGTTATCTTTGGGCAATTCTTCCGGTATGTCAATAAATAATAATAAAATAATAAAAGCAAAAAGAAATGTCAGGATATCTATTAATACGACACCCTGCAATCCCTGGAAGGAACTAATAATTCTTATCTTTCATTGGTTTTCTCCTTTTAAGTTATTCATAACCTAATTAGTGCGAAATCCAATGTGAACGATAAATTTATTTACTCTGTACAGGCACCGGCTGTTGATAATAAAATTCATTTAATTTATTTCGAAGCAGCGGGCAGACTCTTTATTATCTCCAATAAATCCTCAAATCCCCCTTGGTTAAAGACGCTTATATCATCCTCATCCTTACAGATTAGACAATCCTTTAGAAGGAAAGTATCCATTCCCAGTTTTGCTGCGCACATATCTTCCTTTACGTCATTTCCGATCATGATACATTCACCGGGAGTTTTTTTGAGTTTGCTTAGTATTTCTTTGTAATATCCTAAATTCGGTTTGCAGAAGGCTGAATTTTCATAGGTAGTAATATGTTCAAAATCCGTAACGAAAAGACCTGCCCATCCAATTCTTTGGAAGGTCGCTGCTTGGGGAAAAATAGGATTCGTGGCAAGGACAACGGTATAGCCCTTATCTTTCAACAGTTCGACGCATTCTTTCGCGATTGGACTGGCGGAGGTTGTACTTTTTACAGAATTGAATTCATTTTTATAAAATTCATCAAAAACCGGTTCTAATTTGCGGACTTCTTCCCCTAGAATTCCGCTGAAGGTATTCCAGAAACGCTGCTCATTGGTCATGGTTCCATCATTTCCAATCATAGCATTGGTTCCTGCCCATACTGCTTTGACCAGCTTTTTAACATCAACACCAAAGGGTGCCAGCTTCATGGATAAAGCTTTAAAATATGCTTCTAAAAAAAGTTCCTGGCTTGGCATCGGCAGCAAAGTCCCGTCTAAATCAAATATAAATGTATTCATAGTTTATTTATCTCCACTTCATTCGTTATATTTCTCTATTACTAAGAGAGTACTCCCGGAAACTCTCACTGCCTGTTTTTACTGATATTTTAGAGGCTGTCGATAAAATTCCACTTCCATTTTCGTGATAGACAGAAAATGTTCTCAGATTATATTCAGCATCTAAAATATCTTCAATTGTTACTATTTACAGCTCTGCAAAAATCAGCAGATCTGTGAACCCTGACACGATTCGCGATGTACACAAAATGCAAAACCAGCGTTTTAAAGCTGCTATACTCCGGGTTTTATGTGACTTTTGCTTCGCTGCTCTATTCCAATCTTTTTAACACTCCAAGGCAGGGTGCAAAATATATGACATAATTTTTATATTCCACATAAGTTCCATATTTATTTTTATAGGCATCCAAAGCATCTTTTAAATAAGCTTCCGTAATATCCAGATATTCAGCCATTGCGTACAAACTGTTACATCCGGCATCATAACACTTAATAATACCTTCTAAACCAACCTGAATATCATAAGAGACTAAGCGGGCGCGGTATTCCTGTTTTCTGTTACTGTCAGCTGTCTGATCTAATATGTTACCGGCAGAGGTCAGATGATGTCCGATTTCTTCTGCCAGGACACAACCCTTTTCTTTGGTGCTTAAGTGCTTGTCTATTGCAATACAACCATCGATATATAACCCTTTTAATCCCTCAACTTCATATAAATCTACCTCTTTTACAAACAGATTCTCGTGTTGTTTCTGTAAGTCTTCGTATGTCACCCAAATCTCCCCTTTATTATCTCTTATTTTTACTGTTTCTGGCTGCCAGCAGCAGCAGTTTATATTCTTCAATCTTTGACAGTTCTTCTTCTGTCCAGTTTTTATTGTCTTCTTTATGGGCGGCAATCGTCGGTATAGGCTGTGCTTCTTCCCAACCCATCAGATATGCGGGAGAGCAGCTGAAAATCTCGGCTAGCTTAACGATTGTCTCATGCTTGATATTCTTAATTTCTCCGCTTTCATATCGCTGCATGGTTGCTTCTTTTACTCCCAACTGGTTCGCTACTTCCAATAAAGTCATTCCTGATATTAACCTTCTCTCCTTAATCCTTCCTTGTAATACTGACATAAGTACCGGCTCCTGATTCCATGTATTTGGCTTTTTATAAGGGAAACCCATAAACCTGTCTATCAGTTAAATATAGCATTAACTTTCGTAAAATGCAATATTTAATTAAAAACATGAAAAAACTTACGCAATAGGTATTGACATATTACAAAACAGATGATATTATATGCTTACGCAATACGTAAGTAAGCTTGATAATAACCATTCTTTTATAACTGTGATAAGAAACATATATTGCTAACTAAGAAACCGGCAGGTAAATGACTTCACAATAACCTATTTAAAACAAGTACATTCCGCTGATTATGCTTTGAATTGTAGCAGGCTTTTAGGTTCCATAATGTACTTTTAAGTTATATAAAGACTTCCTGTTATAGTTCCAATACTGTACATATCGGTATTTTATCATTTATACATTATTAAAAAAAAGATAAATTTTTTTACTTATAAACTTACGTAAAATGCAAGAAATAAATGAATTACTAAAATCAGGGAGGATGCCATATTGCATAGGGAAAAACGGTCAAATTAAGTTGAGGGGTGGGCAGCGGCTGTTAAAGGTTTCATATTCAGCTGAAGGAAAAGCTTTCATAATAGAAAAAGTAAAAGTTTAAATATATCGTCATTTTGGTATTTCTGACGTTAACTATAAAGACAAATAACTTGGACTAAACCATGTAAAAGAATGTATTTGAAAGTGAGGAATATATGAAAAAAGAGCAATTTATTAATTTAGGTTTTTCGGAAGATATGGCACAAAAGGCGATGGATATTCTAAAAGAAGAGTTAAAAAGCTTTATTCCTAAGACCAGATTTGACCAGGTAAATGAAGTAAAAAAAGAATTGATAAAAAAACTGGACATTCTGGAAGTAGAATTAGAAGAACTTAATAATAGTAAGCTTGTATATCAGGAGCTTGAGAAAATCATTAAGGACCTATGGAATATCAATGCCGCCATAAGGGCAGAACAGGAAGCGAAATTGAAAGATGTCCTGATTTGGCTGGCTATCCGCAAAAAGCTTGCCCAGGTTAAGTATGCAGACCTTTTAATCAATAAATTTGACAAATCCAGGCTGACAATGGGGGAGGATGGTACTATATCGGGTATTGAGGAGCAATTGGAGGAAATAAAAACGTCGTATGAGGGGATTTTCCACATATAACTGATTTATTGATTATGGGAAATTTAATGTCTGGAAAAGTACGCTTTAGGAATAAGAGAGTATTCCAAAGAGAGTACTCTCGGAAACTATATGAGGTTTCTGAAGATATTTTAGATGCTTAATATAGAATATGAACATCTTCGCGGTATGATATCTATGTTTTTACTTTCCTTTCCCTCACTGCGTTCGGACGGTCGGCGCAAAAACATAGATATCATACCACGAAAATGGAGATAAATTTTTATTGACAGCATCTAAAATATCAGTAAAAACAGGCTATGGGAGTTTCCGGGAGTACTCCAAAGATAGAAAGGAGGAGGTGGACAGGACATGCTTGAAGATATAAAAGAGGCAATTATAAACAGGCTTTTGGAACTTTATCCGGGTTATACCGTATATGATGAAGATATGCCGGCACAATATCAGAAACCATCATTTTTAATTCATGTGAAAAGTCAGAATTACACGAATTTGCTTCAGGGGAAATTTAAGGCCCAGATTAATTTTGATATTTCATATAACAGCAATGATTCTGAAGCAATAAAGGGCGATTGTGTAAGCATTGGACAGGCACTGTTGATTGGGTTTGATGTTATAAGCAATTGCCGGATAAAGAATAAGAAGGCAGAAACCATTGAAAATGTACTGCATTTCACCTTTGACATCCAGTATTCCGTAAGGAAAGAAGAAGCATTTACCAAGATGCAGAAACAGGAAATAAACACCAATATATAAGGAGGATTATCATGGCAGGAACATGGAATAACCAAAACAAAATTTTACCGGGTGCATATATTAATTTTTTAACCAATGCCCCATTATCCATTACACCGGGGGATCGGGGTACCGTACTTTTATTACAGGAGATGAGTGTTGGAGCGGCAGGTGACTTATATACAGTGACGGCTACCGATAACGATTATCCGGACGGGGTAACAGCAGAAGATACCTTTCTGTCAACCGAAGCCCTGAAAGGCGCTCAGACCGTTAAGATTTATAATCTTGGGTCAGGGCATGATTCAAGTGCAGTGGTAACGGCCTTGGCTGCAATCAGAACTGTTGAATTTGACGTATTAGTTTACCCATATGATGGGACAGATTATGATTCAAATAAAGCAGTTATCGCTGCATGGGTGAAGGCTATGACAGATACGGAAGGCAAGGGAGTCCAGGTAGTATTTGCAAATTACCAGGGTGATTATGAGGGCGTAATTAATGTAACCCATGGAGTAAAATTATCCGATGGAACAGAACTTACCCCTGCTAAAACAACAGCCTGGGTTGCTGGGATAACCGCAGGAGCTAAAATTAATCAATCCAATACCGGAACAAAGTATCAAGGTGCCATAGATGTTATACCCCGTATGACAAAGACGGAAATGGAAGCTGCAATTACTGCAGGAAAATTCATTTTTAAAGTAGACAGCGCTCAGAATGTAACAGCGGTTTATGACATTAATTCATTAACTACTGTTACGGATGAAAAAGGGAAAGCATTTGTTAAAAACAGAGTAATACGTACTTTATATTCTATTAATAATGATATTACTGAAATTTTTGAATCCAATTATGTAGGCTCAATGAATAATAATGATGACGGCAGATCATTGCTAAGAGCAACTATAATTGAATATTTTAATGAATTGCAGGGGTTATCTGCAATTAAAAATTTCACTGCCGAGGATGTTACTATTACACAAGGTACAGATGCTGATTCTGTTGTGATTAATTGTTCTATTCAGCCGGTAGACAGCATTGAGAAAATGTATATTACAGTTAATTTATCATAAGGAAGGAGATAAAAAATGACAGATAACAATAACAATTATGTAAGATTAGCAGATACCATTTCTGCTAAGGAGGGCAGTGCCATTATTACAATTGATGGGATTAACAGAAATTTATTTGAAATCTCCAGCTTAAAAGCACAGCTTGATTTAACAGTACAAACCAGAAGAATGTTAGGTCACCGAATGACGCAGCATAAGGTAGTTGGCGCGGAAGGTACTGGTAGTATGACCATGTATTTTATGAATTCGGATATGTTAAGGCTTGCTATTTCCTATATTAATAATGGTAAGTTCGGTAACATTACATTAGAAGTAAAAAACGAAGATCTTCAATCCGCTATTGGTAAACAGAGAGTCAGATTATATAACGTTTTATTAAAAACTATTCCGGTAGCTAATTTAGATGACCAGTCGGATGACCCGATTACCGTTGATACGGATTTTACCTTTGATAGCATTGAAGGGTTGGATTATTTTGATGTAATAGAAAATTACAGTAAAGTAAATTAATGCGATAAGTTAAATAAAAGAAGTAAAGTTTATCAGCGGATTTTCTATACAGGCCTGAAAATATATAAGTCTATACATAGCATTAATATTGGACTGAGAAAAAATAATTCATTGTTTACTTGATAAGAATTATCAGGTCTGTATGCATAGATAAGATAAACTATTCTTAGCTTCAGCCTTGGCTGCTAATTTTAATTCAAAATATGTTAGTAATCAGATGAAATTGATAAATTAAAAAGCAGGTAATTGCAAAACAAGATTATTGTATTTATATATCGTGCAATTAATGCAATTTCAGAGCTGAATCTTGTTCTAAAGGCAACTGAAGCTATGAAATTCGTATTCATTGTAGAATATATTCAGAAAATTATATAGTTCTGCAATTACCTATAAAATTAAAAAGTTTTGAAAGGAGATTTTTATGAGTTCATTAAAAGCATTTTTAAACCCTATACAGGTTGAGAATAAAGAGGTTATTATATCAAATCGTTTTATGGAGGATGGCAAACCGGTTCCATTCATTATCCACCCCATTACTCAAAAAGAAAATGAACAATTAATCAAAAAATATACCAGAAAGGATAAAAAGGGTAATGAGACCTTAAACCGGACCGAATATATCCAGGCAATGACTGCAAGTGCAGTAGTATTTCCTAATCTGGCTGATGCTAAACTGCAAGATTTATATGGTCTTGGTGAAACGGAAACCCTAAAGAATATGCTTTTGGTTGGTGAATACGCTACCTTAGCACAAGAGGTTCAATCGTTAAGTGGCCTGGATACTAATATTAATGAGGATATCGAAGAAGCAAAAAACTTATAAAGCAAGGTGATGCAGAGTTTAATCTTGCACACTTTGCATTGCAAAAGCTGCATATTCTTCCATCCATACTTGATAATTTAAGCCAAAAGGAAAAAGCTTTTATTTATGCAAGCATATTAGTACGGGTGGAGGAAGAGAAAAAGCAGGCAGATAAAATGAAATTGAAAGGAGGTAATAGAAAGTAATGGCAGAGTTGAGTGCAGTTTTTGTATCTATTGATATTTATTCCAGTACATTGGATAAATTAATCCAGAAAACGGATCAAGCCGTAGATAAGTTATTAAAGGTTTGCAAGGTAACAAAAGGGGCAGTAAGTGATATGTTGGACGCAAGTGCTGCTGCTGGTAAAGCAGCAGACAAAATGTTAAAGGCAGGTACTACTTCAGATAAAGCAGCAGAAAAAATGGATAAAGTGACTTCATCAACGGATAAGATGATAGACAAAATGTTAAAAGCCGGTACCTCCACTGAAAAAGTAACAGATAAAATGCTTGAAGCAAGTTCAAATTCGGGTGAAGCTGCGGATAAATTACTAAGTGCTGCTGATTCGGTTGATAAAATGAATGAAAAACTTGGGGAATCTGATGATAAAGCGGAAAAAGCAAGTGGAGGTTTTGGAAAATTAATCGGTTCTTTGGTTAATCTGGACAACATCCAAAAGGGAATGAAATTAGTAGATGACTTTACCGGAGTGAATACCAGGTTAGGATTGGTCAATGATGGTCTACAATCACAAGCTGAATTACAAGATAAGGTTTTTGCTGCAGCCAGTCGGTCACGTGGAGCATATTCTGAGATGGCTGATACTGTAAGTAAACTGGACCGAGGTAATGTATTTGGTTCCAATGATGAAACCATAGCTTTCACGGAATTAATGCAAAAATCATTTGTTGCCGATGGTTCAAGTCCTGAAGACCAATCATCCTCCATGCAGCAATTAACGGATTCGATGACGAGCGGCGGGCTAAAAGGTGATGATTTATCATCTTTAGAAAAAAGTGCCCCTATGATACTGGAAGCCATATCTAGTTATACTGGTAAATCAGGTGATGAACTAATGGCATTGGCGGATAAAGGAAAAATCACCTCTGATATTATTAAAAACTCTATGTTTTCAATGAGTGATGAAATAAATACAAACTTTGAGAATACACCAATGACGTTTACCGGTATATGGACCCAAATTAAAAATGCAGGTCTGCAAGCTTTTTCAGGAATTATGGAGAAAATCACTGAATTTATAAGTTCTGATGATTTTTCCGGTTTCTTAAATGGGTTATTGGTTGGTTTTAGCGAAATCGGAAAAGCAGCTGACCGGGTAATGAATGTTATATCATCAATAGCTTTATTCTTTTCTGACAATTGGGCCTGGATTTCACCGTTAGTTTGGGGCATCGTCGGTGCATTTATTGCTTATAATGCGGCTGCATTAATAACAAATGGAATTCTAATGGCACAGGCGGTAATGGAAGGAATTAAAGCAATAGCTACTTCAGCTGAAGCGGGTTCTACTTTTTTAGCAACAGTTGCGCAGCAAGGACTTAATGCAGCATTATTTGCTTGCCCGATTACTTGGATCGTACTTGCTGTTATTGCACTTATAGCTATCTTTTATGCTGTAATTGGGGCAATAAATCAATTTGCCGGAACATCGCTTAGCGCAACAGGTATTATTTTAGGTGCATTTACAACTGTAGGCGCAGTTATTGGAAATATATTCTTAGGTTTATTAGAACTATTGTTGGGATTTATAAATGCTTTAATTAATCCATTTATTAATATTGCCAATTTTATAGGTAATGTATTTACTAATCCAATATCATCTATCATATACCTTTTTCAAGGTATGGCGGACGGTATTCTTGGAACGCTTGAAAAAGTTGCATCGGCTATAGATTTAGTGACAGGGACCAATATGGCTGATGCTGTAGCAGGCTGGAGAGTAAGTATTAAGAATTTTGCTGATGAGACAATTGAGAAATATGCACCGGAAGAGAATTATAAAACTGTAGTAGATGGTTTGGATTTAAGTATAGATAAACTTGGTTTAGATAGAATTTCATATGAAGATGCTTGGAATTTTGGGTATAACGGAGGGAAAAGTGTTGATAAAAATGTCTCTAATATAACCAATATATTTTCTACTGATACCGATAAGAATAACATTGATCCAAGCAAATATATGGATGAAGATGCATTAAAAGATTTAATGAAAGATAGTAATCCCAACCCGAATATTTTTCCTGCTGATAATAAAATAGATCCAAGCAATCCAATCCCGGTGGAAGGCACTGGGGCCAATGGTGCAGTCAATGTAGAAATGCCGGATGATGACCTGGATTACTTAAGGGAAATTGCGGAACGGGACTATATTGCTAATATAGCTACTAATTCTTTATCCCCTAACATATCCATCCAATTTGGTGATGTGCATGAAAATGCCGATGCCAATAAGATAGCGGGTCGTATTAAGAAGATATTGCAGGAAGAGATTGCTATGACAAGTGAGGGGTGATATTAATGTATGCAATATTTTTTGATTATAATGATACAACCTATCGGCTTCCTACCAATCCAGAGGAAATAGAGATTTCAAGCACTCAGGCAAATCAAAAATATGAAGTCTTGAAGCTGGGGCAAATAGTAATTCCTACCCATATGGAACTGATGCAATATAGCTTTGAGTGTGAGTTCCCTCTGGAAGAACAATCTTATGTGGAAACAAGAAATGAATTTCTTACTGCAAATGAATACATAAAATTATTTACAGATTGGAGAAATAAACTTGTACCTGTTAAATTTGTAGCCGGAAGGGTAAAAGAGAAAGAAGAAATCTATGAAGATGGAATAAGCAGTCCTGTATTGATTGAAGAATTAACCATTAAAGAAAAAGCCGGAGAAGAAGGCGATAAATATATTTCTTTTAAATTGTTGGAATATAAAGAATATCACAAGATACCGGCTACAGAAGTAGATGAAAAGACTGGTAAAAAGTCAAAAATGGATAAAAATGTGAAAAATCCGAAAAATAAGGGCTTTTATATTGTTCAATCAGGAGATTGCTTATGGGCAATTTCTAAAAAGTTTTACGGAAATGGCTCTAATTATACAAAAATATATAATGCCAATAAAGATAAAATAAAAAATCCTTCCCTTATTTATCCTGGGCAGAAGCTGGTGATACCATGATAGAATTCTTAGTTAAGGTAGATAAAAAAGTATTTGAAATCAGTGAACTTGTAACTAAGGTGTCTTTTCATGATACGTTAAACGATGGCTGCAGCAAGCTGGAGTTTTCATATATCAGTGAAGATCTGGAGATAAAGAACGGAAGTATAGTTAGTTTTAAATATAATGACTCGGAGGTTTTTCGGGGGTTTGTATTTAAAGTCAGCAGAAATAAAGAGAAAGAAATCAGCATTACTGCCTATGATCAGTTGAGATACTGCAAAGCTAAGGATACGGTCGTGTTAAAAGGGGATACGGTTACTACCATAACAAGTAAAATGTGCAATTATTTTAAGCTAAAGAAGGGAAGTCTGGCTGAATCCAAGTACAAACTACCGACTGGGGTACAGGATGATAAAACCTGGCTGGATATCATTTATAGTACAATCAGCGACACTCTTCTTAATGTTGGCAAATGGTATGTCCTCCGGGATGAGTTTGGAAGTGTATTCTTACATGAAATGGCAGATTTAAATCTGAATCTGGTTTTGGGTGACGAAAGCCTTTGCTATGATTATAAATATGATAAATCCATTGATGATGATTTTTATAATCTTATTAAACTTGCAACGAATGACGAAGAGGCTAAAAAAGTTGAAATAACCGTATCAAAAGATGATAACGCTATATCTACTTATGGATTTTTACAATATTTTGAGGTGATTGATAATAAAGTGAATGCATCACAGGCAAAATCTAAAGCTGAAAATCTCTTGAAATTATATAATCGCGAAGCGGAAACCATAAGCCTTGACTGCATAGGTGATACCAGAGTGCGAGCCGGTTCCACATTTCACGGTTTTATAGAAGACATTAAACTGGACAGAAGACTGATTGTCAAAACTGCAACCCATGATTTTTTACCAACACATACGATGAGTCTGGAGGTAATGACATGATACAGGAAATTAAAAAAATAGTTGAAAATTATTTAAAAAATGCAAAACTTTGTAATATCCTACTTGGAACGGTTACAGAAGGGGGTGTACAGGTAAGTGATAAATTAACGATTCCAGAGGAATTAATTGTTGGAAATTTAAAAAAGGAAATTGCAACGGGAGATAAAGTAAGGCTTCTAAGAAATTATGGCGGACAATTGTTTTATCTGTTGGAGGTGATAAAGTGATACCAAGTGAAACAATACCGGAAAATCTGACGGTTACCGAAGATGCATCAGTCAGCAGGACTTACCGGATATATCAGGATAAAATACAAGGATTCGCGGCTGAAGCAGAGGCACTGAAGCAGACAATTTATAAGTTGCTGAATACTGAAAAATATGAATACCCTATTTATAGTTTTGACTATGGCATTGAACTTGAAAACCTTATCGGAAAAGATCCTACCTATGTAAAAATTGATTTAATGCGAAGAATTAAGGAATGTTTATTACAGGATGACAGGATAAATAGTGCAGACAATTTTGTGTTTACATTATCTGGAGATGAAATGGTATGTACTTTTGATATTACAAGTATATATGGGGCTATGCAGATTACAAGGGAGGTGAATTACTAAGTGTTTGAAGAAATGACATTTGAAACTATATTAGATGATATGTTAAGCCGGGTTACCAGTGACGTGGACAAGCGGGAAGGCAGTATTATATATGATGCACTGGCACCATGTGCTTATCAGCTGGCACAGAATTACTTTAACTTAAATAATTTTATAGATTTAGTATCCGGTGATACGGCAGTAGGAAATTACCTGGACAGGGTTGTAGAAGATTACGGTATTACCAGAAAGCCGGCTACCAGGGCATTCAGAAAAGTTATAACGACTGGGAATATCCCCATTGGATCCAGATGGGCACTGGGGGAAACAACGTATGTTATTACGGATAATTTATCTGAAAACAGTTATAAATCCCAGTGCGAACAGATCGGGGAGGCCGGTAACCTGTACACAGGAACCCTCCAAACAATCGATAATATTCCAAACATTACGGCTTCGTTAAGTGATATTATAATCGCCGGGGAAGAGGAAGAAACCGATGATAATCTCCGTGCCAGGTTTTACGCCCAGATACAATCGCCAAGTACCAGCGGTAATGCGGATAATTATAAAAAATGGGCACTGGAGGTTCCGGGGGTAGGGGATGCAAAGGTATATCCTTTGTGGAATGGTAACGGCACGGTAAAAGTCATTGTTGTTGATAGTAACATGGCGATTGATACCGGATTGGAACAGCCGGTTTATGAGTATATAGAGGCAGTCAGGCCAATTGGTGCAACCGTTACGGTAACCAGCCCCACAAGTAAAGATATTACGGTTTCTGCTAATGTTACATTAGATGGAACCAGACTTTTGGATGATGTCGTAGGAAGCTTTACGGCAGCCTTTACAGAGTATTTAAAAGGAACCATATTTGAAGCTTATTTGGTCAGTTATGCAAGAATTGGGAGTATATTGCTGGCAACAGAAGGAGTATTAGATTACGCTGGCTTACTCGTCAATAACGGGATAGCCAATATAACAATTGATGAAACGGAAATGCCCATAGCCGGAGCTGTTAATTTAACGGAGGTGACTTCAGAATGAATCTTATGGAATATTTACCGGATTATTATACAGGTAATGAAACCATGGAAAACCTCCAGGGCATGTTAAGCAGCAGTATGAATAAACTGGCTGACAGTTTGGAGGAAACCGTAGATCAATGCTTTATTAATACCACCACGGTATTGTTAAGCAGGTATGAGAAAGTTTATGGGCTGGATGTAGATGTAACGAAAAGCGATGAATTCCGTCGTGAGAGAATCCGTGCCAAGGTAAGGGGAACCGGGACGGTTACAAAGCAGATGATTGCAGAGGTGGCAAGGTCTTATACCAATGGTGAAGTGGAAATAATTGAGAATAATGAAAACAGCAGCTTTGTAGTTAAATTTGTGGGAACTAAAGGGGTGCCTGCTAACATGGCAGACTTAACCCTGACAATTGAGGAAATCAAACCGGCCCATTTATACTTTACTTTTGAGTATACCTATAACACTTGGAATGATATTTTGCATATGACCTGGGAGGAAGCCGGCAGCTTTACCTGGGATCAATTAAGAGAGAGGTGATTAAATGGCAGAATATACACAAAATTATAATTTGGAAAAGCAACAGGGGAATGAATTTGTTAGCATTGATGGATTAAATGGGAACTTTGATATTATTGACAGCGAGATAAAGAAAGTAAATGATAGTAAAGTTAATATTGAGGTAGATAAAGGGTTATCTGCAAATGACTATACAACTGCTGAAAAGAATAAATTGAGTGGCATAGCGGATAATGCCAATAATTACACCCATCCAGTTACCCATCCACCAGCCATAATTGCCCAGGATGCAAATAACCGGTTTATATCGGATACAGAGAAAGCAGCATGGAACGGGAAGGCAAATGCAACTCACCAACATTCTGCAGGTGATATTTCTACAGGTACGCTCCCTATTTTAAGAGGTGGTACCGGACAGACAACAGCAGCTGGTGCAAGAAATGCCCTAGGACTTGGGAATACAACGGGAGCTTTACCTGTGGCGAATGGAGGTACTGGGGCAACAAGTGCCGCGGCTGCTTTAAGTGCCTTGGGGGGTGCCCTTAAAACATCACCTACAATAACGGGTAAATCCATTTTTGCCAGAACAGACGGTACAAATAGTTATAATAACGGGAATATAGAGATGCAGGCAGCTAACAATACCCCACCATTGATAGGCTTTCATAGAACAGGAGTATCTGCTGTAGGTTTATATGAATCAGGTCTGAGACTATACACTACTACTAGCTCAGATTCAACACCACGTAAGGTAATACAAGACAATGATCTAATGTATAGCACAACGGATTTAACTGCGGGTGCCACTGGTTTAGCCGCAGGAACATTTTACTTTGTATATGAATAGGAGGGTATAATGGCAAAAGGAATTTATGTGGGGGTTGGAGGGGTAGCAAGAAAAGTTAAGAAAATATATATAGGAGTAAGTGGGGTTGCAAGAAAGGTAAAAAAAGCTTATGTAGGTGTAGGAGGAGCAGCAAGATTATTTTTTAGTGCAGGATTGAGCTATGGAGGTACTGTTTCAACCGCTATAGCTAGAACCAGTTGCAATGTCACTACTGCTGGTAATTATGCTATTATAGCAGGTGGCTCAGCGAATAGTACAATTGAAGCTTACAACAGCTCATTAGTATTAACTTATGGGCCAACTGACTATTATGATGATGATAGACCTTTAACTGGTATAGGAGCGACAACTATAAGTAATTATGCTCTATTAGTTGACGGAAGAGAATATGGTTCTAGTACAGGTGATGCAACTAAATATACTGTGGATTTTGTACGTGTAATATCACCGTCATTAGTTAAGACGATTCTTAGAAATGGTGATCTTCAAGATGGAAGGACAAATGCATTATGTGCATCTAATGGCAGTTGTGCAGTAATAGGTCCTGGTGTACAATGGTTTCATTCTAACGCTAGTGATGGTAGCAATAGGGATAAATCTCGTTCATATATTAATGTTATGGTGTATAATACTAGCCTTACTAGAGTAAGAAGTTTTGAACCTGGTGGTAGTGACTCATATTGTGAGTATGCTATGGCACCAGCTGGGCTAACTGGGCCTATTATTATTAGCGGCGGAGAAACTTCAAGTAATCATACAGACGCCGGTACATATGCCGTTAATTCTGACGGTACTACAACTGGTATAGTTACATATGCAAGTAATGGTAGACAATTATTAGGCGGTGCTAGCAATGATACTTATGCTATATTCGCAGGCGGAATGTACCATGGTGAAGACGGTACATCCACACATAATCATAGTGATGCGATAGCATATAATTCATCACTAGTTAGTATATCTGCTCCAGATTTATCAGTAGGAAGAGAGTATATGTCATCAGGAGGCTCAACACCAGAATTTGCAGTATTTGCAGGTGGATATATAAATAATGGTACTTCTTTGAATACTATGGATATATATGATAGAAATTTGGTTAGAAGTAATGAAATAACATTTCCTATAGCATCATATAATCTTAATAATGTAACAAGATTTGGAGATAAATTACTTTATCCTGTTGGTTCTACAATATATTTATTTGATTTTTAAAAGTAAAATATAAACACTTATATAAATTAATATAATAAAGGAGGATTTTAATATGTCAAAACATTTATCAATCTATAACCCAGAAAAAACTTATTTATATCCAAATATGAAAGAAGCAAGTCCTAATACGGTTAAATCAGAATATTCATCAGTAAATTTTTTTACTTGTGTTTTTGAAACCGATGCGAGTGAAACTGTTATTTATACTTCACCGGAACCTATGCAAGTTATTAGATCAAGATATGAAATTGATTCTTCGCTATCTGATGAAGAAGCTATTATAGCTATCGAAGTAATTATGAACACTCCACAACCAGTAATAGAGTCTGCACCATCAGCTGAAGAAAGAATTGCAGCTGCTATGGAATATAAGAATTTATTATCTATATAAGAAAGGAGTCACACTATGACATTTGAAATAATCAAAAAGAACTATGACAAAAAGCTATGGAATAAGCAAATGGTTAAAACAGCAGTTGTAAAAAATGTAATTACACCGGAGCAATACCAGGAGATTACCGGAGAAGATTACACAGCGTAAAAATAATAGGTATACAGAGTGCTTATCTTAACAGATAGGCACTTTTGTATACAGGAGGGGGATATATGGCTGAAAGTGCATTTGAGAGGGAAGTATTAGACCGACTGACTAAAATAGAGGTCAAACTGGACAGTTACGACAAGATTAAAGATCAGGTCTATGAAAATCAGCGTTGTATTATTAAGTTTATTGAAAAAACAGATCAGCAGCAACAGCAGATAGATGAACTCATGGAACGTAATAAGTGGCTTGCCAGGGCGATTGCCGGAGCCTGTATTACGGCCTTTGTCGGCCTGTTTGCAATCTTTATCAAGATAGGAATAGGAATATAGATTGGAGATGGTGTATAATGCAGAAAGAAAACCAGAAGAAATCAGTGAATCGGTTATGGAGCCTGCGAAAGCTTCCGGTACAAAAGAAAAGCTTACCATGACAAAGAAAATCGTTGTCCTGGTCTTAGTTGTATGGGCAGGTTCCATTATTTTTGCCGCCGGCAGCTGGTATTTTCGCGGGACATACCCGGACGGACTTATGAGTTCCGTCAACGCGGTAGCGGTACCTACAATACTTAGTTATGCGGTAAAAAGTGGTTTTGAATTTGCAACACGTATTAAAAAGAACGATTATAACATTGAAACCAAATAGGAGGAATTATCATGGAATTAATCACAAATAATTTAGTAACTATTCTGGGCGTAATTGGTATGCTGGCTTTTTTAGTGTCCGTCATTACAGAAGTAACGAAAGGTGTTGGTTTTTTGAAAAAGATACCGACAGATATACAGGTAATTGTTTTGTCCGTTTTTCTGTGCGTATTCGCCTATTTCGCCTATGCTACCTATGCCGGGCTAACAGTTGCATGGTATCTGGTAATTGGGGCGGTAATTGGGGCATTTATCGTGGCATTTGTGGCTATGTATGGATGGGACAAGCTTAATGTACTTTATAATAGGTTTACCAACACGGAAACGGAGGAAGAGTAGATGAGTTATTTAGTAGCAGTAGACAGCGGACACGGTATGGAAACGGCGGGGAAGCGGACCCCAGCTATTCCGGAAGACTGGTTCGGTAAAAAGAAGGGTGATATCATACATGAAAAGGAATTTAACAAACCAACTGCTGAATACTTAATTACAGCACTCAAACGCTGCGGCTTTAATACTTTAAATGCCAGCCCCGGAACAACCGATATACCGCTGACTGAGCGTTGGAGGACTGCCAATGAAGCGAAGGCGGATCTATTTATCTCCAAGCATTATAATGCTTCAACCGGTAACTGGGGCAGCGCACACGGGGTTGAAACTATTATTTCCCAATATGCAAGTGCGGACAGTAAGAAACTTGCGGGTTTTGTACAGGCGGAACTGGTACTGGCACATAAGAGGACGGATCGCGGCGTTAAGGTGGATATTACGCAGTCGGGTATTAATATAGCTGTGCTGCATAATACCATCATGCCGGCTATTCTTACGGAATCCGGGTTTATGGACAACCTGCCGGAAGCCAAGACGATGCTTGACCCTGCGTTCCAGAAAGCTGATGCAGAAGCCACCTGCAAGGGAATCTGCAAATATTTTGGCGTTACCTATAAGGCAGAGATATTAATATCTGTTCAAAGCATTGCAAAAACATCTTCAAAGGAAGATATTAAATGGCTGCAGGAAAAACTGAATAAAGCATTGCCTGATGAAACCTATATTCCACTGATGGTTGACGGGATATTTGATACAAGAACCCGGATTGCAGTATTAATGTATTGGGAATCAAAAGGATGGAAACAGAATGGAGAAGAAGACGGCTGGGCAGTTGGTTCCGGGACCATAAAAGAACTTGCTAAATTATAGAATTGGAGTCATTATAAATAAAATGAACAGTTATCTTACTGGTTCACTACAAACGATACTGATTAGAGTACTCTCGGAAACTAATAGTAGCAATAAATAGAAGATATTTTAGATGCTGGATATAATCTGAGAACATTTTCTGCCTATCATATGTATGTTTTTACTTGCAATCTTTGTTAAAAGATTTTCCTTCGCTTTGCTCAGACGGTCTGCGTAAAAACATACATACGATATCACGAAAATGGAGATATCATTTTATTAGCAGCATCTAAAATATCAATAAAAATAGGTTGTGGGAGTTTCCGAGAGTACTCTGATTAATAACAGGAGGGATTTTATGACTGACAGGGAATTGACAATTAAGTAGGCGCCTCATCTATATTTCGATGAAAATGAACCATTTACAATTGACCGGATTGGGTATAGTGTAGTATGTGGCTGTAGGCTTAACCTGTATGTGCCAGAGCGCGCATTTGGGAGTTTAAATGAAAAGAGAGGTTTTTATGGTTAAAAAATTTATACTTGTATTTAAGACACATTTTGATATTGGTTTTACGGATTTATCTTCTAAAATCATTGATAATTATTCGGATTCCATGCTGAAAGAAGTAATTGCTACCTGCAAGGCTACCGAACATATGGGAAAGCTTAAATATGTGTGGACCATGCCGGCCTGGCCCCTTAAAGTTATTACGGAGCGGTGCAGTGGAGATTTAAAAAAAGAATTGGATTTATTAATCGAACGGGGACAAATCGTATGGCACGCCTTACCGTTTACTTCCCATACGGATTTTTGCAGTGCAGGGGAATACATAGAAGGTCTCCGTTTCGGACGGGAACTATCAGAGGTTTACCATAAACCATATAAGCTTTCAGCAAAAATGACGGACGTTCCGGGGCATGGCATTATGCTGCCTGATATTTTAAGCGGAGCAGGCGTTAAATTTTTACATTTAGGCTGTAATGAATTTGCAAGTCCTCCAAAGGTTCCCTTTTTATTTTATTGGGTGGCGAAAAGCGGGAAGCGTTTGCTTACCATGTATAGTAAGGGCGGTTACGGGACTTCCCTGCTGCCTCCAAAGGATTGGAACTATCCGGTGTGGATGGCGCTTATGCAGACCCATGATAATTGCGGGCCTCAATCGGCTGCTGTGATTGAAAAACTAGTTAAACAAATACAAAGTAAGTATCCGGAAGCTGAAATTGTCTGCGGTTCCATGGATGATTTTTATAATGATCTGGCTAAATGCGATTTAAGTTATGTTCCTACGATTACGAAAGATCTTGGTGATACCTGGATCCATGGAATTGGTTCCTATCCGAAAGAAGTCGGTATCATACGGGAAGAGAGGGAAAGAAGTAAAAGATTACAGGCTATGTATGTCAAACAATTACTGGAAGTTTCTTCGCATTCGGATGACAGGGCGGAAGAAATTTTAAACAGGTATTATGAAAATGTCAGCCTGTTTGAGGAACATACCTGGGGGGCTGATGTAAAAACCTGGCTTGGTCCGGACCGGGTTTATCCCAAGGCTGATTTCCTGGAAGCGAAACATCAGGATAATTATCAATTTATGGAAAATTCATGGCAGGAACAAAGGGACCGGGCAGAGAAGGGCAGCCAGGCAATGGAAGAATTAAAAATTCTGGTTGAAGGTGGGGAAAGGAAAGGCTTCTCTATCTTTAATCCTTATTCCGGTGCCTTTACCGGCTGGGTATCCGTTAAGGGTATAGAAAAGGATTTTGCGGAGTGCAGTCTGGAAATGAATCAGGAGATACTTCCTATGACCCAAATTGATGGGGAATGGTCCTGTTATGTAAAAGAACTTCCTCCCCTTCTGACAACACCACTTACTATTGTTAATATACCCACTAATATGGAGAATCTCACAGTGAAAAATGACGGCCGTTCTATTTCTGCTGAAAATCACAGATATGTATTAAGATTTTCAGAAGTATCGGGAGAGATTACCGAATTATATGATAAAAAACTGGAAGCCGTACTGCTGAAACAACAAAATCAAAAATCGGTTTTTTCTTACCAATATGACCGTTATGGAATGGAAGAGGTAACTACCTTTTTAAAAGATTATGCGTACCGGTTTTCTGCCTGGGGAATTCAAGATTATGGAAGAGAAGCTTATCCGGAGTGTGGCCATAAAACCTATTATCCTTCTTTTAAATCATTTGTGATAGAAGGAGATACCTTAATATTTTGCTACGAAAACACAGAGAGCAAAGACAGATATGGAGATGCAGATAAAGTTATAATTGAAATTACACTGCCGCCTGCCGGGGATGAACTGTTTGTGAATCTTAAGTTAATAAATAAACAGGAAACGCCTTATATTGAATCCGGATCCTTCTTAATTCCATTTGCAGAAAGAGCTCACTACTACCGCGTCAATAAAGCCAATGCAGTTTTAAATCCGGAAACAGAGATACAAGAAGGTGCCAATCATGTCTTATATTGCCTTGAAAATTATATTTCTGCTGCAGGTGATAAACACGGAATTTGTGTAATACCAAAAGATACACCCCTGGTTTCCTTGGGCGATACGGGAATTTATAAATACAGGAATGCTTACAAACCTCCAAAAGAGCCGGTTATCTATTTTAATTTGTTTAATAATATGTGGGGAACAAACTTTCCTCAGTGGACTGGCGGTGATCTTTGCAGCCGCTATGTACTTTTTGGATTTAACAGGGAAGAGGAAGCCAAAAACTTAGAAATAGCTGCCAGGTTAAAAGAAAGTGCGGAACTAACGGAAAACTCTTTGACAGAAGAAATCTGCAGATTTCCGGAGCATATGCAATTGATTAATGCCAGAAAAGTGAAGAAAGGTATTATAGTAAGATTTAAAGACCTTCGGGGGGAGGAATCCTTAAGAAAACTTGTGATAGGGGATTATTCCATTACTCCGGTGGATTTAAATAATATGGCAGAGGGAGAAAGTGCACAAGGTGAAACTACTTTTAAGGTGAGACCCTATGGCATTTATTCCTTCCTGCTTTCAAAAGGAGCTGAATCTAAATAACCGGTAAGGTGCCAAATTGTATTAGGATACACCAGGTGCTTACGTTAAAGCAGCGAATGCGATTTTTGAACAGACTCGAAACACAATATAATTCATAAGGAAAGGCAGGAAATGAAAGAATGAAATTAACTTACTATGGAACAGCAGCCGGTGAAGGCTGGCCCGGCTTATTCTGCAATTGCAGTCTTTGTAAGGCTGCCAGGGACTTAAAGGGAAAAAATATCAGAACCAGGTCACAGGCCCTGGTGAATGAGGATTTGTTAATCGATCTGCCGCCGGATACCAATATGCATTGTATCACCTACGGTCTTGATCTTGAGAAGGTTGATAACCTGTTATTGACACATAGTCATTCCGACCATTTAAATCCAACGGACGTAGAATTGCTGCGGGAGCCCTTTGCCTATAACAGGCCCAACCTATTTCAAATCTATGGAAACCACCGTGCGAAGGAAAAAATATGGAATGAAGTTCCGGATATAAAAGAAGTGGAACCTAAGTTTGATTATCATGAAGTAATTCCGTTTCAACCAATTAAGGTCAAAGACTATATTGTTGTTCCCCTCCTGGCTTTACACGACAGAAAGGAAGAATGCCTGTTTTATCAGATTACCCAGAATAATAAAACGATACTTTATGCTCATGATACCGGTGCCTTTCCTGGAGCAACAATAGAATATATGAAGGCAAATAAGGTACATTATAATCTTGTGAGCCTGGATTGTACCACACAAAGTGAGGAAGATGGCAAATATCATATGGGATTGGTGGATGCAGTAAAGGAAAAACAACGTCTAATGGAACTTGGACTTGGAGATGAAAAAACAAAGTGGGTAGTCAATCATTTTTCCCATAATGGTCTCTGGCTCCATGATAAAATGGTTGAAGAGGCGGCTAAATATGGCTTTCTTGTATCTTTTGACGGTATGGTAATTGAAATCTGATAAGAGAGAACTGGGATTAGTAATACAATGGATGCACCCAGATATAATCTGCATATCGGTACATAAATAAGCAGAAGGCTTGCTCTGCTTCCCAGCAAGGAATGCTGAAAAACGGAATATAGCAGGTCTTCTGCTTAAAGCTGATCGTACAATCATTGATAACAGCTATTTATATTATCCGGCTGCACGGCTATATAACAATTTCCTTAAGTAAAACCGGGCGGTTCTCTTCCAGTGATTTTTTAGCTGCCGTTGCAATAAGTACCGGCTGCAGGCCGTCATTAATATTAACCGGAACTTCGGTATTATTCATAATTGCCTGAATAAATAAGGAAACTTCTTTTGAGAAGGATGCCATATAACGTTCCAGAAAAAAGTATAAAGGTTTTTCCACGGTAACGCCGGAAGACGTACTGATTATGGCTGTGGAATTTGAGTCATTGGTAACAGCAACCTGCCCTTTTGAGCCGAATACCTCGGCACGCTGGTCGTAACCATAGTCTGCTTTACGGGAATTATCGATAACGGCAAGGGCTCCATTGGCGAGTTTCATGGTAATAATAGCAGTATCAATATCTCCCGCATCTTTAATGGCAGGATTAACTAAAGCCGTACCGTTAGCATAAACCTCAACAACATCACTGGAGGTTAGAAAACGGACCATATCAAAATCATGTATGGTCATATCAAGAAACATACCGCCGGAAACTTTTACATATTCAATCGGCGGGGCATCCGGATCCCTGGAAGTAACCTTAACAATATGTACATCCCCGATTTTACCCTCAGCCACTGCATTGTGAACAGCCTCGAAATTGTGGTCAAAACGCCGGTTAAAACCAACTTGGAATTTCACCTTGGAATCCTTTAAAGCTTCCATAACTGCCTTAATTTTCGATAAATCCTGGGAAATAGGTTTTTCACAGAAGACATGTTTATTTGCTTTGATTGCTTCGATAGCGATATCCGCATGGGTATCCGTTGAGGAACAGATCAAAACAGCCTGAATACTGCTGTCCTTTAAAATATCCTTATAATCCGTATAAACCTTAGGAATCCCCAGGCCTTCCGCCCAGGCTGTCGTAACATCATTCATATAAGGATCCGCAATTGCCGAGACCTGAGCCTCCTTCACATGAAACGTAATACTCTCCGCATGAACTTTGCCGATCCTTCCGGCACCAATAATACCGATATTTAACATAGTATCTCATCCTTTCGTTTCAATTGGTATATTTTTGCTAAGAATAATAAGATTATACCATGCTGGCCCAAGAATATCAACAAAAATATAACAGAAACATACATAAAATATAACAATAAATAATAATTTACATATAAAAAATAATAATATATAATTAATATTATTAGTAAATCAGAAAATACTTGATAAAATTAATAACTTAAGGTAGTGTTAATAATAAAAGTATTAAAAAGGGTACTTGGGAAAACAATCAGTAGTTAAAAATATTTTAGATGCTGCAAATAAAATATATTTACATTCTCGTGATATCTTATGTATGTTTCCCGGCAGACCGTCTGAACGAAGTGAATGGAGGCATTCATAATGCCCGGCAAGCAAAAACATACATAGGATAGACAGAAAATGTTCTCAGTCTACATTCAGCATCAAAATATCAGTAAAATAAAAGGTTGCCAAAATACCCAAAAGTGAAACGGAGGATAATTTAATGGGAATGAAATCTTTTCGCATTAAGCAGATGGAACAATATATTATGGAACATGATTTGGTCTCCATGGAGGAATTACGCAATGTATTCAGTATATCGATGAATACCGTCCGGCTGGACGTTACCCAGCTTGTGAATAAAGGTGTCATAAGGAAGGTATATGGCGGTGTATGCAGCAATCAAAAGGGAAATCTTGTTCCGTTTGAAGAAAGACAATCGAAAAATATCCAGGGAAAGATATCAGTGGGTAAAGCTGCTGCTGCGCTGGTTCGGGACGGGGATTTTATTTATATCGATTCCGGAACCACCACCATGTATGTAATCGATTATTTAGGTGAAACCAATAATGTTACGGTATTAACCAATAATTTAAATGCAATCAACCGCGCGGTTGTATTGCCTAATGTCAATGTTATCAGTTTACCGGGAACTTTAGAGAGAAAAACAAACTCCTTTGTATCTGCGGATATCGTACGTACCCTGGAAAAATATAATATTAAGAAAGCTTTTATGGCATCTTCCGGTATGAATGAAAATGGTATGGTGACCAATGCTTCCCCCCTGGAATATGAGATCAAAAAGGCTGCCATTGGTAACAGCGATGAAGTATATCTGTTAATTGATTCCTCTAAATATGGGAAGAGTGCAATGTTAACCTATGCGAATATCTCAGAGATGAGTAAGGTTATCGTGGATGGCAATGCGGAGGAAGGACTTTTTACTTTATGTGAAAAAAAGAATGTAGAAGTTATTATAGCTAAGTCAGAAACGGATACCGAGTAATCCACTAATTTACCTGTGGCAAATCCGAAGTTATTTCGGTTATTGCCTCAGAGGTATTTTTTAATCTAAACTTACTTTTCTTACCCCTTCAAAGCCGGTTCGGATACTTTCCCTTTTACTGCTAATTTGCTTATTCATAATTATTAAATAAATAATAACTCCTTGATTAGTATAACGAAATTGCTGAGCAGGGAGTTATTGTTAGGAAATAATTATATGTGTGTAAATGTTCAATTATTTTAATTGACTAATAGTCATATATGTGTTAAGTTATTGGTAAGTTATTAATAAATTATAAATAAGTTTCTGAAAAGAAGGAAAGGTGAGTGTACGGTGTCGCTAGTTGATATGAAATCACTTTTAGTGAAAGCGGAACAAGGAAATTATGGGGTCGGTGCCTTCAGTGTTGGGAATATGGAAATGATAATAGGAGCTGTCAAGGCTGCCGAAGAATGCAATTCTCCGGTAATTTTGCAAATAGCACAAGCAAGGATTCTTTTTTCCCCACTTTATCTGATAGGGCCTATGATGCTTGCTGCAGCAAAGAATGCTTCTGTTCCGGTAGCGGTCCATTTTGATCACGGAAAGGATATCGGGGTTATTAAAGAAGCTTTGGAATTAGGATTTACTTCTGTTATGATTGATGCCTCCCACCTGTCCATCGAAGAAAATATTAATATGGTGAAAAAAGTAAAAGATATGGCAGACCATTACGGTGCTTCAGTGGAAGCAGAAGTCGGACAGCTTGGCAAAAGTGAAGATGGAACAAAAGATACAGGAATGTATTATTCAAACCCAATCGAAGTCAAAGAACTATTTGAAAGTACAAAAGCGGATGCAATTGCCCTATCTATCGGCAACGCCCATGGGTTATATACGAAAGAACCAAAATTAAACTTCAGTATCTTATCAGATACCAGAAACTTAGTTCCTGTGCCGTTGGTACTTCACGGAGGTTCCGGCATCAGCCCGGAGGATTTTGTAAGATGCATAGAAGGCGGTATTCGGAAAGTGAACATTGCTACGGCTAATTTTATGGCAATAGAGGAAGAAGCCAGAAACTATTCCCGGGAAGAGAAAAGGGACTATTTTAAACTCAGTTCCGGAATGGTATCCGGGATGTATCGCAATGTGAAAGAACATATCAATATATTTAAAAGTAATGGAAGGGCAATGATGTGAAATTGATAATAACGGAGTACTCCCGGAAACGAAAGGAGGTTTCTGAAGAAAATTTTTTATTAACAGCATCTAAAATATCAGTAAAAACAGGCTATGAGTGTTCCAGGGAATACTCTAACAGAGTACTCTCGGAAACTAATAGTAGCAATTGAAGATATTTTAGATGCTGAATAAAGCTACGAACATTTTCTGTCTATCATAGGTATGTTTTTACTTGCCTTTCCTTCACTACGTTCAGACGGTCTG
>JBAVPE010000160.1:0-39444 GCA_049692775.1 Anaerocolumna sp. | reverse complement strand
CTGATATTTGAGCCAGGGCAAGGCGGAGGAATGAGGCGTAGCGGTTCCTACGACGATTGATGACAACACAGCACTGGTGTAAATAGCAGGTGCTGAATTAAGTGTTATTTATGCAAGGTAGTACTAGGTTGAAAGAAAAAAACAATAAAAGAAAGGAACGCCGCGTATAGATTCTTTTAACCATTTTATTGGCGGCAATAATACGTTTGCAAGCAGATGTATTATGTAAATGGGTGTTAATATGAAAGTCACAATTCAGGAAAAACAGGTGGACATCAAAAAGGAAGTGGATGTTCTTATTGTAGGAGGCGGGCCAGCCGGTATTGGCGCTTCAGTTGCTGCTGCAAGATCGGGCAGCAGTGTAATGCTTTTAGAGAAAAGAGGGTTTCTCGGCGGTAATATTACAGGAAGTTATGTAGAAAACTGCAACCATTTTTTCTTTGGAACTTCCTTTAAAGCAGATGGAATTTATGCAGAAATTGAACAGAAATATTTTTTAAAGTTTGACAGATCCCATGATATCAGGATCAATTCACCAATCCGTTTCAGCAGTGAATATTTAAAAGTATTCCTGGATGAATTTATTAAAAATGAGGGAGTAGAAATTAAGTTTCATTCTTTTGTAAATGATGTAATTGTTGAAAATAACACGATTCAGTGTGTAATCATACAGAGTAAACAAGGTCCTTTGGCAATAAAAGCAAAAGTTATCATTGACTGTACCGGTGATGGGGATGTGGCCTATAGTGCAGGTGTACCTTTTGAGCAGGGAAGGGACTTAGACGGTTTATGCCAGCCAGGTACCTTAAATTTCAGGATGGCAGGTGCCGATGTAGCGAAACTGACTGACGGTGGTGATAAATTAAGAGAGATTGGAAAGAAATATAAAGAAGATTATAGAGCCGGTAAAACCGGATTAAACTGTATGCGCCAGGATTTACCTTTTGGACGGCTGACGGCAGGCGGACAGGTATCCTACATAAATTATCCCTGTGCTTATGGTATTGATCCTACAGATGTAGATGATCTTACCCGTGGAGAGATGGAATGCAGGCAATATATTATGGAATTTTATGAATATGCTAAGAAGAATTTTGAAGGGTTTGAGAATATTGAAATTGCTTCGATAGCTACGGAGATTGGATTCAGGGACAGCAGAAGAATGAAAGGGTTGTACCGCCTGACCAAGGAAGATATTGAAGCAGATACAAAATTTGAAGACGTAATTGCGGTTTATCCTAAATTTTATGATATGCTGGCTCCGGATGCTTATATGGATGGTGACGGCAAAATGGATGGGGAAGGATATAAAGGACATATATTTGTACCGGTAGAAGGAGATAAATCTTACCGGATACCTTTTAGAAGCTTAGTACCTGTAAATATTGACAACTTGCTTGTTGCAGGCCGGTGTATTTCTGCAGATCATGTAGCTGAAAGTACCATAAGGGGAATATCAGCATGTATGCTTACCGGGCAGGCAGCCGGCGGTGCAGCATCTCTTGCCTGTAAAGAAAAGGTGGCACCAAAAGATATTAATATAAAAGAACTGCAAAGCTTTCTTGTTAGTCAGGGTGTAAAATTACCCCGGGAAAAATAAGGCTGCACCACGATTTGATTAGGAGGAAAGATTAAAAGAAAATATAAAATATGAAAGGATGCCACTTATAAATTTTTTCAACCTGCTTTATTTGTGGCAATACCGCAGACAGGTCTGCGGTATGCAATGGGTGTAAGGTTGAAAGAAAATTTAAATAATGAAAGGATGCCACTTATAGATTCTTTCAACCTGTTTTATTTGTGGCAATACCGCAGACAGGTCTGCGGTATGCAATGGGTGTAAAAATGAAAGCAAATAAACAAATATCTCCTGATTTAGAACATAAAAACAAGAAAAACTTAAGTAAAGATTCTGTTCAGGCATTTTTGATGTTATCACCTATGTTAATTGGATTTTTTGTATTTACCTATATTCCGATTATTTATATTCTTAGATATGCCTTTTACAAATATGATGGTTTTACTGCAGGTCAGTTTATTGGATTTGATAATTTCATAAGATTATTTATGAGAGATTCTGCTTTTTGGAAATCAATGGTTAATACATTGATTTATGTTGGTAAGTTAGTTATTGAAATACCGTTGGCATTAATCATTGCAGTACTGCTAAACCAGCGTTTAAAAGGTACCGGATTTTTCAGGGTAATGTTGTTTTTACCGTCAATTATGAGTACTGCAATCATTGGTCTGATTTTCTCACTGATGTTTGCGGCATATCAAGGTGTTATTAATGGTATATTACAGGATATAGGTTTAATACAACAGCCTATTAACTGGTTTGGTAATAAATGGTCAGCCATGTCTGTACTAATTATGGCTTCCGTCTGGCAGTCGGTAGGAATTAATATGATATTTTTTCTGATGGCGTTGCAGAATATTCCAAGGGAATTATATGAATGTGCCAATATCGATGGTGCTTCAGGTTTCAAAAGATTTTTTCATATTACATTACCTATGATTGCCCCTATCTTTCAAGTTGTTTTACTTATGGCAATCGTAGGAAGTATTAAAGTAAGTGATTTAGTATTGGCTTCTACCAATGGCCAGCCGGGAGGCCAGACGGAAGTTGTTATGACTTATGTATTTAAATACTTTTTCGGTTATTCCGGAAGGGCGGTAGAGATAGGCTATGCATCTGCCATGGCTATCATAACCGGTATATTCTTAGGTTTAATAACGCTGGTATACTTAAAGCTCAGTAAAAAAATGAAAGCAGATTAGGAGGATAATATGTCTGGAAGCCAAAAGAAAATAATGAGAAATTTAGTTATTTATTTTATTTTGATTATTGTACTGATTGTTTCAATATTTCCTGTATTTTACACATTCATGGCATCCTTTAAAGGAAATCTGGAAATTTTAACAAGCGGTAACCGTATTATCCCGAAAAAATTTGTGCCGGATAATTACATACAAGCGTGGAAGCTGGCTAATTTCAGCAGATACACCTTTAACAGTGTATTTATGTCTTTCTTTATTGTTACCGGTACTATCATATCCTGTACCGTATCCGGTTATGTCTTTGAGCGGGGTAAATTCAGGGGTAAAGAAGTCTTATTTGCCATGGTTATATCTTCTATGTTTGTTTCCCTCGGAAGTTTAACCTTATATCCTACCTTGATGATAGCAAAAAGCTTTCATATGAACAGATCCTTATGGGGGGTTATAATAATCCGCGTACTTGGTCTTAATGTTACAAATTTGTTTATTGCGAGAGGCTTTATCAAGACTATTTCGAACGAAATTGATGAAGCGGCTAAAATAGACGGTTGTTCCTTTTTTGGTATTTACCGTCACATCATTTTTCCTTTATGTAAGCCTTTAATTGCCACAATCGGAATTCTGGAGTTTAGGGCCGCCTGGAATGATTATCTTATGCCTTTGGTATTTACTTTATCAAATCCGGATAGAATGCCGCTTGTAGTTGGTGTAGTCAACTTAAAAAGTTCAGGTGAAGCAGCTTCATCCTGGAACTTAATGTTAGCTGGTACTGCAATATCAATTATACCGATGATTCTGGTATATATGATATTTAACCGATACTTTATTGAAGGTCTTACAAGTGGTTCCGTAAAAGGATAAAAGCCTGAATTTTATAAAGAAAGGAATACCTGCGGTATGCAATGGGTACTAATATGAAGACTATTACAAATCCAATCTTAAAAGGGTTTCATCCCGATCCCTCCATCTTAAGGGTGGGAGATGACTATTATATTGCCACCTCTACCTTTGAATGGTTTCCGGGAGTACAGATCCACCATTCCAAAGATTTAATTCACTGGAAATTAATTGCAAGGCCCCTTAATCGTGTGTCGCAGTTAGACCTGCGCGGTGCTGCCAGTTCAGAAGGGGTATGGGCCCCCTGCTTAACTTATGATAAAGGAACTTTTTATCTGATATATACGGACGTAAAACTATGGGGCTATGGCGGAGCCAGGGATTTACACAATTATTTAGTGACAACCACGGATATTAACGGTGACTGGTCTGAACCCATTTTTCTAAACAGCAGCGGTTTTGATCCTTCCCTGTTTCATGATGAGGATGGCCGCAAGTGGCTGGTTAACATGCTTTGGGATCATAGAAAAGGGAAAAACCGTTTCGCCGGGATAATGCTTCAGGAATTTTCTTCAAAAGAAAACCGTTTAGTAGGTCCGGCAGTTAATATATTTAAAGGAACAGAGTTAGGTCTGGTAGAAGGCCCCCATCTATATAAAAGAAATGGATATTATTATTTGCTGACAGCAGAAGGTGGTACCCGGTATAAACATGCAGTCACTTTTGCAAGGTCTAAAGAACTGACAGGTCCCTATGAAGTACATCCGGCTAATCCTATATTAACCTCCTGGTCAGATCCGACCCTGGAATTGCAAAAAGCCGGTCATGGCAGTTTAGTTGAGACACAGCAGGGAGAATGGTATATGGTACATTTGTGCGGAAGACCGCTGCCCCAAAGATGCCGCTGCGTATTAGGCAGGGAAACTGCTATCCAGAAGATGGTTTGGGGTGAGGATGACTGGATATATTTAGAAGCGGGCGGAAATACCCCCAAAGTTTTGGTACCGGCTCCGGACTTAGAAGCAGTTCTCTGGGAAGCGGAGGAATCCAGAGATCATTTTGACAGTGAAGTATTAAATAGTAACTTTCAAAGTCTCAGGGTGCCGCTTTTTGAAGATACCTTATCTTTAAAAGAACGGCCCGGATACTTACGGCTGAAGGGACGGGAATCCCTTGGCTCAAGGTTTAACCAGAGTCTGGTTGCAAGGCGTCAGCAGGCATTCCGATATACGGCAGCTGCAGCACTTGAATTTAATCCGGATACCTTTCAGCAAATGGCCGGATTAATTGCCCTATATGATATAAATAATTATTTTTATTTAAATATTACCTTTGATGAAGTAAAGGGTAAGGTATTAAATATTATAACCTGTGATAATGGTAATTTTGATGAACCTTTAGCGGAAAAGATACCGATAGGTGAGTTTAATCCGTGTTATCTCAAGATAGAAGTAGATTATCATCTTCTGCAGTTTTATTACTCAGGGGATGAAAAAGAATGGAGAAAGGCTGGCACAGTATTTGATGCCAGTGTTTTATCAGATGAGTATACGGAACCCAGCCGTTTTACAGGTGCATTTATCGGAATATGCTGTCAGGACTTATCAGGACAGAGAAAATCTGCGGACTTTGATTACTTTGAATATATAGAAAAGGAATGAGGGGATTTATAGTAGCAGTTAATTAAAATAGTTATAAGTGAAGGTCTATAGGGTAGATGATTCATCTGTTCCTGTAGGCTTTTTTTATGGCTGAAAGAGTTGTATAAATTATACATCCTAAAGTCGAAAAATGGCAATAAAGGAGAAATAAGGTTGAAAATAATTCCAACTTACTTTTAGATTACAGAAAAGTTATAATATTTGTAAATAGCTATGTAAATTCTCGCGGTAAACAATTTTTTAAAATAGGGCAGAAGGTTTATTAATGTACAGGGAGGAAAATTCAGATGAGGAACTTAAAAAAAATAGTACAGGGAAAAACTACGTCAAAGACAGAAGGAAAAGGAGGAGTAAAAAAGGAAAAATCTCAAAGTATGAAAGCTGTGAAATTCGGTATACGATTTAAACTTATCATTGGATTTATGATTCCGGTTTTATTTATACTACTGCTTGGTGTCATTTCTTATACCAAGGCATCCAAGGGGTTAATTACGAATTATGAACAGGCAACAAAAAAAACAATCGAAATGGCTGCGAATTATATTGGATTCGGTTTAAATTCTGCGGATGCCATTGCACTTCAGTATTCCGTGGATAAAGAAATATCCGGTTATGCACTTGGGCTTTATAATTCCAAATCCTTAGAATTATCGACCCTGCAGACTTCAGTAAATAATGATATGATGGCAAAGGCCATGTCTGAACAATTTATTGAAAGTATTCAGATTATAACACGCAGTGATGTAAAGACATTTTCAAGTAACAGTAAGAATACAGACGGTTTTTATGAAGATTTACTAAAAGAAAAGGAAGGGGAGGATTTAAGCAGCTCACAGAAGAAGTCGTATTGGATCGGGGAACATCCATATGTGGACAGCAAATCAGGAACGTCAAAAGATGACTATTCTTTATCTTTATTCAGGAATTTTGATGCCAAAAATGCATGTGTTGTAATTGATATAAAACCGAAGACAATTGATTCCATTTTAGATGGACTGGATCTTGGCAAAAACAGTATTGTAGGATTAGTTACTGCCGATGGCAGGGAAATTTTAATGAACGGTACGGATACGGAAAAGAAAGATTTTAAATTCGGTACGGAAGATTATTTTAAAGAGAGTGTGAAAGCCGAAACCTTAAGCGGCTCAGAGTATGTAACCTATAATTCGGGGGATTATTTATATTTATATAGTAAAATCGGTGATACTGGGGTTATTATCAGTTCACTTATACCGAAAGATTATATTATGAAACAGGCAGATGATATTAAATACAGTACAATCATATTAGTAATGCTAGCCTGTATTGCAGCTATTATCACCGGTACTTTTATGTCAACGGGAATCGGTAATTGTATCCAAAGTATAACGAAGAAATTAAAACTGATATCAGAAGGTGATTTAACAGTTCATGTATCCGTGAAACGTAAGGATGAATTTGCAGTTCTGGCAAATAATATAATGGATATGTTGGGGAATATGAGGGGATTAATACAAAAGGCGGCACATGTCAGCCAGTTGGTATCCGATTCCGCGGCAAACGTTATGGAGGCTTCCAAAACCATAGCGGATACGAGTACGAATATCTCTTCGGCAATCGATGAAATCGGACACGGCATAGCCGGTCAGGCACAGGATTCGCAGGACTGCTTAACGCAGATGGATGAATTATCACAAAAAATTACCGTTGTGAATGAAAATATCGGAGAAATCCATAAGGTAACAGAGAATACAAAACAGAGAATTTTTGAAGGAATATCTACAATGGAGGAATTAACAAAGCAGTCGGAAGCCACGAGTAATATAACAAAATATGTAGTTGATAACATAACTGCCCTGGAGACGAAATCCAATTCTATTAAAACGATTATCCAGGTAATTAATGAAATAGCAGACCAGACCAGTTTATTATCCTTAAATGCCTCCATCGAAGCGGCCAGGGCAGGGGATGCCGGAAGAGGTTTTGCAGTTGTAGCAGACGAAATCAGAAAATTGGCGGAAGGTTCTATGCAGGCAGCCAATGAGATTAAAAAGGTTGTTGAAGAAATTACCAGTCAAACAACGGATACGGTAACAACAGCGAAAAAAGCCGGAAATATTGTGGCCAGACAGGATGACATTGTAAACACTACGATCAATTCCTTCCGCAACATGAGCCAGGGTGTAGAGAGCTTAGTTACAAACTTAGAAGTCATTGACCAGAATATAAAAAATATGGACGGTGCAAGAGAAGGAACCTTAAGTGCAGTGGAAAGTATTTCCGCAATTTCAGAAGAAACCCTGGCAGCTTCCAATACAGTAGAAGAAACGGTGAACCTGCAAACCAATTCCGTGGATGCTTTAGAAAATGCCTCAAAAATATTATATGAAAATGCCATTGAATTAGATACGGCAATCAATATATTCAGGGTTTAAAATCTTGACCGGAAGTTTTTAATACTACTGTTGATTGTATTTTTCCGCCCATAAAGCCTTGCAGCCATCATTGCTTTTACTTGACAGAACCTGGTACATAGATTATATTATAACCTATGAATACTTGATATTTGCGGTTAAGGGAAATCCGTAGAATTTCGAGTTAAACGGCGCCAAAATATGCGCCTTTTTGCATGTTTTGCGTACATCGGTTCGTCAGGGCCGCAGTGACTGGATAGTCACGAAAATAGATTATAAAATAGGAGCGGGAATGAACATGAGCAGAGTAAGAACCAGATATGCGCCCAGTCCAACCGGCAGAATGCACGTTGGAAACTTAAGGACAGCATTATATGAATACCTGATTGCAAAACATGAAGGAGGCGATTTCCTTCTTAGAATAGAAGATACCGACCAGGAAAGATTTGTGGAAGGCGCAATTGATATTATATATAATACCTTAAAAATAACAGGATTAACCCATGATGAAGGACCCGACAAAGATGGCGGCTGCGGACCCTACGTGCAGAGTGAGCGCCAGGCTGCCGGAATTTACATGGAATATGCCGAACAATTAATCGAAAAAGGGGAAGCTTATTACTGCTTCTGTACGAAAGAAAGATTAAGTACCCTTAAAAGCGTGGTTTCAGAAGAAGAGGATAAGGAAATTATCAAATATGATAAACACTGCTTAAACCTTTCAGGAGAAGATATTGAAGCTAATTTAGCTGCAGGAATCCCTTATGTAATCCGTCAGAATATTCCAGCGGAGGGTTCTACCACTTTCCATGATGCCATTTATGGGGATATTACCGTAGAGAATGCAGAATTAGATGACATGATATTAATTAAGTCAGATGGTTTCCCGACCTATAATTTTGCTAATGTTGTAGATGATCACTTAATGAGTATTACCCATGTGGTCAGAGGAAATGAATATCTGTCTTCTTCACCGAAATACACCAGACTTTATCACGCTTTTGGCTGGGAAGAGCCCATCTATGTACATTGTCCGTTAATAACCAACGAAGAGCATAAGAAATTGTCTAAGAGAAGCGGACATTCCTCCTTTGAGGATTTATTGGAGCAGGGCTTTGTAACCGAAGCCATTGTCAATTTTATCGCGTTACTCGGCTGGAGTTCCGGTACGAATGAAGAAATCTTTTCTTTAGAGGAATTAGTAAAAGAATTTGATTACAACCACATTAATAAATCCCCGGCTGTATTTGATATGGCTAAGCTCAGATGGATGAACGGCGAATATATTAAGAAAATGGATAATGGGCATTATTATGAACTTGCAATTCCTTATATCCGGGAAGTAATTCATAAAGACCTGGATTTAGCTAAAATTGCAGATTTAGTGAAATCCAGAATTGAAACCTTTTCAGATATTAAGGATATGATTGACTTCTTTGAAGAAATACCGGATTATGATACATCCATGTATACTCACAAAAAGATGAAAACCGACGAAGAAATCTCCTTATCCATATTAAAGGAACAATTACCTTTACTTGAAGCACTGGAAGACTACTCCATATCAGGAGTTGAAGCAGTAATCATGGGGTACATTGGAGAAAAAGGTATTAAAAACGGTATGGGATTATGGCCGGTCAGGACAGCGGTATCCGGTAAACAGTCAACCCCTGGCGGAGCTTATGAAATCATGGATATCATCGGCAAAGATGAGAGTATCCGCCGTGTTAAGCTTGCAATTGATAAATTGAGCAGCCGGTAAAAGCCTATGGAAATAAATCAGTCACAATTAACCGCTATTAATCATAATAAAGGGCCCATGCTGGTTTTGGCAGGGCCCGGATCCGGTAAAACCCTGGTTATTACCAGAAGGACTGAACAGCTCATTAACCAGTATGGCGTTAATCCGCAGAATATCTTAGTAATTACCTTTACGAAAGCAGCGGCAGAGGAAATGAAAGAGCGATTTTACCGGATAACCGGTGGGAAGGGGCAAGGTGTTAACTTTGGAACCTTTCACGCCGTATTCTTTACTATATTAAAATATGCTTATCATTATAGTGCTGCTAATATTATCCGTGACGATCAGAGGAACCTGTTCTTCCGGGAAATCATCGAACATCTGGATTTAGAGATTGAAGACGAAAAAGATTTTATATCCAGTATTATCTCTGAAATCAGTCTGGTCAAGGGCGAGAGGATGGATTTAGAGCACTATTATTCCATAAATTGTTCTGAAGAAATATTCAAGAAAATCTATCAATCTTACGATAACCGGCTCCGGAATTCAAATTTAATAGATTTTGATGATATGTTAGTTTTATGCTACGAACTTTTAAAAGAACGGGCAGATATCCTTTCTATATGGCAGAAGAAATATCAGTATATCTTAATTGATGAGGTTCAGGATATTAACAAAGTACAATATGACATTATCCGACTCTTGGCACTGCCGGAAAACAATTTATTTATAGTAGGTGATGATGACCAGTCCATTTACCGTTTTCGTGGTGCAAAACCTGAAATTATGTTAAACTTTAATAAAGATTATCCAGAAGGTAAAAGAATTCTTTTAGACATTAATTATCGTTCCACTGCAAAAATTGTAGAATGTGCAGCTTCCCTGGTTAAGAATAATACAAAACGGTTCCCCAAGGATATCCATGCCCGACAGCCGGAAGGCCAGGAGGTTGTCATAAAATCTTTTAAGGAATTAAAAGAGCAGAACAGCATGGTGGTAGCGAACCTATTGCAATACTATAAAATAGGTATTCCCTTCTCTGATATGGCAATTCTCTTCCGGACCAATACCCAGCCAAGAGCTTTAATTGATAAACTGATGGAATATAATGTACCCTTTCAGATGAAGGATAGAATACCGAATCTTTATGACCATTGGATTTCTGTTAATATCATTACCTACATAAAGTTAGCAATGGGATATCGGGACAGGGGACTGTTTCTGCAGATTGCAAATCGGCCGAAACGCTATTTAAGCCGCGAGTGCTTTGGGGATTCCAAAGTGGAATTTGTTAAGCTAAGGGAATATTGTGGCGATAAGGAATGGATGCTGGAACGAATTGATAAATTAGAATATGACCTGGAGCTTATGAAAGAGATGAGCCCATACGCTGCAATTAATTATATCCGCAAGGGAATCGGTTATGAAGAGTATCTGGCGGAATATGCAGCATTCCGTAGGATCAAAGCAGAGGAATTGTTAGATACCTTAAACGAATTACAGGATTCGTCCAGGGAGTTTAAAACTTATGGGGAATGGTTTCTTCATATCAGTGAATATCAGGAAGAACTGAAGAAACAGGCGCAAAACCCAAAGCAGGATAAATCGGGTGTTGCCCTGGTTACCATGCATAGTTCTAAAGGCCTTGAATATACGGCGGTGTTTATTGTAGATGCCAATGAAGGGATTACACCCCACCGGAAAGCAATTTTAGAAGCGGACATGGAAGAAGAACGCAGGTTATTTTATGTAGCTGTTACAAGGGCGAAAGAATATCTGCATATTTATGCGGTGAAGGAAAGATATAATAAAGAACTTACCTGTTCCAGATTTGTCGGTGAACTGCTCATAGACCGGGAATACTTAAAAGCGGGAACAAAAATTGAACATAAAACCTATGGATCCGGTACGATAAAATCCAATAACCAGGGAAAAGTAGTGATATACTTCGAGGAGCTGAAAAGGGAGAGGACACTGGATTTAGATTATTGTATTCAAAATATGCTTTTAAGTATAAAAGAATGAGAGACTATTGCAATATAAGTTATCCATATAGATACTTATAAGTGCAATAGCCTCATAGTTTACTCACCTATAAGAAAATTTTGTGAAAACTATATTTACTCGTCTTCACCATCTTCGTCTTCACCATCTTCGTCTTCTTCATCTTCATCAAACATATCATCAAATTCTTCACTGTCCATTAATTCGTCAAAAGTATCGGATACAGTTTCAAATTCATCGTCATTATCGATATTGAGTAATTCAATTTCATCATTTTCATGTTCAATAAACTGATATAAGAAGATTTCGCCATCTTCATCATCTTCTTTTTCCGTAGGAACAAGTGCGATATAATCTTTCTCTCCAACTGGGAATATACATAAAACTTCGCATTCTAGATCTGTACCATCATCCAGTGTTAAAGTTACATTCATATGATCATGATCGTGGTCATGTCCGCAATTGCAACCGTCACCACAACCGCAATCGTGTTCGTGTTCGCTCATTGTAAAATACCTCTCTTTCAGTACGCCTATGAATAGGATTCCTATACCGGCAAATAATATTATGGCAATAAAAAGGCAGGTCCATTTTATTGTTCCATACAATTTGACTTTAACAGATAAACCATTAAATTGCAAGGTAATTCTAACCATAAAAATAAATATATGTTACAGTTCAGCCTTACGGCTGAACTGTAACATATGATGCACAGAAATTATGCAGAATGCATAATTTTGCGCACGTATATCTCGGGTTTTCTGTGACTTTCGCTTCGCTCCACTCACAAAAAACACCTCCAGTACCATAGGCTGAACTGTTACAAATATATTTTTATTAAAAATATATTGACTTTATATAAAAATAGAATAAAATATACAATAGATTTGACAAGAAAATTGTGTATTAATGGCTATCCATATTCAAATAAACCACAGATTAAACAAAGAAGAACTAATAATATAGACTGGACCAAAGGCTATGCGAATGGCCGTTACGGAGATGATGATGAAGATTATACCGAATTTAGATAGGGCTGTTTGCGTAAGTTTTGCTTAATTTCCAGCACAAATAGCGGGTGCTGATTAAGTGAAATCTGTGCAAAGCAGTACCCGGATATAATTTTTTAGAGGGTAAGCTGGCTATTTTGTAACAGCCCTATTTTAAATTAGCAAGGGGAAATGGCAGGACATGGGAGAGGATAGTAGCGGTAAAATTAAAATATCCGTGAGAAACCTGGTCGAATTCATTCTACGGTCCGGTGACCTGGATAACCGGACAGGAGGCAGACGGGATACGGATGCGATGCAGGAAGGAAGCAGAATCCATCGTAAGATTCAAAAACAGATGGGTTCTGATTATAGTGCAGAATTTCCATTAACTATAACCATACCGGTTACCAGGGACGATATCTCTTTTGAACTGTGTATCGAAGGAAGAGCTGACGGAATAATCAGCCGGGCAGAGGAGAGTCCATCTATTGTAATTGATGAAATTAAAGGTGTGTATATGGAATTAAGCCACCTGGAGGCGCCGGTTGCCGTACATCGTGCCCAGGCCATGTGTTATGCCTATATTTATGCCAAGCTGTATGATCATGATGAAATTGGTATACGTCTGACCTATTGCAACATGGAAACAGAAAACATGAAATATTTCAATGAATCCTTTCCTTTTAAAGAATTGGAAACCTGGTTTATAAACTTAACGGATGAATATAGTAAATGGGCCGTTTGGCAGAGCCGCTGGTTCAGTCTTCGCAATGAAAGTATCAAAGCCCTGGATTTTCCTTTTGATTACCGTCCAGGTCAAAAAGAACTGGTTACGGATGTGTATAAAACCATAATACGGGACAAGAGATTATTCATCGAAGCACCTACCGGTGTCGGTAAAACCATATCAACCATATATCCAACCATAAAAGCGATGGGAGAGGGAATCGTAAGTAAGATTTTCTATCTGACGGCTAAGACAATAACCAGGACGGTTGCGGAAGAAACTTTTCAAAAATTGATTGAAATGGGACTTCACATCAAATCCGTTACCATAACAGCAAAAGAGAAAATATGTTTACTGGATAAACCGGAATGCAACCCGGTTTCCTGCACACGGGCAAAAGGTCATTATGACCGGGTCAATGATGCAGTATTTGATTTATTAAATAATGAAAATGATATTTCCAGGGAGTTAATCCTTTCTTACGCACAGGAGCATAATGTATGTCCGTTTGAAATGTGTCTGGATGTAACCACCTGGGCGGACAATGTAATCTGCGATTATAATTATGCTTTTGACCCAAACGTTTATCTTCGGAGGTTCTTTCTTGGCGATAAAAAGAATGATTACGTTTTTTTAATTGATGAAGCCCATAATCTGGTGGACCGGGCAAGGGAGATGTACAGTGCGGTATTATATAAGGAACAATTTTTGAAAATTAAGAAACTAATAAAAAATAAAAACAGCGGGGCACAAAATTCCCAGCCGTCTAACAGCCCCAAATTAGAAAAACGGCTGGAAGCCTGTAACAGTGATTTACTGAAATTGAAAAGGGATTGTGACAATTGCTGTGTAATCGAAAATATAACCGATTTTGTACTTCATCTGATGCGTCTTATGACAGAATATGATGAGTATTTATCGGAATACAAGGATTTGGAAGGAAAAGATGATATCCTGGGCCTGTATCTGGATATCCGGCATTTTCTCAATATTTACGAAATATACAGTGATAAATATATTACTTATTTGGATTACAATGAACAGGGAGAATTCCGGATAAAATTATTATGCATGGATCCCTCGGATAATCTGAATACATGTTTAGACAAGGGAAAAAGCGCGGTCTTTTTTTCGGCTACCCTCTTACCTATTCAGTATTATAAGGAACAATTGGGGGGGCGTGAAGGCGATTATGCGGTTTACGCCCCATCCCCCTTTCAGATTGAGAACCGCCTTCTAATGATTGGTAATGACGTCAGTACGAAATATACCAGGCGCAACAATGAGGAATTTGAAAAAATAGTGAATTACATTATATCATTTACCGAAGCGAAAAAAGGTAACTATATGGTGTTTTTCCCTTCTTATCAAATGTTAAATCAAATAGCTGAATTAGCCCGGGGGCGTTTAGAAGGCCTGGTAGTCCAGAAAAACAATATGGGGGAAATAGAAAAAGAAGAATTCCTGAAAGATTTTACCTTGGAACCGGATATAAGCAGAATAGGTTTTTGCGTAATGGGAGGAATTTTCAGCGAAGGTATCGATTTAAAAAATGACCGGCTAATCGGGGCAGTTATTGTAGGTACCGGCCTTCCCATGATAGGTAACGAAAAAGAACTCTTCCGCAGCTATTATGATAACCGGAACGGAAGAGGCTTTGATTATGCTTATTTATATCAGGGAATGAACAAAGTACTTCAATCCGCCGGGAGAGTTATAAGAACAACGGAAGACCGGGGAGCCATCCTGCTTCTTGATGAAAGATTCAGGCAAACCCAATACACCAATTTATTTCCCAGGGAGTGGTATCCCAACATAATAGTTGACCTAAAAACCATGGAGTCAGAGTTAAGCGTTTTTTGGGAGGATTAAGTGATTAAAAATGCAGGGAGCTGTTAATAAAAGAAGAACGATGCCTGTCATACAGAAAATCTTCATCGGTAAAGGTCCTATAAATCCGGTTTACAGTATGATATAAGATTGCACCGATGAAACCGCCCAGTAGCCCTAACAGAATATCATCTATATCAGTTTTTCCCAGTTTGAAAATTGTTTGTAAAATCTCTACCAGGACCGGAAGAACAAGAAGACCCAGCAAACGAAGCAACCGACTCTGATAACGTAAGAATAATATGGCATAAAAACCATAAGGTATAAACAGGACAATCCCTTGTACTAAGTACTTAATAATTATATCAGACGCAATATATCCTGTTATATAATCTTCAATTAGAGTTGCTAAGGTTAAGAAAGGAATCATATTGCTGGCATTAAAGTCTGTATAATGTTCTACAAATGATTTATTTTTAAAAAATAGTAAAGTAATAAGAATGCCAATATAAAATATAATAAATATAATATTTATGTTACGGTAAAATTTATTAAAATCATTATACTTTAAGCTTTGATCCGATAAATTGCGGATAACACAGTAAAGTACCGGTATAATCCAGTTCAATATGATGAATATAGTTAAATCCGGGTGATAAGTTATGAGTGAATTATTACCGCCAAAATAAGAAAGCAGTAAGATAATGGTACACAGGAAAATGTTCAGTAAAGTGTAACTGAAACAGGATTCATAACTGAGGGTTTGTTCTAAAAAAACATGTGAGAAAATTAAACTGAATAAAGCAGCAATTCCATAGACAATAAAAACAGGATCCAGGAAATAATAAGCTCCAAACTGAAACAATACGGTCAAAAAACTGAATAGGATAATGAGAGTAGCGATATTAATGGAACTCCTATGCATATTAGCACCTTCTTTCTGATAGTAAAAATCAATTATCTTGTTAACCGGCAGTTCAGCCGGAATTTCGTTCTGATTTAAAATTTATTTTAATATTCTCAATTGATTTGTTATACAAGTAACGTTGATCTGTTTAAAAGTACCGGGACATTCTCCGTCAATATGCACCCAGGACGGAGCCCTTAGTTCTACATCCAAGTTGCGGCAATTAAAAGTCGTGACACCCTTAAAATGAACGTGTTTTCCAAATAATAAGAAAGGCAGTACCGTTAGGATCCTAAGTCTGGAAACACCATGGACGATACATACGGATAACATTCCATCATACGGATCCGCAGCCGGGGCAATACGCATCCCGCCCCCTTCAAACTTATGAATCATACTTGTTATTAGGAGGATTTTCTTATAAAAAATGGGCTGCCCGCCATCGATTGATACCGTACCATTCATAAACCGGCAGGATATTAATTGTTTCAATGCTAATATTATATAAGTTAATTTTCCAAAACCATATTTATTTAAAACAGTCTTTAACCCGGAACGAAAGGATTCCTCGCAGATGGCAGCATCGAAACCTATACCGGAACTGACTGCAAATTTACTCTGATAATCATTAAAATAAGTCTTTATCATACCCATATCCAAATATTGGAAACGGGAAGGGGTAAGTATATTCTTTAAATTTAAAATTGGATCTTTCGGCAGTTTCAGGCCTCGTGCCAGATCATTGCTGGAACCGGAGGGGATATATCCTAGAATCACCTCATTAAAATCAGTAATTCCGTTAATCACTTCATTTACCGTTCCATCCCCTCCAAGAACTATAATATTCTTGATACCCGAATATGTCATACAAATTTCCTGCGTTATTTCGGTTGCATGATACGGATACTCGGTAATGTGGAAGGTATAAGGAACTTCTTTTTTATCTAATTCTTCTTTTACGGTATGCCATATTTTAATGCCTCTTTCCGAACGGGATTTTGGATTAATGATAAAATAATACATAGAAAACTCCTGTCTGCTTATTCGTTCCATTTTTGTATATCTATGTAAATTCTATATGAAATTCTCATTAAAGTCAATGTAATTAATTGCATAAACCAGGACAAATGGACTAGGGGAGAATTCGTCAACCAAATAATTTATTACTCCAATACACTAAAGTAATGACAAAATACAGTATGACCTTATGACAAATGTAACTTGTTAAAGGCGCGGGCATCAAGTATCATTAAGATATAAAAATTATTAAAAAATTTGGGAGGTTTTATTATGAGAATAAAGTCATCAAATATTTTGTGGGGGCTTTTCTTCATTATCATTGGAGTTGGTTTTGCAGGAAATGCATTTAATATGTGGAATTTTGAATTGTTTTTCCGTGGCTGGTGGACATTATTCATTATTGTCCCTTGCGCCATCAGCTTGGTTCAAAATGGATTCCGTATAAGTAATCTGGCAGGACTGTTAATTGGTATTATGCTTTTAATGTCCAGTCGGGGTATTATTGACGGTAATGTAATGGGTAAATTAATCGTACCGTTTATATTTGTATTTATTGGAATCAGTATGATATTTAAAAATCTGTTCCAGGGAGAACGCTTACGCATCGACGTAAAGTACCAGGGCGGTTCCTCTGAACATTCTGCTATATTTGCAGGAAACAGTTATCAGGTAACCGGTGAAAAATTCTTTGGAACTACTATTAATGCCATATTTGGCGGAGTTGATTTAGATTTAAGAAATGCAATCATAGATGAAGATGTAGTAATTAATGCAACTGCCGTATTTGGCGGAGTAGATATTAAAGTACCGTCGGATGTAAAGGTAAAAGTATCTAATGTGCCTATCTTTGGCGGAGTTGACAACAAAGCCGGAACTTCACCGGATCCGAATGCACCTACCATATTCGTTAACTCAACCTGTATGTTTGGGGGGATTGATATAAAATGAGTGAATTTCAAAAAATAATAAAGTACTGCGCGATGGCATTTGCGGCATTTCTGGCATTTTCCATAGTAACCGGAATCGTAACCGCAGTATTTTCTTTAACCGGATTTATATCCAACAGCTCAGGCAAAGAACTGGCAGATTATAATAAAAGTTTTGAAAATGTAAAGAGCCTGTCTGTAGAAAATGGTATTGGAACCCTTACTATTAAGACTGGGACCACAAACAATGTTGTAGTTAAAGCTGAAAAGGTCAATGATGATTTCACTGCCCAACAAAGTTTCAGCGGGGAATTAAAGATTAAAAGCAAATTTAATTTTTGGAATTTTATCAGAGGAAAAAATGGGATAGGTGATAAATCTAAAATCACAATCTATATACCGGATGATTTTGTAGCAGATAAAGTGGAACTGGATGCCGGAGCCGGCAACATTGATATTGAAGCACTATCTGCGGAAAAGTTTGATATTAAGGCCGGGGCCGGCAATATTGATGGCAGCAGGATTATTGCTGACCAGGTTAAACTGGATGGCGGAGTTGGTGAAATAACGTTAGAAGATGTTAAATTCACTGACGCTGATATAGACAGCGGAGTCGGAAATGTTAAAATCCAAGGTGTTTTATATGGTAAAAATAAAATTGATTGCGGAGTTGGTGAAATTAACCTTGAGTTGATGCAAAGTACGGATGATTTTAATCTGAAAGTTGATAAAGGTTTAGGTTCTGTTTACATTGACGGAGAGAAGTTTTCCGATTTGAATTGGGATAATGGAGCTGCTGATAATTCACTGGATATCAACGGCGGAGTCGGTGATATTGATATTAGTTTTCGGGAATGAGTTATCGGAGCAGATAAATTTACCTATATTGATTTTAGAAACAAATACAATTAAATACAAACGATAAGAAAAAAGAGTTTTTTAGACTGGCAGTTTCAGCTGCCGCTGAAAAGCTCTTTTTTATGTAATAATCATTACACCCTGTTACATAAAAAAAGAGCTGCATTTGATACAATTGGCGCATGTAAGATTTCATACCGGAAAGCAGCCTGGCACCAACTCATAGTTTCTATGAAAATACTGGTTTTAATAAAAAAAAATCAAATTTAATCAGTATTTCGAATACCTCACGCCATATATGGTAATAAATAATAAGAACTAAAATTTTTATCCCTGGAACAAGGATGTGTTCTATAAATTCATGATTTGGCTAAAAATATAGAAGATATTTGTATTTTATATTTTTGACATGAAACTGTTGTTATCTTTAACATGACAATTCTGCTATAATATGATATAATTACCAGATGGTTAATTAAGGGAAAAACGGTAAAGCAAATTTTTTCACCATCTTGAACATGTGTGCAGGGGCATACATATGGGAGTTATAGCAAAAATAAGTGATACGTTATTTTTCACCAATTTGCTTTGTATGCGTGCCGTGGCACCCATATGGGAGTTGGGTTAAAGCGGATTGAACATGGGATTGACATAAAGAAGTCTTCGGGTTTAGGCGTGCCGGGACTTTTATTCATTTTATTTATAACAGTAACAGGATTAATAAAGGAGGATATGATATGTCCAGAAATTTAAAAAGCAGTAGGGAATTAGGTAATATAACTGCTTATGATTTAATCAATGAAGAAGACCTGAAAGACATTAACAGTTTAGGGCTATTATTAAGGCACAAGAAGACAGGTGCAAGGGTGGCGGTTGTAACCAATGATGATAATAATAAAGTTTTTTCGATTGGATTTAGGACACCGCCCATTGATAGTACAGGTGTACCTCATATAATTGAACATTCCGTGCTTTGCGGCTCCAGGGAATTTCCTGCTAAAGATCCCTTCATAGAATTAGCCAAAGGGTCTTTAAATACCTTCCTGAATGCAATAACTTATCCTGATAAAACCCTATATCCGGTTGCCAGCTGTAATGAGCAGGATTTTCAGAATTTAATGCATGTTTATATGGATGCAGTTTTTTATCCTAACATATATAAAAAAGAAGAGATTTTTAAACAGGAGGGCTGGCACTTTGATTTAGAGAGTGAAGAGGCTGAATTAAAATATAACGGGGTAGTATATAATGAAATGAAAGGTGCTTTTTCTTCTCCGGAACAGCAGTTATTCCGTACCATTCAAAATGCCCTTTTCCCTGATACTGCATACGGAGTTGAATCAGGCGGGGATCCTGATTATATTCCTGATTTAAGTTACGAAGAATTTCTGAATTTCCATAGAAGATATTACCATCCTTCCAATAGTTATATTTATCTCTATGGGGATATAGATGTACTGGAGAAATTAGAATGGCTGGACCTGGAATATTTAAAAGATTTTAATAATGAACCGGTGGATTCTGAAATCCTGTTCCAAGCTCCTTTCCAGGAAAGAAAAGAAGTAGAAGCACTATATTCTTTAAGTGAAAATGAAGAATGCAGTAGGAATACCTATTTAAGCTATAATTTATCCATTGGGACCAGTTTAGACAGGGATTTATGTATGGCTTTCCAGATAATTGAATATGTATTGCTGTCTGCCCCGGGAGCCCCCTTAAAGCAGGCTTTGTTAGATGCGGGAATCGGTAAGGATATTATAAGCAGTTATGATGCAGATACCTATCAGCCCATATTTACTGTTATCGCAAAGAATGCAGAAGCAGAACAGAAGGAGCAGTTTATCACCTTAATCCGCGGAACTTTGGAGGGATTAGCTGAAAAAGGGCTGGATGAAAAATCTATCCGGGCTGCCATTAACTTTTATGAATTTAAATACAGGGAAGCGGATTTCGGGCAATTTCCGAAAGGAATTATGTATGGCATACAAATGCTTTCCAGTTGGTTATATGATGATAATAAACCATTCCTTAAATTAAATTCCAATCAGGTATTTGAAACCTTAAAATCCAAAATAGGGACCGATTATTATACAAAGTTAATAACCGGTTATCTGCTTAATAATAATCATGTAGCTTTAGTAATCTTAAAACCACAGGCAGGATTAACAGCGGTAAAGGATGAACAGTTAAGAGCAAAACTTGCTGAATATAAAGCAAAACTTACCGAAGACGAAATCAAAAAGTTTGTGGATGATACCCGTCATTTAAAGGAATATCAGGATGAACCTTCTACCAGGGAAGACATTCAGAAAATTCCATTATTAAGCCGCGAAGATATCGGTAAGACAGCACAGCCTATCTATAATGATGAAAAGGAAGTTGACGGTATACCTTTCATTCATCACAATGTATTTACCAATGGTATTGCTTATCTTAAACTTTTATTTGACCTGGAAGATATACCGAAAGCATTAATTCCCTATGTAGGACTATTATCTACGGTACTAGGCTATATTGATACGGAGCATTATAGTTACTTAGAGTTATCGAATGAGATAAATATACACACAGGTGGTATCAGTTCTGATGTAGCAAGCTTTGGCAAGAAGGGCAGTTCCAGCGATTATCTGCCTACTTTCCAATTAGATGTTAAAGTATTATATGAAGAAATGGACAATGCTTTTGATTTATTAAAAGAAATCATCAGCTTTACAAAATTAAATGATGAGAAACGGCTGTTAGAGATTATTTCTGAAATTAAGTCAAGATTACAGATGCATCTGAATTCCTCCGGGCATTCCGTAGCAGTTGACCGGGCTATGTCATATTTTTCAGAAGCCGCCAGATTTAATGAAGAGACCAGAGGAATAGCTTACTTTAAGTTTATTGAGCACTTAGAGGCAGATTATAATAATCAAAAGGATGATTTAATCAATAAACTTAAGTTATTAATGAACGCTATTTTCCAAAAAGAGAATTTAATTATAAGTTTTACTTCCAATGAAGAAGGACTTCTGACTTTATCCGGCAAATTATTGCCCTTTGTGGAACAATTAAAAACAGAGCCGGTTGAAAAGGCATCGGAGCATTTTGAATTGTGCCGCAGTAATGAAGGCTTTAAGACCTCAGGACAAGTGCAGTATGTTGCAAGAACAGGTAATTTCTTAAATGCCGGTTTTTTGTATACCGGGGCGCTGGATGTGTTGAAAGTAATTATGAGTTATGATTATTTATGGAATAATATTCGTGTTAAGGGTGGTGCTTATGGTTGTATGTGCGGATTTTCAAGTATCAGCGGTAATGGGTATTTTACCTCCTACCGTGACCCTAATTTAAAAGAAACCAACGAAGTATATGAAAAAGCCACTGATTATATCAGAAACTTTACGGCTGATGAAAGGGATATGACAAAATATATCATTGGTACCATAAGCGGAGTGGATACACCGCGTACACCCCGTACGCAGGGTAATATATCCATGGGAGCTTATTTGTCCGGAACGACCCAGGAAGATATCCAGAAACAACGGGATGAGATTCTGAATGTAACCGAAGAGGATATCAGAAACTTAGCCGATATCGTAAAAGCAATCATGGATTGTAATAACTTGTGCGTGATAGGAAATGAAAAGAAAATTGAACAAAATAAAGATATGTTCCTTGAAGTCAAGCCATTAATTAAGTAATAATTAGAGTACTCCCGGAAACTAATTAAGGTTTTGAAGATATTTTAAATGCTGAATATAGAATATGAACATCTTCGAGGTATGATATATATGTTTTTACTTGCCGGGCATTATTAATGCCTCCATTCGCTGCGTTCGGACGGTCTGCGCAAAAACATTTATATCATACCACGAAGATGGAGATAGATTTTTATCGGCAGTATCTAAAATATCAGTAAAAACAAGCAGTGAGGGTTTCAGGGAACACTCAATTATTGAAAGAGTACAAGATTCGGTTATACAGAAAAGAGGATAAATAACTTATGAAAAAAAATGAATTTAAATCGGGGTTTGTAACTTTAATCGGACGTCCCAATGTAGGTAAATCCACATTAATGAATCATTTAATCGGGCAGAAGATTGCGATTACCTCCGATAAACCCCAAACCACCAGAAATAGAATACAAACTGTATATACCGAAGAACACGGACAAATCATATTTTTAGATACACCCGGTATTCATAAGGCAACAAATAAGCTTGGTGAATATATGGTAAATGTTGCAGAACGTACTTTAAACGAAGTAGATGTAGTACTTTGGTTAGTAGAACCCTCTACCTTTATCGGAGCTGGTGAAAGATACATTATTGAACAGCTTCAAAAAGTTAAAACACCTGTAGTACTTGTGATTAACAAGGTAGATACGGTGAAAAAAGAAGAAATCTTAAGATTTATTACTGCTTATAAGGATGTTTATAATTTTACGGATATTGTACCGGTTTCTGCTTTAAAAGGTGATAATACCAGGCAGCTGATAGAGACCCTATTTAAACTTCTGCCGGAGGGACCTCAATATTTTGATGAAGATACCATTACAGACCAGCCGGAGCGGCAGATTGTGGCAGAACTCATACGTGAGAAAGCACTTCGCCTTTTAAATGATGAAATACCCCATGGAATTGCTGTTGCCATTGATCAGATGAAAGAACGCCGTGGTAGTGATATGATAGATATTGATGCTACCATTGTCTGTGAAAGGGAATCCCATAAGGGTATCATTATCGGAAAAAAAGGTGAAAAGTTAAAGCGTATTGGAATGTCTGCCAGGAAAGAAATGGAAAACTTGCTGGATATGCATGTTAACTTAAAGCTTTGGGTAAAGGTGAAGAAAGACTGGAGGGACAGCGATTTTCTATTAAAGAATTATGGATATAATAAAAAGGATTTATAAATGAATGGGAAAATTATGGTTAATTGATTTTGTCAAGCCCTTTTTGTAAAAAACATATGGGATATTCTTATCAGTTTAGAATGATGCGTTATGGATATGATAATAACGTAACATATGAATGATTTCTTCAGTAAGGGGGCTCATCTATGAAAAATTATGATTATTGGGAAAGATTTGCTAAAACTGGAAACATATTGGACTATTTAAATTATACGGCTTGTACAGTCGAAGAATTAAATCAGCTATTATCAGTCGATAATAAAGAAGGTGGGTACAATGATGATAGCAACCTCAGTGACGGGGATGGTCTTATCGACCATGCCAATTGGGGATTATGACAAACGTCTTGTCATATTAACGAAAGAAAAAGGTAAAATCACTGCATTTGCCAAGGGCGCTAGAAAACCAAATAGTGCCTTTTTGGCATGCAGCCAGTCTTTTTCATTTGGTGAATTTATGCTTTATGAAGGAAAAACGTCTTATAATTTGATATCGGTAGATATCTCTAATTATTTTGATGGACTTCGTAAAGATTTAGAGGCTGCTTATTATGGATTATACTTTTGTGAATTAGCCGACTACCTGACCCATGAAAATGAAGACGGAACCCATATCCTAAAATTACTGTATCAGTCCTTGAGGGCATTAAGTCAGGATGCAATCGGCAGGTCACTTGTCAGGGCTGTTTTTGAATTAAAAATATTGGCTTTAAATGGTGTGGCACCACAGGTCTTTGAGTGTGTGAAATGTGGTAAAACAGAAGGCATTTATCATTTTAGCAGCGAGGCAGGTGGAATGCTTTGTCCCGATTGCCAGAAAAATCATATAAAATTAATAAAAATCACGGATGCAGCCATTTACACCATGCAATATATTATCTCTTCATCTATAGAAAAGTTATATACGTTTACCGTTTCAAAGGAAGTTATGTCTGAACTGAAAAAGTGTGTGGAAAACTATAAGGGAATCTACATAGATAAAAAAATGAATACTTTAGATATGTTGGAAAAACTATTTTGAGATTAAATTTAAGTTGAAAATAATCCATTTTAAGGTTACAATAGTAAAAAACTTAACGCTGTGGCTGAAAAGCCACAAACACTTTATTTAATATAGATGGAGGAAATCATTTATGAAAAAGTTTTTACTTTATGCAATCTTTACCATCTGCCTTATCCTATCGGCAGGTTGTAAAAATAAAAATAGAGTAATAACTGTTGAGGACGTAAAGAATAATACGGTTTTAGTAAAAAATGACGGAACTGTACAAGCCGCGACAGTGGAAGTATTTGATAAGAATTATTATAATATTGATGAATTGAAAAACTATATAACGGAACAGGTCAGTAAATACAACCAGGCTCACGGACCGGATTCCATTGTTCTTGATTCCCTGAATTTAAAAGATGGGAGCGCAGTACTGGTATTAAATTATACCAATTTAGAAAATTATACTGCTTTTAATGAAGTTGAAGCAACGTTTACTACAACTGCTGACGCAAAAAGCAGTAAATTGGAATTACCGGATGTGTTTGTCAGCGCTTCAGACGGAGCATACGCCTCTCCTGATGTTGCTTTAAAAAATGATAAATATAAAGTTTTAGTTTTAAATGAGAAGACTGACGTTATCGTGGATGGCTCGGTGAAATATTTCGCTAATGGGTCACTCCTTAGTAAATCTAAATTTGAGACAGGCTCACAAGATCAATCGGTAATCGTGTACAAACCTTAATAGTAAATCGATTCAAACATGAATCAATAAAAAGATAATTTTTTTAAAAGATTTACAAACCTGAAAATATCCGATAATATTGATAAGCCGGTGATAATCTTGAATAGATTATTCATTTGGGATGCCGCCTGAGCGGCATCATGTCTGGAAGGTTGAAAGAAAATATAAAATATGAAAGGATGCCACAATACGTTACTTTCAACCTATCTATTTGTGGCAGTATCGTAAGCTTGCTTGCGATATGCAATGGGTGTAAAAAAGATGGAAAAGACAATGGAGAAAATTGTTGCCTTAGCGAAGGCAAGAGGATTTGTATATCCGGGTTCAGAAATATATGGTGGTCTTGCAAATACTTGGGACTATGGTAATCTGGGTGTTGAATTAAAGAATAATGTTAAAAAAGCATGGTGGTTAAAATTTATTCAGCAGAACCCTTATAATGTGGGTGTTGACTGCGCAATACTCATGAATCCCCAAACCTGGGTGGCTTCCGGGCACCTTGGAAGTTTTTCTGACCCCCTTATGGACTGTAAGGAATGTCATGAAAGATTCCGTGCAGATAAAATAATAGAAGATTATGCCCATGAACATAGCATTGCATTAGAAAGTTCCGTAGATGCATGGCCACACGAAGAAATGGCAAGATATATTGAAGAACATAGTATAAGTTGTCCCACATGTGGAAAACATAATTTTACTGACATTCGTCAATTCAACTTAATGTTTAAAACCTTCCAGGGAGTTACTGAGGATGCTAAGAATGTAGTTTATTTAAGACCTGAAACAGCCCAGGGTATTTTCGTGAATTTTAAGAATGTATTAAGAACTTCAAGGAAGAAGATACCATTTGGTATCGGACAGGTCGGTAAATCTTTCCGTAATGAAATTACTCCCGGTAATTTTACTTTTAGAACCAGGGAATTTGAACAAATGGAGTTGGAATTTTTCTGTGAACCGGATACGGATCTGGATTGGTTTGTATATTGGAAGCAATTCTGTATTGACTGGTTAAAAGTTCTTGGAATGAAAGAAGAAGACATGCGAATCCGTGATCACGAAGCAGCTGAACTTTCTTTTTACAGTAAAGCAACTACCGACATTGAATTCCTTTTTCCATTTGGATGGGGTGAGTTATGGGGGATTGCAGACAGAACGGATTATGATTTAACCCAGCATCAGAATGTATCCAAAGAAGATTTAGGATACTTTGATGATGAGAAGAAGATTAAATATATTCCTTATGTTATTGAACCATCTCTTGGTGCTGACAGGGTAACCCTTGCATTTCTTTGCGGTGCCTATGATGAAGAAGAAATCGGAGAAGGGGATGTCCGTACTGTCCTTCATTTCCATCCGGCTTTAGCGCCAGTTAAAATCGGTGTATTTCCGCTTTCTAAAAAATTATCCGAAGGTGCAGAAAAAGTCTTTTCCGAACTTAGCAAACTATATAATTGTGAATTTGATGACAGGGGAAACATAGGTAAGCGTTACAGAAGGCAGGATGAAATCGGTACCCCATTCTGCATCACCTATGATTTCGAATCAGAAACAGATGAATCCGTAACTGTGCGTGATCGTGACAGCATGGAACAGGAGAGAATTAAAATAGCTGATTTAAAAGCTTATTTTGAGAAAAAGTTTGAATTTTAATTATTTATAAAGCTAAAAAAATTATTCCTTATTTAGAGAAGTTATGATATAATGTTAAATGGTGACTAGAAAGTCAAAATAATGAAAATATTTTAGGAGGTTATTACTAAAATGAAAAAATGGGTATTATTGTTTAAAGAAGGTAAAGCGGATATGAAAAACCTGCTTGGTGGTAAAGGAGCTAATTTAGCCGAGATGACTAACTTAGGACTTCCTATTCCCCAGGGCTTTACTGTTACAACCGAAGCTTGTACAGACTACTATAACAGTGGTAAGAAAATTACAGACGAGATAAAAGGTCAGATTTTTGATGCTTTAAAAGTATTAGAAGATCTGCAAGGCAAAAAATTTGGTGATACACAAGACCCATTATTAGTATCTGTTCGTTCAGGAGCCAGAGCTTCCATGCCTGGTATGATGGATACAATCCTTAACTTAGGCCTTAATGATGTGGCTGTTGAAGGTTTCGCAAAGAAGACCGGAAACAGAAGATTCGCATATGACTCATACAGAAGATTTATCCAAATGTTCTCTGATGTTGTAATGGAAATCAGCAAATCTAAATTCGAAAGAGTATTAGATGAAATTAAAGAAGCAAAAGGTGCTAAGTATGACACCGATTTAAAAGAAGAAGATTTAGTAGAAGTAGCGGCTAAATTTAAAGCATTATATAAAGCAGAAAAAGGAACTGATTTCCCCCAGGAACCTATCGATCAATTAATGGAAGCTGTAAAAGCAGTATTCCGTTCATGGGACAACCCCCGTGCTATTTACTACAGAAGAATGAATGATATCCCTGGTGATTGGGGTACTGCAGTAAATGTACAGGCAATGGTATTCGGTAATATGGGTAATACATCAGGTACTGGTGTTGCATTTACACGTAATCCTTCTACCGGTGAAGCTAAGATTTATGGTGAATACTTAATCAATGCCCAAGGTGAAGACGTTGTTGCAGGTATCAGGACTCCACAGCCTATCACTAAACTGGAACAGGATATGCCGGAAGTTTATACAGAATTCATGAGAATCGCAACTTTACTTGAAAATCATTACGCAGATATGCAGGATATGGAATTCACAATCCAGGAAGGTAAATTATACTTCTTACAGACACGTAACGGTAAGAGAACAGCTCCTGCAGCTCTTCAAATCGCTTGCGATTTAGTAGATGAAGGCAAAATCACCAAAGAACAGGCCATCTCAAGAATCGAAGCGAAATCCTTAGACCAGTTATTACATCCGGGATTTGACGTAAAAGCCCTTAAAGCAGCGAAACCAGTTGGGAAAGCCCTTCCTGCATCTCCTGGTGCAGCAGCCGGTAAAGTATACTTTACCGCATTAGATGCTAAAGTAAATCATGAAAAAGGTGAAAGAGTTATTCTTGTTCGTCTTGAGACATCACCGGAAGATATCGAAGGTATGCACGCAGCGGAAGGTATCTTAACAGTACGCGGCGGTATGACTTCCCACGCAGCAGTAGTTGCCCGTGGTATGGGAACTGCTTGTGTATCCGGTTGCGGCGAAATAGGTATTGATGAAGAAGCTAAATTATTTACAATTGCTGGAAATACTGTAAAAGAAGGAGATTATATCTCTCTTGACGGTTCCACCGGTAACATTTATGTTGGCGACATTCCTACAGTAGAAGCTGCTATCAGCGGTAATTTTGATAGAATTATGACATGGGCTGATGAAATCAGAACATTAAAAGTAAGAACAAATGCAGATACTCCTGCAGATGCAGCTAACGCTGTTAAGTTTGGAGCGGAAGGTATTGGCCTTTGCCGTACAGAGCACATGTTCTTTGAAGGTGAAAGAATTCATAAAATCAGAAAAATGATCCTTTCTAAGACGGTTGAAGCCAGGGAAGAAGCCCTTAATGAATTAATTCCTTTCCAAAAGGGAGATTTCAAAGGTATCTATGAAGTTATGGAAGGAAGACCTGTTACGATCCGTTTCTTAGATCCTCCGTTACATGAATTCGTACCAACAGAAGACGATGATATTGCAGCACTTGCTAAAGATATGGGTCTTTCCGTAGAAGAAGTAAAAGCTACCTGTGATTCTTTACATGAATTTAACCCTATGATGGGACACAGAGGCTGCCGTCTTGCTGTAACATACCCTGAAATCGCCAAGATGCAGACAAGGGCCGTTATGGAAGCAGCGATCGAAGTAAAACAGGAAAAAGGCTTTGATATTATTCCTGAAATTATGATTCCATTAGTTGGCGAAAAGAGAGAACTAAAATTTGTTAAAGATATCGTTGTTGAAACCGCTGAAAAAGTGAAAGCAGAAAAAGGATCTGATATTGAATACCATATCGGAACAATGATCGAAATTCCCCGTGCTGCATTACTTGCTAACGAAATCGCTGAAGAAGCGGAATTCTTCTCCTTCGGTACTAATGATTTAACTCAGATGACATTTGGTTTCTCACGTGATGATGCCGGTAAGTTCTTAGATGCTTACTATACAAACAAGATTTTTGAATCTGATCCATTTGCAAGACTTGACCAGGATGGCGTTGGCCAGCTGGTTAAGATGGCAGCAGAAAAGGGCCGTTCCACAAGACCAAACATCAAGTTAGGTATCTGCGGAGAACACGGTGGAGATCCTTCCACTGTTGAATTCTGCCATAATGTAGGTCTTAACTATGTATCCTGCTCACCTTTCCGTGTGCCGATCGCAAGACTTGCTGCAGCACAGGCAGTGCTCAACAATAAGAGGGGTTAAGACTGAAACAGCTGAAAAGCCTTTAAAACTGGGCACTTTCGTGATTCGGAAAGACTACTTATCAGAGTATAGGAAGTACCATCCGGAGACCAAAAAAGTGAATGGTTGACTGCCACAGGCAGACAATCCGGTTACCTTCAACAATTACAATTTCAGAAGACCAACCAGTAAAACTTTTAGTTAGATTTATATAGCTAAAGAATTACTGGTTGGTCTTTTTTTGTTGACGAAATAATAATTATTCTGATCTATACGTAAGTTCTAACCATTGGAAGGGTAAAGAAACAAATTAACCCTAAATTAACTATAGAAGGTATTTTGATAACAATGATAGATTCAAGAACTAATTTTGCTAAAGATATCGTAGCTCTTCTGAAAGAGGGTTATGGAGAAAAAGTAACGATTTTTAGTGAAAGTATTCCGCTTTCTGTGAGAGTGGCTGAATCTAGTGCAGAGGGTAAGAGTATATACGCTCATGATCCAATGGGAAAAGCTTCACATGCATATTTAAGTCTTGTAGAGGAGGTTTTGAAAAATGAGTAATCATAGTGCAGGTAAAATCAAAATCGCTGGATATAATGATCTGTTTGGTGAAAGCATGGAGAATAATGAGAAAATTATAGAGGTCCCCTTAACAGATCTATATTCATTTAAAAATCATCCATTCCATATAATAAATGATTTTGATATGTCAAAGATGATACAAAGTATTAAAGAATGTGGAATTCTTGTTCCGGGTATAGTCAGGAAAAGAATAGAAGGTGGTTACGAAATAGTATCTGGACATAGGAGAAAGTATGCATGCGAAATGATAGGTATAGATACTATGCCGGTTATTGTAAAAGATCTAGCAGATGATGAAGCTACAATTGCTATGGTTGATGCAAATATTCAGAGAGAACATCTTTTGTATAGTGAAAAGGCTTTTGCTTATAAATTAAAGTTTGAGGCGATGAAACATCAAGGAAGTAAAGGTGATAAATCAACCACAGAAAAGATTGGGAAAGTGATGTGTGGACTGATAATAAGTTCTTTTTATTTGATCAAAATTAATTACAATAAAAAATGTTGTGAACGTAGGTGCCGTAGGGAAAGCAACCTTCACAGAGCGTGTGGATGGCGGAACTGTTTTATTAGAGGCTGTTAGTAAGAGTAAGATGGTGATACGTCGCATATAGGAATCTTTAAAGGCTTTGAAATTTCGGTGGAAAAGAACTTTATGGGGACCAATTATCTGGTTCTTTGGGGAAAGACAGAATATAAGGTGGGATTATCGATGTCACTTGTTGGAAATATGGTGCAACTTGAGAATGCCTTCAATGGTCTGACTGTAAATGAAGATTATTTGGTGAAGCGTATTGAGCAATAACAACGGGATATGGATCAGTTCAGGTTCGAATACGAAAAGCCATTTGAGCATAAAGAGGAGTTGAAAATGAAGTTGATCCGACAGTATGAATTAAATGCTCAACTTGTTTAGAGAATGGCAGGGTAGAAGTTGTTGATCTTTCTACTTCACAGAAAGGAATACAGGAATCCAATGTAGCAGAAAAAGAATCCGAATACCACACGCAAAATGATAATCAGGGAAGGTAAGAGACAGTATAGAGAGGAAAAAATGGGTGGATTATGTCAGTAAGCCACCCATTGCAATAAGATGTTATTGTATTCCGGAGATAAGGATTCAAAAGTACTATGCTAATATAGGGGTATGGGATATGTTATTCGCGGTCTTGGTAATACGATATTTTTAACTAATTTTTGATCCATTGATGGCATCAATCAGATGTCCGCTAGCTTTTCTGCGTAGAAACCTCCGGATAAGTGAATGGTAGGATGAATATTGAATTATAGCTTCAATATTCCGTATGTACTAAATGAATCAGCTTAAAAAGATAATAGGGATAACAGGGCTTTGTATGATTTGAGATCATGGGTGAAAATACAGAAAAATACAGGAAGTTGTTTGTAATATGTTGTTTTATGGATTATAATGGAAGTAAAGCGTGCAAATCACATATTTAAGAAGACTTAAACAAATTCTATTAATAGCAATAATGTTTTTTTAATCGGATTTAAAGGTAGTAATATTGAAATGATATGTTCCCATTATTGGGGTACGTTGAATACTAGTTTTAACAAGGCACTTTTGAATGAGAAATATTTAGAAAAAATAATTTTTGGGTAAAATTTATAAATAAAGTAATCTGGTTTTAATAACGGATGTCTCTCATGCGTTTTCCGTGTGGAATTGCTTTTATTTTGTTGTAGATTTATACCAAGGATGTATAACTGAATGGGATATATTTACAAAATCATCAGTTGATTATAGTTTTCGAAACAATGTTGAAGAATTTTTGATAAATATCAATGAAACACAATTTGGGATCCATAAGAATGTATTATAGACTAATATAAAAACATAATGTATATTCTATATGCTATACATGGATTCTGTTTAAAAAGGGTATTCATAGAAAGCTTTCGGAAACTATGCAACAAACGTGAGATTTTATGCAAATTGTGACTGATTTGTGCGTATTCTTAAAAACTTCATGACGCAGCTTTTAAGAATTATTGGGCTTAACGATTAGATAGCATTCTTCTTTGTGGTCTTAATTCGTGCAACAAAGGCAAGTGGATCAAGGTTTAGCGAAGATAGTTAGGATATGGAATTAGAATAAGAAATAAGGTTTTTATGCTAAGATTTATTTAAGGTAGAGACAGTGTTAGAAATAAATTGATGGTAATCAGAATGAAAAGTCCAGCTTTTCCGCATATGTGAAGCATCCCAAAAAAATTTATTTTTATAAGGGCTTCACCGCAAATATTTATTCATTTATCAAGGGGATTTTAAAAAGTTGGAGAATAAGAGAAAAGGAAATAAATAAAAAATGAGCAAACTCGGGATGTCAGAGTTTCCGAGAGTGCTCACATATTAAAAGGAGATTTTTTATGTCAGAAAAAATATTAAATGAAAACATTTGTTTGAAACAATATATATCAGATAAAGAGTATGAAGAAATTAAACAGCTTGAGGAAATTTGTTGTTCACAGGAAAAAATAAATATAAAATTAGAATTAGATTATAGACTAAATATGAGTAAAGGCTCTGAAATAGGCTTAAGAGAGATCAATGAATTTCTATATTATATTGATAATTCTTTAGTGGCTTACCTTGGCATTTCAAGTTATGGAGGTAGTAATATTGCTGAAATTACTGGTATGACTCATCATGGCTATCGTAGAAAAGGGATATTTAAAAAGCTCTTTGAACTTGTAATGGAGGAGTCACAGAAGAGAAGCTTTAATAAGTTACTACTATTATCAGATGGAAATTCTAACGCAGGCCTTGAATTTATAAAATCTGTTTACGGCGAATACGATTTTTCAGAATATAGAATGAGGTTAAATAGAAAAGCTTCTTTAGAAAATACAAATTCTATTAGTTTAAGAAAAGCTGAAAATTTGGATGGTAAAGAAATTGGAAGACAAAATGCAATATTTTTTGACCATTCAGAAAAATGTGAATGGTTTCAAGAAAAAGAGGAAGAATTTAATAAATACACATATATGATTGAATTAAATGAAGCAGTTATTGGAAAAATAATGGTAACCTACAGCGATAATTCTGCATTTATTAGTGGTTTTGGGATATTACCTGATTTTAGAGGTAAAGGATATGGAAAAGAAGCTTTAAAAGTAGCTTTACAATTAATAAATGAAAAAAACATCTATGAGATAGAATTAGATGTGGAATGTAAAAATAATGCTGCACTTAATTTGTACAAAGCTTGTGGTTTTAAAGAGCTGTCTGTAATGAATTATTATAAGTATAACATCTAAAGGTTTGTTGGGTTGGGTTAGCGTGATATGGATCCTTACCCAATATACTAGAAAATCTAAATCCCCTGAAGGTCGATTCTGTATATAACATCTCTTCGCATTTATGACCGGACTACAACCTTCCGCTGATGGATTAATTATGAAAAATAAGCTAGGGTTTTCCTTAGTAATCGCGGATACTCTTTATCATTTCAAAAAAATTTTGTCCGTCCTATTTTTATTGTTTACGGATGTTTATTCTTTCGTTTTCCTATTTCAGGATTAGAGTATGATATCTAATTAAAGCCCTCTGAGTTAGGGTAGTTGTCATACACCTCTCAAACTGATATGATAGGTATCAGAGAAGGACAGGTGGCAGAGATGAGTTATAACAAAACTCCCATGCCTCGCTTTGCTTGGTGTTAAAGCTTTCTTGCCCTGCCACAAAACTGATTTCCATGTTTGTCTCTAAACTGCTCTTAAGGCTGTCATGCGAACTCTATACTAGAGAATAAATCTTATTGAAATAGCATTCATTGCAATTATTCGATTATCTTCATCAAGATTGTAAAACAATGAAGCCGGTGAGGAGGAATTATCCTCATAGCCATTATACAGATTGAATCCTAATCGTATTAGGGATTTCATTCCTGATGAAAAATCAACACCCTCATTTTGTAGACATTGTTTTATGCCGTGAGTTTTAAAATCATAAATGTAAGATCGTTTCCTATACAAATCACTATTCCCAGCTATGATGTAGAATAATGCAAAGCGTTCCGTGTCACTAGGATAGGTATTATCTTCTTCCAGAAGCTTATGAAATTGTATCTTATGGATAGAAGTTGAAAATGTTAGCTGTCCCATTTTTAGGCACCTCCTAGCATTTCATGTTCTACGACATATCTTACCATATGATCATCCACCAGCTTTTTCTGTTGTTGAAATGCATACATCAGACATTTTTCGCAGATACGGTTGATTACACGCATGGTTCCGGAGGAGGAACGAAAGATCTCGTCTACCGCCTTTTCCGTAAAAAATTCATGATTGCATCCAGCACGGTACTGCAGTTTTCCAGTACATTCTGGACAAATACCATCTTGTTCATTGCTCACAATATAAAAAAATCGAGTACCTTATTGAAGACTAACTGATAGTTTGATATAATAATCATTACGGTTGACCTTGGGGAACGATGGCGTGCAAAGCATAAAGTTCCCTGGGGTTTTTCCTTTCTTTAGTATAATAATGACATTATACCGAGTAATACAGTGACAATCAAGTAGATCAATTTCAGGTCATTCTATAAGGTCAAAAACAACATGATAAAAACAGTATTGGAAAATAATTTAAGAATAGAAAGTCAGAAAAATGGTAAGCGGAAAAAAGATGGTAAAAACCTTCCTGAACCGACCAAAGTACAGGGAAGGTTTTTACGTTAGTGACAAATCAAATAAATGAATGTCAGTAGAGCTATAATGAACATGCCGAATTGAATAATATCTTTAAAATCGAACTTATTGTTCATAAGCATCACCTCCACTCTATGTAGAATGAAGGTCAACCACCCTATACACGATTGCCAGCAGTTAGGATAACTGCTTATACAAATTATAACAGACGACTGAATAGAACACAAGTTCGAAAATGGATTTTTGGAATATTTTACAGAATGTCATCAATTACTTGAAACATCAAGCTTAAGCATGATTCTTAACTTGAGTTTGTAGCTATGTTTTCATTGAGCAGCACAGGCAGTACTTAATCAAAGCGAATTCATTTATTCGATTTTACAATTTGATACAATGAGGCGAGAGCCTATAAAGTTGCTAATAAGGGGCTTTTAAGGATGTCGCAGTGGCCGAATGATATTAACTGTATATATTTGTATATCAAAAATTCAAAAATATAGCACTCTATCATATGAAAATGGTAGAGTGCTATATTTTTGGGGACTATGACCCCAAATTAACAATGATTACCGAAGATCACCGAAAGATTTCCAAAATTTTTTTAATACGAAAGATTTCCATATTTATCAATACTGAGAGGCTGAGGAAAATTATATTAGTTGATATTCCTGGGCTTAAATACTGTATTTTGCTCGAAGAAGTTTGAGGTGAGATTCCTCTTACTTAATCGACTGAGAGGACGGGAGCTGCTTACTCCCTCCTGCCCGATAATAAACAACCATAGACATAAAATGAAAATTAAAAATATACAAATAGGTAAAAATGGTAAAAATAATGCTTGTTGAAGTAAATATATTCCATTTAAATTCCAGATAGATAATTATATAATAAAACGAGAAAGAGGGAATTGCATAAAAATAATAAATTTTTGACAACTTTTTTGGCTATTGTGCTCGTAATGCTGTTGGTGACAGCATGTGGTAAGGCCTATGGTTAAAACAAGCAACAAATAACAAGGATGGAAATGTGATTTGGACTTAAGAGACATACGGTAGAAACCCGGATGCTTTCAAGATACACGGGATCATATCACATTAACATAAATAAAATTATTTTTAGGAGGAGTATTATGAAAAAAGTTATTGCGTTACTGATGGCTATGATGATGCTTGTGTCCCTCGCTGCATGTGCGATAAAAGATGATAGCACATCTACCGGCAATGATGCACCTGCCGCAACCGAAGCTACTACCGCAAACGAAGCACCTGCCGTAAGCCAGAGTGAGTCTACCGACCTTACTATGTGGTGTATAGCGGTAGAGAGCGATTCAAATCGTCATGCTTATGAAACTGCCATCGCTGATTTCCAGGCAGCTCATCCGGAAATCAACCTCAAATGGGAAGCTACCCAAAACCAGGATTATAAGACAAAGATTAAGGCTGCAGCAGCAGCGAATGAACTGCCAGATATCTTCTTCACATGGGGAGGCGGTTTTCTTAGGGAATTTGTTGATGCTGGTCGTGTTTATAGCTTAGATGATGCCTATGTTAATTATGCTTCTGAATTGCCTGATAAAGTGTTAGTAAACCACAAATATGACGGCACGCTTTATGCTGCACCAACAAATTACAATGTTGTTGCTATGTTCGCTAATATGGATCTTCTTAAACAAGCAGGTTTCGATAAAGTTCCTGGTACATATGAAGAACTGATGGCTTGCTGTGACGCTCTTGTTGCAAAGGGAATTATTCCTTTTGGCTGTTCAGGAAAAGAGACCTGGTGTGTTACCGAGTATCTGGAGTCTATTATCGAGAAGAGCGTTGGCGCTTCCGCACTTACCGATATGTATCTTGGCAAAGCTGCATGGAATAACGAGGGTGTTATCAATGCAGTTAACAATTTCCAGGAAATGATTAACAAGAAGTATTTTGATCCAGAAGGAATTGCACTTAGTAATGACGAGGTTAAAGCAAACTTCATAGCAGGAAAGTACGCTTTCTACATTAATGGTACATGGAACTGTGCAGATTTTGTTGATATAGCGGATAAGATTCAGGTTGCTGAGTTCCCGGTTGTTGATTCTACCAAGTCTCAGTTGGGCGAGCTCATTGGAGGTCCTAGTGATTCACTTGCTGTTTCAGCTAGTTCTAAGAATCCTGAGATTGCCGCAAAGGCTGCATTAGAACTTGCTAAGGGCGTTTGCCACTATGGTTACCTTGATGGCAATGGACTTCCGGCATGGACACCTGATTATGACACAAGCGAACTCAACCCTCTGACACTGTCAGTTGCTGAAATTATGAATAATTCAAAGCAGAGTGTTCTGTTTGGTGACGGTATTCAGTCTGCTGATAATGCAAACATTTATCTTGACTATGTTGACCAGATTTATGCTTCTGCAATTGATGGTAAGACATTTGCTGAAGGTCTTGATAAAGACCTTGAAAAATAATTATGGGAAGTACAGGATAATTTAAGAAACATGAATGAGAGCTGTTAAGCCATTAGGTTCTGATTCGATAAAGAAAGAAGCGGTTTCCCAACGATTGTCTGGATCAAAATCATCTGGGAACCGCTTCTTGTCTATTAGGGAAGGAATCAAGATGAAAAAACTATATAGTAATAAACTGACAATTATTCTTTTTATTCTCCCTGCGCTGATTCTTTTTCTTTTCATTCTTGTTGCACCGATATTTATATCGGGCTATTACAGTTTATTTGATTGGAACGGCTTTGGAAAAAAGACTTTCATTGGATTAGAAAATTATAGTGAACTGTTTACCAGCAATTCAATAGGCTTTGTGAAGGCTCTGGGCAATGCGTTGCTTTTGGCACTGCTTTCGGTAGGGGTTCAATTGCCTCTTGCACTGGGGCTTGCACTTCTTCTCGGCAAGGGAAGAAAGGGGGAACGAGGTTTTCTTTCAATTTATTTTATGCCCGTTCTTATATCGACTGTTGTTATCGGTCAGCTCTGGCTAAAGATTTACAATCCATCATACGGTTTACTTAATGTAATGCTGAGATCTCTTGGCCTGGATAGTTTGGCAAAGATTTGGCTTGGAGAAAAAACTACTGCACTTGGTGCTACTTTCGTACCTGTTTTATGGCAGTATGTCGGTTATCATATGCTGCTGATGTTTGCTGGTATAAAGAGTGTTCCTCCCGAGTATCGTGAGGCAGCAATGATTGATGGAGCAAGAGAGGGACAGGTAAACCGTTATATTATTTTACCATACATAAAGCCAATACTGAAGATAAGCACTATCTTCGCTGTTACAGGCTCCCTTAAGTCTTTTGACTTAATATATGTTTTAACAAATGGCGGACCGTTACACGCAACGGAGGTGCCTAGTACGCTGATGATAAGTATGTTGTTCCTGCGTAATAGATATGGTATGGGCAGTACGATTGCTCTCCTTCTCATTGTGTTGTGCTTCACATTTGCTTTGATTATTGGCCGTATATTCAAGGATAAGGAGGATTAACAACATGAAATTCGGTGATATCTTTGTGGATCAGAATAAGAAATCCAGACCTCAGGGTGAATCCTTCCAGAATAATGGGATTAAGGGCAAAGAGATTTGGGTATACATAGTATTTGGTATCTGGGCGCTTATTAACCTGTTCCCCGTCTATTGGATGTTTACCTTCTCCCTCAAGAGCAACGAAGAAATATTTGGTAAAAATGTTGCCGGTCTTCCGAAAGAGTGGCTGTGGTCAAACTATGAAAGGGCAATGAGTACAGGGAACATTGTAAAATATTTCCTAAACAGTACCATTATTGCCATTGTGACCATTGCAATCGTTATGCTGTTTTCACTTATGGCAACTTTTGCGCTGACAAGATTTATTTGGAAGGGAAGGAAGCAAATGAACGCATTTTTTATGCTTGGCTTGACGATTCCTATTCATGCGGCAATCGTGCCTATCTATGTCACTCTTTCAAAACTGCATTTGCTCAATACTTACTTTGCTCTTATTATTCCCTACGCTGCCTTTTCGTTAGCGATGGGGATACTTATTTGCTCAGGTTTCATGCAAGAATTACCTATAGATCTTGATGAGGCAGCGTGTATCGATGGCTGCAACACATGGGGTATTTTCTTCCGAATCATAGTACCGCTGATGAAGCCGGCTGTAGCAACGGTGTCTATTTACACTTTCCTGCAGTGCTGGAACGAGCTGATGTTTGCGAATATCTTTATTAGTGATTCTGTGCACAAAACACTGCCTGTCGGTGTGCAGGCTCTTTCCGGACAGTATACGACGGATTGGGGACCTATTGGTGCGGCGTTGGTTTTAGCAACATTCCCAACGCTCATATTCTACATATTCTTTAGCAAGAAGATACAGGATAGCTTCATTGCAGGAGCAATCAAGGGCTAGTACTGCCTTGCGTAAATAACACTTAATTCAGCATCTGCTATTTACACCAGTGCTGCGTTGTCGTCAATCGGCGTAGGAACCGCTACGCCTCATTCCGCCGTCTTGCCCTGGCGCAAATATCAG
>JBAVPE010000159.1:0-79524 GCA_049692775.1 Anaerocolumna sp. | reverse complement strand
CAGAATTGTAGTGAACGAATACAAGGTATGCTATCGAGAACCGATTAGGACAGACTCATCTCCAAGGTACTCTTATTATTTCACATTTGGGAGATCTTTTGGAACGGCATGTTATTCATCGCTTACGTTTTTATTACCAAGACACAAATTTTTTTTACATTACATTCTTAAGCAGCATGATATGTTACCTCGATAAAAATAAAAGACTATTTTTTATCTTTAATTTTTACAATTTCACATCATCTTACACCATACATAATAGCCAGAACAGGTACTCCTACCTATGATTAATGTTTTCTTATATTTATTAACTGAAGCTTCTAAATCAGTAATTATTTAATCAAACAGTTTTTTATTTCATTGTATGGTCTCATTGTATGATCTGGTATAGAAGTAACTTTTTTGATTATCCTTGGTATATTGGTTTCTGTTTACTCATCGCGGCACACACGAAAACCTTGGTCAGAGCCCTTGCCATTCGCCTCAAATTTACCCCGGTAAGAAAACTCACAGCAACTGACGTCACCAATCCAACCGCCACCCTTCCAAACCCGGAAATAACTGCTATTATTATCCAGGTCTGTGTACCAGTCATAACACCATTCCCTAACATTACCTGACATATCGTAAAGTCCTAACTCGTTAGGTTTTTTTGCACCGGTAGATTTTGTTTTGTTATTGTTGTTTTCTATCACAGACCAGTTCCAATCTCCTGATAAATATTTATTTCCAGCGTTTTTCCAGTACCATGCAACCTCATCTGCATTATTGTTTCCGCTGTATATGTAGCTCTCGCTCATCTGACCTCCACTTGCAGCATATTCCCACTCTGCTTCTGTCGGCAATCGGTAACCATTAGCTCCTGCATTGATTGTTACCGTCCATTTTATATCATCGTTTTCACTCTTATTATTCGGGTCTGTTTTATCCTTGTCTATGTTGTAATACGGTTCTATACCCTCTTGTATACTTCTTTTATTACAGTACACAACACAGTCATACCAACTTACCGTTTCTACCGGCAAATTGTCATCTTTGAATTGTGAGGGATTACTTCCCATTACCACAATCCACTCTTTTTGAGTTACCTCATATTTTTCGATATAAAAGTCCGTTATTGTTATACTATTACCATAATAGTTAGACTTGGTATTCATAAAAGTCCCGCCTTTGACTAATACAAATCGATCAGGCTTTTTTAGCGAACAGGCACAGATAACAGCCATTAATGCCATTAAGAGTAATATAAATAATTTTTTCATTGCTATATCTCCTTTAAATTGATGGAAAGCTGAGTTATGACTGCCAACAATTCACCGCCCGCAACGTCGAAGACCATTCGGTCTTGCTTGACACCGGCCCGCAACGCATCCGTTAGATTAAAACGGAAACGGCCATTGACCTGTCTCTGATTTTCAAGAATCGGATTCTCCATAAAATATTGGATTATATTCGGAAAAGCTAAAACCCGCTTAGACTGCTGTCTTACTCTCCTGAAGAACAATATTCAAGTAGTATGTAGGTAAGTATCGTTTTTTAATATATATTAATGACCGTCGGTCATAAGACCGTCCAGTCTTAGCAACATCAAATGCTTAAGAGACTTTAGCGGTCAGGCATCCTTTCTATTAACATTTTTAAAAGTAACCTGTTACCACACTGTTACATTAGCACTCCCACTGCTTTGATATCCTTCTACGCATAATGCCTGGTATGCCCAACTACTCCCCAGATTCATACCTTTACTATTCCAGGCATTATAATGGTTACTGAAATTAATTTGAACGTTACTTCCGGTCGCTCTCTTGGACTGTCGGACACTCCAGAACTGCTGGAAAGTTTGAGTACCGTCAATGGAAGGTGCGTTGTATCGCATGGTCGTATAGATGTCATATGTGCCTCCATCACTAGCTACGGTGCCTTTATATGTCCCAGTAGGTCTATAAGTGCCCCAGGAATCAACTACATAATATTCAATGAGTGAGTTCCTTGTCCACCCATAGAGAGTCAAATACCCATTGCCAGACGGTGAAAAGACGCCAGCATTGTAGTTTACTACTCTGTATGCATTTCCGGTATACCAACCTTTACCGACAACAAAATTTCCGCAATTAGTCCAATTAACACTAAAATTGCCACCGGAACCATTGTTAGCATTTACGGTTCCTCCACCATCAGTCCAATTTTGCCAGTAGTCTGTAGCTGCGTATGCAGTACCTGCAAACATACTGGTTAAACTCATTAAAATTGCAAAAAATAACGCCAAAACTTTCTTATTTAATTTACTCATACTATAAACCCTCCCAAAATATAATTTTATTTATCACTTACCTACATACTATTTGAATATTTATTTATAAATCACTCCCTTTTCTGTTTTTGGCAGTTCCTTTTTCTCTTTGCTATTCATAACTTATCCTGTATCATTTTCCGTAAACATTTGACTTCCACCTCCTCCTAGAGAAGAAACATTTTTAAAATCAGCAACAAAATAATTTAGGCTTATGTAATTTTCTGTGACCGGAGTATTAGTAAAATGGGGGTTAATAGTCTTGTGAAAAAATTCTCGAAACTAGAATATACATTGCAGATAATCGATTAGCTGAACAAGAATGAATTATGAGAAACCAATAATTCTTTTAAATTATATGATGTCAAATTTTAATCGTTTATGGATTAGCTGTTGATAATTTATAGCATGGAGGCCAATCATTTCCATGTTACATCATTAAGCGTCGTTACATAACCATATATATTACCTTATTAGTATATACCTTATAGCAACTTTTAACCTTTCATATATTGCTATTTATTAATCAATAATAGCTATACTTTCATCCGTTCTGCAGAACCATCCTGGATTTATGTCATGGCGATAATAAACCTATAAGATTTCCTGGTGCGGCTAATAATGCAGCCAGGTGTAATGATTGTAGGAAAAGCTTAAATATCTTAATAAATCAATAAAATCAGAGGTTTTCCCCTGATTAGCATGGCACCAATCCGGATGTTCATTAAACTATTTTATGGAAAAGCCTTCTGCCATCAGCTTTTCTGCCAGCTCCTTTGGTGTACTCTCACTAATCCGAAATTCATAGGTTCTGGGTTCCCAAGCTTTTTTATTTTGTTCTTAATATCATCCAATCCTTTTGTTTCGAATATTCCTATCATCCCTTATAATTTATGTTCAGCACCTGCTATTTACACCAGTGCTGTGTTGTCATCAATCGGCGTAGGAACCGCTACGCCTCATTCCTCCGCCTTGCCCCTGGCTCAAATATCAGTCACTGATATTAAGCAATATTTATGCAATGCAGTACTAGTGTTTTATATATTTTTTTACATATCATAAAGTCCACTTTTGTCGTTACTTCACAGTAAAAATCCTGCTGTCTATGTGCTAATAGGGTCTGATAATGACAGGAGGTAAAAGATTCTTTACCATAAAGGCGTAAATATCCGGGACGTTCTGTTAAGGACGCCCTTTCTTCTAAGGGTACCCGTAAAGTTTGAAAATGTATACTCCAGGCCTCTTGATCAAAATCTTCCATTAAATATTTCTTCTCTGCTATGGATTCTGCTGTTATACCTTCGATTTCCACTGTTTCACTGGGAGAATTACCGCCACTCGCCAGACGTAACCATCCATCTTTCCACACTACCTCTTCCAATGCGGTTTCACGTCCTAAAATACACATCCGGTCCTCTCCAACCGGTCTGGCACACAGATGAACCATATACCATTTTCCATTGTGTCCTTCTGTAATGCTTGCGTGACCGGCTTTTTGAATGGAATGCTCCGGATAAGGCAGTGCTGTTAAAACTGGATTTTCAGGGTCTACTTCATAGGGTCCGTCAATATTTCTGCTTCTAGCCATTGTTACAGCATGTTCAAATCCCGTACCGCCCTCCGCAGTCAACAGATAATAATAACCATCCTTCTTATATAGATGAGGACCTTCCGTTAATCCCAGCGGTGTTCCTTTGAATATAATTTTAGGGTTTCCGATTAAACTGTTCTTTACCGGTGAATATTCCTGCAATACAATTCCTCCGAATTTAGAATTCCAGCGCCTATAATCCATTACCATATTGACCAGATATTTTTTACCGTCCTCGTCATGAAAAAGGGAAGCATCAAATCCGCTTGAATTTAAATAAACCGGTTCTGACCAGGGACCTTTCATGTCTTTCGCGGTAACCAGATAATTATGGGTATCTTTAAACATACCAAGAAAAGATTTAACATCAGTATAAATAAGATAATAGGTACCCCTATCATAAGACAGGCAAGGTGCCCAGATACCACAGGAACTCTGATTTCCTAACATATTCAGCTGTGAAAGCCTGTCAAGGGGATGACTAATCAGTTCCCAATGGATTAAGTCAGTTGAATGATGAATCTGTACCCCGGGAAACCATTCAAATGTTGAAGTTGCAATGTAATAATCGCCTTCAACACAGATAATGGACGGGTCAGGATTAAAACCTGTTAAAATTGGATTTGTTGCGTATGCCATAATAACCTTCTTTCATTAACCGAGTAGTCTCGGAAACTCCAAAAGCCTGTTTTTACTGATATTTTAGATGCTGTCAATAAAAACATACCTATACCAGACAGAAAATGTCTATAACCTTTATTCAGCATCTAAAATATCTTCAAAACCTAAATTAGTTTCCGAAAGTACCCTAACCTTTTAAACCAGTTGTCGCAATACCGTCTACAAAATACTTCTGACAGCCGAAGAATAAAACCACTACAGGAAGTACAGCGACACAGGACATTGCCATAACCTTATTCCATTGTACCACATTTTCAGCATCCAGTGAAAGACGTAAAGCTAAAGATATTGTATATTTCTTTACCGTATTAATATAAATCAACGAATTAAAGTAATCATTATAGGTCCATAAAAATTGAAATAAACCGGCTGAAAATAAGGAGGGTTTTAATAAGGGAAGTAAAATATCCGTGAAGGTTTTAAAGGTACCGCAGCCGTCGATATATGCTGATTCATCCAAATCTCTTGGTAACCCTCTTAAAAACTGGATTAGCATATAGGCAAAAAAGGGATAGCAGGCAAATATAGCCGTAAGATAAAAGGGCCAGTAGGAATCCAGTACATTAAGTGATCGGTATATGGTATATCTTGGTATAATAATAACAGCGTTAGGTAACATCAAGGTTGCAATCAGTAACATAAAAAGTGCCTTTTTCCCGGGAAATTCAAAGCGGGCAAAACCATACGCCACTAATGCACTGGAAGCAACGGTAAATAAGGTTGTCGGTATAACTAACGCAAAGGTATTTAAGAAAAACCTGGTATAGGTTACTCCGCCGGCACTCCTCCACCCAGCCGGGTAAGCCTGCCAATTAAAACTGGACGGCAGTAAATTAAGAGATCCGAAGACTTCTTCATTAGACTTAAAACTTGCAAAAAACATCCAAATCAGAGGATAAATCATAGCGATTCCTGTAAGTATAATTATTCCATAGACGAAACGCCCGACAATTTTATGTTTTGTTTTATTACTCATGTATTCTTGCCTTCTTTCTTAAAGTTATTTCATTTCATACATTACAAATTCAAACAGTTTATCCTTATTCATCACCATAAAATACCCAGTATTTTGATGTAGCAAATAATAGCACCGTGACAAATAATATCAGTAAGAATATAATCCATGAAGTAGCAGATGCATATCCCATCTTATAATATGCAAAACCATCATTATAGAGTTTCAGCCCCAGCATATACGTGGATTTAACCGGTCCACCCTGCGTAATAACAAAAGCTGAGGTAAAATTCTGCAGTGCATTAATCGACTGCATGATAACAGAGAAGAAGATAACGGGAGTAATCTGCGGAAAAGTAACTTTAAAAAAGGTCTTAATTTTATTGGCACCGTCAATTTGAGCCGCTTCATATAAGGAGGCCGGAACTTGTTTTAATACGGCAAGAAACATAACCATGGAAGAACCAAACTGCCATACTTCCAATAAACTTAAAGTGTTTAAGGCAAATCTCGGATCACCCAGCCAGGAAACAGATTTAATGCCGAAAGTATTTAATATTGTATTGATAAAACCGTTATCCATGAACAATATTTTCCAAAGAATTGCAACTGCAATGCTGCCGCCAAAAAGAGACGGCAGATAGAAAATCGTCCTCATGATACCGATACCTTTTCTTGCTTTATTTAACATTACTGCTATCGCCAATGACATTACAATCTTGCCCGGTACTGTAAATATGGTATATTTAATGGTTACTCCAAGGGATTTATAAAATTCTTTATCCTTCGTAAATAAATTAATATAATTTCTTAATCCGATAAAATCCAGTTTACCGAAAGCATTGTAATTGGTAAAAGAATAATAAAAAGAAGATAAAAATGGATATAGCTGTAAGATACTAAAGCCGATGAGCCAAGGCAATATATAGAAATAGGCCTGATAACTTCTTTTTGCAATAACTGATTTTTTCATTCTGTGTCACCTCTCGTCTAAAAAATGGGCTGTTGCAAATTAAAAACCATCTTACCTGCAAGACACTATCTATACGCAAGTTCATGAATTAATTCTTTGCAATAACCCATTTCCCCTTGAACTATGAATTTTATTGATTAACCGTTATTCTTGTAATGCAAGATAATCATTTAGCAGGGAAACAACTTCTTTTGCTTCATCCGCAGGTGTTTTAGCATCATATGCAACACTTTCAAAAGCATCTTCTAAAATAGCTATAACTTCTGCGCTTGTAGTCTTTCCTGAGTCAGAAACACCATTGTACTGCCTGCTTGCTTCTACACACATCTTTGTTAAAGGATTTAAAGATCCTGCTTCCTCAGTAACCTGCTGGGCTTTTGCTGTCGGAGGTACAGAACGAACAGTACCTAAGGTTTTCATAGCTTCTTCGTTATTAAAGAAATAATCTACGAACATAGCTGCCTCTTCCGGATGTTTGCTGTTGGCATAAATGCCTATGTATTGAGGGCAGTCATTAAACCAGCCGTCACTTTTTGCATATGCCATAACCGGCATGTTACCTGCAATATAATCAGCTTCCGGATTAGCAGCCTGCATTACGTCTGCAGATGAGCCATAACCAATGAAGCATACATATTTACCTGCAATCCAGTTAGGATCATCCTGGTTACTTGTACCATAAGATGCCATGTAAGATAAAGGAACCGCTGCTTTACTATCATATAAATTCTTAATATAAGTTAAGCATTCTTCAAATTGTTGTTCAGTCATGTTCAATTTATTATCACTGCTGATAATAGCATCACCGTTCGCCTGTCTTGACCAGGTGCGCATAATGAATGCATTCATATAATTTAAGTTACCGGAAATTAAATACATGGAAGGATCGTATTCCTGCACCTGTTTTCCCCATTCGATTAATTGATTCCAGTCATACGGCTTACTTAAATCAATTCCGATTTTATCAGCTAAATCTTTATTTACAATAATTGCACTTCCGGCTTGTCCGGTTGGTATTGCATATTGACTTCCGGAGCCGAATTGACCGTTATTCTTTAAGAATGAAGGATCAAAATCAGAAAAATCAATAATGGATTCTGATAAATTATAAAGCTGTCCTTGTGCATAATACTCCGGTGCAGCACCTGTCTCTAACTGCATGATATCCGGTGCCGTACCGGAGGCAAACTGTGTCATAAGTTTATCATTGTAACCATCCTGTGCACCGTATTCTGCTTCAATGGTAATCCAGGGATACTCTTTTTCAAATTGATCGATAACTGCTAATGTAGCTTCATGTCTTGCATCTCCACCCCACCAGGAGAAACGAAGGCTTACCGGATCATGTTCTTTTGCTGAATCAGCACTTGCTGCGCCATCAGTGGAAGAAGAGGTATCTGCTGCGTTACTCGCATCACCTGATTTGTCAGAGCCGGATGTGCTTTGGAAACCACTGCAGCCAACTAGTGATACAGTCATAACCATAGCAAGAAACAAAGCAGCAATTTTTTTCTTTTTCATAATGAAACCCTCCAATATATAGTTTTTTATGAGTGATTCAATCATAAAGACTGATAACCACTTCAGTGATATCATTCTAGCATCAGGCAGGAATCTTTAAAAGGTATCAAACCTAATATAAAGATTCATATTTTACTCAATCTGAACCCAAAGGTATCATTTTTAATCTTTTGTATTCATTTATTGCATTATTACTAATTTACGTCTTACAGTACCCTACTATTTTTTCAGATTTATCATAAATTAATTACTTTATTTTTCAAGCTTTTTCAAGTTTTATAACGGTATTCTAAAATAAATTCCCGTCCCCATGTCCTTTTTACTTCTGATGTAAATTTTACTGCGTTCTCCATAATGCAGCACTAATCTACGGTTTAGATTTGTTAATCCGATATTCTTAGACGAAGGATCGTTAATTTTTGTATATAATTCTGAAGTTTCATCTTTCGTCATTCCGCAGCCGTTATCTAATACCGCAAAGCATATTTCATCCCTTCTCCTATACCCTTTTATCTTGATACAACAACGCTGTTCAACGGACTTAACTCCATGATTGACGCTGTTTTCAACCATAGGCTGGAGCATAAGACGAAAAACAGGGTAATCGAAAAGAACCTCATCTATTTCAAAATAGGTGATGATACTATTATTAAACCGTATTTCCTGAATCTGCAGATACGCCTTTAAATAGTCCAGCTCTTCCCGTAAAGTCACCGGCTCCGTCGGATTCGTCAACGCATACTTAATGATTCTGGATAGTTCCTGTATCATGGTATGTAACGTAGATTGTCCCCCTTTTTCTTTCAGTACCTCCAAATCCATGGTCTGTAAGGTATTAAATATAAAATGAGGATTAATCTGCAGCTGTAGTGCCATTATTTCTGTTATTTCATTCTGATGCTGTTTTTCCATTAATTTCGTCTGCATCTGACTATTCTGAATAAACAGAAACAGAATATTATTCATAATAAGATTGTATTCATCTTTTACGATCAGCTGTGGCTTTTCGATAATCTCTCCCCGTTCCGCCGCGCTGAATACCTCCACCAGGTAAGTAATATGCTTAAACGCACTTTTTGTAGTGATCCAGGCTAAGAACATAACGATGAGAAAATTTAATAGCAGTATGGTAAATGCCAGTCTTAAAAAATCCAAAAGCTTATCAGCAAATACATCAAAGGATATCATAGATACAAAGTATGTATGATAATAGGAGGCCGGTTCAATATATAATAAATAGTATTTTCCATTTATTTTCTGCCATTTCTGATTCTTACTAAAACTGCCGTCGGATTCAAAATCCTTGATGGCATTAGTAAAATACCCCTTTTCCGTTGCAATATCGGATTCCGTATCCCGGTTGCTTGCAAATAAGATATCTCCATTTTTATTCAAATAAAAGAAACTTTGTCCCGAATGATAAAGCATATTATCAATCATCATACCGAAATCTTTTAAATTAACATTTACAACAATAACACCTTTCGCATAGGTCATACGCTGATAAATGGTTATGACTTCCCTGGGTTCTTCATAACTATGCCTTTGCAGCCGCCTGGTTTCAACATATTGCTTATCTTCTTTGGGAATCTTTTTATAATGATTAAACCAGTCTTTGTCAAAATAAGTTTCCGTGGAAGCCAACTGATCCGACGAAGATGTCAGAAAATTCTCCCTGCCATCCATGTAGAGATAAACGGAATTTATGTAAGGATAAGAGCTTTCCGAACTCTTTATGAAATTTTCTATTGCATTCATAAATACTACATCTTTAAATTCTAACCGATCATGACTGAGCAGTTTTTGAAGTGATAATTTATACTGGGCACTTCCCATCGTAACATCCTGCTGGTGAATAGTGCTGTAAACGACATATACAATGTTGTCATTGATACTTTTTAATGTATCTACTCCTTGTTTTTTAAGTTCCTCCTGCTGGGAATATATGTTTAGGAAACCCATAATAATAAAGAGCAGCAATAAAGGTATAAACATGATGAATGCAAAAGTCCGGAAGCGTTTCATGAAAAATTTTCGCAGCATGCCTTTATCATTTCTCCTTCCTGATTCCATTTCTGTAATCCATAGGGCTTACGCTAAAATACGTTTTAAATGCCCTTGAGAAGTTTTTAGGATTATCATAACCTACGTAAAATGCTATCTCGTAGCTTTTGTAATTCGGATCCATTAACAGTTCGGTAGCTTTTTCCATTCTTATTTTATTCAGTTTTTCCAAAAAACCACAGCCGGACTTCTCTTTGTATATTTTCGACAGATAATTTGGACTAAGGCCCACAATCTCAGCGGCTCCCTCCAAGGAAGCTTTCTGATAATTGTTTAAGAGGAAATTATCTACACGCCGGACGATTTCTTTATAATAAGCTTTCGGCTGCTCAATGATAACTTTATATTTTTCATCTAACTTTAATCTGATTTTTTCAAAGCAGGACACAAGTTCTTCATATCGTATCGGTTTTAAGAGATAGTCGCTGATACCATACAAGATTGCAGCGTGCATGTATTCATAATCCCTGAAACTACTGAAAAAAACTATCTTTATATCCGTAAAACGTACCAACTCCTTTGTCAGGCTGATTCCATTCATTACAGGCATAGAGATATCTGTCATTACCACATCTACCGGATTTTTTTCTACATAAGATAATGCACTCACCGCCTCCGTAAATCGTGCTGCAACCTCAAATCCAATATTATTCCATGGAAATAATTCCGAAATTCCCTCCAAAATTTTTTCTTCATCATCAACAATTACTAATTGATACATGTTTCCATTCCTTCCTGTAAATGAGTCTGTTTTATTGATACGATTTCTGGTTTAATACATAACCGGCTGCCCCTTTAAGACGCTTAGATTACTGGGACAATAAACAATAATAACTTTTTTACCGAAACAAATTTTTAGATATTTTCACCAAATTCTTAACCATTTTTTATTCTTTTGTAAACATTATATCATAGAAGCCATCTTCAAAAAATAACAAAACATATTTAAGAGTAAAAATGAATACATTTAGTAAATAAAATACCTTGTTTTTGAGATTTGATTTTACAAAGAGCAAAGGGTTTGCCTTGGCAAACTCCGATACCACGATTCTTAAGCATTTTAACTACATTATCCCTGTTTTCACCGGAACCTACGGAAAAATCATATAACACAAAGCAAATTAGTTTACTTAGGAAGTCTAAATAAAAAACAACATAAATAAGCTGTTACTAAATAGCATATTAACTCTTTGAATCGTTCCGGATCCTATTTTAGAAGTTAAATGCCATTACGTAACAGCTTTTATTTTTAGAGTGCTCTTTTCATTATATGATGTTTGGATTATTTATCCGCTAACGCTTCACAAAGTGCCACCAAAGCCAGGGATTGTCCATAAGCCATAGGTTAAGATCTTTTTATTTTTTCTTTATTCTCAAGATATTCTCTTGGAGTATACCCTGTAAAACGTTTAAAAACCTGGCTGAAATAATGAGGATTGCTCCCAAATCCAACCTGCTTGGCAATATTTTTTATATTATCAAAAGAATAGAGTAAAAGTAGTTTTTTAGCTTCTTCCATCCGCAGCCCGTTCAGATATTCCGAAAATCGTATTCCTTCCTCTTTCACAAATTGTTTACTCAGATAACCCACACTAATAAATAAATAATTTTCAGCAAGCCACTTGAGTGAAAGATATTCTTCATTGTAATGCATCTTAACATAGGTTTTTAAGGTGGCAATTGTTGATTTGTTTTTTATTTCCGTATGTTCCGGGTGAAGCAGGTTCTTTATTGTGATACCCTGCAATAAATCCTGTATGGCTTCAATAGTGGCACAGGAATATAATTTCCTGAAAAAATCGCAGGCAATATCAATGGTATCTTCATTTTGTTCGGCATCCAACCGGAGAAATAATGCAATCGCCAAATTTTTTGCAGCTTCTACTTGTTTTACAGAGGAAAAAGCTGAAATGATATACTCATTTACATCCTGGAGGGTAGGGGATGTTAATATCTCATTTCCAAGCTCCCTGATCTTCCTGGGAGATGCTAAGTTATTTATAATCTCATACATCTTGCAATTATCATCAATTAAAATGATCTGACTATATCTGGAGATTTTTTTTACTACGGTTTCAAATAATTCTGCACAGCTTTTAAAGTGGAGAAAATCAGCAGCAATAGACACAGTTTGGGATTTGTATACGAACCCCTCAAGTTTAATCCTAAGTTCATCTTGCAACGATAAGGAATTAATCGGAAAAATCAATAAAACACTATTTTTAACAGAAATCACCGGAAACAATAGTGAAAGCTTCTTTTGTGATAAAATATCATGGAAATCCTTTAAAAAATCGTTCAGAAAGGTATCTTCAACAAAAGAGCAGATACAAACATGAAGACAATTACCTGAAAAATCCAATAATGGTTCATATTTGTTGTAGCAATTTATAAAATTCTGATTTTCTTCAAGAGCTTCCATTAAAAAGCTTTGCTCCACCGGCAGACGGACACTATTTAAAATTTGTGTCTGTTGGCAGTGTACTTTTTCCCTCTTTAATTCACGTTTCCTGCGAATATCAGTCAGTGCATTCATTAATTCCTGTTTGTTCGTAGGTTTCAATAAGTAATTTTGTACACCTAATTTCATTGCCTGCTTGGCAAATTCAAATTCGCCATAGCCGGATAATATAATGTAGTCAATGTCTGCGTCCAATTTAGAAAAACGCTCAATGAGCTCAAGTCCATTTAGAACCGGCATTTTCAAATCGGTAATAATCACATCAGGGAAATTGTCGCATATAAAATCAATGGCTTCCATTCCATTTTGGGCAGTGCCGACGAGTTCATAGCCCATTGCATTGTAATCAATGATTTTAGAAATTGCATTGCGTATTACATCCTCATCATCTACAATAATCAGTCTTAATAACATATTATAAATCTCCCTCTCTTTATTTCAGTATTCCTTGAAACCTCTCAGCCTGTTTTTATTGATATTTCAGATGCATTACCCCTGTTCGTTTCAGGGAGTACTTTTATTTTATTCCAGTCTATTCTTCTGTAGCCTTTGGAATTAATAACATAACAACCGCCATACCCTCCTGATTAAGAAAGGATAATCCATATTCTTCACCAAAAATCAGGCGGAAACGTGAATCAATATTCATTAAACCAACACCGGTTCCCAGGGGTTTTAACGTATCTCTCCTGATTTTATCCAGTAAATCGGTTTCAAAAAAAGATCCTGTATTGAAAACACTAAGCTGGTAATGATTACTTTTCTCAACTAAGGTAAGAAAAATCTTACATGGCTCGAAACTAAGTTCCATAGAATGTTTTAATGCATTTTCGATCAGGGGTTGAATACTTAATTTGGGGATAAGTATCTTATTGTACTGATCCGGAATATCAACTGAAAATTGTAAACGTTCTTTAAACCGTATTTTCTGAATTTTAATGTAACTGTTTAAAATTTCAAGTTCCTCTTCTAATGGGATTAAGTCCTTTTGCTGCATGACAGAAGCACGGAATAAATTACCTAGGGATAATACCATCGTGGAAATTTCTTCATTACCATCAACCTGTGCCATACAATTAATTGTATCTAAGGTATTATACAAAAAATGCGGATTTATCTGCTGCTCCAGCATTTTTATGGTGGCATCCTTTAACAATAGCTGTTTATCATAATTTTCATCACGCAGGGTTTTCACTTTTATTGTCATTTCGTCAAAAGTGCGATGGAGCCTTCCGATTTCATCATATCGTTCTTCATAACTATATTTTTTTGTTAATGTGGGCGCAGGCTCACCTCCAAACTCCCTCATTTTATAGATTAAGTAATCAAAATGCTTAAAGATATTTTTCAATATTATGTTTGATAATATAATCGTTAAAATTAAAAATAAGGCAGTTAAAAATATTGCCAGGAATTTTGCATTGGTCGCCCGGTAAAATACCTGGTTATAATCTCTGAGATAGTAATAATTCCATGGAACGTAATTCATATTACCTAATATGATAAATTTTTTCTTCCCGTCAACACTTTCAATTTGATATGCTTCCGTTAAATCCTTTCTTTGAATCTGATTTTGCTCATAAATTGCTTTTTCAGGATAAATCTGCTCCCCCTCATGAAACAGGATGAATTCCGTAATATCAGATGTATATCCGGCATTTTCCAAAGCATCCGTAATGATTTTATTCATGTCTGTTTTTATGTATAAGGTACCCAAATTTCTAAGCCTCAGATATTTCTTTTCCCTGATTTGCCGGACACAAAACATAGAGTAACCTGCTGACTCACCTGAAATCCATATTGTTCCTCCATTGGCACCGGCTGCCTGCTTATTAATTACGTACATATCGAGTTTTGATTCATCCAATGTATCTCCCATAGTAATAACGGCATCACCAATTACCAGGGTGATTGATTCTATATAATCATTTGAAAACATGTAGGTATAAAGTGCTTCATAAGCATCCCTTCTATAGATTGCAGATTTAGTATAGTTGGAAGAATCATTCAATTTGGTCAAGCTTTCCTGTATGACAGTGTCAGAAACAATATAGTCTGACATATTAGAAATTGCATACATTTCTGATTCAATATTTGATATTACGTTTTCTAACAGCTGGGCATTGGTCTGGTACATATCACTATCATAATAATCGGTCAGCTTATGTAAATTAATTAGGAAAACGATACCAAGAAAAAAAAACGAGGTATAAACAATTACAGTTATTTTCCTTTTCAGCGGCAGATTAATATAACCATTCATTATCTGTCTTAACATTTCCAATTGTTTCACCTCCTTATACTGATTATATAAAAATATCCAAGCAAAAGAAAGGGTTTAACTATAATTTGCTCATAAAGACGTTTTTTTGACCTATAAAAAGCCGTTTTTTGAATTTACTTTTGTGCAATATGTTGTATGATTATATTACAACCAAAAAGGAGGTTTATAATGAGAAGAAAATTTTTGTCTTTACTTATTTTAACTGCAATGGTTACAGGGCTTTTAACGGGGTGCAGTATTAACAGTAACAAAACAGATGCGTCAAAGACATCGACAGATGCTAAAACAACATCAGACGGTAATTCTTCCGCTGATGAAAAAGTAACTTTAAGTCTGGTGTGGTGGGGAAATCAGACGAGAAATGATTTAACACAAAAAGCAGTAGAACTCTATATGAAGGACAATCCAAATATAACAATCAAAACAGAATTTACAGATTGGTCAGGATATTGGGATAAGGTATCTACAATGGCGGCAGGCGGCAATCTTCCTGACATTATGCAGCAGGATTACGCTTATATTAATCAATTTCAAGATAGCAACCAGCTTGCAGATCTGACTCCCTTTATTGAAGATGGAACAATTGATACCAGTAAAATATCAGAAAGCATTATAGACAGCGGTAAAATTGATGGTTCAGTATATGCTATCAGCTTGGGCAGTAACGCACCTATGATGATATATGATAAAGAAACCGTGGATAAAGCCGGTGTAACAATTCCGGAACAGCCAACCATTGACCAGTTATATGATCTCGGCAAAACCATTTATGAAAAAACGGGTGTGAAAACTTATTACGACGGCGGCATTACTATGATGATAACTATCGCAAGAACCACTGGCTCCCATTTATTTGACCAGCTGGCAGTTGGAACAGCAGATTCAAGTCTTATACATTTTGCTAATGTAGACAAGTTTGCAAAAGCTGAATTCAGTGTTCCAGCAGATTTATTGGTAGAAAAAAATCCTAATGTTGTTGAAACCAAACCTATCATCGACAAAACTGCCTGGAATGATTTTTCTTTCTCCAACCAGTTTATCAGTGTTACGGCAGCTGCCGGCAGGGATCTTGGAATCTGTATGTATCCAACTACAGCAGATGCAAAAATGCAGCCTGAATATTTAAAACCAAGTATGTTTTTCTCAATAGCCGAAACATCTAAGAATAAAGAAGAGGCAGCAAAATTTATAGACTGGTTCACAAATAGTAAAGAAGCAAATACTATTTTGCTGGCAGAGCGTGGAATTCCGATTAATTCCGAGATTGCGGACTATATTAAGGGCCAGATGGATGATGTAACAGCACAGGTATTTGATTTCGTAGCAAAAGTAACCGAGATTGCTGAGCCTATTGACGCTCCCAGTCCATCCGGTTCCGGCGAAGTAGACGAATTTGGTAAAAAAATGGTTGAGACTCTTCGTTACGGGGAAATTAGTGCCGAAGACGCAACGAATCAGTTTGTCACAGGATCCAAAGATATTTTGGAGGAAGCAGCTAAATAGACTTTACAGATTGGAGATAATATCATTGAAAAAAAATAGTATGCCTCCGAAACGTAAAAAAACAATTGGCCAGATCATGAATACAAGGGAAGTTGCAGGATATGTATTTATCCTGCCCTTCCTCATAGGATTTCTTGGTTTCATTTTTTTGCCGATGCTTTTTTCGTTTGGGTTTTCATTTATGCGATATAATATTTTAAAAACACCGACCTTTATAGGTCTTGAAAATTACATAACAATGTTCACCAGTGATGCGACCTTTTGGAAATCACTTGAGGCAACATTATATTATGTCGTATTTTCAGTTCCCCTTAGATTAATTATGGCACTGATCGTCGCTATGCTTTTAGTAAAGTCCACGAAGTTATCCGGATTCTATCGTGCGATATATTATTTACCTTCCATTATCGGCTCAAGTGTGGCTGTGGCAATTTTATGGAAACGGATGTTTGCCAGTGATGGTGTATTTAATGCAGTACTTCACTCAGTAGGAATTAATAGTGATGTTGCCTGGCTCGGACGTACGAACACGGCAATCTGGACCCTCATTATATTAGCAGTATGGCAGTTCGGTTCTTCTATGTTAATATTCTTATCCGGTCTGAAACAAATACCGGTAAGCTTATATGAATCGGCAAAAGTGGATGGTGCTGGCGGGATATACCGTTTTTTTAAGATTACCTTACCAATGCTTACACCAACCATTTTCTTTAATCTGATTAATCAGCTCATCCATGGATTTATGGCTTTTACACAAAGTTATATTATCACCCAGGGAAAACCAAGAGATTCAACGCTTTTCTACACCGTATACATGTATCAGAATTCATTTGCTTACGGCAAATTAGGTTATGGATGTGCTATGGCATGGGTTATGGTAATTTTTGTAGGACTCATTACATTTATTTTATTCAAGTCGCAAAAGAGGTGGGTATATTATGAATCGTAGAAGTGAAGCTATGAATAATTACATTTTAAAAAGAAGAATAACCAAAGTAATTTATCATGTGTTTACATTTCTGTTTGCCATTGTCATGATATATCCCCTGCTTTGGATGGTGCTCAGTTCCTTCAAATACACGACTGAGATTTTAAAAACTGCACAGAATTTATTTCCAGAAGAATTCACTTTACAAAATTATATTACGGGATGGAAAGGATTCGCCGGATATTCGTTTGGAATATTCTTTAAAAATTCATTTATAATAGCTGGTGTTTCCACAATCGGTGCTGTTGCATCCTCTGCTGTTGTAGCTTACGGTTTTGCCAGATGTAACTTTAAATTGAAGAGTTTATGGTTTTCTTGTATGCTCTTAGCAATGATGCTTCCGTTTCAGGTAATTATGATCCCCCAGTATATCCTGTTTAACAAATTAGGATGGGTTGGAACCTATTTACCGATTATTGTACCCCAATTTTTAGGTCAGGGATTCTTTATATTCCTGAATATTCAATTTATCAAAGGAATTCCAACCGATCTTGATGAAGCGGCCAATATGGATGGCTGCAGTGTTTACACCATCTTTTTCAAAATTATACTCCCACTTATTAAACCATCTTTGGTTACAAGTGCAATATTTTCTTTTATGTGGAGATGGGATGATTTTCTTTCAGCACTTATTTATTTAAGTGATCCATTAACATATCCGGTAAGCTACGCTCTTAAAATGTTCGCAGATCCCACGGCAGGTTCTGACTGGGGCGCAATGTTTGCAATGGCGACTCTGTCATTAGTTCCTATCTTTTTAATATTTTTAACAATGCAAAAATATCTGGTAGAAGGAATTGCATCAACAGGTATTAAAGGGTAAATTATTATGTTAAATTTAACTGTAAACACAAGGAAATCAGATTGATTTTTACTATCCTTTAAATGAACCGGGACTGCTGTATAAAATACTGAGCATTCCGGTTCATTTTAGATAGACCCACTTCTGATTCATATTGATTATTTTTTCGGTCTTTTTTAACCTTTCATGCCTGTCGTTGCGACTCCTTCTACAAAATACTTTTGTACACTTATAAACATAATAAATACCGGGAACAGGGATATAATAGATGCTGCCATAATAAGCTGGTAATCAGCAGAGAATTGTCCTATAAATAATCTTAAACCTAACTGTAAGGTTTTAAGCCTGTCATCCGATAAATATATTAACGGTCCCATAAAATCATTCCATTCATTGACAAAGGATGTAATACAAAGAGTCGCTATGGCAGGTTTAGACAGGGGTATCATAATTTTTGCCCAAATTCCGTATTCGGATAATCCGTCGATTCTGGCTGCTTCCAGTAAATCATTAGGAATGCCCATATAGAATTGCCGAATCAGGAATACACCAAACGCAGTAAAGGTATGCATGAGTATTAATCCTAAATGTGAATTTGTTAATCCGAATTTACTTGCTACCGCCACCAGTGAAGCTACATATGGAAAGAAAATAACTGATCTGAAAAAGGTCCGTCCTTTTAAATGGCAATTCATTAACATTGCAAGCAATAAAGACAAAAGCAGGGTACAGGGTACAACACCTAAAGAATAATAAACCGTATTTTTAATCGAAATTAAGAAAGTAGAGTCTGATATCATCTTTTTAAAATTGTTAAATCCCACAAAGGTAACCGTACTTGTATTTCCCGCATCCCATTCGCAAACGCTTAATACAAAAGAAAAAGCGATAGGAATCAGCGTTAAACAAACGAAACCAATAAAATTAGGTAAAATAAAAGAATAAGCAACCAAATTCTTTTTTCTGGCATTGTTGACTTTTTTTCTTTCAACAGATGCAGTATTGTCCTTACTCATAACTGACCCTCCTTATTCGAGTCACATAATAAAATGATATGGGCATCAAAAGCCCAATATAATGTATTGAATGAATACGGGCGTATCTATATCCATAAAATATAAGCGTCAAATAATCACAGTAATATTTACTTGACGCTTATGTTATATTATTAATTAATAACTTATTAAATTATCATTCCAGCAATTCATTTCCTCTTTCCGTCATCTCCTCGAGTCCATCCTCTGTACTAATGGAATTGGTCATAATCAGATCATGTTCTTCATCAATAATTTTAGAAATTTCCCGTCCCTGAGGATGCATAGGCTGCTCAATGACATAAGTATCCAAATCAAGATAAGTTGACAGGTTTGCAGGAACTCCTGCTTTTTTCTCTGGAAGGGCATCAAAGATATCCATGATTTTATCTGAAGAATATCCCGGAAGAATACCATTCCGTGCTAAAATTAAAGCACCTTCTTCACCCGTTGCATATTTGATAAACTCCCACGCTTCTTTAGGATGTTTTGAATATGCCCCGATGCCTACCGGTGTTACCCCGCCTACCGCTTTGGTATTGCCCTCACCTGAAATATTGGGCAACGAACAAACACCCCAATTAAAATCAACATTTTCAACTAAATTATTAATAAACCAGGTTCCCATTTGAAGCATACATACCTGCTGATTGTAAAATACACCACTGTAATGTGTAGAGGATGCTTTTAACGAACCATAATCCATGACAACAAAACTTCTATTCCTTTGTATCTTTCTTTCCTTACTTATGACATTTATATTGTATTTTTTTCTTTACATGAACACCAGGGATAATTACATAAAGATGGAATCAGAAGAGATTGGGAACCGTCTTTCCCTGGCCTTATTAAATATCGACCGGGATTATTTACAGATTATCCGTTTTACCCAAACCTTATCCAGCAACCCGGCTGTGGAACAATTTTTCACCCTTAACCAGTCCGAAATAGATGCTTCTTCCAATCTGACCAATGCTGCAAACATAAAAAAACCGAACGATAATCCGAAATATATTATTGTACATTCTTATGTAGAAGTTTCCTCCATGCTTACAAATCTTGGTATTTATGATATGGTTGCGAAATGTGTTATTTCCTCTGCAAAACATAATAATACAATAACGGTTGGTTGGATATACGGTCATTCCACCGACCTGGCTTATTTTAAAAAATTGTGTGACAACTGGGATCAGCGCTTTCCTGCCGGTATCGTAAAGTCTCCGTTTTTTTATTCCGATCTTTACGGACAAAAATATGTTATACCGCTGCAAAGTAAAATATATGCAAAACATGGTACCCGCCAAATTGGAACAATCTATATTGCATTAAGTGACAAATGGATTACGAACCAATTAGGAACGTTAGGGCCTGCCACGGAAGATTCTGTATTGGTCAGTATAAATGATAGTATTTATGAATATTCCTCTTCCGAATTTACTGAAATAACGAATACCTGTAACCGGATATATTCTGCCCCTTCCCAAACCTTATATACCAATGTCAGGGTAACTGAACCTATCACCGCTTTAGGTGGAAATAGATATGTGATAGTTTCTGCCAATAACAGTGATATAATATTAGCCCGGAAACTATCTAATTATAATTTTAATTTTCTTGCAGATGGCACATATCAGGTATTTATCCCCTGCTTAGTTTTCATTGTTCTGATTGTCGTCCTCTTTTACATACTGCTGCAACATTTGATAAGTCCAATCATCAAAATCTGTAAACAGCTTCACGATGTCTCACAGGGAATATTTCAAATTGAGAATACGATTCACACTTCTGATGAATTTCGGCTAATATCACAAGAAATTGTCAACATGGCCGGCAATATCAATCAACTTATGCAGAAAGAATTAGAAGATGAGAAACTGAAACAGAACTATCAATTTCAAGCACTTCAAAGTCAGATAAATCCACATTTCCTTTATAATACACTTAACTCAATTCGATGGTTGGGAGAAATTATCATGCTTTTGATTATTTAATCAAGATGGAATTTAGCCGGGATATTTTAAAAGATATATTAGACCGTGCCTTTCTTGAACTGGACAAAAATCTGAAAACGTCTATTGATGAAACGGTGCTTCCGCCTAATGTGTTTATCAACCGTTTTTACTACTTTTTATTAAATGGCGGCTATCATTCCAATGAACAAATATTAGAATTAGCCGAATCCTTTGGACAGGATTTAATCGCTGATTCCTTTATTACAGTATCCTTACAGATACAATATCCAAATAATTCAAAGCCTGCCTCAAACCAGCAGTACCGTTTGTATTTTAGTATTCTTAATTGCGTAAAAATGTCACTTGAAATGCATTTCAAATGCTATATTACAGCCTGCAGCCATCAACTAATGGGAATTATCATATTGCTGACAAAAGACGAAAATGATCCCGCCTTATGGAAATCCGCATTACTGGATGCCGCATTACTTTGCCGTCAATATTTTAATGTAAAAATAAATTCAGGTATTGGTAAAAAAGTCAGGACACCACTGGATATTGCCCATAGCTTTGCAGCAGCCCAACAGGCCTTAATGCAGACAAACGATATAAATACAATCATAATGTCAAACTGTTTTGAAACATCACAAGCCGCGATCCCTGTTAATAGGGATATTAATATTACAGGTATAAACAAGACACTCATCCATGCAATCGAACAAGATGACATTTCCCTTTTTCACACAACAATCGAGATTCTGTTGTCTAATTTAAACACATCAGGCATAGAACAATCCATTAATTTAATATCCTGCGTCCTCCACCTGATAATCAACTGCCTGGAAAACGGAGAAAAGATACTGCAGGAAGCCTTTGCCTTTGAGGATCAGGAACTCAATTATACAATCCTATATTCTTTAAAAACCAGTGATGCTCTATCTAACTATTTAAAACGCGTTGATATTTGTATCACTGATACGATAGCGAATCGAATCAATGACCCTAAATATAAGATTGTACTGGATGCCAAGAAATATATTCAGAATCATATTTATGACAAACACACCTTAAATGATGTTGCTAAAGCAATCGGCATAAGCCCGAATTATTTATCTGCTTTATTCAAAAGTTATAATCAACTTGGATTTACGAATTATGTGACCAGGCTTAAAATAAAAACTGCACAGGCGCTTTTAGCCAAAGAACATCTGAAGATTTACCAGATCAGTGAAAAATTAGGGTTCGATAATCCACAATATTTTAGTAAAGTTTTTAAAAAATATACCGGATATTCCCCCTCTGAAATTGCTTATTCCTGTGATGCAGCGGATATTTAACGAAATGGCTGAGGTTTCTATTTTTGTTATATTTTATGTTATGATTTTTTCTTATTTATAGGAATGTCAGGTTCCTTATCCGCCCCCATGGAACATTAAATCTTATAAATAAGAAAAATTCATTATAGCAATCGTCCCCGTACCATGAATAACAAAGGAATTGTAGATTAATACCGGCGCAGGAAATTATCTTATGATACAGTAAAGAGATTATTTTCCCCTGTATCAAATTATGCAGGGGAATAACCTGAAGCCCCGTTGCAAACTACCAATAGTCTGCAATGGGGTAATTCCCTCATTATACCGGATAGGCACTTATAAATACCTCCGGAAACTGCCTGACTGCTAACTGCTATTTCCTTACCAATATACCCTTTTCCGCCATAAATACCGGATGGTAGGATTCTTTTGCTTTTCTTAATCCTTTTATCCCCATATCTTCTTCCCGATTAACATAAGTGTAATTTGACAGCTCATGAATAATAAACTGCTGATTTATCATTGGATATGCCCCATTCACATCTGCAAATGCTTTTTCAAAATGTATAATAAACATATCCTCATCTGATTCTTCACCCATTGTAAGAGCTACAATCCGCCCTCCGGCCCTTATAATACCACCGGTCATATCAAGTTCTTTCCTGGCTTTTAGGCCCTTAATCAGTACACAGATCTCATCTGCTTTTGATTTATCCTCAAAACATCCATTCTCTTTTCCCCATTCGAGGACCATTTCAATACATTCTTCCGTATTCTCTTCCGTAATCGTTTCATAAGCCCAGTCCTCATTAGTTTTTAAGAATTTATTCGTATGATTTTTTTTGCCATGATACATCTTACCGGCAAGATTTTTTAGGTCCTCTACAGAATACACATAATCTGCATTATCCCTTATATAAGAAATTTCATATTCGTCAGGATATATTTTTTTAATTTCTTCATACATAGAAGGCTCAATAAGATTCATCTTAAATTCTATATTCTGCTCTTCACAATAGGCAAACAACCACTCAAATGCCTGTTTTAAGTCTCCGTTTCCAATAGGGTATGCAAAATAATGATCTTCCCCTTTTATAAACTTTATGAAAAGCATATCCTGCTTAATTGCAAACTGGGTATCATAAACATTCGACCATAAAATTAAGTTTCCTACGCTGTAATCACATGCCCTGTGTTTTTGCATACCTAAATATTTTGCTAAGATGTCTCTATCTTCTATTGTCATTTTCTTAAATTGTTCCATTATCCATACCTCTTTGTATTTTATTATTGTCAAAAAAATAATTCATCCATATCCATATAGTTTAATCTCCGGCATTCCAAAGCAAACCAGCTATAGCTAACATGCCACTTAACTTACTAAATGATTCCTATACTTATAATAAATCCGGGCTCTTACTTTAAAATAGATTGATAGTTATCAATCTATCAGTCATTATAAGCAACACATTGATAAATGTCAATATATAAAGCAATAATTAATAAAAAAGATTTACCAAAACTTAGAATTGTTTTGATAAATCTCTCGCTTATATTAACAAAACCATTTTAGGGTATTCCCTGAAATACCATTGGAAAATCTCTCAAGAATCTCCCTTAAGTCTTCAAATTTAGTTTTATTTAATGAATAATACATCCATTTTCCTTCTTTTCGTACATTAACAATTGAACTTTCACATAGAATTTTCATATGATATGATAATGTTGATTGAGTAATTTTTAATTGCTCAAGAATTACGCAGGCACAACATTCACTTTCTAAAAGATAATCTATAATTAATAAACGGTTAGGATCAGATAATGCTTTAAATAATAAGGCATATTCATTATATCTCTCATTCATATTGTCACCTCTTATTAAAATGTAACTATATAACATATTACGGTTTCTTTTAAGAACTGTCAATAGATTATATTTTTCTTTGGTATTTCACTGTATTGCTATTTCTAATAGTTGCTTATCTGTTATTCTAAAAATCTATTCCGTATTACTGGGTTAACGCAATGGTATCCCTTAAACATAATGCCCCAAATCCAAAGGTCGGATTGGGATAGACCGGTTCGAAGCTTAAGTGCCTTGCACCGGCGATAAGGTAAGCCTTCATCTTCTCCCCATACATATATGGGTCATTACCGTTTACAATTCCCCATTCCATCATGAGCGCTGCACTGCCTGTTACAAAAGGAGTTGCCATGGAAGTTCCGGAACGGGTTGCATAACCTCCGCCGGGAGCTGCCGCTGTAATATTGACTCCCGGCGCAACCAGATCCGGTTTAACGGATGTATTTCCCCTTGGAAATCCCCTGCCGGAAAAGAATGCCAAGCTGTCATTATAAGCATCATAAGCTCCCACAGTAATTGCCCTTTCTGCCGTTGATGGTATGGTAAGGGTGGTTTGTTCCGTTGGTCTTAAAAATTCCGTTTCCGGATTTAACACCCCGCCGGAGGGCAGCCACATATCATAGTTACCCTCAACAATTTTTATCGGAACTAATTCTATATTCCATACTCCGGATTCCACGTAATCGGTGACTGGTATAAATTCAATATATATTTCCTGCTGTACGTTGTATGGAAGGGGTTTTCCATAATACAGGAAGATTTCCGTCGGACCTATCCGGAACCGCTGTGTTCCCAACCGTTCCGGTATGGGGCCAACCCTTGTTCCGCCCGGTGAGGTTAATACGATTTCAAATTGATCATAAAAATTTTTCCAAAGCTGCAAATTAAAAGTAAATTCATACTCACCTACTACCAACTCAATGATTTCTCTTTCGGCACCCGGTGCATCACTTAAAATACCGCTTGTATGCTTTCCTGCGGAACCTTCATTACCTGTGCCGATTATGATATTGGTTTTCCACCTATTTGCAATTTCATTAATATAGTTTTCTAATAAGGAATTTCCACTATGGGAGCCATAATTGTTTCCGAAACTGATATTTAAGGAAATTGGCATATTTAATTCAATTGCCCTCTTAATGCAATAATCAATTCCTTGCATTAACTGAGTAGTCCTTGGAAAAGAATTTCCAACGGATGACCCTAATTTCACTACAAGCAGCTCACTTTGGGAGGCCACACCGCGGTTTCTTCCATTACTGGCGCGCCCGTTCCCGGCAGCAATACTTGCTACATGGGTGAAGTGTTTGAATACAAAAACTATCTTTTAAAATCTCCAATGAATAATAACTTCCTGATTATTATCTGTATCCTTGTCACCAACTTCAATATAATCTACAAATTCATTTATAATCTCATGATTTAAAACATCGAATTCAGCATATTTGCGAATTAAATCTTCTTTTTTATCCTGATTACTGCTTTTGTCCGTTAAGCTGCTAATATCAGCTTCCAGTGTTTCACAAAGCTTATTTAATTTCCCTGCTTCCTTATTTAAGGAATTTTTTATATCTATGTATTCCTCATCTGACAGGATTCCATTTACCTTATCTACATATAACATGGTCACAGCTTTTTTCGTTTTAACAAGTTTATCTTCAAATTTAGCCAGCTCTGACTGCTTAACCGATAAGAGTTTTTTATTTTCATTTTGTATGATAAAATATTTTTTTATCTGATTTTGCTCCAAATGTTTACTAATAATATTACGGATTCTTTCTTCTAATATCTCAATCAATTTAGAATAAAGGATAGAGTGTGGAGTACATTGTTCCTTTTTGGATCTTAAATATAACTGACAATATAGATATATCTGTGTAGTGTTGCCGTTGATTCTGGTTAAGGTGCTGCCACATTTTTTACACTTCACTTTACCGGCAAGCAAAGATATTTTTTTCTTTCCATCAACACCAGGAGTGCTGGCATACCTTCTCACATTTCTTAGTTCCTGTACCAGGTCAAAAACATCTTTTTCAATAATTGGTTCATGGCGGTTCGGAACAATGATCCATTCCGATTCAGGGACTTCAATCACCTTTTTACTCTTATAACTTACCTTACGTTCCCTGCCTTGGACCATATCCCCCAGATACATACGGTTACTGAGCATCTTACGTATTGTTGTGACACCCCAGATACCTGCTTTACCAAAGGTTTCTTCTTTTAAGGAGTGTTGGTAACTAAGTCCCTTATGTTTTTTGTAAATGCAAGGAGTCGGTATCTTTTCTTCATAAAGCTTATCACAGATCTGTCTATTACCCATTCCTTGTACTGCATAGGTAAAAATCTTCCTTACAACATTGGCAGCTTCTTCATCAATAATCAATTTGTGATTATCACCCGGATCCTTCTTATAGCCGTATAGTGCATAAGCACCAAGGAATTGCCCTTTCTCCATCTTAGAGCGAAATACGCTCCGTATATTCTCGGAAAGATCTTCACAATACCATTCATTAATCAATCCATTGATCTGCCTGGCCTTTTTATTTCCTTTTACATCCGTATCCACATTATCAACTACACCAATGAAGCGGATTCCGATCAGAGGGAATAAACCATGTATGTATTTTTCTACAAGTTCCATATCTCTGGTAAACCGTGATTGCGTCTTACATATAATCATATTAAAGCAGCCATTTTTAGCATCTCTGATTAATTTTTTAAATGCCGGCCTCTCACTATCGAGTCCGGAATAATCATCATCAAAATAGATATCATAAATTACAAATTTATGATCTAATGCATAATCCACCAAAAGCATCTTCTGGTTCTGGATACTTGCACTTTCGTCACCCTGATTTATTTTATCCTGATCTTCCTTGGATAATCTGCAATACAGTGCTGCCTTTTCCGCATTGACTCTGATATTTCCGCTTTCATTATCAAAATCTGTATATTTAAAAAACTGTTTCTCTTCCAAACTTACCCCCTCCCCCTGTTGCGTAAGAAAGAGTCTGGCTTGCCGGACTCTGGCACTGACGCGCTGTCACTTTAGTGACAATCTACCTATCTTAAATTATAGGACCAATCCTTTTTGTTTATTTTTAATCATCCGTACAATTATCTGGGTCAGTGTTTTCTGCCTCTCTTCCTTAGACGGTTCTTTATAAACTTCTTTTACGATTATCATGTTTTCACCTCCATACCGCTTTTTGCGTATGCTTTATTATTAATAATGTATTTTTTACTTTCCTTGTCCTATTCCTAAAATAAAAAAAGTTGATAAGCTATATGGCTTAATCAACTTTTGCTCCCTTCCATTGCCTGAACCACATATTTTGCCAATGCACTTTGGGAGGAGCTTAATAGTAGCTTCACATCAGTTTATGTGTTAAAATATAATAATCAATAAATCAAAATTCAGGAGGAACTGTTTATGTCTAAACCTACAATTAATTTTGCGTCAGTTACACTAGATTGTCCAAATCAAGAGGATTTGGCAGATTTCTATACTGCCTTATTAGGATGGAACAAAAAGCGTTTTGATGAAGAGTGGCTTGCTGTTATTTCTACGGATAAGCACATATGCCTGCTATTTCAAGAAACAGAAGACTATATTCCACCAGTTTGGCCAAATGAAAAAGGAAAACAACAGCAAATGACACACTTAGATTTCGCCTCGGCTCCAAATGAAAAGGAAGCTGTTAAAAGTCATGCCCTGGCTTGTGGTGCTACTTTGGCTTCCGTACAATATTCCCAAGATTATACGGTTTTCATTGACCCGGTGGGACATCCTTTTTGTATTAGTTTTTTTGGTTAAGTAATTAAGGCTACTAGGACGTGCTCGGTACTTTAACCCGTTAAATTGCGCCCATGCCGACATATTCTTTTCGCACGGGTGTGCCTCCTGCCCGGAGGGCTTTTTGTGCAATAGGATGCAATTTCCTATTGCACAAAAAACAATAGCAGGAATAACACCTGCTATTGTCATTTTTCAATGTCTCTACTTTTTCGTCTGAATTCTTAGATTTTCATCTATAACCTGAATCATTTAATAGTAAATCCGTTGTCTCCTAAAGCCTCCATCAATACCATCTCCTATATTCTGGTAAATAAATTCCCGCTAGTATTAAGACATTTATGGAATACTTTAAACAAATTCTATCGAAATTAACATTTCGCTTTTGAACATGCTTTAGTATCCAATACATATTATATCTAATTTGTCTTCCGTTATACTAAAAAATCATTATTTTATGATTGAGTTTCTTTCAAACCTTGTTTTTCCCATACTACTGCATAGTGTGAAGGATAAATCCAAGTCTTATAATATTTACTTTGCAGACATGTTCCAGATAATCCACCTTGCCAAACCGCCATTTTTCGTAATCTTCCTTCTATTTAGCTAAATTATATTTTTACTAATAAATTGACATTTTTATGAACATTGTTATTCCACATAGATAAAAATCTCCTATCAAGCGTCATTCCTCAGTTACTATTATCCTTATAATAATTCAAATTTTCTAACGCCCATTCTTTATTATATATATTGTTAGCCATTGAAGCTTTATCACTGGCGGATGCACAATAAACCGACCTTTTTCCTTCTTCAAGCTCTTTAAAGAATTCCAAGTATTTCCATTTAAATTCTTTAACAAAAGGGAGGTTTTTATCTGTATTCCTATGAATATTAAAACAGGTATTATTAATCTTGTCCTGTTTGCAATATTCCCTTACTGTGCATTCAGCACAGGTGATACTCTGGGCCATGTCTATCACTATCTGTGAAATCATATTCTGGTCACTCATAAATCCTGCCTTGAAATTGGTGTAATTTACAATCCTTGGTGAAAGCTCCGCATCACCATAACATGTTTCCTCGCTCCAATACCCTATTTCCTTTATTAATTCAGGCCTCATGCACATACAACAACCATGTATAAAATCCAGGAGAACATCTACATACCCATTCTTAAGTTCAAGGTAAGATACATTATTTTTGGACTTCGGAATAACTTGAGGGTAAATCGGAAAATAGGGTGCAGTTCTCTGAACTCCCAACAATCCCACATCAGGAAATGTATTAAATACATCCATGAAGCGGGTAATCCAATCTTTTGTCTTTATAACCACATCACTGTCAACAGAAAAAAAGAATTGTTTTTCTTTCCTCTTTGAAAGATTCAGGTTTAACGCGAATACTGGTCCATAATTTTTAACAAGCCGTGTTATTGATTTGATACGGCTGTCATTTAAAGATTGAATATATTCCCATGTATCATCTTTTGAATTGCTGTCGATGATATGCATTTCAAAGTCTTCGGGTGTATCAAGTATGGATTTTAGGCTTCTTGCCGTTAAACCAAGACGATTGAACGTGATATAACTCAAAAAAGGAGGTACCATTTTATAACCCTTTCAACGAATACTCTAGATTAAATTAGTTCAATCCATTTTATGTTGAATTTAATAAAACTGTTACAATTTGTTTTCCCGTACATTTAAATCAAAACATGGAAATCTACGTTGCCTGAAAGTTCTACATCATTCCTATATACCGGTCCAACTCTTCTATATAAGCAGAAACCATGCTTCATACTTTTTGTATTCAAATACTTCACATGTGTTCCATGCCCTGACAGATCTGTACTTGGTATCATGTTTAAACGCTGTGCCAAGTCGGTTACAGCTAAGGCTGTATTTATCTGTTCCCTGGAATATACCGTTCCAATGGCATAACCTTCCGGCGGATTACCGGGAATGGTTTGATCCCATAAGTCAATTATTCTGGTTGTTCCATTTTCATTGCGAAAATCAGGATGTGAATAATCAATTCCAGAATCTATAATGGCGACAATTACCCCTCGGCCAAACAGGTTATATTGAGCTGTTTGTAAAGGATTGATACAGGAGGCTGCCCGTCCTTGCGCTACATTATTAAATAACCTCTTAGGTTTTTCAATAAATTCGATTTCTTGATAATCAGACAATCTGTCGATTAAATCCTCCCGGATTGTTATAATCGCATATTCGTTTTGAAGAGGTACAATAATCAATTCTAAATCTTGGGCAATTCTGTTAATATCACCGCTATATTTCACAATCAATTCCCACATATTCACTTCCGGAACATAACCTACATTTAAATCCAATGTCTTTGATCTGGTCTGCTCCGAAACAGAAAGTGCCAGGTTTAATTGATTTTCCACTTTTCCATCAGGCATAATCCTAACCCTCCCTTATATATCATTATTCTAATATATGCGGTAAATGGTCAATTCTATAATGGAAATATTTCATCAAAAGCAGGACTTTTCCAGTTAAGTTTATCTTTAAATGAATACCCCTTTCCTTTTACCTCCACAACACCCTTACCGGTCCTAACCGGATGGTTCCTGTGGCATATATTTATCAAACACGTTATTGCTTAAGCATTTTGCCAATGTATTGGTTACTTCTGCTACCAGCAGGCTGCCTTGATCTTTCAAAATACCTTTTTCTACTTCAAATGCATAAGGTGGTCAGTGACACTCTTCCTCTTGCACGTCATGCGCATCCCCCGGAGGGTTTTTATCTCATGGTGAGAACTTTCCTATGAAATAAAAAAAGCATTTCCCCATGACACATAAATCATGAAGAAATGCTCTTTCATTATACTATCGCCTAAAATCCTTTAGACTTTAACCATTCATCTGCTTCCGTTTCATTTAAAAATGCCTGCTGAGGAATTTTTCCACTTATGGCTCTGTTAATCTGCATTTTAACAATTGCACTGTCTACAATCATGGCACTAAATTTTGCATTGTTATCTGCCATCCATTCCACGTGCTTAGCCATTACTTCACCCAAATCTGACATTTTATACTTCCTTAAATCAGTACAGATTGCCCACGGCTGCTTTCCCATTGCCGGTCCGATTTTGTTTACATACTGGCTGTGATATTCTGCGTATTCTTCCTTTGTCCAAAGACCCACCGGTGCTTCGTATACAACTTTTCTAGCAGTATCATAATTAATGGTGTAAAATCCCTTCGGATGAGTAATTAACATAATATAGCCTCCTGATTTTTATTATTTTGTATTTTGAAATGGAGATAAACTCCAGACCAATCATATATGTAATAAGTTTTATTTATTATAGATGGAAATTTTCTATGTTATCTTTCAAACTTTCGGCAATGGTATATAGCTCTGTGGAACATTCCGTAATCATTTGAATTAAAACATTCTGCTCTTCAACAGAAGAAGATACTTCCTGGGTTCCGGCTGCTGTTTCTTCTGATATACTTGCTATAGTAGCAACCATATCCCCTGCCTGCTTTGCATCCTCCGTAAGTGATTCGGTGGTTCCTGAAACTGCTTTTACCTTAGTCGCAATGGATTCAACCTTATCTGAAATATCCCCAATGGCTGAAATGGTCTGGGATAATGCATTTTCCTGCTCAGAAGAAAGCGTATCGGCTTTTTTAATCTGCATAACGGTATTTTCAATTCCTGCCTGTACATCTTGAATAATCTCAGTTATCTGCTTACTGGATTCACCGGACTGCTCTGCTAATTTACGTATCTCATCTGATACTACCGCAAAACCTCTTCCGTGTTCACCGGCTCTTGCTGCTTCTATAGCTGCATTTAATGCCAGCAGATTTGTTTGTTGTGACACACCTTGAATAACCTGTAAAATTTTGCCGATTTCTTTGGACTTTTCCATAAGGTCTGATATGGCATTCCCCATCTGTCCGGATATTTCCTTATTTTCTTCCATTTTTTCTTCCTGATAACGGATGGAATCTTTCACGGTGGCCATGGCCCCAATTGCTGCTTCAGCCAGTTGTTCCGAAGAAGTCATATCCTGTGCTATGCATTCTATCATTTCCACGATATTATTAATTCTTAAACTTCCGTTTTCAGTTGATTCTGCCTGTTGGGTGGCACCTTGTGCCAATTGGGAGATAGACTGGGTAACCCTGTCGGATATAACATTCATATCACCAGATGAGTGTTTCATTTCACCGGAAGCAACTGTTACAATAGTAACCGAATCTTTTACTGAATTAATAAATCCACCCATTCTATGCTGTATCTGATTTAAATTTTCCGCATAGTTTTTTAATTCGCCTTCTGCTTTTATATTGATCTCCCCTGTAAAATTACCTGATGCTATTTCTTTTAAAGAAGACAGCATCTGTGCAATCGGCTTAAGTGTATGTTTAAAAATAATCAGAAAAAGAACCATTAAAATTATAAATACTGCCAAACACAACAGTAACAGGAACATTCCAAACCCACCGCCCAGCTGATAGTCTGGATTCCCGCCAGCTTCTTTCACCAATGACAGGACTTTTAAATATACTCCTGCAAATATTGCTGCAAAACCCAGAAACAAGGCAATGCACATTGGTAAAATAATCCTGACTTTTAAACTCTTTGCCTTAATGAAATTCAATTACAACACCTCCTAATAATATAAAAATAAATAAAAAAAATAGCCATAGCGTAGTAATCACCACACTAGGCTTAATTAACTACGGTAACCCGACTGTCATAGTGCTTCCACCTTAGACTCGTAGCTTTGCGTCCCCATCTTTCAATAGGTTTGCTATTATCAAGTTAAAAATTGCTTCTATATTTGATACTTGAAAAAATATGATTTTCACTGTGCCAATCCAATTAAAAGCAAAGTTTATTATCATATGTATTCCTTAAATGTACACCTGCCAGGCAGATGAATATTATAGGGATTTATGTCTTTTATTGTATAATGAAATTATAACTCAATTTTGGGAAAAGTCAATTTTAAATACAATATTTTTCCATTTTTGTTAAATATTATGAAATTTATCAAAAATTTCGACAATTTTTTGGAATGCTAAAGAGCCAATCCTCCGTCAATTACAATTGTCTGTCCAACAATGTATCTTGAAATATCCTGGCTGAGGAAATATGCAAGTTCTGCAACTTCTTCCGGATCACAGAATCTCATCGCCGGTATCTGCGCCTTGTAAAATTCAGCTGCATCACCTAAACTATCAAGCATATCTGTTATAATAATGCCGGGAGCAATGGCATTTACATTAATATTTTTTTTAATCAATTCCGCACTTAAAACCCTTGTAAATGCCGAAACCCCTGCCTTGGTAGCAGTATAACCATAAGATGCCGGTAAATTCATGACTGCAGCAAGAGAACTTAAGTTGATGATTTTACCATAATTCTGTTTCATCATATGTGGTGCTACTAACTGGCATAAGTGAAACAAACCGCTCAGATTGGTATTAACAACATCATTCCAATCATTTTGGCTCATATCCGTAATAGTACCATAGCGCACAATACCGGCATTGTTTACAAGAATATCGATTTTGCCAAAATTCTCAATTGTAAAATCAACCATGTCCTCCAATGCATTACGGTCTGATATATCTGCCTGATATGTCATAGCTTTACAGCCCGTTCCGGTTATCTTATTCTTAACATCTTCTGCGGCTTGTGCACTGTTTACATAATTAACTACTACGTCAGCCCCATGCTCTGCAAGTTTTAACGCAATTGCCTTTCCAATTCCCCTTGATGCTCCTGTTACTAATGCAACTTTCCCTTTCAGCATAGATATTCCTCCTTGTTTAAAATCATCTTTATACTCTTTATAATGCTTTGATTTAATGTTTCTGTAAGGATTTGAGACGGTCGCCGTTAGGTGCCGGTTCATTGCCATCGGTAATAAGTTCTATTACCACCGGTCCATCCGGATTCTTAACTAAATCATAGATATTTCCCATATCATTCATACTTCTGATTTGTATTGAATTAATTCCCCAGGTACTCATCATTTCAGATATATTGATTCTTTGCTGTTTAAATCCCGGAACTGCCCTTCCAAAAAGGAATTGATGTCCGTGTTCTACAAACCCGAGCATAGCATTGTTGATAATAATAAAAATAATCGGCAGATTATATTCCTTTGCAGTCAGAATTTCCATTCCATTCATGAAGAAATCCCCATCTCCCGCAAATACAGCAACCGTCCTGTCTGTATACGCCACCTGAACACCGATCACACCGGCAATCCCTGAACCCATGGCTGCATAATTGAGATTAATTTCAAAATCACCTCCCTGGGGGATAGGCAGATATTTAAAAACAAAATTCATAAACTCTCCCAAATCCGAGACATAGTAGGTATCCTTCGGCATAAATCCCGGAAGCTTTTCCATAAACTCCATCAGGCTTAAAGATGTAAGGTTTGATGGAACCGGTTTATTAAAATCAGGCTTAATAAACCCTCTGTCTTCTGCTTTTTTCGTATTATCCAAAAAACAAGGAATGACCTTACGGATATCTGCACAGATTTCTACATCTGTTTCATATACCTTACCCAGTTCTTTTTTATCCCGGTCAACATGAATACTCTTCTTTCCCTTAAATAAAGCGGGACTGAAATTACAGGTAGCATTTTCCCCAAGACTTGAACCAAGTACTAAAAGGCATGTCACAGATTCTTTGTTCACATAATCATCAGCAGCATCTGTACTGGCAAATCCATAGGTTCCTAAGTTCAGTTTAAAATCAGAAGAAACCACACCTTTACCTTCAGGCGTTGTGATGACAGGCCACTGCAGATGTTCACTCAATTGCATTACCAGATCCGACATAACCCTGCAGCCTTTTCCTACCAGGATTACTCCTTTTTCGGAATCTGAAATTATACGGCAGGCTTGTTTAAGAAGTGGCAGGTCAATGGGAAGGTCATTAATGGAATCATTTATGACAGAAGGTATTTCTTCCAGGCATTCTGCCAGCTGGACATCAATGGGGATGGATAAATGTACAGGCCCCATAGGCAAGGTATGTGCAATTTCCACTGCATGGGCAACTTCCTTCATAACCAGGTTTTCATCCAGTACTGTTTTACTATACTTGGTAACAGGTTTAAGGATATCCTGTGTATCCAGTTCCTGAATGGCTCCTTTTCCAATTTGCCACCGATGTACATAACCTGTGATAAATAAAACCGGGGCTTTACTGCGCATAGCATCTGCCACACCGTTAATCATGTTATTAGCACCTACACCGCCTGCACCCATGCAGACTCCCAGTTTACCGGTTACACTTGCATAACGGACTGCCATATATGCTGCTCCGCCTTCATTCTTCGCAACGACAGGCTGTATTTTTACATCATTCATAGAATCATAAAGTGGACTAACTGTTCCTGCCGGAACCCCGAATATATAATCTACATCATTTTCTTTTAAATACTTTAATACCGCTTCAGCAATTCTCACTTGTATTACCCCCCTTAAGCCTAATAAGAATCTTTTAAATATTGTGCAGACAATAGAGTGCATTTTTCTATCTCATCTGTTGTAAAATTATGCAGACTTCCGATTGATACAATGCAGATGATTGCTTTAACTTCGTCCTGTCTGATAACAGGAACGATTAATATACTGTCCACTCCAAAAAGAAAAAAAGCATCTGCCGATCTACTGTCATTATTCGTGTCGTAAATATAGACCGGCTGCTTTTTATTTTTTACTTCCTGCAATATGTAAGTATCCTTGATATATACCGGATTCTGGCCATGAACGGTTTTCCATTTTTCAATACCCAGAACATCTGTCTGAGTCTTGTAAACCGGCTTTAAACGGCCATCTTCAATTCTGTGATATCCGATATCATCAAGTTTCGTAACTTCTTTCATTTCTTGGAATAAATCTTCCAGTACTTTTTGCTCCATCCTCTCATCTCCTTTCCCTAAATGAGTACTCTCGAAAACTCTCACAGCCTGTATTTACTGATATTTTAGAGGCTGTTGATAAAATTATACTTCCATTTTCGTGATGTCATATGTATGTTTTTACGCAGACCGTCTGAGCATAGCGAAGGAAAGGCAAGTAAAAACATACATATGATAGACAGAAAATGTTCTCAGATTATGTTTAGCATTTAAAATATCTTCTAATGCTACTATTAGTTTCCGAGAGTACTCTATATATTACATGTACTTTATAAATGTGCCATTTATAGTATATTAAGAGTAGGCTTCTTCCTATGAACAGCAATTTAAATTATTAATAAAACAATTCAGTAAATCCCTTTCAGTATTGCTTATTAAGTCTTTATTTACTCAATGTAATTCTAAAATCTATTATATACTCCTACAAATAAATAATCATATTAAATAATGATATGCCTTATCATATTTGATGCAGGACAATTTGTATGTAATTAAGTTACAGAATTGAATAAGCCACACAGATAATTAAATTCTACAAACGATTAGTTTTTATAGATGACTGCATTTATAATTTTTGCTCACTTATGATCCTTTCTAATTCAAGTAATTCACCTTGAGAAAGTTTTTGAAATTTTAAAAATTCTGATAAAAAAGTATTTAAAGATCCATTATAAAATTTATTTAATAAAGCTTTTGTCTCAATATTTTGTACGGTACGTTTTGAAATTAAAGCTTTGCATAAGAAGCCGGGTTCTTCTCTTTTTATAGCACCTTTATCGATTAATCGTTTGATTACGGTATATGTTGTGTTTTTTTCCCAACCAATGTATTCTTTTATAATTTTAGAGATATCTTTAGCAGCCAAAACTTTATTTGACCACAATAACTCCATTATATTTAATTCACCTTCATGTAGACGTATTTCATTCATTCTTACTCCTATCCGCACGTTATGTACAAATATCATACGTGCTTTACAAATATAAAAATATCTATATGAAATTCATTTTATTGAATGTTAAGGAAAAATAACACATACTACTTATGTAGAAAAATCGTACGATAAACAAAATTTAGTCGAATTATAATTTTAATTTTAGCATAAAGCAGTACATATCAAACAATAAATAAGTTAAATCCACACTATGTTTTATAAAATAATTTAATCCCTTAAAGTATATTACTATTATATAAATAAATCAGGTGTTCTACAAATCCTTTGCAATCAAGGGTCTACTGCTGTCGAATAATACAGTTTAATATCAATAGTTGTTAACTACGCTAGTAGATTATAATCATTGATTCAATTCTATCCAAATAGAATTGAATTGTCAATAATTTTTCGTAATAGATTATAAAATTTACGCCCTCAATACAAATGCACATCCTAAGAGTATGTTTTATGATAAAGGGCATAATTTTATATAACGCAAAAAAGCCTTCCTATTAATTGGAAGGTTGCCGAAAAGCCCCTTATACAGACTTGAAATGAATAACGGCATATATATTTGAGTAGTCTCATAATTAATTAGTACAGGCTTTTTACTCCAGCTTAAAATTTTTTATTTATTGTCAAATACAAAATACTGCATAAACCGGTACATATTTTGTATGATTTATATATTCAAAATTTCTGGTGGAAATCTTTATGGAATCTGTTACAGATTGAAATTTAGATCGAAAAATACTAACATTTCTAGAACGGGTATTGTCACCAGTTCTTACCTCAATCGGAATAATTCGTCTATCTTTGTTTATAATAAAATCAATTTTAGCTTTTGAATCAGATTCCCAAAAATATAAAGAATACCCATTCGCTGTAAGACATTGTGCAACATAATTTTCTATTAATCCTCTTCTATACTGTTCTTTAATGACAGCATACTGAGTCTTAAGGGTTGAATTTAATAAGCCACTATCCAACAGATATAACTTAAAATTCATGTGGGTATAATCTTTAAGTATAGTTGGAAACAATGTAAATGAAGGCTTATTATAATTATTGTAAAAGCCGTCAGCCGGTTCATCCCCCAGTTTGTAGCAACAGATACCATAACCGGTGTTTTTTATGTACTTCAGTGCATCAGAATATAATGCCTGTGTAGCACCTTTGCGAATTAATTTATATTGAAACTTGCGGTTTTCTTTCATTAATTGTTTAGCGATCGTGTTAAAAACCTGACTGATTTTTAGGAAATTACCTTCGACATTATTTTTATATACTTCAGATAAAAAAGAGTTTAACAGGATCCTGTGCTGCTCAGAAACATTAATAATCGACCCTATATTATTATATTCATTTACTGCCAGCGGCATTCCGCCTATCTCTATATAGAGTTCAAACAAAGTAAGCAGTTCCTGGTGAACAATATCCGGAATCTTTGTATCTGCTTTATAATGAACAGTTATAACTTCTATGTACCACTCATTCCCTGTAGCGATTAAAAATTCTTCGAAGTCTAAAGGAAAAAGCTTTAAATGATAAAATATATTATCTGTCTTATAATCTATGTTAAATGTACTTGATATCGCTATAATATGATTTCTTGGTTTATTCTGTAACAGATTTAAAATATACTTTATATCCGGACAATTGGTAACTTCATCCAGAATAATTAATATTGGTTCCGTAGAATCAGACAAATGAAAATAATCCTTCATAACATTCTCAATTTCTGAAGGATTATTTTTAAATAGTACATCATATAGGAATGGCTCTCTTTCAAAATTCATGTAGATTGACTCTGTATAAAATGATTTTGCAAAATCGTAAACTAAATAAGTCTTGCCTACTCCACGTCCGCCAGTAAGCAAAATTGGTTTTCTGAAAGATAATTCCTTCCAATCCAATAGTTTATTAATCAGTTTCCTCTTCAAAACAGTACTCCTTAATCATTAATATCCATACTTATATCTACTCATCTTCTATGATTACATTATTATTTTCGTAACTTATCTAATAAATTTGTAAAATAGTCCGGTAAGGGAGCTTCAAATTCCATATATTTATTTGTTGACGGATGAATGAATCCTAATACTCTGGCGTGCAAAGCCTGACCTTCCAGATGAAAGCTATTTTTTTCCGGGCCATAAATCTCATCTCCTAATAGAGGGTGCCCAATACTAGCCATATGAACTCTTATTTGATGGGTACGGCCTGTTTTCAGGGAACATTCAATATAGGCATATTTATTATTTAAATTTTCTAAAACCAGATAATTAGTTATGGCATTTTTACCTTTTTTATTAATAGCCATTTTTTTGCGGTTTATGGGATGTCTTCCAATGGGGGCATCTATTGTTCCGCTATCTGCTTTAAAAGAATGATATACAATAGCATTATATTTTCTGGTTATGGAATGAACTTTAAGCTGTTCGGCAATAAAATGATGTGCCTTGTCATTTTTACATGCTACAAGTACACCCGTCGTATTCATATCAATACGGTGGACAATACCTGGACGAAATACGCCATTTATACCCGATAATTCATCTTTACAATGATATAGAAGACTGTTTACCAACGTGCCCGAGTAATGACCGGCTGCCGGATGTACCACCATTCCCTTTTCTTTGTTTATAACTATGATATCTTTATCTTCATAAATAATATCTAAGGGAATATCTTCCGCATTGATCTCTAAATCAACAGGGGGAGGCAGTATAATTTGTATAGAATCATCCTGAGACACCTTATAATTTGCTTTAACAACTTTATCATTTACTCGTATCATTTGCTCCTGAATCAGTTTCTGAATATAAGACCTTGTTAAATCTTCCTGATTATCTGCAAGAAATTTATCAATACGAATACCGCTATCTTCTGCATCTACAATTAAATCAATTATCTGGCTATTCATTTTTATGTTCTTCTTTCTTGTTTAAGAAAGCGAAATCATCATCTTTGTAATAGAACAAACTTAATACAATCAATAATACAGCAGAGCAGGTTACATAACAGTCAGCCAGGTTAAAAATAGGAAAATCTATTAATTCAAAATATAAAAAATCAACTACATATTTATTAATACTTCGGTCAATCAAATTACCAATAGCACCCGCCGAAAGAAATACTAAAACAATCCGCATATAATCGTAACGTTTTCCTGCCGGTATTTTAAGGTAAAAGTAAATCATACCAGTCATTATAATAACTGTTATAATGATTAAAAAGCTGATTTTACCACTCATGATTCCCCAAACAGCTCCATTATTTTCATGGTAATATAGTTTGAAAACTTTAGGAATAATTTGCATCGGACCATCCACTTTCAGGTGTGTTGCAGCAAAATATTTTGTTAATTGATCCAATGCTATTAATAATACAACATAGATCAAATGTCTGATTTTTTTCATAAAACCTCCAGTTATTGATTTATTAATCCATTATATAATTTATGGCTTCCAGCATTTCGGCTTCTGAAACCGATGTATCAATAACAGCCGACCCTATTTGATTCAACAGAATAAACTTAATTCTGCCGGCTTCCATTTTTTTATCACTTAATGTAACATTAAAGATATCTTTTGCACGGATACCGGATATTGAAGTAGGAAGATTATAACTTTGAATTGTGAAAACAATGTCTTCAAATTGTTCCCGTGTAATATGGTTTCTTTTATGGGATAAATAACTTGCTGCAATTATACCGATTGCTACACATTCTCCGTGAAGCAATTTGAATTCCATAAGCTTTTCAACAGCATGTCCAATGGTATGTCCAAAATTTAATAGAGCCCGGTCCCCTAATTCTTTCGGATCATTTTCAACTACCTCACGTTTTATCAGACAACTTTTATATATCATTTCCTTGAGAGCTGCCATATCACGTTTCTTAATTGCTTCACAATTATCTTTTAGCCAAAAATAATAATCAGCATCTTTAATCAAACCATGCTTAATAATTTCACCGAAACCCGAAAAAAACTGAGCATCGTTTAATGAAAGTAATGTCTTTAAATTCATATATACAGCTTTGGGCTGATGAAAGGCTCCTACCATATTCTTGTAGGCATGAAAATCCACACCGGTTTTACCTCCGATACTGCTGTCTACCATTGCCAATAATGATGTCGGCAATTGAATAAAATTAATGCCTCGAAGATAGGTTGCTGCCGCATAACCGGTTAAATCACCTACAACACCACCGCCTAATGCAATTAAGAGATCTTTACGGTCAAATCCCGAATTAATTAATTTTTCATATAGTAAATATACCGTGTCCAAATTTTTGCTGGATTCTCCGGCAGGGAAAGTAAAAGTTTCAACAACCTTAGCATAAACTTTTAATATCTCGATTAATTCATTTAGATATAGCTTACTTAAATTAGTATCCGTAACAATACATATTTTTTTATTTTTTGTATCTATTTTGTTTAATTCACGATGCACAGAACTATAATCCTGTTCCAGAACAATATCATAGCAGGGTAAATTATTGTATTTTACCATTATATTCGTATTCATTCCGATTACTCCTGTTCGTCCTCATTCAAGTTGTAAAATTCAAAATCATCTTCAACCTCTTCTTGTTTACCTGTATCTTCTTCACTATATTGGGCTGACTGATCTTTCTTTCTATTAATCGTTTTGGATGTAGTTTTATTATCTCTTAAAACTTCTGATTTATCTGCTGTTGCCGTATTATTTATATTTTCATTATCTAAAAATGTATTAAGATTTGCAATATGTATCTGAAAACTTTCACTTTCTAAAAGCTCACATTGCGCGGCAGCAAGATGTTTGAATTGTGCCTTATAAGCTTCATATTGCCTGATCAATTGGATGGTTTGCTGTTGTAAGTGATTAAATTCATTGGAGGCATCCGCCATGATTAATTGTGCTTTTCCTCTTGCATCTGTTTCTATGGCTTTCGCCTGCCTTCTTGCAGCTTCTTTCGTATCTTCTGCGGTCTGTTCAGCAAGTACTAATGCTTTTTGTAAAGTTTTTTCTATGGTTTTATAATAATTCAAACCTTCATTCAAGGTATTAATTTTATCGCTTAATTCCATCTTTTCTTTATATAAGGTTTCGTAACCTATAAGTAATTCATTTAAGAAATTATCTACATCTTTTTTATCGTAACCGATACCGTTTTTAAAAGTTTTGCTTTGTAATTCAATCGGTGTAATCATTTCATTCCCTCCTAGATATATTTTAATAATATTACAAAATATCTTCCCTTTTTAGTTTGGTTCTGCATACCTTTATAAATAAATTTACCAAACCCCCGCACAGATACAGTTTCCTCTTCTTTCAGCATGTAACTGTTGGATTCCACTAATTTACCATCAATATAAACTTTTCCACCGGATATTAATCCAAGCATACCGTTCCTGGAGGAATTAAATGCTAAAGCAATAACGGAATCCAATCTGGCCGAAGACACTGATCCACGAATTTCCTGAAATTCAGGTTGTATATTGGGAGCATCCTTGTCCAAAATACTGCACTTAATATTTGTATGTTTTATTTTATCTAAATTATCTATAATAAACTGGCTGATTGTGGTTTCACAAAATACATATCCTTCTTTTTCTCTTACCAGTATATCTCCAATTTTATTACGGTCAATACCAAGATTCATAAGTGAACCTAAAAAATCACGATGATTTAAGTCATCGCTAAATTTCTTATTTATTGGACGCATACGGATACAAGTAATGTAATCTGAAAAAGCTTTTACAGAATCATCTCCGTAAAAGCATAAAACTTTCCTTTCAGCTCCAATGTATCCACCAAACAGGTCATAATTCGTATTTGTTAAATCATTTTTACTGCTATAAAATATACTTATTTCGTTTAAATTGAGAAAGTCAGTATATGTGCAGATACCTTTATTTTCAGAAGCTCTTGACAAATCTATAAATCTTTTTCGTAAAATCTGTTCCTCTTTATCGTTATGCATACCTAACCCCTGCTTTAGTTAATCATAAAGTATCTGTGACTATTTAAGGACATAGAAAAATTCCTGTAGAAATAAAATAATAACAAAACCTATTACCGGTGACAAATCTGCAGTAGGTGTATTAAAGATAGAATGTTTTAATAAATATCGCACCGGTATTAAGATAGGATCAATTAAAATAGCCAAAAAACTTTTAAAATTATTATGAATCGGAAACCATGTTGTGATCACATATAAAAATAAAATCATCTCAAGTACTATAAAAAACACATATAGGGCATTAAATATTAACTGGGTCATAGTCATTAAAATTCCTTATTTAAAGTTGGCACCTCAAACCCATCATTCTGGATGAGGTCAAGATAATCTCCGGAGATATCAACAGTATCAGGTGATATAATAAAAATGTAACTTGAAATTTGATGCAGTTTACCATTCATTGCATAGACAGAGCCTGATATAAAATCCATAATTCTCTGTGCTAAGTCAACATCAAAACCTTCCAGATTAATAACTGCAGCCCTACCGGATAAAAGCATATCGCAAATATCCTGTGAATCTTCAAAAGTTGATGGTTTCATAATACATACTTCAAAACCCTTTGGAGTTGTACGAATGGGAACGACTTTATTCGTTGAAGTTCTCTCCATTCTGGTTATTTTGTCTTTTTTAGTTTCATTTAACATTGAATTAACAAATGATGTTGATTCATCTCTTTCGTATATAGGGCGTACTTGCTGTTTAGATGCTTTACGTTCTACCCTTTCTGCACGTCTTGCTTTTTCTTCCTCTTCACTAAGATAATCGTCATAATCCTCATCTTCTGTCAGTTTTAATGAATCCAATATGTTTTTAAATATATTTGCCATATGTCAAATCTCCCATCCAAAATAATTCTAATAAACCAAGCTTCTTGTTAATGTTTTGTAACTATTCAGTTTAATTTACCTGCACCGAAATTTGTTTTTTTGTGCAAAAGTCCATAAGATCCTCTCTGACTGAATAGTCGTCACATTTTTTTATATATACAGGTTATATCATATAATCCCGTTCACCGAATATTCCTGTCCCAACCCGCACCATAGTAGCACCTTCTTCGATAGCAACCTCATAATCTCCGGTCATACCCATTGATAGTACATCCATACTAATATTATCGATGTTTTTTAATTTGATGTCAATATTTAATTGTCGCAAATTTCTAAAATGCTCCCTATTTTTCTCGGGATTATCTACGAAAGGTGCAATTGTCATCAATCCTCGTACGTACAGGTTTTTAAGCTTTGATATTTCTAATATGAGAGGATAGGCCTCGTCTGCTGATACTCCATATTTAGTATCTTCTTCCGCTATGTTTACCTCAATTAATATATTACTGACAACTCCCTTTTTTGCTGCTTCTTTATCAATTTGTTCAGCTAATTTAAAAGAATCCACGGAATGTATAAACTCTGCCTTGTCTACTATATATTTTACCTTATTTGTTTGCAAATGTCCAATTAAATGCCATTTTAAATTTTTCGGAAGTATTTCATATTTTGTTGTCAGCTCTTGTACTTTATTTTCACCAAAATCGATGATATCTTCTTCCATGACTTCTTCTATCATTGAAACCGGTTTTGTTTTACTTACCGCTATTAACGTTACTTCCTCTCTTAAACGGCCTGCTCTTTTACAGGCAGCCTGTATATTTTGTTCTACTTTTATAAGATTTTCTTTAATCAAAATAATAACTTCCTTTCATAATAATCATTAAATCTAGTAAATTATTTTTTGTTCAACTGCAGTTTTACAATCTAATGCAATATGGTCATAGACAGAAAGTCCATATTGAGTACCTTCTTTTACGATACAATATTCTTCATTTTCATATAAAACCTCGATACGGCGAAAAGCAGCATAACCTTTATTTACATTAAATACCCCTTCTAAGGTCTGCTTTTGACTGATATTAAATTCTTTATCTGTTTCTTCAGAATGTATTTTATCACCAGGCTCAAACAATCTGGCATCTATATATCCAAAATTTTCATCACTGTAATAAATATCCGTAGGTACAAAAACATATTTTAGGTCTCCATTATCTGCATAAGACTCTTTTATCAATCCAGTGCTGCCACTGTCACCACCCTCAGTAAAATAATTCAACGGTACCTGATAAAAATCTTTTTTAACAATTGAAGAAATTGGAATTTTAAGACCTTGGGCTGAATTAACAGCGATTTCTACATTAACAAATCTCTGATTAATATATCGGATCATAAACTTATTAAAATCAAGTCTTGCAAAATAATCCGTTCCTTTTTGGTAAACTGAAATTGGTACAGATGTTGAGAGACCATCATCAGAAAAAGTTATTTTAACAGTTTCCTTATCTGTTAATTTTGTATACTGCTCTTTCGTTAATAATAATAGAATACTCCAGTCATCACTTTTTATAATTTTATATACCGGACTGCCTTTTTCGATTAAATCCATTGTTCGAAGCTGTGTTTTTTTATAATTATCTGTCTTAAAATTTTCAGCAGTCACTGCATCAATGGATAAATCCTCCAGATCATCGATACTATATATAATAATGCCGCTCGCTTTTGACTTCATTACTTTTAATGTATTGTTTGTACCATTTTCATTTAATACACTTTGCAATTTTGACAGCATATGATTATTGACAACTTCCAATACGGAATTTTCCATATCATATTTGAAATTATATACAGATTGATAATTACTATCCTGATAAGTTTTTTGAAAATTAATTATTTCTTTTTTAAAAGTTATAGTATCTTCTGGCGTTAATGCTACCGCTTCGTCACTATTGCCTATTAAGTCATAAGAATCTTTATTCTCATCAACTGAATAAATAGTAGAATTTTTTGAAACTCGGGCTCCATCACCATGATAGTAATTAACATAGCCTGCCGTATTGGTTGTTATTACTTCTTCCTCCCTGAATATCATTCCGGTAAATACACTGTCGTCCGATGTTGAACCTTCTTTTACCTCATATATAGTTAAATGATCCTTTGTCAGATAGATAGATACACTAATAAGAACATATACAAAAATAATAAGGAAAACTAAAACGCCTATATTAACACTTTTACGTTTGCGGTATCTAGCTACTTTATTGCCTGAATTCAAATCAACAGCCTCCTTTACATTTCCTATATATTATACTTTTAAATGAGAAATAATAAAAGACCTAATTGCACTTTTTTACAAAATATCATTAGGAATATTAAGCATAAAATTGGTAACAATATTTAATGCAACAAAAAGGAGGTAATCAATTGAAAACAGTAGATTATATAGCATTGTGTTTAGTTATTATCGGAGCCATTAACTGGGGCTTAATCGGATTTTTGGGATTCGACCTGGTAAGAGTGATTTTTGGTGACATGACATGGGTATCAAGAATTATTTATGCCTTAGTAGGTATTGCTGGATTATATGCATTAAGTTATTTTGGAAGATTGCGTAATGAATAATTAGCAGTATGGAATTTCCTATTTTCAAGTCCCCAAATTTGTTTGTAACAGTACTTAAACTACTAACTGATTTACAAACAAATAAACAATAGAAAAAATCATAAAAAGTATTCTATTGTAATAATCAATCCTTCCGTCCATGGCGGAAGGATTATGACAATAAACAGCGGCACCATAGGGTGCCGCTGTTTATTTCTATGAGATGTTGTTCGTATGAAAACATCCTGCTATATAATTAATTATTTATAGGGAAACAACAATATTATTCTTAATTTTTTCAGGAAAATCGGATTCGTTCAAAGAAATGCTGATAACAAAATCTATATTAAATTCTTTTGAAATATGTTCTAACTTATCAAGGATTAAGGAGATATTAGGGCCTTCTAAATAAGCAATTTTTAAAAAACTATCTACATAAATTGCTTCTATATCATGATCCTGTGAAATGAGACCGCAAATAAATCCAATAAATTCACTATAATTCTCTATACAATAATCTTTCACATTAATTAATCTTATCCTATTACTTAATTCGTACATATGCTTGTTGCTTTTGTCAAGATAAACAATACTACCTTTCGCTTCTTTTACTGCGGAATTTGCTTTTTCAATTAGGATTTTGGTTTTGCCTTTACCTTTTTCGCCTGCAATAATCTGTATCATTGTAATCTCCTCCTTAAGATGTGTACAAAATTTGGGTGATATGTATAAATAAATAATTAATATAAAACAATTATAGTATATTATCACTCAGAAAACAACCAAAAAATAGAAAACCAATTAATTAATCTTTTCTAATAAATGTGTCATTTGTGAAAATAAACTATTACCACCATCTGCTTGTAATATTAAAGAGATATAGGATTTATCCTGGCTATCTTTATTATAAAGGATTAAACAATTTCCAGCCTTGTTTGTAGTTCCGGTCTTACCGCCAATCACAGTAATACCCTCCGGTGCTTTTTCCGTACCTTTTAGATATCGGTTTGTAGTTGAAAATTCTTTGGTAAGTTTCTGACCCGATGTATCCTCATAAGTCGCAGTATAACTTTCCTTTTTAATAATAGATACAAATTTATCATATTTTAATAATTCATTAAAAACTAAATATAAGTCATAAGCTGTTGTAAAATGATTATCATCATGCAGACCATGGGGATTGACAAAATTAGAATGTACAGCACCAACACTTTTTGCAGTTTCATTCATACTCTTTGCAAATCCAGCTACCGTGCCGCCTACATGTTCTGCTATTGCAACACCGGCATCATTACCGGAATAAATTAATAAACTGTTTAGAAGGGCTTCTAAATTAATTTTATCGCCTTCTTTAAATCCGCATAATGTGGCACCGCTTTCCGTAATATGGGAAGCATTATAACTTACTGTAACCGTATCTTTTAAATCTGCTTCTTTTAAAACAACTAAAGCGGTTATTAATTTAGTCAAACTGGCCGGGTACATTTGTTCATATACATTATTGGCATAAAGTACTACACCATCACTGGCATTAACTATGAGTGCTGATGTAGCAGTTATATCGGAATCCATCATATGATTTAATTCATCCGGAATAACAGTCAGATTACTTGCGAAAAAGTCTGACACTTCCGTACCAATATTATTTTCATAACTAATTACATTATCTGTCTCAGAATAAGGCAACAAAGCATTTGTTGAGGAATTAGAACATCCTGTTAAAAATGTGATAGACATTAAGAAACATATTAACTTTTTCTTCATTATTCTAAACCTCTCCCAAAGTATTATCAGGTATTTTAAACATATACATAAATTTAACAATTATGACTTAAATATTTCCCGCCAATCCAAATCTCCACGATCTAATGCCTTAATCAGTAACTCTGCTGATGCAAGATTGGTTGCTAATGGTATATTATGAGTATCACACAAACGTACCACATTATTCACATCCGGTTCATGAGATTTTGGAGAAAGCGGATCTCTTAAAAAAATAACCAGGTCAATTTCATTGTGTTCAATTTGTGCACCCATCTGCTGCTCACCGCCAAGATGACCGGCAAGGTATTTATGAACATTAAGATTTGTAACTTCTTCAATTAATCTTCCGGTAGTCCCGGTTGCATACAGTTCGTGTTTATTTAGAATTCCACGATATGCTATACAAAAGTTCTGCATTAATTTCTTTTTTGCGTCATGTGCTATCATACCAATATTCATATGGTTTTACCCCCTTTTATTTTTTCGTTGTAAACTTATATTCATAACTAAACCTATGGCTATCATGCTGCTGGTCATGGAACTAAGACCATAACTTACAAACGGTAATGGTATACCGGTATTCGGCAGAAGTGCCGTGGCTACTCCGATATTAACAAATACCTGGAACGTAAACATAGATGCTACGCCAATTGCAATAAGCATTCCTATAAAATCCGCTGCATGATTAGCAATACTGATACACTTAAAAATTATAATAGATATTAAAACTATTATAACACATCCTCCGATAAATCCAAGTGCTTCTCCGGCAACTGAGAAAATAAAATCACTCTCCGATACCGGTATCGTATCACTTTGTAAGGATTCTTCACCTTCTGTCAACAATTTACCTATTAATTTACCGGAACCAATGACTTGTATAGAATTATCCTGCTGATACATGATAGCACTGGAGGTGTCTAATTCGGGATTTAAAAATGAAACTATTCTGGTCTGCTGATACGGTGTTAAAAAAACGATATTATAATCCTGATTAATACACCAGAATAATCCCAAAACAGCAGGAACTCCTATGATAAGTATGGGTAAAATTATCTTATAACTTAATCCTGCAGCAAAAATCATTATAACAAAAACAAACATAATAACTATACTGGTAGATAAATTAGTCTGGATCAATATAAAAAAAGTAGGAATTGCAGTTAATATTCCGGTTAGTACGAGTACATAGAATTTATTCATTTTATCTTTAAATATAGTAAATAGTTTGGCAAGGACGATTATTGTAATAATCTTACTTAATTCCGAAGGCTGAAAAGTAATTACTTTTAAATCCAGCCATCTTTTGGAATTATTTATAGTAACACCACCAAACCTTACTGCAACTAACAGTACCAGGTTTATAAAATATAAAATAATATAAAACTGGCAGATAAAGTGATAATCGATTAAGGATACTACAACTACAATACCAAGTCCAAGTATAATACCTGCTATCTGCTTTTTAAATAACCCTTCTCCTTCTCCTTCTACCAGGCGTACCAGATAAGCACCTATTCCACTTAAAATAATTACCAGAAACATCATGGATAAATCATAATGTTTTATATTATATTGCTTAAATCGAAACATGCAAATCATCCTTACTTTTTGTTGGTTTTAAGATCCTTTATCGGAATATTTGCAAAAAGCGCAGGAACACTTCCGTTATTACCTTCTGATTCGGTTTGAGTGATTTTAATATCCAAACCGTCCATATCGATCTCAATATATCTTGATATTACCGTAATAATATCGTTTTTCATCTGTTCCATTATTTCAGGAGAACAGCCGGCCCGATCAGAAACTAAAACTAATTTTAATCGGTCTTTGGCCACGTTACTGGACGTTTTTTTCTTGAAGAAATCCGCCAAACTCATCATACTATCTCCTCTCAGTTAGTTTTTCTTAAGTAGATTAGCAAGCTTACTAAAAAGTCCCTGTCTTCCGTTTAAATCTAAATACGGAACGTCCTCTCCTAGTATTCTGCGGCATATATTCATATATGCTTGTCCGGCTAAGGTGTCCGTTCCTACTAATGGTTCACCTTGATTTGTTGAAATAACTATATTTTCATCATCCGGAACAACCCCGATTAAATCAACAGCCAGAATTTCCACTACATCACCGCTGGACATCATATCACCGCGTTTTACCATATCTGTCCTAAGTCTGTTTACGATTAAATGGGTCCGCTTCATCTCATTTGCTTCTAATAAACCGATTATCCGGTCTGCATCACGAACAGCGGATACTTCAGGAGTAGTAACAACTAATGCCCTGTCTGCACCGGCGATAGCATTCTTAAATCCTTGCTCAATACCGGCTGGACAGTCCATTAATATGTAATCAAATTCATCTCTTAATTCATCTGCTAATTTTTTCATCTGTTCCGGGGTTACAGCCGTTTTATCCCTGGTCTGGGCAGAAGGTAATAAGTATAGATTAGGATAACGTTTGTCTTTAATTAAAGCTTGTTTAATTCTGCAATTACCTTCAATTACATCAACCAGATTATAAACAATACGATTCTCAAGTCCCATAACTACATCAAGATTTCTTAAACCTATATCTGTATCAATTAATACAACTTTTTTATCTAATTTTGCTAAACCAGTTCCAACATTAGCTGTTGTTGTTGTTTTACCTACTCCACCCTTACCGGATGTTACTACAATTACTTCACCCATTCCTGTTTTTCCTCCAAAAGATTTCCTATAATATAAGATAAATTATTATATATTAATATCATTTAAAACCTCTTTACTTAAAGGTTCAATGTAGATATTTCCATTTTCTAAGAATGCTATCTTAGTTTCTTTTAAGCCATCCTTAACAGGTTTATCAGGAGATCTGGCAATGGTATCGGCGATACGTATCTGAACCGGGTTCATAGCCAATGCCAGAACAAAAGAATTTGTATTGCCGGTGGCACCGGCAAATACAGTTCCTTTTAAGGATCCTAATACAATAATATTTCCTTTTGACACAATTCTGGCTCCCGGATTTACATCTCCGATGACAATGATGCTGGTTTCTGATTCCAGAACCTGACCGGATCTTAAATTTCCTTTATAAAACTGTCCGGTTGTATTCGAAAGCTCCATCAATTTTTCATCCAGGGCTTTCTTAAATACCTCTTCTTTTTGAGGGTCATTCTCTATCACACACACAACATGAAGTTCTGTCTCTTCAGCAATGATATCCAGTATATCCCGCTGCTCCTCATTGGTTAATTTTCTTCCTTCAAAGCTGATTGCCATTTGGGCTTTATCAAAAAATTTAGCAGAATCCCGGAATTTATCTGCGATTTTTTCTTTTAGTTCTTTAAATCCCATTTCAGCATCCAGTACTACAACGATGCCATATTTATTACCCTTTATAATAACTGGATTATTCATGAATACCTCCTGGTATTGTAACTGAATAGTTACAATTTTATATTTTAATTCACACTAATCCGTAAAAGATGGCGAATCGGATTCCGGTAAAATTGCTTTTCCGTTCACGAGCTTATCTTTATCACCTACATTAAAATAATAGCTATAAATATTACGTGCAAGTTCAACCGCATTACTGGAAGCATATCCGTTGGGAATTACAACTGCAACCGCTATTTCTGGATTATCATATGGTGCATAGGATAAAAACAATGCATGATTCGCCCTGGATTTACTCTCCTGTGCAGTTCCAGTTTTTCCGGCTACGGTAACAGGGAAATTTTTAAATACATAAGAGGAAGAACTCCGGCTGCCGTTAGCTACCTTATACATTCCATCATGTATTAAATTCCAGGTTGTATTGCTTACCTGTGACAGTTTTTTTGATTTAGCATTATTGTCTAATATAACCGTACCGTCTTTATCAACCACTTTATCAATAAGGGTTAAATCATATAAAGTACCACTGGTGGCAACTGCAGTCAAATAACGGACTAATTGTACCGGCGTATAATTATTTGTACCCTGCCCAATGGCTGACCGGACAGAATCCTTATCTGATATCTGGGGTTCCGCCTCTTCTAACTCAATTCCTGATTTTCTGTCTAATCCATAAAGGGAAGCATACTTTGCAAGTTTTTCAAGGCCTGATTTATCCCTGTTAATTCCGGTACTATCAAGACCTAAACGCCAGCCCATTTCATAAAAGAAGTAATTACAGGAAACTTCAAGCGCAGTGGTAATATCGACAGCACCATGACTGGTGCTTGACCAGCAGCTTGGCGAAGGTGTAATCTTATCAAATTTCACATGATCATAAACAGTTTCAGCAGGACTGAGAACGCCTTCTTCTAATACTGCTGTAGAGGTAACCATCTTAAATGTAGAACCAGGTGCCGTCCTCTGTTTCGCTGCGCGGTTTATGGAAGGATAAGTTAAGTCATTGTTAACCTTAGCATAATAAACGGGGTCTATCTTATTGGCAAATTTATTATTATCATAGCTTGGGTAAGATACCATGGCTAAAACATCCCCCGTTTTTACATCTGTTACAACTATGGAAGCGCTGCAGGGGTCAAGTGCTAACTGGGCAGGTGTTATTTCAAGATTTTCAATCTTCCTGGTTATGAAGGAATAAGCGGACATCGTTCCATTTTCTAATTTTGAAATATCTTCCTCGTTATATTTTATCACACCTTGATCAAATAATAAAAGACTAATTTCCGTTCCGGATAATTTGTACGAATATACCAAATCTTTATATATTTTTTTATGAAAAGTGTTGTCTTCCAACAATAGGTTTTTAATATAATCCAAAAGTTTTTCATAAAGTTCATCCGTACTGAAATATTCATCTCCAACATTTAATTTATTCAGATCAATCCAATTATTTGCAATCGCATATTGAAGAAGTTTACTTAAACTTATCTTATTAGCTATATAGTCCTTATAGGTGGTGTCTTCCTTATCAATTTTAGAGGATATCAGAACATTAACATCTCTCAGTTCATCGTATATATAAGATAAATAATCCTGCATTTCATCAGATGCCGCACTATTAACCGTAGTGCTGTCCAGTGCTAATATATCTTTAATATCAGCCAGCACTTCATCCTGTTTCGCCAGGAATTTCTGATTGACCTGCTTCTCTAAGCTGGTTGCATCATCTTCCGTAAATGCATTAATATCTATTACATTGTTGTTGATCAATGCAAAATATACATCATATATAGGTATACGGATATTTTTTGTTGAAGTCCCCCTGGTTCCAGCATCTGTACTATTGTTTATTTTCGAAAGGAGGATACCTGCTAAACTTCTTTCTATAATTTTATAAAAGGCTTTTTGGTAATTATCGTCTATGGTTAAATAAACATCTCCTCCGGCTATAGGATCATTACGTTCCAGTGTTTCTAAATATTTTGCAGCTGAATTGACGGAAATCGTTTCTAATCCTTTTTTGCCTGATAAATAGGATTCAAATTCTTTTTCGATTCCTGTTTTTCCAATAACATCGGAGCTATTATAGGTTGATCCTTCCGGCAGGGCATCTAATTCTTCCGAATTAATTAAACCGGTATAGCCTAATATATCAGAATTATATATGCTGTCATTATAAACACGGTAAGTCTGTTGTTCTATTGCAACTCCCGGTAAGGTGGAACTGTTTTCATATATCGCCGCCACTGTTTCATCACTGACATGGGTAGATATAATAATCTGATTATATTTTGGATAATTGGTGAAGATTGCATATCTTAAGGTCATTATCTTTAATGCATCTTCCAAGGAATATTCATCAGAAATATTAAACATGGGATTATATTTTCCATCACCGTGTCTTAAATAATTAAAAACCTCGTCAGCCGTGGCAGCTTTTTGATCTTTTGTCAAATCATCAATTGAACGCAAACCAAAGGCATCTTTCTTAAACCTAAGTTCTGCGGTATCCTTAATATTAAAATATAACTTGCCGTCTTTGTCAATAGAGATACCAAATTCATTTTCTATAGTGTTGCCATACTTTTCTAATAATAAAACTAAATTATAAAGCATGTCATTTTTTTCCTGGTTCGTAGCTAACTTTGTACTTTCTTCTAATACAACGGAATAGGTTAATTTATTATAAGCTAATAAGATTCCGTTTCTATCATATATATTTCCTCTGGTGCTTTTAATTTCCCTTGTTTTTGTATATTTTAAAGCCAGATCCGTAGAATGAGCTTCACCTTCCACAATTTGAAGGGTAAAGATCCTATTCACTAATAAACCAATTAAAAAGATAAATATTAAAGAAATTGGAAGCAGTCTGGAAGAAAGTACCTGCTTCACTTTTTCCCATATAATATCAATCAAGTTACTACACCTCCTCTTCCTCTTTTCGGTCAATCTGAGTATTAATTATGTTCAATAACTTATATAAAACGATGGATACCATCACGGTATACACAATCTCAGGCAGTCCAATCCTTACGAGATAAAATAATATGTTCAACTTTCCTTTTAGTAAAAACTCGAATACGTAAAACAAAAAAAAGTATATGAATTGACTGATTCCAACCAGCAGAATCGGAATGGTTAAATCATCTTTAACAAAGATGCGATGGCTGAAACCGGCCAAATATCCGATTATCATATAAATTAAGGCATACAAACCGACTATGTCACCATAGCAAAAATCAATTAACAACCCACATACAAATCCTACCGCCAGACCTTCTGTTCTTCCGCGCATTAATCCAACCGCCACCGTTAATATCAGCAGGAGGTTTGGTGTTACATGAGCAAGCGCTAACCATTGAAAAACCGTAGTCTGCAATAAAAAACATATTATAATTTCAATCACTACTACTATAAATCGTTTCACTTAAAAATACACCCCTGCCTTTCCTGCTTTTTTACTTTTCGGTTCCGTCTGCATCCAACAATGGTTCCTTTAATTCGGTTATGATAAGCACTTCCTCTAACCGGTCAAAATCAACAGCCGGTGTTAAATGCGCTGTCTTGGTTAAGTTATTGGGATCAACGGTTAAATCACTGATATAACCAATAAGTATTCCCTGAAGGTATTTATCACTGATTGGTGAGGTTACTACCTCATAGCCATCTGATACTTCGGCATCCTTACTGATTAATTCTACACCAATCACACCTGAATTATATAGTTCCAAATCACCGTTAATGATACATTGATCCGAGGTTTTTAAAAACATGCCGCTGACATTACTGGAGTCATCAATGATGGATTTTACCCTTGCCCAATTTTTTCCTACTTCTTCAATAATACCTACTAGTCCGTTGCCTGCTATTACATTCATATTCACTGCAATTCCGTCATCCGTACCTTTATCAATCCGAAAGCTGTTATACCAGCTATTGGGATCTGCATCGATAACTCTTGCTCCTACCTTAGGGTAATCTGCATATTTTTTATCTAATTTATATAAGTCACGGAACCGGTCCAATTCATATTTATCCTGCAATAATATTTTATTTTCATAAGATAAAGTATTAACCTTATCTTTCAGGGTTGCGTTTTCATTTAAAAGTTTTTTAAGACTCGTGAACTTATCAGCTTGATGCGAAATAGCATACCCTATGGAATTAATGCCATCCTGCATAGGTGATATTACATTGCCCACCGCTGTTTTTACCGGTGATAATTGTTCTCTGTATTGAAAAGAAACAAATATTAATACAAAACATAACAAAGCACCCGTAATAAATAAATGCTTCGGATTTATATTTATTTTTGTCCGCCTTCTCATAAATACCTCTTTCTTACAATCGGAGCAATCCGAGTAAATCAGGGCAATCCGATTATTTCTATATTATTAATTAAAATGTCCGCCAAGGCCAAACTATTTTTCATGACTATTCAATATTTTATTTCCCCATGACAGACTTTTCATAAACCGTATTTATTATCAGCCGCTAAAATTAGTTTGTTTTAAGGAACATGCTAATGACGTGAGTTTTTTATCTTCGATTATTTTACCAAGACCGTTGACAACCGTATCGGTAGCATCTTTACATATATTTATTCTTAAACCTGTTTCTTTTCCTATTAATTTATCAAGTCCTGATATGGAAGCGGAACCGCCGGTAACATATATTCCTGAATCTATAATATCCGAAGAGATTTCAGGCGGTGTTCTTTCTAATATAATACGTATTGCATCCACGATAGAATAGAGATATTCTGTAATTGATTCATACACATAAGTTGAACTTATTTCGACTTCAGATGGCAGACCGGTTACCATATTACGGCCATAAACCTTAATGCTTTTTTCTTCCATTGGGAATGCAGAGGCTAATTCCCTCTTAATGTTCTCCGCGGTTTTATCACCAATTATCAGATTGTAATTTTTCTTGACATAAGTTTTAATAGATTCATCCAGGCGGTTACCCCCAATCGGAATTAACTTGCTGATAACGATCCCGCCTAAAGACATAATAGACACTTCGGTGGTATCCGCACCAATATCCACTACCATAACCCCTTTGGCATTCGTTACATCAAGTCCGATTCCAATCGCATCAGCGATTGGTTTTTCTACAATTCTAATATTTTTGGTTTTTACATTGGAACTGGCAACTAAATCAAAAAATGCCCTTTTCTCAACCTCCGTAATATCCGAGGGGGTTGCAACTATAATAGCGGCTGCAGATAATCTTTTACCCTTTTTGTTAATCTTACGAATCATATAATTTAATAATTCCTGCATATTGGCAATATCAGCAATTACACCATTTTTAACAGGATAGGTTACCTGTATATTCGAAGGTGCTTTTTCATACATCTCAAAGGCTTCATTCCCCGCCGCAATTACCTGTTTTCTATTAGCGACTGCAATCATATTTTTTTCATCTAAAATAATTCCGTCATTTTTCTGATATATTTTAATGGTACTGGTTCCAAAATCAATACCATATATCTTTCCTGTCATACCTGTTGTCTCCTTCCAAACTTGTTTCCATTCTATCCTGATCAACTCAAGATACGTAAAGTGTTTGGAACTATGATAATTATGCCAGAGGCATTATCATGGTTCCCCCGACTCTCATGCGCCATCATTTGCGGGACAGCATATCATGTCGCAAAGTACGGCTTAAGTTTAAATAAAACCTTGCTCACTTAAGCTTACATATTTATTATCTCCAATAATAATATGATCCATAAGTTTAATTCCAATTAAATTTCCAGCTTCTTTCATTCTTTTTGTAATCTGAATATCTTCTCTGCTGGGAGTAGGATCACCGCTTGGATGATTATGTAATAAGATTACATTAACTGCTTCGTATTTTAATGCATTCAAAAAAATTTCCCGCGGCGACAAAAGGGAACTACTGACTGTGCCGGTTGAAATAACCATATCTTTTAAAATCTTACTTTTGGAATCCAACATAATCAAAAGGACTCTCTCCCTTGATAAATGCCGCATGTCCTGCATATAATAATGAGCAACCGCTTCAGGAGTTATCATCTTAAGTCTCCCTTCATTAGTTGCTTTAGCCATACGTTTAGTCAATTCTGCAATACATAATAACTGGATTGCTTTTACTCTTCCAATGCCTTTAATCGATTGCAATTCATTCATATTCATGTGATTTAATCCAATCAAACCGGGATAGCCGGCAGATTGTCCTAATACCCTTGCTGCTACATCAGCTGCCCGTTCATTCCTTGAACCGGAACGAATGATTACGGCAAGAAGTTCAGCGTCCGATAAAGCTGCTGCACCGGATTTTTCACATTTTTCATAAGGTCTTTCCGATAAAGGCATTTCTTTTACAGTAAAATACTTATTAGTCATAATTCCTCCTGTTTATTCTCTCTCCAAGAAAACAAAAGGGAAATTCCTTCTAAAGCTTCCGATATATTATTATGGCTGAGATTACACCGATAATACCGGCAATTGTAATCTTTATTGATACCCCGAAGCTGATTATCATAACTCCAAGGTTCAAACGGATAATTCCAGTACCGTCAGTACCCCCTATACCAAACTTTTGTCCATAATTCAACCAGGACAAAACGGATACATCCTGTGCCAAATAACCGATAAAGCCGCCTAATACAACACCTGCTAATATTAACAGCAATAATGCCCATGAGTTTTTACCGCTTACTTTAGCCATAACAGTATTACCTCCAAATACAAGATTTCTCTTGTCCATTCTAACATAATTCAGTAGGTTTGTATACAAAAATAGCATAAAATACCTAATGCTGCTTTATGTAATATAGTAACATTACATAAATTTCTTGTACTTGCGATTACGAATACATTTAATTTAGTTATTATAATATTTATTTTAAATTTAAATTATTAAATAAAAGCAATTTGTAATTTACTTCTTCTTAAAAAGAGATTATTTTAAGTGTATCAATTTTTCTTCGTATAATTTCTGTACAGACATCAGAATACCTATTTTAGCATGATACCAGGTTAAACCACCTTGGAAATAAACAGCATAGGGTGGTTCAATCGGTGCATCCGCACTCAATTCAATCGAAGCTCCCTGTACAAACGCCCCGGCCGCCATTATGACTTCAGAATGATATCCCGGCATTGCCCAGGGTTCCGGGGTTACAAAGCTGTCTACAGGAGCTGCTGCCTGAATTCCTTTACAGAAGGCTATTATACCCTCCGGGGTCCCGAGGGTTACTGCCTGTATGATATCATGTCTGGATTCAGAACCGTTTGGTATAACCGGAAATCCCAGCTTTTCATATATATTGGCTGCATAAATGGCACCTTTTAATGCACCGGATACGACCGCAGGTGACAGGAACAGACCTTGGAATAATTGTCCGTTTATTCCAAGGGTTGCACCGACTTCCCTGCCAAGGCCCGGAGCGGTTAATCGAAAAGCTGCATTATCGACAAATTCTTCTTTTCCAACAATATAACCGCCAATAGGTGCTAAACCGCCTCCCGGATTTTTTATTAAAGAACCTACGCATAAATCCGCACCTACATCGGTAGGTTCAATGGTTTCCACAAATTCACCATAACAATTATCTGCCATACAGATTACGTTTGGATTAATATCTTTTATAAAACGGATTAATTCACCAATTCTTTGTATGGAAAGAGACGGTCTGGTGTCATATCCTTTCGAACGTTGAATGGTCACTAATTTTGTGCGTTCATTCATAGCCTTACGGATTTCGTCATAATTAAAACTGCCATCCGGTAATAAATCTACCTGTGAATACGTAATTCCGTATTCAGCCAGGGAACCTGTTAAACGCCCCGTATCTTCTTTATGGCTGGTTTCATTGGATTCATTAAGGCTTTGGCCTGATCTTTCAGTCTCTTTCTTTTTAATACCAATTACACCTTCTAATGTATCATAAGGCTTACCCACCGGTGATAAAATCTCATCACCCGGGCGGAGATTACCGGATAACGCAGTACTTAATGCATGGGTACCACTGATGAGCTGCGGCCTTACCAGGGCAGATTCTGTCCGGAAAACAGCCGCATATACTTTCTCAAGGGTATCCCGTCCTAAGTCATTATATCCGTATCCGGTCGTTGCGGCAAAATGGATATCGCTCACCCTGTTATCCTGCATCGCTTTTAGAACCTTCAGCTGATTGTATTCTGCTACCTTATCTATTTCATAAAAACGTTCTTTTAAACTGTTTTCAATCTCCTCACAGTAATTTAATATTGTTTCATCAATACTAAATTCTTTATAAATCTGAGTGAATAATTTGTCCATGCATTGACCTTTCTGCTTTTGAGTTTAATCTATATCTTTATTTTTAATCTCTTTTACCATGGCTTCAAGTATTTTATTGTCATCATTGTTATATTCATTTTTAGGAATCCAAATAACTTCTTTTTCCCGTTTAAACCAGGTGAGCTGCCTTTTCGCAAAATGCCTGGTGTCCCTTTTCATGGTATAAACAGCATCTTCTAAGGAACATTCCCCGTTCAGGTAGGCTATGATTTCCTTATATCCCAACCCCTGCATGGACACCATATCTTTCGTGCAGCCGTTTTTAAGAAGCATTTCCACTTCCTTTACTAACCCGTTTTCCATCATAAGGTCTACACGGCGGTTAATCCTTTCATATAGAATTGCCCGTTCATTGTCCAGAACAAAATAACAGAAGTTATAGGGGGATTCGTTACCGCGCTGTTCTTCATTATGTTCTGATATTCTGCTTCCGGTCTGATAATAATATTCCAAGGCACGAATCACACGTTTTACATTATTAGGATGGATGGCTTTTGCCGATGCAGAATCAATCTCTTTTAATTTTTCGTGAAGATAGGAAGCTCCTTCCTGCTCACATAGTTTTTCCATCTGATCACGGTAAGAAGAATCTTCCCCGTTATCTTTAAAATCAATACCATACAAAACCGCCTGAATATAAAAACCGGTTCCGCCAACTACAACCGGTATCTTACCTTTGGAATAAATCTCATCCATATACCCACAGGTATATTCTTTAAATTTAACCACATTAAATTCTTCATCCGGATTAAGTTCATCGATAAGATAATGCTTTATACCATGCATCTCTTCCGGTTTAATTTTGGCCGTTCCAATGTCCATATATTTATAAACCTGCATGGAATCTGCCGAGATAATCTCTCCTCCGATTACTTTTGCAAGTTTAACCGACAATTCTGTTTTTCCAACCGCGGTAGGTCCGGTTAAAACAATCAAGGGTTTCTTCATTTCCAACTTCCTTTAAACGATTCTTTTAAATTTCTTCTCCAGTTCATATTTACTCATGGAAATGATAGTAGGCCTTCCATGGGGACAATGATATGGATTATCAAGAGTTAATAATTCTTCAATTAATGCTTTTGCTTCCTCATAGGATAACCTGTGATTACCTTTTACTGCAGCCTTACAGGACATAGAAGCAACTTTTTCTAATATCAGTTCCGGCGTATTATTATATACCTCTTCTACTAATCCGTCAATGAGTTCAATTAATATTTCATATTGGGCTAAACCAAATAAATCATTCGGAATGGCACGGACAGCATATTCCTTTCCGCCAAATTCTTCAATTTCGAACCCAATTTCATTTAAATCAGATAGATGTTTTTTTAAGGCTTCCTCTTCCCTCATAGTAAGGGAAAGAATAAGAGGCGGTTCTAAGAGTTGGGAATTGTATTGTTTTTCCTTTAGGGATTTCATGATTTTTTCATATAATACTTTTTCATGGGCGGCATGCTGGTCAATGAAAAATATCTTATCACCAAACTCCACAATCCAATAAGTTGAAAATACCTGTCCTATGATACGATGATTTTTAATGGCTTCTTCGGATATAAAGGTTAGCTGCTCCGCTTTATCCATATTGGTAAGATTGTTGTTATAATTAGAATTATCTGATAATACTTCGTTTGAATCTTTTGTTTCCTCTGGCTTCGTACTATGGGAAGAAACAATTTCTTCCCGGACAAAAGCCGGGGCTTCCGTTATAACTTCGTGAAGCTTTCCTATTTCTGTTTCCTTAATCAGTTCTTTGTTCTCTTTATTAATACCAACAGTATTGCCAGTATTTCCATTAAACGGACGGTCTACAGTTGTAGAATTACTGCCATGATTATAATTTGAACTAAAATTTTTATTATTATAAGAATGGTTGTGGCCGTTTATATTTTTACTGTCATGATTGCCGTAATTATTAATCTGATCCCAGGATTTACTATCCTGGCTTAGGAAACTGCTGTTTTGAGATTCAATTATTCTGTCAGGACACGCTTTCTTATTTAACTCCAGCCTGCGTTTTTCTTCAAAAGGTTCCGGTATTTTTTGTTCAATCCTGATCTCTTGTTTTTCTTCCGTTAAATGTACTGCAGGTATCATTTCTTTCCCCTCCAGTGCATTTTTGATAGTGTGATAGAGAAGCTGGTATAATTCTTCGCCGTTCTTAAATCGGATCTCTAATTTAGCAGGATGTACATTAACATCAATTAATTCACTGTTAATACGTATATGCAGGGAAGTAAATGGATAACGGTGCAGCATAATGAATGGCCTGTAGGCCTCTTCGATTGCTTTGCTTACCAACGGGCTTTTAACATACCGTCCATTGATAAAGTAATTCTCATAATTACGGTTTCCCCTGGAAACTAAAGGTTTCGCAATAAATCCTTCCAGGGATATCTGATCGTTGCTGCCTTCCAGCGATAGCAGGTTTGCAGCTATATCCCGGCCATACACATTATAAATGATATCCTTTAAATTACTGTTACCGGAGGTATGGAGTTTTATTTGTCCGTTATTAATAAATTTAAATGAAATATTCGGATGGGATACTGCTAGCCGTTCCATTAAATCACTGATATATCCTGCCTCTGTTACCGGTGACTTTAAGAATTTCTTTCTTGCAGGAGTATTATAAAATAAATTACGTATTATAAAAGTCGTTCCATTAGGACAACCGATATGTTCGAGGCTCTTTTCTTCTCCTCCTGCAATTAAATAACGCAGGCCGGAAAAAGAATCATTTGTTTTCGTCACTAATTCCACCTGGGAGATAGCTGCAATACTTGATAGCGCTTCACCCCTGAAACCCAAACTGGTTACAAATAATAAGTCCTCGGCTGTTTTTATCTTACTGGTAGAATGCCTTAAAAAAACCAGGGACATGTCCTCTTCCTCAATGCCTGAACCATTATCCGTGATACGAATTAAACTTATACCGCCTTCTTTAATTTCCACGGTAATCGCATTGGAACCGGCATCAATTGCATTTTCAACCAGTTCCTTCACCACTGCTGCAGGCCGTTCAATTACTTCTCCCGCTGCTATCTGATTGATTGTATTTTCATCCAATACACTTATTTTAGACATAGTTAGTACCTCCTTCCTGTGTTAGAATACTCGTTAACTTTCTTAGACTGTTTTTAATGATATTTTAGATGCTGACTAAAAACTCTCGTACATTTTCGTGATATCATAGGCATGTTTTTACGCAGACCGTCTGAACGCAGTGAAGGAAAGGCAAGTAAAAACATGCCTATGATAGACAGAAAATGTTCACAGTCTGTATTTAGCATCTAAAATATCTTCGTAATCTTCTTTGTATTTTGAGAGCATTCTATTACAAACGATCTTTAATCTTTTGTTGCAATTGGAATAATTTATTAAGTGCATCCATGGGCGTAAGGACATTCATATCTATTTCCCTTAATTCCAAGATAATATCGTCATTGTTATGTAAGTCAAAGAATGACATCTGATCCGGGATTTCGGAATGTTTCTTTTTGGTTTTGGATAAATGGTCAAAGGCCTGGACTGGTTCCATTAGAACATTATCTTCTTTTGAGGATAATGATTTATCCGAAGAAATGGACCTGGCTTTTTCAGCAATATCATTTTTACTTAATTCATCCACGATTTCGTGGGCTCTTTTCAGGACACTGTCAGGAACACCTGCTAATTTAGCAACCTGTATACCGTAACTTTTATCTGCACCGCCCTTTATTATTTTACGGAGGAATATAATATCTTCACCATTTTCCTTTACGGCAATGCAATAATTATTTACACTGTCCAATTTACCTTCTAATTCCGTTAATTCGTGATAGTGGGTTGCAAATAAAGTTTTAGCTCCTAATAATTTAGGATTACTGATATGCTCAACCACTGCCCAGGCAATACTTAATCCGTCAAAGGTACTGGTACCCCTTCCGATTTCATCTAAAATCAACAGACTGTTTTTTGTTGCATTACGAAGGATGTTTGCGACTTCCGTCATTTCTACCATAAAGGTACTCTGACCGGATGCCAGATCATCCGACGCACCCACCCTGGTGAAGATACGGTCTACAATACCTATCTCTGCACGGGCAGCCGGTACGAAACTTCCAATCTGTGCCATTAACACAATTAAAGCCGTCTGACGCATATAGGTGGATTTACCAGCCATATTAGGCCCGGTAATAATGGATATACGGTGCTCATTATTATTTAAATAAGTATCATTGGTAACAAACATATCATTGGATAACATCTGCTCTACGACCGGATGCCTGCCGTCCTTAATATCTATAATACCGTCTTCGTTCATGGATGGACGGGCAAAATTATTCCGTTCTGCCACTAAAGCCCAAGAAGCAAATACATCGATTTTGGCAATGGCTTTGGCTGTCTGCTGGATACGGTGGACCTCATTCCCAATCCGTTCACGGATTTCACAAAAAATTTCATATTCTAAGGAAAACAACTTGTCCTCAGCACCTAAAATGACATCTTCCAGTTCTTTTAATTCAGGTGTTGTATAACGTTCTGCATTGGCAAGTGTCTGTTTACGGGTCCAATTCTCCGGTACCAGGTCCTGGTAAGAATTGGTCACTTCCAGATAATAACCAAATACCCGGTTAAATTTTATCTTTAAATTCTTAATTCCGGTTTTATCCTTTTCTTTTGTTTCCAGCTCAGCCAGCCAGGTTTTTCCTTCTGTTTTTGCTTTTCTTAACTTGTCAATCTCTTCATGATAACCATCTTTTATGATACCGCCTTCCTTTACTGCAAGAGGCGGTTCTTCCACAATAGACTGCTCAATCAGAAAATGAATATCCGACAGGGGATCTAATTCCTTATGTATATACTTTAATAAACTTGTTGAAGAATCTTCAAGAAGTCCTTTTATATGGGGAAGCATGGATAAAGAGGATTTAAAAGCGATTAAGTCCCTGGGACCTGCACTTTTATAACTGATACGTCCGATTAAACGTTCCAAATCATAGATTGGATTAAGATATTCACGGATTTCCTCCCTCATAATAACAAAATTATTTAATTCTGTTATGGCATCCAGTCTTTCGTTTATCTCACTCTTATCAATTAAGGGCTGTTCTACATAGCTTCTTAATAATCTGGCCCCCATGGCTGTTTTCGTTTTATCAAGAACCCATAATAAGGAACCCCGTTTCTGCTTTTCCCGCAGGGTTTCTACTAATTCCAGATTTCTTCTGGTGGAACTGTCAAGAATCATATATTTACTTGTTATGTAAGGCGTTAACCTGGTTAAATGGATTAAGGAATTTTTCTGGGTCTCATATAAATATTGCATAATAGAACCTGCTGCTATGACCCCGATGGTGTAATCCTTTAATCCCAGTCCTGCAAGGGAGGTCACTTTGAAATGATCTTTTAAAGCATTAACACATAAATCATCGTCAAAATACCAGGGTTCTAAATCGGATACGGATATCTGCATCCGGTTTCTTAAGTCTTCAATATCCACCCCGCTTACCATAAAAGTACTATTACATATGATTTCAGAAGGATTAAATTTATTGATTTCATCCAGAAGCTTTCGGTCTGTATCTACTTCTGTAACATAAAAATCCCCTGTAGTTACATCAACAGTTGCTATTCCATAAACGTTTATAGTATGTACGATTCCCATTAAATAATTGTTTTTGCTTTCATCTAAAGCCTGTGGATTTAAATTGGTGCCGGGTGTAACGATTCGAATTACCTCCCTGCGTACAAGCCCCTTGGCAGACTTTGGATCTTCCACCTGTTCACATATTGCCACACGGTAACCCTTACTTATTAATTTACTTAAATAACCCTCCACTGCATGGTATGGCACACCGCACATAGGAGCACGCTCCTCCTGTCCATAGTTTTTACCGGTTAAGGTAATTTCTAATTCTTTGGTACAGGTAAGTGCATCTTCAAAAAACATTTCATAAAAATCCCCTAAGCGATAGAAAAGTATACAATCCTTATATTGGTTTTTTATTTCCATGTATTGCTGCATCATTGGTGTTAACTCTGCCATTTTATTCGTTCCTTCCGTATCTTAACAGATCATTTTTCTCTTTTTTCGTAGTTTCATATCCTGATTGAGTTATATTTTTTCGTAACTATCTATTGAGTCAGAATAGTCATTTATTGCTGAACTGCATCATCTGCCAAATCATCTCCGTCTGCTGCGGTCGTAGCCAGTACATCACATCTTTCATTCCGGATGTGTCCTGCATGTCCTTTAACCCAGTTAAAGGTAACGTTATGCGGATTCTTCGCCTTTAATATTCTTTGCCATAAATCTACGTTCTTTACCGGTTCATTTTTACCACGTTTCCAGCCTTTTTTGATCCAGCCTTCCAGCCAATGCTCATTGAATGCTTTTACCAAATATTGCGAGTCCGAATAAAGCTCCACTTCACAGGGTTTCGTCAAAGCTTCCAGGCCTATTATGGCTGCCATTAATTCCATACGGTTATTAGTGGTCTTTTTAAAGCCGCCTGAATATTCCCGGATATGTTCCTGTCCGTTTGAATCAATATATACTAATATAGTTCCATAACCCCCAGGACCATCCGGATTGCCTCTTGCCGACCCATCGGTATAAATCTTAACCTTCATTTATTTCCTCCAAATAGATTATTTATTCCGATAAATTATTTTCACTGAAAATTATTACCTAAAAAAAGAAAATCGGACATTCACTTAATTTTGAACAATTTCACAAAATATTATAACATATACCTTGATAAATGCAATGTAAAAACAGTAACTCAATTATTAAAGAAACAGTTCTTCTATTATCTAAATCTATATTCCTATATTATTTTCATTTTTCTTGTTTGTTAATTCAGCAATACCATAAATTATTAAGTGAAAAGGTTCCAATATATCCCACACATGCCGATTGTTATCAACGGAACTTTCACCGCAGTCAATAATTTTAGTATGTTGCCTAATTGATCCTAACGTATTCGCAACCGATTTAAGTTTATCATGTGAAATTGAATTGCTTATATCACTCATATTTACTAATATAGCATCTGCAAAAACATGTGCAATGATCTCTATAGCCAATGAGTGGTGATTAATTTTTAATGGTTTATTAAAAATTTGTTCGTAAGTTTTTAAAATATGCCGGGATAATAAATAGGAACCATTCGAGGGTAGTTCCAGAAATTCTAATAATGCCTTATCCGATTTAATTCTAACTATTTTATCTTCATAAAGAATTGATATATTATAAAAATCATTGTTCCATTCTTTCATATAACACCCATCCTTTGTATAAATTAACACTAGCGTAACCAGTTATACTAATATTTATTTATAAATTATTCGGCTGCCAGTACCGCGAAGTGTTTTACATCGAAAATATACTTTGAGTTGAATTCGTTTCACCTCATAAAAGTTTATTTATCATTTGCCATGCATTGTCAATACAACTAACTCCGGCCTATTAAATATTCTTACTGGAATTACACTGTTTCCAAGTCCTCTGCTTACAATCATTGTAGTATTATCGTTTACTATCACACCATTCGTATATTTAGGGAAGAAACCCTGACCAGGAGCATATAAACCTCCAATTAACGGTATTCTGAACTGACCTCCATGGACATGGCCGCTAAATACCAGGTCAATCTCATGATTAGCGTAAAGTTCAATTAATTCCGGTCTATGAGATAATAAAATTTTAAAATAACCAGTAACCTCTTTTACAGTAGTATCAAGTGTATCATTAACTATCTGTTCTTCTATAACGCTCCAGGTGCAGGGATAAGGGTCTCCTAAACCCATCAGGGCAATTGTTTCATTTCCCTTTTTTAGCAGAATAGTCTGGTTATCTAATATAACCACACCGGATTCTATTAATTGAATACTCAAATCGGTATATTCGCTGCTTCTTTTTTCATGATTTCCGGTTACATAATAGACCGGTGCGATATTTTTTGCCTGTTTAACATATTCCATTGCAATATCAATATTAGTTCGATTACTGTCAATTAAATCACCCGTTATTACAATAATATCGGGTTGTATTTTTTTTGTCTTTTTTATTAAATTTTCCTGATTTTTTCCAAATTGTTTATTATGCAAATCAGAAACCTGCAGTATTTTGAAACCATCAAAAGATTGCGGTATCTTGTCATTTGAATATTCAAAGTTAGAAATTACTATATCATTATTCTGCCAATAGAAAAATAATATTACTAAAGCTAATGTAATGGTTAATATAAGAATCTTTTTCCCCCTAAATTTAAATCCATCAGCCATAGTGCCTCCCCATTTACTGTTTATTAAAGCCTGTTTAAGTTAATATAAATATTAACATTCGGATCTTAAATTTTCCCATACTCCCTCTTGCAGGAAATGGTTCGCACTATTTGTTGCACGTTCAATAATATCTTGTGAATATCCTATCACACCTAATAATTTGATTGCATTTTTTGAAATTGCCCTGCCGGAAAACAACCTATAATCAAATAAAACATTATTATCAACAATCTGTTCCTGAAAATGATAATTTGAATAATAATTTTCTAATATGTGAGTTAATTCAATATCATGGGTAGCAGCAAAGCACATGGCGTTGCCTTTTGAAAAACTTTGTAGTATTTGAGAGGAAGCTGCTATACGTTCCAAGGTATTGGTTCCCCTTAACACTTCATCAACAAAACATAAGGTAGGAATTTCACTATTCAGTCGGTCTAAAATTCTTTTTAGGGACTTTATTTCTACAATATAATAACTTTCTTTACTAAAAATACTATCCTGCAATGCCATGGAAGAGGATATTTGAAAATAGCTTGCTTTATAACTTTTACTCATAGAAGTAAAAATGGTCTGTGAAAGTATTGCATTGATGGCTAAAGTTTTAATAAAGGTAGATTTACCGGAGGCATTAGAGCCGGTTATTAAAACGCAGCGATCCTCTTTTATGGAATTTGTTACAGGATCCTCAATCATGGGATGATACAGTTCTTCTACTTCAAGGAAAGGTTTTAAATCAGCATGAAGTTCCGGAATACAGTAATAATCCAGCATTGCGCGAAAGGATGCAACCGCTATCATACTGTCTAAGGTACCTATATTTACATACATTTCGTTTAAGATACTGCGGTTTTGTTTAAAACAATTCAGCATCGTGTTAAACTTTATTAAATCAGTATGAAATAGCATTCTTTCATAATCCAAAAATATATCCAGTAAATCGCCATTGGGATTTTTACCTGCAACTACACGGGATCCTTTTTTAAACCTCTTAAATACGGTACTCGCTTTCTCTAACTGTTCTGAATAAGTTTTTATTTCCGGAATATTTAGTTTAGTTATGACCTTTACCGAATTTAACAACCTGATAATATAAGTACAGACACTAAAATAAGCATCAATTTGAGCTTTCCGTCTATAATATTGAATGATATTGTTAGCCACCATAATAAATGTCAAAAGGCCTCCTAAAGCAGGATTAAAAAATATAAACAGGATTGCCCCAATCAATCCCCCTGCCATAAAATAATGAGGCAAACTGCTCTTTTGTTCTAATAAATCTAATTGATTTATATATTCATATACGGAGATATCCCTTAATTTCCCCATGCCGCGAAGCGATGCCTGTAATTGTATGCGTTTTTCTTCATTATTCTGAAAAAAACCTATCAGGCGGTTTCGTTCCGCTAAATCCTGTTCCTTAAATTTAACTTTACGAAGTAATGAATATAAATATTCCTCGCCCATTGCACTGCCGGTATTATTAATCAGCATAAAAATCTGGTCCATATCAATATCATTCCAGGTAATATCATCCACATCCTGTTTATCATCTTTGATAGAGCGGTAATAACTGGAGAGTGATTTTAAGGTTTCGAAAGTATACTCTTCTTCCGGTATCTGTCCCCATTCTCTTTTTAATTTCTGAATTAATTTTATACGGTTATTCTTTTTATCATATATACTTTTCATGATAAATGCTATTATAATTCCTATTGCTATAACTACAAATTCCATATATCTCCTTACTGTATGCCAAAGCATGACTTCCACATGGGTCCGTTTTATTTTTCTCTTACTTTTAGTTAACTTCCATTCAAACTATTATAAATTTTACCATCCAAGATGTCAATGATATTACTATATATCCATAAAAATGGCAAAAAAACCACCTTATGATAGTAAACTATACCAGTTAAAAAACTAATATTGTCCACTATACAATAAGGCAGTTCTTTCTATTATATCTATTAATCGTTAATAAATCTTACAATTTTAATCGGTGACCTATAATACATGTTGGAAATCTTAATTCCGGTTCTTGGATTACTTGCATGAATTACCTGGCCGTTACCAATATACATGGCAACATGGCTGATATAGCTGCCACTTCCATAGAATACTAAATCACCTGGTCTGACATTCGATGAATTAATGGAATACCCTGCAGATGCCTGACTTCTGGAAACCCTCGGTAAGGAATATCCAAAATGAGCATAGATTCCTTTGGTAAATCCGGAACAGTCAACGCCGCCGGTTAAACTATTACCGCCCCATACATATGGATTCCCTAAAAATTGTTTTGCGAAAGCAACCATCTCAGCCCTTACTCCGGATACACCTGCCTGCAACTCTTCAACTGTTACGGCTTTCTCTAACTGATAGGATAAATCGATATACTGTCTGGCTACATAGCCTTCATCACTATCAATTTTTATCTTAATCCAATCCGTACTAACTTCTGATACTTCTAATTCTTCCTCTATGGGTACGCTTGTAACAATTTCGGACAAGAGGCTCTCATCCGCCCTCACATTTAATGTTTCTGTATTAACAGTCGCTACTAAGCTTCCAACTTTCTTAGCCAACGAAACTGCTTTATCCCCTGTAATTAAAAAAGAACTCATAACATATCCGTTAACTTTGCCGGATTTAATTTTGGCCCAGCCATTTTTATCAATATCTAAGATAGTACAACCTGCATTCTTTGGTAATTTACCAATAATCTTCTCATCTTCACCAGGACCGCTTCTGATGTTTAAATGGTTTTCCACCTTAGCTATACCTAAATTATTATAATCATAAGCCGCAACACTGGATTCTAATGCCGCGATTGTAATTTCAGATGCAGCCGCAGTATTACATGAATCATAATATTTATCTAAAGTAACAGTAATTCCTGCAATGGGTTGTTCTCCATATACAGTTTCAGCACTTGAATATTTTGTATTTAATGCAAATATTGCAGTACCGGCGATACAAAGGGTTGAAATCTTCAGAAGCTTTTTGTTAATATGGTTCATCGGGTTCCTCCTGTGAACATCCCTTTAATATATAATTATAACAACAGACTATAAGTTGTTACAAATATATTAAATATATTTCTAACTTATTATAGCAAGGGTTCACATTTTTGTCAACAGTGCGTCATAAACATTTTACAAATTAGTAAAAATTAATAAAAATACGAATAACAATGTTAAATATATGTAATACAGTATAATCTTTATACTTAACGTGTAGAATGAATTTAGTGGATTTGTTAAAATATATAAGTAAATAATGTGATATTTAGTAAACGGATGCTGAACTTGGTCGCTTTTTGACATAAAAAATGATAACATTCGACTCCAGCACTTAAGTAGTATCTCCCAGTTCCGATCTACGTGTTGGTAATAATAATGTTATCACTTTTCATTGAAATTCGTTTATATTATGATACAGATAATTCCGCCATTGCTGTCATTAATAATCTTCTGCATGGTTTCCTGTAATTTTAACTGACTTTCATCTGTCATTTTATTAATCTTGGTACTTATTCCGTCATCTACTAACTGCTGAATTGACTTGCCGTAAATATTAGTTTCCCATATTCCGTTTGGATTTTCTGAAGAAGTCTTTTTAATATAAGCAATTAAATCATTTGCCTGCTCTTCACTGCCCACAATCGGAGCTATTTCTGTTTCAATATTGGCTTTTATCATATGAATGGAAGGAGCGGTTGCTTTTATTTTAACACCATATTTATTTCCATGTTTCATGACTTCAGGCTCGTCAACCGTGATTTCGTCCCTGGTAGGGGCAACCACACCATATCCTCTGTCACGAACCTGGTCACAGGCACTGTTAACTTTCTGATACTCGTTTTTCATATTAGCCAGTTCCCTTATCGTACTAATCAGCTGATATTCATCTGCAATCGGAACCCCGATTAAATCACTGAGAACCGTATAATAATAGGTATCATCAAAATCTACTTTAACCTTAACACTACCGTTTTCCATTTCTATTTTATCAATATTGAATTTTTTAACATACTGACTATCCGTTGTCAGATTATCCGGCCTGGCATCACGAATTAATGATATTTTCTTTAATAACTGTTTTACGGATTCTATTAAGTCTAATTTCAGCCAATGATCATCCGGTAACATTTCTGCCCATTTAGGTATGTAAAAGTTGATTTCAGATACAGGAAAAACAGATAATGTGCTAGTCATTATACGGTGGATATCATCCTTTTTAAGTTGCTCACAATTCACCGGCATAACAGTAACATTATATTTAGCAGCAATGTCATTTGCTAAATTTATTGTACTTTCTGAATATGGTTTATTCGTATTCAGCAATACAATAAATGGTTTCTTAAGCTTCTTTAATTCTGAAATTGTTTTTTCTTCAGCCGGAATATAATTATCCCTTGGAAGATCTCCAAAACTTCCATCCGTAGTTACGACAAAGCCTATGGTTGAATGATCGTTTATAACTTTTTGGGTTCCAATCTCTGCTGCCTGTGTGAAGGGTATCTCATGGGCAAACCATGGGGTTTTAACTAAGCGTTCCTGTTCATTTTCTATATGACCGGAGGCTCCGTCTACCATATAACCAACACAATCAATAAGACGAATGTTAACTTTTGTGTTATCACCCAGTTGTATTTCTGCGGCTTCCTTTGGTATAAACTTTGGTTCTGTAGTCATAATGGTTTTTCCGGCAGCACTTTGCGGTAATTCATCGATTGCTCTTTCCTTACTATGAACATCCTGAATATTAGGAATAACCAGCAGATCCATAAATCTTTTGATAAAGGTAGATTTTCCCGTTCTAACCGGCCCCACCACACCTATGTATATGTCACCGCCTGTCCTAGCCTTAATATCGTTATATACGTCGTATATCTGATTTGATAAGTCAAGTGACGAAAATTGCTCTAACATATGCCATCCTCCTTTCGGTTATAATTAAGCATATGCAAGAGCAATTAAATTCATGACATTGTTGTTTATAATTTATTTATTCCACTTAAGTTCCGTATATTCTTTTCTTTTATCCCGGAGCAGCAAATCTGTTACGGCTTCTTCGGCAGATTTATTTTCAAATAGTACCAGATTGATTTGTTCTACAATCGGCATTTCAATGTTGTATTTCAGGGACAATGCAAGTGCGGCTTTTGCAGAATAAACACCTTCTACTATCTGCTTTACTTCAGCCATGGCTTCTTCCATGGTATAACCTTTTCCTATCAGATATCCGGCATTACGGTTACGGCTGTGCTTACTGGTACAGGTTACAAATAGGTCACCCACACCGGACAATCCTGCGAATGTTTCCATCTTACCACCCATGGCAATACCCAGGCGGCTGATTTCTGCAATTCCCCTGGTCATAAGTGCCGCTTTGGTATTGTCACCAAAACCCAGGCCGTCTGCTACACCGGCCGCCAATGCAATTACATTCTTGATGGATCCGCCAAGTTCAATACCAATTACATCCGGGCTGGTATAAACACGGAAACGTTCACTCATGAATACATCCTGAATAAAGTGGGCCGTCGCTTTTGAATCGGCACCAACTACGCATGTGGTTGGAATTCCCCTGCTAACCTCTTCTGCATGGCTTGGCCCTGACATTACAGCTACATCTGCATTATTTAATTCTTCTTTTAAAATATCCGTTAAGGTATCCAGGGTTGTTTCTTCGATTCCTTTACCTACATTCACTACGATTTGCTCTTCTTTAATATAAATTCTGGCTATTTTAGCGGTTCTTCTAACATAAGGTGAGGCCACCGCAAATACAATTAGATCTTTATCCTTACAGGAACTTCCTAAATCATCTGAAATAATTACGGAATCCGGCAGTTTTATACCGGGAAGTTTATCCTTTAGTTCCCTCTCATTTTTTAAGAGTTCTACTTCTGCTGCCAGTGCAGACCATAATGTAACTTCATGTCCGTTATTTCCTAATAAAATTGCTATTGCAGTTCCCCAAGCTCCAGCTCCTAATATGCTTACCTTTGCCATATAAACGCCTCCTTATTTTTCAATCTTTACCTTCTGACCTATTTTATTTTCTGTTCCTTTTATAAGTCTTTTTATATTTGTACGATGCTTAATAAAAGCTGATATAGTAAATATCAGGCTGACAATAAGCATATGTAGGTTACCTGGATACATTACTAATATCCATACCGGAAACAGAACAGATATCATTAACGATCCAAGCGACACATATCTTGTTATGATTACAATAGCTATAAATATAATGAACGCGGCGATACCAAGACGCCAATCATAGGCAAACATAACACCACCGGTCGCCGCAATACCTTTACCGCCTTTAAAATTAAGCCAGACCGGGAAATTATGTCCAAGTACTACTCCTAAACCGGCATAAAGCGGTAAAAGTTGTCCGTAAACGTCATCTTGAATAATAAAACGAACCAGCAAAACCGGTATGATTGCTTTAACTGCATCACCTAAAAAAGTAAAAAATCCAGCTTTCCACCCTAAGGTACGGAGGGCATTTGTCGTTCCGGCATTACCGCTTCCATAATTTCTGATATCAATATTATTTGCCTTACCGATCACGTAAGCGGTTGAGAAGCATCCAAAACCATAACCAATTATTAAGCAAATCAATATTTTAAGTAACATACTATTCTTTTTCCTTTCGCTCCCTGATAAAAAACTTCAATGATGTTCCTTTAAATCCAAAGGCTTCCCTGATTTTATTCTCTATATACCTGGTATAAGAAAAATGCATCAATTCTTTGTCATTGACAAATATAACAAAAGTTGGCGGTTTTACAGATACTTGTGTTATATAAAAAAGTTTCAAACGTTTTCCTTTATCCGAAGGAGGCTGCTGCATGGCAACTGCTTCCATCATAATTTCATTTAATACGCCGGTAGCAACACGTAAGTTTTGATTCTGGATTACCTGTTCAATTAAATCGAATACTTTGGGCAATCTCTGACCGGTTAAAGCAGAGATAAAAATGAGCTCTGCATAGGGCATATAAGAAAGCGTTTCTTTAATTTTGGCAGTATATTGATAAATGGTTTTATCATTTTTTTCTATGCGATCCCATTTATTTACTACTATAATAACACCTTTGCCGCGCTCATGTGCAATACCGGCAATTTTAGCATCCTGCTCCGTAACCCCTTCTTCTGCATCAATTACAAGAGCAACGACATCTGCGCGCTCTACGGCAGATACAGTCCTGACAATACTAAACCGCTCGATATCTTCTTTAATTTTGCTTTTACGGCGAAGTCCCGCTGTATCAATAAAAACATATTCTTTGCCATGATATTTTACTGTGGTATCAATGGCATCCCTGGTGGTTCCTGCAATATCGGAAACAATTACTCTTTCTTCACCGATTAATTTATTAATGATCGAAGATTTACCGACATTGGGTTTACCGACAATGGCAATCCTCGGACGTTCATCCTCTTCTTCCTTTAAATCCTCAGGACGGAAATATTTAATTACTTCATCCAGCATATCACCGAGTCCCAGTCTGGATGCGGCAGATATCGGCTGGGGATCACCGATACCCAGATTATAAAATTCATATACATCCGGCATTAATTTTTCAAAGCTGTCTACTTTATTTACTACTAAAACAATTGGTTTTGTAGAACGCCGTAACATATCTGCAACTTTAAAGTCATTATCCACAAGACCTTGTCTTACATCGACAATAAACATAATGACATCCGCGGTATCTATGGCGATTTGGGCCTGCTGTCTCATATAAGACAATAAAACGTCTGTACTCTCCGGCTCTATACCACCGGTATCTATCATGGTAAATTGCTTATCCAGCCAGGTAACATCCGCATAAATACGGTCCCTTGTAACCCCCGGTATATCCTGTACTATTGCAATTCGCTCTCCTGCCAGAACATTAAATAAAGTTGACTTACCTACATTAGGCCTGCCAACGATTGCTACGATTGGTTTACTCATATTATTTTCTCCTTATGTCTTAATTCACTACGGCATTGATTAAGGACTTTCCGTCTGATTGTACAATACGGATATCTATTTGTAAAGTATTTTTAATATCATCTACGGTAATGTCATCTAATAGTACGTTCTCGCCGTTTCGTAACAGAACGTCAGGTAATATCAAATAATCCCCTAATTCTTTTCCTTTTAACTGATTCATAATATCCTGTCCGGTTAATAATCCTGCTACGGTAATATCTGTTCCAAAGAATTCGTTAATAATAGTATATACGGATATCTTAATATTAGGATATTTTTGATTAATCTGATCCATTAAATCTTTAAGGATAGGTGCTGCAAGTATACCAGTTGCCAATGATACGGATTTAGTTCTGTTATCACCATATAATGTATCATAATAACCCATGAATTCGTCCATTAAGGAACGAACCATACCTACTCCGTTTTCAATCTGTAAGTATCCTTCATAATGATCAGCACCGGGAATGGGAAGTCCTGCCGTAATATACCATTCGTCACTGGCGTGAATTAAGCGGGTTCCGTATTCTTTATAAAGAATAGTCTGCCAATGTTGAATCGTGTTTAATACATTAAGAGCATCTTCTTTATTAAATTTATCCAGCGGTATTAAATTATCCCGATATTTTGTTAAACCCACCGGCACAACCGATACGCTCTGCATATGGGGTATATAAGCAGCTAAATCCTGAATGGATCGTTCTAATTCCTCTTTGTCATTTACACCCTTACAAAGGACAATTTGCCCATTCATAGTGATTCCTGCATCATAAAGCCTCTTGATTTTATCCAGGGCCTCTCCTGCAAACCGGTTATGAAGCATTCTGCAGCGAAGTTCTTTATTCGTGGTATGGATTGATATATTAATCGGTGATAATTTATAAAAAATAATGCGGTCAATATCCTCCTCAGACATATTTGTTAACGTAATATAATTACCCTGTAAAAAGGATAATCTTGCATCATCATCCTTAAAATATAAAGTTTCTCTCATTCCCGGCGGCATTTGGTCAATAAAACAGAACATACAGTTGTTTTTACACGAACGATAAGAATCCATCAGGCCTTCTTCAAATTCAATTCCTAAATCTTCTTCATAATCTTTTTCTATTTCTAATTCCCATTCTTCACCATCAGGTTTTAGAATCAGTAACACTAAATACTCATCATTTATGGCATAATGATAGTCAAAAACATCTTTTATTTCTTTCTCATTGATATGTAACAGACAGTCACCAGGTTCGATTTCCATTTCTTCGGCAATACTTCCTGCTGTTACTGATTTGATGAGATGACCTTTTTTCTTCATTGTAAATCTTGTCCTCTCTAATTTTTACCTTATTAGTATAGCAGTTGTGTTAATAATTATCAAATGAATTTTGTATTATGTTAAGTAAATACTCATAATCAAAAACATCCAACTTATACCAGAAATTATCATTGTATACTTTTCCATCATATCCCAAATATAAGCACTCATTCAATATAGCTGCGCTATAATAACTTTTAATATACTTACTCCTTAGCCGATTAGTAATATGTTTTTGACCTTATGGAATGACCTGAAATTGATCTGCTTGATTGTCACGACATAGCTCGGTATAATGTTAAAATAACATTATAAATGCTCTTTTTATCACATATACCGGATATGAATAATCATACGTTTATCGTACTGACATCAACAATTTTTCTATATAACAGCATATAATTTAAATCATTGGAAACGAATCATATGAACGGCAAATAGTCTAGGCTTATCATTATACAATGTGACAAGTTTTTAATTAATATGAATAATGTAATTTAGCGTTCTATTATTTTTAATAAATCAAATTTATATTTAGAATTTTACTTACACTATATTTTATGAATGTTTAATTGTCTAATAATCTGATTTTTGATATCTCAGAGTTTGTAATTAAAAAATATGTATCCCGATTATTTATAGGATATAATGCCTCTATACCATTTGCAAAAGTGTACTTAAATTTAATTTTACCATTTGTTTTCATAATTAAACATGATAAATTGTCATACATGATAATTTCATCCCCAGATATAAATATTTGATCATATTCAAATTCCAAACTGCAATCTATTATTTTATTTCCTTTCAAATTGTATAGTAAAAGTTGTTTTTCCGTTTTCCCATCTTCTTTTAATACGATTCCTATATATTTTTTATTATAAAAAATACTTTGTATTTTACTTTCAAATGTTTTTTGATAGAGCATTTTTGAAACTTCATGAATATTAAATACAATAAAACCATTATCAGCAAACAAACAAGCAGTATCATTATTTAAAAATGTCACCTTAGGAACTATCCTATTCTCATATATATACCCGCCAACAAATCGATCTATATTATTCTGTCCTACTTCATTAAAATTATAAAATGAAACCTTATTCATAATTTGACTAGAATTAAAGGAAAGATAACTAGTAATTAACTTTATACCATTGTCTGAATATGCCATATCAATTGGTATTCCATCTTTTTGTGCATTAGTATATATTTCCACAAGTACATTTTCTTTTTCATCATTAGTTAATAGAGCACCATTGGGATAATATAAGTTTATATAATTTCCATCGTCCTCTTCCATTAATACTGCAACAATTCCCTGCATGGAGATTTCAATTTTAATAATATTATGCAGTGTTGCCACCTTAGCCGTCTCTCCTTTTTCATCATAAATATATACCACTCTTTTCCCTCTATCTGCTACTGCAACATATTGACCACAGTTATCGGCAATTGGGTCATTCATTTCATAAACGCCATTCCATAACAGCTTGCCGTTTTCATCTATTGCAGTCACTCCGTCCTGGTTATATTTTATAATTGAATTTCTATAATTCAAAATATTTGATACAGTATTTCCTAAATTTGATATTGTAGTTAATGTTTCGTAACTATTATAATTTCTATTAAATATTTTTAAATAAAGCATTCCTATAAATATAATAAGAAATAGAATTGAGCAAATGTAAACTATTTTTTTCCTGTATTTATTCTTATAGCCATATTCCCTTGATTTTTGTCTATTTACATCATTTTTCATACATAACTCCCCTTAATTATATCATTTCATTTGTATTGGCATTACTTCCGGTGAAAATATAATAAACCCTATATTTATTTAATTCTCTATGAAAAGCCAATATGACATTTATATATAATACATCAAGAAAATACATGATACTACTAATTTTTATAAATTATGTAAATTATGTAAATTTATAGTTACTGTTCACAGCCTGTATACGCGACGTGTTTTTTGTGAGTGCAGCGAAGCGAAAGTCACAGAAAACCGGAGAATTGCCGCGCTAAAACGCTGTCTTTGCGTTTTGTGTGCATCGCGAAGCGTGTTATTGTT
>JBAVPE010000158.1:0-73255 GCA_049692775.1 Anaerocolumna sp. | reverse complement strand
GCATTATTTATGCAAGGTAGTACTAGCCTTATTTGCTCATGGTAATTTGTACTAGTTGGATCGCTTATATAATGAAACAACATTCCTTTTTGAGTGCTTGAAAGTGGTAAAATATCCTCTATATTTTCTTTTCTTAAAACATCCATAGTAATTCCTCTCTTTCGATTTTTTTCTCATACAACACGATACATTTTTTTCAATTACATTTTATTTACTCAAACTTCGCAGATGAAAAATCGGGCGTAGACCTTAAGGTTACAGGGAATCAAGAAATCCAAATAAACAGACCTTATTCAAAAGCATCGCTTTTCCAAGAATTAAAAACGTGTCTTTCTCGTTGAAAAACAAGTGGATTTTTTTGGTCAAAAACATGTTTTGCAAGTATATATTAATACTGCAAAGCCTTATTCTACAAGGGTTAGCAAAAGCTGCTTAATTGGGGGTTTTTAGCATGTTTTTCTTAACAGACTTTAGACTCCCACATTTTCACTACCATAATTAACAGGACAAAGGACGTATATTAAAATGAAAACAGACAGGAAAGTGCGCCATAATAATAATTGTCGCTTCACTTTTCCTAAAACCCAAAAAAATTAGAAATATACAAAGTATTATCCGGATTGATATATTTACCTTCATTTTAATAGAGCATCATTTTCTATCTTGTGCATCTATTAAAATAAATTTACTCCAAATATCTTAACTCGCAATTTTATTTAATAATCATCATTGTTAAAATTACCGATGCAATTTTCATAAGATTATCAGCTTTTTGTTTAGAACTTTGTATCTATATGCATTATTTAATTAAAGTTTCATTAATCATTTTTGTAATAATTTGGACATTATTATTTATGAAAAAATGGTTACCATCATATTAATATATTTTAAAACCTTTTTCTGCATAATTTTTCCACGCATTCAAATGCTTTGTTTTTATTGTGTCTGCCATGCCATTCAAAATTGTTATATCGCATCCTATCTTAAATTCTTTGGATTTAAATTGATAATTTTCAAGCAATCTAAAATCATTTCTAATTATTGGAAGAAAATACGACATAAATTCATCACTTTCGATTAAAATATCACACATTCCTCCTAATTTTATAACTTCATAGAGAAACCTCTCATCTGAATACAGGCTAATCTTCTTTTTCTTCTGACTCAGACATGGTGCTCCATATCCTGAGAAAAAAATATGTATAGGCTCTTTTAGGTTTAATTCTCTTATTTTGTAATAAAGCTCATAGCATAAAAGACTTCCCATACTATGACCAAACAATGCATAATCTTCGTCATCAATTCGGTCTTTAATTTTTTCCAATATATCATCAACTAATTCCTAAGGTACACGCTCCATAGTGGTTACTCCCACAAAGTTAACCGCTCTCATGAGCGGCACATTTTTATAATGACTTTCTGCAATGACTCGGAAGCTTATCTGACCAAGGGAGCAGATCCTCACAGATACTGTTGTTCTTTTCATCCAGATGCTTCGGAATCTCTGTCGGTAGATATTCAAAATAATCATAAGGCTTCAGATTATTCGCTTTCGCTGTCTCCGCTATGCTATAAATAATAGCACTGGAGTCAGCACCAGCGATTGTATCTATCATCATCCAGTTTTTCTTTCCTACACAGAAAGACCGAATTGATTGTTCTGCGGAATTCTACGCCGCCGTTAGCGGAATGTTTACTCCCTTGAAGCGGAATATGCATTTCTTTATCTTGGATATATATAAAAAAGTTTTTGCTTAAGTTCAAGAAGTTTTTTTAAAGTACTTTCGTCCTCAACAACAAATTCATTACTAGCAATTTGTGAATACAGTACTTTCTCAGAAGTATTTGTTACTGTATTCTTAAAATTATCATAGCAAAAAATCGGATTAATTATAAACTCTGAAACTCTAAAAAGATTTTTATCTTTCTTGAAGGGACTGTCTATCTTATCCTCACAAAATACTAAATATTCATTATCCTTTTTCAACAAGTTAGTAAATCCCATGTTAAACGCTATATCATTAAAATCGAAAACTGTTCTTGTTGTGAGTAGTTGAATCTGATCCCCCACCTTAAGACTCGTGCCCTTGTAGACCTCTAACACTTGTACATTTTGTTTAATAGCTCTATAAAGAAAATTTAATTCACCTTTAGCTTTAACTTTTATAATAATAGGTTTTTGTTTTAGCTCATTAAGATATATGTCAAGTTGTAATGATAAAATTTCATCTGTAAGAGGAATAACAGAAAAATTATTTACATCTTTTTCATCCGCCAAGAGATTAGTGTAGGTTTGCCTTTCTATTAATCCTAATATAAGAGCAATCACACATGCTAGTAGTATTATTCTTTTCCATATTTTCACGTTTCAGATTACCCCTTTCTTTCTACAATAGATCCCTTATCCATATAGAATACTTGATCGGATAAAATATCAATATCTTCTTTACTATGACTAGCAACTAAAACTAGTGCTCCCCTCTTCTTTTCTTCTAAAATTACATTTCGTATTAATTCAACTCCACCTTCATCCAAAGCATTTGTAGGTTCATCAAGTAATAAAACACTCGGCTTTTCCATTATTGATTGTGCTATAACAATTCGTTGCTTCATTCCTAGTGAATATTTTTTCAAAATTCGTTTATCATTAGGATCAAGACCCACGCGAGTAATAGCTTTAATAATTTGATCTTTTTTTATTTTATTATGTAACGCGGCTAATAATTGCAAATTTTTTAAACCTGTATATTCAGTATAAAGTCCCGCATTTTCTAAAACAATCCCTAGATTCGGAAGCATTGAAATATCTTTATGAAGTACTTTCCTATCATAAGTAATAGTCCCAGAGTCAATTCTCATCAATCCTGACAAAGCACGGAATAGCATTGTTTTTCCTGAACCATTCCTTCCAACAATTCCGTATACATTTCCACTCTCTAGATTTAAACTAATATCTACTAAAATTCTTTTATCCTTAATTGTCTTATTAATATTTTCAACTATTAATTGCATTATACACCTCCTGTTTCTTTATTTATGGCAATAAATTGTACTCTTTGTATTATAATACACCCCGCTATCGTAAGAATAATCGCCAATGTTCCCATATACTTTATTGAATTATAAAAATTAAAATCTATGTTCAATATATTAGCAAGCTGATTCACTGAGAGTATTCTACTACTATGCCAGCTCATAACTAAGTGGGAAATTGGATTAAGCTCGAGTAACCTTCCATTTTCTATTTTATTATTATCAAACGGAATCAAAGAATCAAAAACATCTAACAGTAGTAATAGAATAATTTGCACTCCAATAATTATACCCGTTGAATTATTACTTCCAATAAACATTGCTATTAGATTTATACTAATTGTAGTAATATACAGCCATAGAGAGAAGATGAGCATATAGTAAAATAGTAAATAATTAGATCCTTCATCAAAATATACTCTAAAGTTCACCATGCAAAATAATGTTCCGGATACAATCATTAACAATAAATATACGACAATATAACCATATAGTTTTATTGCCTCTTTTATAAACCAAACTTGCCTATTCGCACATCTAGAGAAGAAATAAACACTCGTAATGCAAAAATGACGATAGATATAAGTTCCGTATATAATTTGTAGTAAGAATAGTGGTATATAATTCATACACATATCAATAATTGATGTAATAAAAAAGAAAGGTTTGTAAAAACTCGAAACAAACATTATATCTGAGAATAATACTATTTTACTCTCCCTAAAATAGAATAAAGTTTGAAGTATCCCCCAAAATATAGCAAGAATAAAATATTTAGCATATAACTTCATCCTAATGAGTCCTTCCTCGATTTATGTACAACAAGAATTAAGGTTATTATAGCTATACATAATGCTAAAGCAATATAGCTAAAAAAACTTTTTTTCAATCCATCAAACATATCAAAATAATTATAATAATTGGTTGTGAATTCGAAATTTGGTATAACATATTGTATTGCATTTAATATGTAGGAGAATGCATATGTTGGTAAAAAAAGAAAAGCTTTAAATTTAAAGTTTAATAACATTGATAATGATAAAGCGAAACAAGCAATTATCCCGGAAAATATTCCAAAAATTACAATAAAAATAATAGAATAAACAATTGGTGAATATGCATAAATGGATGGCAATAATAATTTTTGAAGTAGATTTAATGATACTTCATCATAAATACTTTGATTAGATAATAGTCCTGTTGAATTGAATGGAAAAGCAATACTGTTTAGAAAAATTTCAACTAATAATGGTATAGTAAATACATTAAAAGTCACGATAAATGTTGCAACTGTTTTACCCAAATAATAATTGCGGACATCCATTCTTGTTTGAATAAAAACTTGTTCATTTACATCTTGATCAAACATAAACGAAAAAGCCGCTGGAACAAGGACAATAATAGGATATAATAGAGCAAAGAAGCGATAGTATATTCCGCTATTTGACAACAACAATAATCTCATAGGTTGGTACATATCCAAAATATCCATTCCTGCATATTTAAATACATTTGAAAAATAATTTAATAGAACAAAACCAAATACCGCAAGCATCATTAAGTAATAATTTTTCTTTTCAGTAATTATCTTATATTGCATCTGAATTGATTTTATTAACATAGAAGATTCCTCTCTAAAAATTATTAGCTCGTATTCGCACTTTGATAAGTCGCCTATGCACTTTGAAAATTCAATAACAACCGGCATGAATATACCCTGAAGTAGCTTATTTGGTATAATTGAACAATCAAAACAAAAGAATGGTAACCAGATTATTGCACCTATAAAAACAGAACTCTCTTTTTCCCTCTGTACTCAAAGCTACGTCTATAGAAAGAAAATCCGGTCATAGAAATATTTCCGTACATATTTCTTTTGATTTTTAAACATAAGCAAGTACTTCTATAGTAAAGAAATACTACTTCATTTTCCAAGAATACTACTTACCAATTTACGAAACCGACATATATTAACTGGATTCAATAAAATCCGTCCTCTGCTCCGAAATTATATGTGATTCCACCCTTTTTTAAATGATGAAGAAAGATAAATATCATTACTATTGACGACTTCTATGTTCGAGCACAATCGGGAAATCTTCTTGCAAAAGCATATGACTACAAAGGTAGTTTATACCTCCTAACAAAACTATCGCAAGTAGTATCTCCGCTTGATTTACATCAACATAGCAATTGACAGAATGAAATCACCTGTACTTACTGAAAACGTTAGGACATTGAAATATTCTCTAAAATAAAACTGGGAGGGTAATAAAGACTTATAAATATTATCTATCTTGTACTATATGAAACAACAGCATTAGCCCCGTAATCTGGATCATTTCCTCTGAAACATATTCTGATATTGTAAGCACTTAAGTAGTTATCCAGTATTTGAACTTTAGTATCACCTTCTCCTTCATAAAGTACATAGTAACCACCCCAATTTATTATAGTATCTGGAGATGGTGAGTTTGGAGTACGTTTCAATCCTACTTGAATACGCGTAAAATTATCAGTACCCGAATCTGGATAAACAGAACTACATGATGCCGTAATATATGGATCTAGCCCTGATCTGTATAAATAATCTACGTCTTTCCATGTCATGTCTTTACCTACAGTAATAATTTGATCTGTCGCTGCAAATGCATTAGTTCCCATGATAAAACCAAGAACTAAGACTAATGATATAACAGAAGCTATCTTTTTCTTTACTTTCATATTTTTTCCCCTTCTTCGTCTTTTCCCCTCCTATTTCTATTATATTCCATATAATGTCATTTTTCAACCATTATTATTTATAATGTTTTTATTTTTAGACATAAATATGTCCTCCATTTCGTTGATTGATGTGATCGTGAAATGAAGAACAAATAGAACGATATAACTTTAAGGAAAATATGATATCTACTGTAGTAGATGAAACCCATTGTACTTTTATTTTGATAAGGATTTTAACATATTGATTGCTTCCTGTGAAGCGCCGCTCTTTAGAGCCACTGCCGGATCAAAATTACTCATGGAATATAAGTAGGTCTGAAGCGGATATATCTTCGAGCTTGCAAGATAGAGAGGACCATCGAACCAGGAATTTCAATGAGCAACAATAATATATTTTACGATACCCCCAAAACGCAAGAAAACCGCCGGAAACACTGGGTTTTCGGCGGTTCAGCACTCTTTTAAAATATGAAGTTAGATTCCCATCTGCTTTGCAACTTCATCGGCAAAGTTTTCTTCTTTTTTAGCAAGACCTTCGCCAGTCTCATAACGTACAAAACTCTTAATTGTAATTGATGTACCAAGTTCTTTTGATACATTATCAAGGTATTTCTGTACTGTTAAGTCATCATCTTTAACATAAATCTGATCAACTAAACAGATTTCTTTTAATTCTTTATTCAAGCGGCCTTCAATCATTTTTTCAATGATATTTTCAGGTTTGCCAGTGTTTTCATTCATAGCCTGAGCTTTTAAGATCTCTTTTTCATGTTCGATATAATCCTGGGGAATCTCTGCTCTTTGAACATATTTAGGATAAATAGCTGCTATCTGCATAGCAACATTCTTAGCTGCTTCTTTTGCTGCATCATTATAAACTGCGCATTCTGCTTCAACTAATACACCAATTCTTCCGCCGCCATGGATGTAGGATTCTACAAAACCATTCTCCGCAACTACTTTCTGGAATCTTCTGATGTTCATGTTTTCACCGATAATTGCTATCTGGGAAGATAATTCTTCTTTTACTGTCTTAAAATCGTCTAATTCCCATTTTTCAGCTAAAAATGCATCGATATCTGTTACAGATGTTTTAGATGCCTGATTTACTACTGCTGATACGAAAGATCTGAATGTTTCATTCTTAGCAACGAAATCTGTTTCACTGTTTACTTCTACGATAGCTGCAATTTTACCATCAACACTTACTGAAGTTGCACAAATACCTTCTGCTGCAATTCTTCCAGCTTTTTTCTCAGCGGCTGCAAGACCTTTTTCACGTAAAAATTCTACCGCTTTATCCATATCTCCATCGGTTTCGGCAAGAGCTTTTTTACAATCCATCATGCCGGCGCCGGTCATTTCTCTTAAATCTTTAACCATTGCTGCTGTTATAGCCATGTTAAATTACCTCCATTAAATTAATTATGCTTCTACAACTTCTTCTGTATTTTCTCCAGCTGCTTCAACAGTATTCTCGGTAGTATCTGTCATCTGAGTACCCTGATTTGCTTCAATAACAGCGTCTGCCATCTTTGCTACGATTAATTTTACGGCTCTGATTGCATCGTCATTACCGGGAATTACATAATCTAATTCTTCTGGATCACAGTTAGTATCTGCAATACCAATCAATGGAATACCTAATACATGTGCTTCCTGGATACAGATTCTTTCTTTTTTAGGATCTACAACAAAGATTGCATCAGGAATACCCTTCATATCTTTAATACCGCCAAGGTTTTTCTCAAGTTTTTCCCATTCTTTTTTAAGTTCAATAACTTCTTTTTTAGGAAGAACTTCAAAAGTACCATCTTGGGACATAGTTTCAATTAGTTTTAATCTTGTAATTCTACTCTGGATGGTTTTAAAGTTAGTTAGCATACCACCTAACCATCTTTCATTCACAAAATACATACCGCAACGTTCTGCTTCTGATTTAATAGAATCCTGTGCTTGTTTTTTAGTACCTACGAAAAGAATTTTACCGCCTTCTGCAACAACATTTTTGATTGCATAATAAGCTTCGTCTACTTTACCTACAGATTTCTGTAAGTCGATAATGTAGATACCGTTTCTTTCTGTGTAGATGTACTCTGCCATTTTAGGGTTCCATCTTCTTGTCTGGTGTCCGAAATGTACACCTGCTTCAAGTAATTGCTTCATTGATATAACGCTCATAATTTTCCTCCATTTGGTTTATTTCTTCCGTATGTATCGTCTTTTTAGCAGACCCGTTGGGCACCTTGCCAAAAATCAACATACGTGCAATTTAGCATATGAATTATACCATATGCAAGTATAGATAGCAAGTACTATTTAAAATTTTCTTAACAAAATAACCCAAAGATTTCAATCAATATTCATCAAAGCACTAAAAACACGGAATCCCAGACTCCTTCCAGTTAGCACCTTAGAATATTTTGAAGTTTAAACATATCAACCCTATGATTAATTTGTAAGTTAGAGCCCATTCATCTTCCAATGCAATTCAATTGTAAAGATATTATTCTCAAGCTTCGCATAGATTTTTCCTTTCATGTTCTCCGTAAGAAGTTTTGCAATGGTTAGACCCAAACCGGCACTTTGCCCCTTATGGGTTTTATTTCCGGTGTAGAAACGGTCAAATATATAATTCAAATCTTCCTGCTTTAATGCATTAGTATCATTCTGAAATGAAATAATGCATTCATCTCCCGCATTATATTGTTTTAGAATAAAGAATGAATTTGCATATTTTAATGCATTTTGAATCAAATTATTTAAAATACGGTTAAATTGTATTTTGTCGGCTATAATACTGTTTGGTTTTTCATCTAATAAGATTTCAACGAAGATATTCTTTCTTTCAAACTGCTGATCATAAGAAACAAAAACTTCTTTTAATACGTTTTCTACGGGTATGCTTTCATATAGGATAGGATAATCACTTCCTTCAATCCGGGACAGATCATAAAAATCCTCTATAAACCCTTGGAGCACTTTAGCCCTTTTAAATATTATGTTTAAATATACTTGTCTTTCTCCCTCATTCGTTGACGGATCCTGAATAAGATCTGCATAACCAATAATTGAAGTCAGGGGAGTCCTAAGATCACGGGAAATATGTTCTATCTCCCTCCTGCTTAGAATTTCCTGTCTTTGGTACTTGATTCTTTCCTGCTGCCCGGAATCATAAAGATCATTAATTTTTTTAAGCAGTACTTCCATATGTTTATCAAAAGTCTGCGCTTTTAATTTTCTATTACTCTCTTTCAGTTCCTGGATTCCCTCCATCTGTCGGATAGTTTCTGTGATTGACCGGCTTAGCAATAAGTAACGTACAGCAAAAAAAGCACTTAAAATTACCAAACCAAGTATGATATATAGTATCAAGCCAATCCTCCTTTCTATTCCCGCGTACTCTCGGGTGCTGACCAAAATCACAGATCTTCTGCAATATTATACCATCCTCATAATTTTTTGTATATAAGCCAGAAAGAGTAAATCAAACACTGCACTGGCACTTGCTGCTTTGCATAAAAAAAGACAGGCATCCGTTACCTGTCTTTCTATCCTATAATATTAGCTAAAACTCAATTTGATCCATTCCATCAAATTGATTAGAAATATTTTTTATTACCCCATAAATTACTCTTTTTTAAATCCACATATTCATTATATGCACGTTCCAAGATCTGTTTTTCATTCGAAAACTTTAACATGTGATATGCTTCATGAAATTTGTAATATCCGGAATCCATAAAATATTCTTCTCTTTGCGGTTTGCTGTAATAGCTATCAGACATCATTAAATACCAATGAACATCCTTTATTACTGTATTCTGCGGTGTGCTGAATGTATATTGACTCTTCCCAATATATTTAATAATAGAAGCATCCGTTCCTGTTTCTTCTTTCACTTCACGTATTGCTGTCTCTTTATATTCTTCGCCTTCCTCCACAGTCCCTTTTGGCAGAACCCAACCTTCATACTTGTTTTTATAGTTCTTATACAGTAGTAAAATCTTTCCTCTGAATATAACTACACCGCCACAGCTCGTTGCCTCAATCATCGCAATTCCTCCTGCATATTGGTGTGTCGATTTTTCTACTAATAGTATACATCATTTTTCATAATTGTTCAACTAATATTTATGCAATTCTCACAAAAATATCCAGATATCGGGTACATCCTATGCGCCCTATGACACAATCCCAAACGCGATTTGTTTCTATTTATTATTAAAATAGGTTCTAAATATTTCAGAAGCAATGGGTACAGCATATTCACCTCCTGTTCCAACACCCTCAACTATAATACTTACTGCAATTTCAGGATTTTCCGCAGGTGCAAATCCCACAAACCATGCGTGTGCAGGTTTATCTTCCTCATATTCAGCGGAACCTGTTTTACCGGCAACCGCATATTTCTCATTATTTAAAGCAGTTGCGGTACCATCCTTCACTACTTCCCTCATAAATGTAGTTAATATTTGTGCCTCGTCCGGTGTAATTATGGTATTATAAATCTCAGGCATATATTTTTTAATAACATTTCCGTTTTGATTTTCAATATGGTCTACAACATAAGGTTTCATCATAACACCCCCGTTTGCAACGGTTGATACAATAAGTGCATTATGGAGGGGCGTAATCTGGGTTTTCCCCTGGCCGATCACAGTCTGAGGTATCTCCTTTTTGGGTGATTTTGACGTCAAAACGAAACTGCTTTGGTTATATACCAGTTTTGTCGGTAAGGAAGTATTAAATAAAAAATTTTCGCATAATTTTCGGAAGGCGGAAATATTTAACGTTGTACCTATATTGGCAAAGGACGAATTACATGATTTTGCAAAAGACTTCATTAAATCTTCCTCGCCATGTACTTTGTTATTATAGCAATTAATCGTTATATCATTAAATTTTCCTTTTCCCACACAATTATAAGTATAATCCTCATAATCCGGATTTTCTTTGATATACTCTAAGGCAGTCAAAATTTTAAAAGTCGATCCGGGCGGGTATAATCCCTGGGTTGCACGATTGACAAGCGTTGAATCATTATCACTGTCTTCAATTAAGTCTTCCCATAAAGCATCAATATTATTTGGGTCATAATCCGGTTTTGATACCATCGCCAGAATTTTACCGGAAGATGGCTCCATTACTACAACTGCTCCTTTATAATTACCAAGTGCATTATAAGCAGCTTTCTGAAGCCTGCTGTCTAAGGTTGTCATTACATTGTCACCAATGTTTTTATCCCCGGATAATTCTCTTAAAATTTTACTGACAGCATTATTGTTAGAAGTAAGAAGATGAAAATTTTCAGAGGCTTCCAATCCTGTTTTTCCTTTGGAAAACCGGCCTACAACATGGGCAAACATACTCCCAAAAGGATATACCCTGTTCTCTGTCCCATCTTTATCTGTAACCGTATGAGCCAGTGTCTTTCCATCTGCAGAGATAATATCACCCCGGACAATCTGTTCCGATAACAAATCCTGTCTTTGATTATATGCATTGTTAATAACTTCTGAGCTTTGTGATATCATAAAATTCGCAAAATAACCTAATACCAGTACAAATAGACCCACAAAAATGTAGGTAACCAGCATGATTTCCCGGTTGGTCTGTTCCTTTTTGCTGACTTTAGGTTTAGGCTCCGCAATATTCTGAACCGTGGTTTTATCACTTCCACCGGATATAATCTGATTTAAGGTATTGATCTGATCCGATTTTAATTCTTCTTTTTCTTTAGTTCGTTTCTTTTTTGTTAATTCTTTTTCTTTTTTCAATCTTATCATTCCTATCCTGACTCAGTACATAAAGTCCTTGAATTACGCTAAACATTATAATACTGCTTAATATGGAACTTCCGCCATAACTGATAAGGGGCAAGGTAACACCGGTAGACGGGATAAACTTAATTACTCCTCCGACGGATAAAAAAACCTGAAAAATATAGATAATACTAAGCCCAAGGGCTATTAGTTTATAAAATGTATTGTTCAACTTCATGGCTATATTTATAAACATGACAAAAGTACTGATATAGATTAGAATCAGACAGACTGCAAATAAACCACCCATTTCTTCGGATATGGCAGAGAAAATAAAGTCACTGTCAACGACTGGAATACTAGTCGGTAATCCACGAAAAAGTCCCATTCCAAACCAGCCTCCTGTTCCAATTGCGAACAAAGATTGGGATACCTGATAGCCTTCATTATCAATTAAGGACCAGGGATCCCTCCAGACCATGACCCGGACCCGGACATGATTGAATTGGTGATACGCTATATAAGAAGCCGCACAACCGGCAATTAATCCGGAAAAGAAATATAAGGGCTGGGATGTTGCTGCAAATAGCATAACAAGATAAGTTATAAAAAAAATTAATGCACCGCCTAAATCTTTTTCTAAAACCAATATTAACACATGGGATGCTGCTAAAACTGTAACACATATAATATATCGGAAATCTGTTCGGATTGATAAAAGTGCGGCAATACAAAATACAAACAGAATTTTAACAAATTCAGAAGGCTGAAAAGTTATGCCTGCAATACGGATCCAGTTTGTTGCACCATAATTTTCGATCCCCCAGAATAATACGGATAAGAGCAGCAATATTCCTAACACACCATAAATCCAACCCAATTTGGATAAATACTTTAATTTGTCAATCAATATAGGAATAACCAGGCACAGGGCAAGCGTTGCTGACGCTATGATAAACTGTTTTACTGCTTTGTCATAGGACAACCGTGTCAGCATTACAAATCCAATCGTCAGCATAAATAACATATTGTGCAGTATCTGTTTCGACAGATTCACATAGATCCACTGATATAGGTTTAAAACCAGTAACATTGCAACAACTTCCATTACATACCAAAAAACCACTTTTATATTATTTGTACTAATAAAAAGTATCAGATAACAGATAAAATGAAAGGTAAAAATTATATAGCTCATTTTCCGGTAAATTCCGCCTTGTTTCTTTTTATCACTAAACCCAAATACACGAAAGGTAAAATACGTATAAATGGCAATCAAAATAATATTCACATACTTTGAAAATTCAACGAATATATTTACCAATAGCACTCACCCCCCCTTTTATATATAGCATGTAAAGCCAGTCTTCTATTCAACACCACGTTTAAAATGTCCGCGTGTGAAATCCCGTATCTCCTCAACCTGCCTTCTGCCAAAATGGTATACTTCAATAAATGACTTAAGTACCCTCTTTGTTTCCTCCACGGTTTCATCGGTAAAATTCAGACGTATATTCTGTATTTTTAATTCCTTTACTTCTTGTGAATTAGTAAGCAAGGATAGACACTGGCTGTTATAAATAGTATTATAACAATCCCTGCAATGACGCTTTACCTTGAATCCCTTCTGATACCTGTCTACTAATTCTGCCGGTTTAATTCCGTTTCCACAGCAGGGAATCCCATTTGTTTTTGTATGATTTTTGTTACTCCCCCCAGTTACGGTCTGAATGAGGCATTGTGCTGAAACCATCAGGGGAATATTGCCGTAGACGATCATGTCATGGTAATTTCCGGCCATCTCTTTTAATTCATTATAATTTAATTCAACAGGTGCAGTAAACTTATGAATGCCTGACTCCTGATAGAATTGTACTGCTGAATGGTTCATGACATAAAGATTATAATCCGTAATCAGTTCCTTACCAAGGTTAACAGCCTGTAATTCCTTCGCAGCAAAATAAAATTCCTCGAAATTCCGTAAAATATATCCATTTATAGTATCGTCTGACAAAATAGTTTTATTCTGTAAAAAATTTTGATACGTAGAATTACGGAATATATGAGGTAAAATAATATAACAATTTTTGTCGTATTGTTTTATATAGCTTGTTAATTCTAATAGTTTTGAAAAGGGCACAGCATCACTTTCAAGATAAATATTGGAAACTTCTTTCACTTCGCAAGCCGCCATAAGCTGCTCTTTATTACTAACTGCCGCACTGATTAAAAGGGTATTTTTAAGGCCATTAACCGAATATCTGCTGTTAATTAACACCTGCTTTTCTGATTCTTTTCTTCGGAATCCTCCTGTGATTGCAGAAGATAAATCCATTAATCCATTACGCCTTAATTCGTTTAACTTCTGAACCGGTATAAAGACGTTTCCTTGAATTATAATATTCAATTCCGTAAATTCATAGGATGTCTCATTTGTTTTTAGTAATTGTTTCCGCAGTTTATCTTCTGTCATCGGTTGGTTCTGGGCTTCCTGGACAATATCTCCTTCAATCCTGATTTCTGTATCCCTGCACTTAAGCTTTAACCTTAATGGTTCTCCAGCCTTTACTTTTAATTCCCCGGATACAGGAATCTTTTTTTCTTCCTTCAGATATTCTTCCGTAAGATAATTTAATAATTTGTTATTTTTGGTACGATATACCTGGTTCCCCGTTTTCACTTTTGATCCCCTGATTATATTGGTACTATATGTTTTCCCTTTTATTTCTCCAGACTTTACTGTAAACTCATATAAATTATCAGACGAATCCCTGATTTCTAATATATCCTGGGCATTAATCCCTTCTTCTAAACGGATTACCGCCTGATTACCTTTCGCTTCCTCAACTTTACCGATTAATACACCGCTGTGATTGGGTCTGTAAAGGGATATCATGGACTTACCGTTTCTTTCACCGTAATATCCCTGCGTAAAGCCTCCCCGGTTATATAAATCTTTAAGTACCATTATATCCTTTTTCATTTCATCTTTATGGTTCCGTCTATAGGTTTCATATTTTTCTTTGCCCAATTCAAAATATTTATCGACGTATTTTCTGTAAGCGGCTGTAACACCTGCCGCATATTCCGGACGTTTCATACGTCCTTCAATTTTAAATGAGTCTATGCCAGCTTCGATTAATTGGGGTATTATCTCCAAAGTACAAATATCCTTGGGGCTTACTATATATTTTCCCTCCTGTTTGGAGAGAATTTTACCATCTGAAATAAGTTGATAGGGCATCCTGCAAGGCTGTGCACACCTTCCCCGGTTTCCGCTTCTTCCGCCGAATATACTGCTCATAAGACACTGGCCGGAATAACAATAACAAAGGGCACCATGTACAAAAGATTCTATCTCTAAATTGGTACCTGCCCGGAGAGTCTTTATTTCCTCAATTCCTAATTCCCTGGCTGTGACAACTCTTGTTATTCCTTTCTCTTTCAGTACTTCCGCTCCCTGAGCCATGGTTAAAGTCATCTGGGTACTGGCATGAAGAGGGAGCTCCGGAAACTGCTGATGTAAAAACGACAACACTCCGACATCCTGAACAATCACAGCGTCTAAACCTTGTTTATAGTAGGGATATATATAATTATAAAGTTCATTTTCCAACTCTGGATTCTTTAATAAAGTATTCACAGTCATATATATTTTTTTATCATGAACATGAACGTAATCAATCGACCGGAGCATATTATCATCCGCCAAATTATCTGCATATGCCCTTGCCCCAAACTTAATTCCTCCAATATATACCGCGTCACAAGATGCATTTACCGCAGCCACCAGACTTTCATAGGACCCTGCCGGTGCTAAAATTTCTATTCTTCTCATTTTTATACCCATCGCATACCGCAGACCTGTCTACGGTATTGCCACAAATAATACAGGTTGAAAGAATCTATATGTGGCATCCTTTTAATATTTAAATTTTCTTTCAACCTTATGCCCATCGCATACCGCAGACCTGCTTGCGGTACTTCAGTCCTTTCTTCACCTAAAAAATGAGCTGCAGCAAAATATAAATTAATTCCTTACGTATGATTAACATTAACGTAAGTCGTTTAAATTATGAGTTTTGCAACAGCTGCTTCATGCCTATTTGTTTTATTTATTCTTATCCATTAATTCAGTTTCTAATCGAATGATATTTTTCTGTGCTTCATTTAATTCTTTTTTTAAAGCTTCAATTTCCTTTACTGCAGCTTCCAGTTTCGTCTGAGCCGAAATTAATTCATGCTTAAATTCAAAAATTTCATTTCCTTTGCTCTCATTATCATTTTCAATCTCTTTTATCTGATTACGGATCTTAAAGTAATCATCCGCAATGTTAATTTCCATTAGAACGCTTTTCATTTCAGAATCCAGTAATTTATAAAAATCCTGTTTCTTAAATTCCAAATGTTTATTGTTAATATAAGATGCAACCTTCTGAAGATATTCTTCACTTTCATATCCACGTAAAGTATATCTTTTGTTATTAATGATTACTTCAATATTGTTCATCTTATTCATGTAATCGCCCCTCAGAATTTATTGTACCAGTCCAAATAATATGGCTGTAAAAGAAAATCCAACTAAAAATTCAGCTTATAACTATAAAAAGCATGTCCCATTTCTAATCAAAAGCAGGTATCATATAGCTTTTTATCTTAATTCGTAAAATATTTCACTAATTTACATTATAAACTATCTCTTACGGTTTCACAAGCTTTTCTTGACGCAGACCAAAATGCTTATATGCCAGATCCGATACGACCCTGCCTCTTGGTGTCCTAAGAATAAGACCGTTTTGAACCAGGTAAGGTTCATAAACATCTTCAATGGTTCCTGTATCTTCTCCTATTGTGGTTGCAACGGTTTCAATTCCAACCGGTCCTCCGCTAAACTTATCTATCATGGTAAATAAGATTTCCCTATCCATATTATCTAAGCCTAACTTGTCCACTTCCAATAGGTCAAGGGCAAAATCAGCTACTTCTTTTGTAATATACCCATCATATTTAACTTGTGCAAAATCTCTGACCCGTTTTAACAGACGATTGGCAAGTCTTGGGGTGCCTCTGGAACGTCTTGCCAGTTCCAGTGCCCCTTCATCATCAATTTCAACTTGAAATACTTGTGCCGAACGACAGATTATAACTTTTAATTCTTCCACCGTATAAAATTCCAATCGATTCACTACACCAAAACGATCCCTCAAAGGAGGGGTCAGCATACCCGCCCTTGTTGTAGCACCGACTAAAGTAAACTTAGGCAAATCCAAACGTATGGATTTTGCAGATGCTCCCTTACCGATTACTATATCAATTGCATAGTCTTCCATGGCCGGATATAACAGTTCTTCCACCTGCCTGTTCAGACGGTGTATTTCATCCACAAATAAAACATCACCCTCCTGCAGATTATTTAAAATAGCAGCCATTTCGCCCGGTTTTTCAATAGCAGGTCCTGAGGTGACTTTCATATTCACTGACATTTCATTGGCGATAATTCCTGCTAAGGTAGTTTTACCAAGACCAGGAGGTCCATAAAAAAGAACATGGTCTAAGCTTTCTTTCCTTCGCTTTGCCGCTTCAATATATACCTTAAGATTTTCCTTCGCTTTGGTTTGTCCGATATAGTCCTCCAGAAGCTGGGGTCTTAAGGTACTTTCTATTTTTTTGTCTTCATCCATTAATTCCGTTGTAATGATTCGTTTTCCCATTTTAGCTCCCACTAACGCCCATGCTTTTTGGGCATAAATCCCGAAGAATAGCTGCCTTTGCTATTCTTCTAATGACTCGCATGTACTTTGCGAGACTTTTCACACTAACTTTTTTGGACATTCAATGTTATGAACATCTCAGTATAACCGGTATTACATATCGATCTTGTTTCTTCTGGCATTTTTATATAAAGCTTTTTAAACTTAACTTCAGAATATCTTCTGCGGTCATACCGTCTTTTATCTCAATGTTTCTTACTACCTTTGATGCATCCGTAGGGGAATAACCTAAAACAATCAATGCTTCTATAGCTTCTTTTCTGATATCTGCCGTTTTGGTACCGGTACCGTTAAGCTGCAGCTGACCGTCCATCTGATTCATTAATTTCTGTTCAAAGGCATCCTCTAATTTTAATTTATCTTTTAATTCAATAATCAGCTTACTGGCAGTCTTATTTCCAATTCCCGGGGCTTTTGCTATGGTTTTAACATCGTCGGATAACACTGCAAATCTTAAATCATCCGGTGTAATTGCCGATAAAATACCAAGTGCACCCTTGGGTCCAATACCATTGACCGTAATTAATAGTTTAAATACCTTTAAATCATCACGATTTAAAAATCCAAATAATCCTACCGCATCTTCACGAACATAAAGATAAGTATAAATCTTTATCTGACTTCCAATTTTCGGCAAACCGTCTAAAGAAGAAAGGGGCATACGAACTTCGTAACCCAAGCCGTTTGCCTCTATCATAATTCCTTCTTCATTCACATCCGTAAGTTCACCTTTTATATATGATATCATAGAACACCAAGCCTTTCATATCTGTTCTTGCTTAATTTCATCTGCGCGCCCCGCACGCATGCTATCAGGATAATAAATAACGCTTTACCTATTTTTCACCTGGCTTTTACCTATTATAACCTTTTTTAAGGAATTAAGCAAGAACTTTCAAAACAGATGTTCGCATATGCAGAGCAGGGCCGCAAACCCTAATAGCAATATACTCAAAAAATAAACTCCATCCATTTACATAAGTGTAGAGAATAAATTCAGTATCAGCTGATAAGTTTTTAAATGCCATGGCCTATTCTTCCAGTCCTGGTAAGTCATTTCTATACTTACATCCATCGTATTTAACAGGTCATCTTTAATGAGGTCGATGACTTCCCTGCTGCACATCCAAAGGCCGCACTCATAATGAAGATAGAAACTGCGGTAATCCATGTTAATGGTTCCAACAATACCACACTCTTCATTAATTATGGTTTTAGCATGAATAAACCCTGGTTTATATTCATATATTTTTACGCCTGCTTCTAATAATTGACCATAATTATAATTCGTCAGCCTCTTTACATTCTTCTTATCCGGTATATAAGGCGTAATGATCCTGACATCAATTCCGCTTTCGACAGCTGTAATCAGAGCCCTCTTCATATCATCTTCTATGATAAGATACGGAGTTGTTATATATACAAATTTCTTAGCATAGTTTATAACCTGCATATAAATTGTTTCAATGGGATTACTTGGATTATTTGCCGGTCCATCAGCAATAACATGGCAGTATACGTTGCTTGGCGGGAATTCCAAGGACGGACGGTATGGATTATAATCAATTCTCATTCCGTTGTTACAGACTTCCCACATCTGAAGGAATGTTACGGTAAGTCCCCATACTGCATCACCTGCCACCCTGACGGCATTATCTTTCCAGGTACCAAATCTTTTAACCAGATTAACGTATTCATCAGCCAGATTCATTCCTCCGGTATAGCCTATATTTCCATCGACTACTATAATTTTCTGGTGGCTTCTGTAGTTCATATACAGTTTATCCGTATATTTATGGATAGGATTAAAAACAGCAATTTCAAAACCTTCGGCTTCCAGACTTCTTCTGAAATTTTTAGGTGTCCTGAGGGTTGCCCCAAAATCATCATACATGAACTTTATCTGAACACCTTCCTTAATTTTATTCAGCATAATCTTATGCATGTTATCCCATAATACCCCTTCACCTACTATAAAGAAATTAATCAGAATAAACTTCTTTGCGTTTCTAATATCCTCAAAGATAGCCTCAAAGGTATCTTCCCCCATAGGATAATACTGAACCTGATTATTTTTAAATATCGGGAAGTGCTGTGTTTCCATATATCTTGAAATTCTGCTCTTGGTAGGATATTTTTCCGCAAATTCTTTGGCTATGTCAGCATCATAATGTAAATATTGTGATCCGTGGTACATTTTAGCCAGTACCTGTCTTTCCATCTTCCTTTTTGAATGTGCCTTCCCCCATAAAGCATACATTATATGTCCTGTCAAAGGTAATATTAATACAATACAGATCCAGCTTATCTTATAAGACGGGCTTCTGTTATCATTAACCAGTCCTATCGTTACAAAGATACTGCAAATCTCAATTATCATATAAATATAAATAGTGGACGCACTAAGCCAATATGTAAGTAAGAAAAGAACAGCAAATTGTGCTAAAACCAATATTCCCACTAAGGCTACACGTAAAAACCCACTTAAATAACTTTTACAGGTGCCTTTTAAATCTTCATTCAGAATACTGCTCATATTACACCACCTCTCTTTACCGATACCTTTATGCAGCCTCTCTTTTAAACTTGTTAATTCTAATTCGTGCCTTATGGACCGCATATTGGGAAATGCTTTTAATAAACGCCTCTGGACATAACTTGTCTTGCTGTCCCTGGCCTGTAATCTGCTTAAATAGTCCTTTACATGTCCTTCTATATCTACCCGTAATTTCCCCAGTTCAAAACCTTCTTTGGTTTTATTCCTTTCAATTAGTTTTTCCCTGTTTTCTTCCATAAACAACTTTATACTATCTAAAAGCTCAGAAGCTTTATATCCTGATAATCTATGCTTTATTTCTTCTTTGGTTTCATATATCCTGTTATTCTCGATATAGTCCTGGAATTCCTGTTTCAGTCTCTGTAAATCAGATAATACCTGATCCAACTGCAGAGTATGTATTATTGTAATAACAGCATCGGATGTAAATGCAATTATTATAAAATACCCAATATACTTTCCATAGATTTTAGGAATAACATCTAATAGCTTAACCATATGAGGTTGTAAAAATTCTGTCATTAAGACTGATAATATACCCCAGAAAAATGATACGGATAAACAGACCCTGCCTTGAATATTAAATTTCTTATTACTGTAATCCCACCATTTCGCATGAAACAATAATTCCATACATAATGAAGTTATATATTCCAATAATGTTGCCATGATCATACCGCCAAGAAATACCAAAAGGAATTGTTCTCTATATCGCCACAATACAATATATACTAAGGTTGCACCGGCACCGTAAATTGGTATTATGGGACCATTTAAAAACCCCCGGTTAACCCAGTTTTTTTTTAGGATAGAAACATATATACTTTCATAAATCCAACCCAAAAAAGAATATATAACAAAATTATAAAATATATTAATAAATTCCATCCCCAAAATTTCTGTACGCCACATAATATACCCAGCCCTTAATATAGAATATCAAATGATATTATGCACATCTTAACATATTTATCACACGAAATACACAATTATTTTACAATAATATTCAGCTCTTGTAAAGTTAACCATTTATGATAAAATAATTAGATAAGTTTAACACTCAATAGAAAAAGGATGCTAATATGAAAACAATAAATACATTAATAAAAAACCTTACCTCCTATCCCTTGATGGATCCGTTTGCATGGGAGGATATTATATTTTTTGATATAGAAACTACTGGTTTTTCGGCAAATACATCCTACCTTTACCTAATCGGATGTATGTATTTCAAAGATAATGCCTGGCATATGACCCAATGGCTTGCTGATGATATGAACAGTGAGGCTTTTATATTAGAAGCATTTTTTCAAATGCTGCAATCCTACAAGCGTCTTGTTCATTTTAATGGCAGCGGATTTGATATTCCTTTTATTCTGCGGAAATGTAAACAGCATAATTTAACATATACTTTTGATACCATTGAAAGTTTTGATATTTATAAAAAAATATTACCCTATAAAAAAATATTACCTTTAACTAATTTCAAATTAAAAACCATCGAGAAATTTGTAGGAATAAATCGGAAAGACATTTATACCGGCGAAGATCTGATACAGATTTATGCCAATTATATAGGGCGTCTGCAATATGAAAAATTACTGCAAAAAACTAACCCGGGCGATACTATTATCTCAAAATCCCGTACGGATGATATTATACCCCGGAAAGAAAATACCAATACTAAAAATCTTTCTTCCGGGGAATTATCCCAAATATTACTTTTACATAATTTTGAAGATGTAAAGGCTTTAATTCAAATAGCAGATATTCTATTTTACAGGGATATCTTTGAGAAAGAGCCTTACGGCACTTTATCCCTGAAAGATGAAAGCTCTTTATACATGGATCCTCAGATAACCGGTAATCCTGAGGATATTATTTATTCCCGGATTAGCCTTAATTTTTCACTTCCGTATACCCTGCCGCAACCAGTTATCCTGGAGGTACCTCTGCCTATTATTAATATGGATGGCAAGGATAATGCTAAAAATCAAAACAATACATCCTTTTTGAAACTTTGCATGGGTGGTAATCAATTTTCATTAGTTCTTCCGGTGTTTCATGGTGAATTAAAATATTTCTATGATAATTACAGGGATTATTTCTATCTCCCCAAAGAAGATACTGCAATTCATAAAAGTGTTGCCCGGTATGTTGATAAAGAATTTAAGGTTAAAGCAAAACCTGCTACTTGTTATACGAAAAAATACAGCAGGTTTTTACCACAAACAGACAACCTTTTTACCCCTGATTTTAAAAATGGCTTTAACGATAAAATAACTTATTTTGAAATAACGAAGGATGCACTGAAAGAACCTGTTCAACTGCACCAATATGTAAAATCAATTCTTCATTACATTTTATGTAATAAAGAAATCAGAATACTAACCTGACAAGTATAAAAAAGCAGGTATATTTTGGTGCTGCCTAACTTAAGTTTTTATAAAAACCTCCGGATAATTGAATAGTTACAATAAATTAAATCCATACTATCCAACAAACACATATATTTCTGTGCGATGAAATGTTATGTGATTGAATACTCTCGGAAACGAATAGTAGCAATAGAAGATATTTTAGATGCTGAATATAGGCTGAGACCATTTTCTGTCTATCATATGTATGTTTTTACTTGCCGGGCATTATGAATGCCTCCATTCACTACGTTCGGACGGTCTGCGTAAAAACATACATATGATATCACGAAAATGGAGATAAAATTTTATCGCCAGCCTCTAAAATATCAGTAAATACAGGCTGTGAGAGTTTTCGAGAGTACTCTGATTAAGAAAGGAGATAGTTATGGCAAATAACAAAAACAAAGCAGGGAAAAATTCAACAACAAATAAATCCGGAAATAAATCATCCGGAAACACCAATACGGATACTAAGAAGATTCCCAGCTTTACCAGTGCCAATGTTAATTCTGATAACAGGGAACGCCGCGACGGTCCTGGCGGAAATTAATCCCAGATATTACTGAACAACTGAACAGAGCAAAAAAATGCCTAAAACCCTTTAATTGGTTTTAGGCATTTTAAAATACTCATTTAAAATGATTCAACAAGATAATTATTCAGCAGAAATGATTTCTTTCTTGTTATAAGATCCACAAGCTTTACAAACTCTGTGTGGCATCATTAACGCACCGCACTTGCTACACTTAACTAAGTTAGGGGCAGACATTTTCCAGTTTGCCCTGCGGCTGTCTCTTCTGGCTTTTGAAGATTTATTCTTCGGACAGATAGCTCCCATGATTACACCTCCTTAAAGTTATTGAATATATCTCGGATTACAGACATTCTGGGATCGGAATCTGTATTATCACAGTTACAGGAACCCTTGTTTAAGTTCGTACCGCAAACTTTACATATACCCTTACAGTCCTCATCACACAGAACCTTCATGGGAAAGTCCATAAGCATTTCATTATAAACCAGTAAATCTACATCCAGATTATATCCACTAATATAATTTTTTTCATCTAACTCCTTAATTCGGTCTTCTGACTCTTGATTAAAATCTAAATCTTGTGATATCTTTAGTTCGAACCAGCTTTCAACGTCTTCAAGGCATCTGTTGCACGGAATTAATAAAGATAATTTTGCTTCGCCGCAGATCTTCACTTTTCGATTACCCACTTGGGATATTGTCAAATCAACAAAAGATTTACTGGCAAAAGGATATTCTATTCCCTCCATACAAAAATTCTCTAGTTCGATAGGTGCTTGTATATGTTCGACATGGCCTTTTACGGACATTATCTCCGATAAATTAATAATCATCACAATCTCCTATCTTTTAAAAATTCGCACTTCTTATATTATAGTCAGGACACCATGATTTGTCAATGGCTATTTTATATTTTTGTAATTGTATTTAAGGTGTAATTATACATTCCCCAGCAACGCAAAACATTCGTTACATTAAAGTAATGCTACGGTTTCTCTGGCTATTGCAAGTTCTTCATTAGTAGGTATTACACATACTTTTACTTTTGAATCATCAGAAGATATAATAATTTCTTTACCCCTGGTATTATTGTTCTCTGTATTCAGTTTTATACCAAGGAATTCTAAATAAGAAAGAACGGCTGCCCTTACGCTGCAATCATTTTCACCTAACCCGGCTGTAAAAGCGATTGCATCTACTCCGTTCATCGCTGCTGCATAAGAACCAATATATCTTGCCACGCGGTAAACAAATACTTCTGTGGCAACTCGTGCCCTTTCATTACCGGCTTTAGCTGCTGCCGCTAAATCCCTGAAATCGCTTGACACACCGGACATACCATATACACCGGATTTTTTCTGTAATATATTCATGATTTCTTCAATTGACTTATTCTCTTTATTTGCGATAAACTCGATAATAGCCGGATCAATACTTCCGCTTCTGGTGCCCATGATAAGACCTTCAAGTGGTGTAAATCCCATACTGGTATCAACGGATTTACCATTTAATACAGCCGTAATACTTGCTCCATTACCTAAATGACAAACGATAACCTTTGAATTATTTTCTTCTAATTTAGCTAATTCATAGGATTTCTTAGCTACATAGCTATGGCTGGTTCCGTGGAAACCATATCTTCTTATTTTGTATTTTTCATAATATTCATAAGGAAGTCCATATAAGTATGCCTTAGGGGGCATAGTTTGATGGAAAGCTGTATCAAATACACTGACCATGGGAATTCCTGGCATAATTGCCTGGCAGGCATGTATACCAATTAAATTTGCAGGGTTATGCAAAGGAGCCAGGTCATTACATTCTTCAATCGCAGCTATCACTTCCTCTGTAATAACAACGGAGGATGCAAATTTTTCCCCACCGTGTACTACTCTATGGCCAACAGCACCAATTTCACTTAATGACTTTATTACACCATGATTCTCATTGGTAAGAGCTTCCAAAACCATTTTAATAGCTGCTTCATGGGTATCCATCTGAGCTTCTACTTCAACTTTTTCACCGCCGGCAGGTGTATGATTTAAACGGCCGTCAATTCCAATTCTTTCGCAGAGTCCAACCGCTAATGCTTTCTCACTTTCTGAATCAATAAGCTGGTATTTCAAGGATGAACTGCCACAGTTAATAACTAAAACTTTCATTTTTTTCTCCTTTAGTGTATATAAAATAGTAATATATTATTTTTAAACGGCAAAAGGCAGGTCATATTACTTATTCCTACCTTTCACCCACTGTTTATTTACTTACCTGCTGCACCGGCCTGTACTGCTGTGATGGCTATAACACCTACGATATCCCCTGCAGTGCATCCTCTGGATAAATCATTAACCGGTTTCGCAATACCTTGTGTAATTGGACCATAAGCTTCTGCTTTAGCAAGTCTTTGAGTTAATTTGTAACCAATATTACCTGCATCCAAATCAGGGAATATTAATACATTTGCTTTCCCTGCAATTTCACTGCCCGGAGCTTTTGATGCACCAACACTTGGTACAATTGCTGCATCCAGTTGATATTCACCATCCAGTTTGATATCGGGATAAATTTCTTTCGCAATTTTAGCAGCTTCCACAACCTTATCAACATCAGCATGCTTAGCACTTCCTTTGGTTGAATGAGAAAGCATTGCCACAACCGGTTCTTCACCTACTAACAATTGAAAACTTTTTGCTGAACTTCCTGCAATTGCTGCTAATTCTTCCGCATTAGGATTTTGATTTAAACCGGCATCAGAGAAGATAAAAGTTCCATTGGAGCCATATTCACAATCAGGAACTACCATAACGAAAAATGCAGATACTAATTTAGTACCGGGTGCAGTTTTAAGAATTTGAAGAGATGGTCTTAATACATTGGCTGTAGCATTGATAGCACCTGCTACCATACCATCGGCATCCCCTGCTTTAACCATGGTAACACCAAAAGTTAAATAGTCTTTGGTCAATGCCTCCTTTGCTGATTCTGCTGTCATGCCTTTGCTTTTTCTTAATTCTACCAATAGATTGATATAAGAATCTAACTTATCTGTAGCAGCCGGGTCTATAATTGCAGCTCCATTTAGATTTAATCCGGCGGCCTCTTTCTTAATCGCCTCTTCATTACCTACCAGAACTATATTTGCAATACCTTCTTCTAATATTTTAGAAGCAGCCTCCAAAGTCCTTTTGTCACTTGTTTCCGGTAATACAATCGTCTTTTTGTTTTGTTTTGCTCTTTCCTTAATTGCGTCAATAAATCCCACGTCAATATCTCCTTTCGTAAATACACTGTCCTTTTAGACAGTCACTTAAAGCCTGTCCATTTAAGGCAGACATCTTTTATTATAAATGCTATGATTTGCAAGCATAATGTTGTATTATGTTTGGCAAAATATATTAGCAAAATCTCAGATACATTATAGTCCAAATGTTTTTGGTATACAAGTAAGAATTATAATATTTTTTATATTTTAATATTATTATTATTTGTCTCTTCTTAATCCAAAGAGAGTAATTTCTCATATAGTTTATCATACTTTGTTTTCATTTCCGCATAAATATGCAGTGATTTATAGGTGCTTTTCTTTACATTATTCATTATTTCATCAAAATGCAGGAGCACACATTCTACGGCATCCGGACAGATTTTACCGTTTAACGAATCCTTCCTTATTATATTAAGGATAGTTTCCTTATTAAATGAATCCTTATAACTTCTTTTGCCGCCTAAAGCACTGATGATATCTGCAACGGCGAGAATTCTTTGGGGTAACGTCAATTCATCCATCGTTAATCCTCTGTAATATCCGGAGCCATCCAGTTTTTCATGATGCCTGGTTGCAATTTCAAGTATGTCCTGGTTAATATAATCTTTCAGTATATATTCACTCATCAGCACATGATTCTTCATAATAACCATTTCTTCCGTGGTTAATTTTCTGGGAGCTTCTAAAATATTAACCGGTGTTGTAATTTTACCGATATCATGTAATATCGCCCCATAATGGAGAATATCCAAGTCATATTTCCCAAGATTCATAAGATGTCCAATTTCATCTGCTATACTGACCGTTGTTATAGTATGCATAACCGTATATTCACTTCTGAAATCAATGGAATAAATTAACATCCTAATAAACAGTTCTTTTTCATTTTGAGTAAATACCACTTCTTCAAAAATCCGGTTTAATTCATCCAGATATGTGTTATCATTTATTTTCTCAAGAATATGATATTCTTTTTCTGCCCTTTTAAATAATTCCAACGCTTCTTCTGAAAACTTAACATTGCTATACTCCATAAACAGTTTATCCATGTTGATGTTATCATCATGCATCAGACATATATCAATCCGGTCTGCCAGATTTAAATACCCTGCCACCGCTTCATAGGGACTATTTAGTTTAACTAATTTTTGATGATCCAGATGGTGGTACAATACGGTCTCTGCTACATTCTGAATAGGGGATAAGTATTTTAGGAACAAATAACCATAGATAGAATGCCCCCATACATTAACCGTTTCAAATTGAATCATCTTGTCAAGTTCTTCATTTTTATAAGCACCTATATCATGCAGCAATGCCGCTATCGTATAAGTAAGTATTTCCTTTTTAGTGTGCGAATTCTCACACATTAACATTTTATTGAGTATGTAGCCTACCCTTTCCCCATGATGAATAAGCCTGTTATCTATTAAATTAAGTGTTTTTCTTATTATATTGACAACATTCTTACTGCTTATAATATCCATGCTCCACACCTTTCTCCTGAAAGTTTTATCTAAGGGTAATTAAATATTTTTTCACTCTACATAATAACATAGGACGGATTGTCTAGCAAGCACCAGCCTGTAAAAAGATATCGCCAATATCATATTCATATTGGCGACATCCTAAAACATAAAAATTAAATTGTAGGATTTTGTTAAAAAATTGGATTGAAAAGGTTTAAACCCTGGTTTACTGGAATTTCTTTAGTTTATTAACGGATTGTGGCAGCTTAGGCTGATAACCTAAAAATACGCAAGCTGAATTGGCAGTCTTTTTTGCAGATCCCATAGCTACTTTTGATACTACCTTTAAAACTTTCTTTTCCATTTCATTTTTCATACTACTACCTCCATTTTTAAAAATTATTTATAGTTTTATGTAATAATAAATTATGATATCTAATTATAATATATTTGAAAATTTTTACAATATATTTTGCGTATTCTACATGTTTTTTGTCTATTCTACATGTTTATATCCGGATTCGGATACTTTTACTAAAATTCCTGCTAATACAATTAGTAATTCATAAGTTAAACTAAGCGCAACTATAAAACTCAATTCATTCCATAATAACATCCTGAAAATTAAAACCAGCCCCAATTCAATAATTATAATAAAACCAGCCTTACTTTTATAATAGGTCAGTTCTGCTTCGTCTAAGGGTTTATTTTCGGTATCCACGGGTGCTATTAAAAAAAGTACCAGACTGGATACCACTGCCAGGACAATACTGAATTCCATCATGCTTTCCGTAATAAAACAGATAATGCACAGCAGGGTTAATACCGTACAACAGGATAAAATGTAACATTTCAGCGGTGTCTTTGCATGATATCCTCCGGCATTTTCCCTTAAAGGTATAAACACAGTTAAAAATACCAGTAATTCGGGCAGCAATTGGAATAAGAGTCCAATTATAATATAAGATACAATATGACCGGCTTTCATCATAAAGTTTTCAATACCAAACTGATAAATTTCATAGTCCTCCATTTTTATAATATTGTTTGTAACTAACCTGTTTGTAAGACTCTCCGATGCCTTACTTAACATATAAAACCTCCCCCTCCGTTTTATTTCAGAATGTTTTTTTCTATTCTACATATTTTAACCGTCCCGACGTCCCTGTTTTGATAATATAATACTGCAAACAAACTTATTCCCCTCTTTTTGGATATTAAAATCACCGTTGTATTTACTAATTACTTTTATGACATTTGGTATACCGATACCGCTGTGGTTTTTCTTGCTGGATTTCATATTTACTCCGATATCGGATATGGTTTCTTTCAGGGTATTTTTAATATTAATAACAACTAAATTATTAAAAGAGCCTACCTGTACTGCGATAGTCCTTTCTCCCTCCAGTTCCTGACAGGCTTCTATTGCATTATCCAGTAAATTAGCAAAAATTGTTGTTAAGTCTATATTGTCTATAAAACTAAGATCTGCATCATCAATCTTACAGGTAAAATCTATCTTTTTTTGCTCTGCGACCCGCAACTTGTCATTTAAAATAATGTTTAACATCCGGTTATCGGTATATTCATTTAAACGGATCGAATCTAATTTATAACTGATTTGTTTTGAATATTGTGCTGCGGTTTCATTTTCTTTGTGATAGTATAATTCTTCAATTGCCCTTATATGTCTTTTGACATCATGCAGTATGCTTAAAGATTCCCGGTACTGCTGTTCCAACTTATCATAATACTGATACTGCATTTTGGATTGCTGAATGAAAAGATTATTTTCATATTGCAATCTGTTATTTTCAGAAGCAAATTCTAAAAACTTCAAAAAATGTGTATTAATCAAAACGATACCGGCTATCATTATAAGGACAAGCAAGGTTTCACCATCAGAAATCCTATCCATTAACAGATCTGATAAAACATAGATGTTAATTATACTGAATAATGCGTAAACAAAAGCAAAAAAATACTGCTGATGGGTTAATTCATTTATCTTTTTCTTTTTCACAATCTGCAATATAACTGCGTGGCTGATAAAAATTACAACAACCTGGGTTATGGTAATATTAAATAATTCCAGCATTTTTTCTGATGCCAATGTAATATGCAAGGACTGATATAAATAATTTAATATAACTATCCCTATGGATTCACATGCCCCCATGCATATTACTATACATATTATGTAAAATAGTTTTTTGATTAAACTCCCAGAATATAATTTAACAGCAATGAATTCGGATAATAAAATTACGGTAAATAAATTAATCCATCCATTATTTATTGCATTGATTCCTGCCAGAATAAATATAAAGACTGTTTTCATCAGATGGTAAATTAATTTATTCTTAAGGCTCCGCTCAAACAATTTATCCATAAAATCCATTATTATACTAACGGATACCATGCTGGACAAGAATAATCCAACGCTATAAATTATATTATTCATCACTTCACCTCTGTTTATTTTGTTACTAATTATTTTCTAATTTATTTTGTAAAAATTCCCGCATAATTCTTTTCACTTCCGAAGTCCTCTTTTGTGCTACCGGTATTAAATCGTAATTTAACATTATAATCTCATCTTTAACGTAATCCTTTATATTATTTATATTAACAACAAAACTTTGATGAGGTGTTACAAAATCATACTGGTGAAGTTTTTCTTCAATCGAAGCAATCGTTTCATACAGCATAAAATTACCCTTTTTCGTTACTGCCTTAAGCTTACGGTCAATCCGCTCGAAATAATAGATATCGTCAATAGCCAGTCTGACACTGTTTTTTCCGGCATTGAACTCCACAATACGGTATTTAAATTCGTCATTTATTTTTTTACACAATATCTTTTCTAAAGCTTCATCCAACTGATAATAAATTTGCTCTTTCGTTATGGGCTTTTCCAGATATTCGAAAGCATGTACCGCCAAAGCTTCCTTGGTCATACCGGTATAACTGGTTAAATAAATTATTTCTACCGTTTTATCTCTTTTACGCAATTTCCTGGCAGTTTCAATTCCATCCATTCCTGCCATAATAATGTCAAGAAATATAATATCATACTCTTTGTCTCCGGACATAAGGCTCTCCCCATTGTGAAAGATATCACAACTTATTTCCTCGTTCCTATCCTTTTTATATTGAGTAATAATTTCTTTCATCTCATCTGTAATCATGATGTCATCATCACAAATTGCTATATTAATCAACATAATCCCCCCCTTTTATTACCAATGATTTTATTATACCTATTTTATGGAAATAATGGAAGTATATAATTGTTATTATATACTATTTCATAGTCAGCATATTTGATTTTCCGGGCATGATTCGTTATTTTAACCTGGCATTTCATTTATATATAACATTATCTTTCGTTTATTTACCAGTAAACTCTTGTAAAACAAAACTTCTTATATTATCATGTAATTACTAAATGCAGAATTATTAAGGAGCAGACAACATGAAAATAGTTGGTTTAATTACCGAATATAATCCATTTCATAATGGCCACCTTTATCATATAAAGGAAGCAAAAAAAATGACCGGTGCGGATTATGTTATTGTGGTTATGAGCGGCAATTTTGTCCAGCGGGGAGCTCCTGCCTTAATTGATAAATATAACCGGACAGAAATGGCTTTAGCCTGCGGTGCGGATATAGTATTGGAATTACCGGTTAGTTTCTCAACTGCAAGTGCCGAACTATTTGCACTGGGTGCAGTTTCCTTATTGGATAAACTGGGAATTGTAGATTATTTATGCTTTGGCAGTGAATGTGGAAATACCACCCTTTTGGAGAATGCCGCAAGTATTTTACTCAAAGAGCCGAAAGAATACAAGGAAGTTTTAAATCATTTACTGAAAAAAGGAAATACGTTTCCCGCTGCAAGAATGGAAGCACTAAAGGCCATATCACCTTTAATAGGTGACTCCCTCCTCTCTTTCCCTAATAATATACTTGGTATTGAATATTTAAAAGCCCTCCTCCGGCTTAACAGCCCTATAAAACCGGTAACTATAACGAGATTAACAGCTGAATACAGCTCTTTGGATTTGACTCCCTGTACCGAAAAAACCATAAGCAGTGCAACTGCTATTAGAAAAGCACTGTTTCATGAAAAGTCCTTGACCAATTTTGAAAATCATGTTCCCCGGTCTGTCTATAAGTTAATGCAGGAGAATTACCAAAAAACTTTCCCAATCTGTGATGGGGATTTTTCCCTGCTGCTAAATTATAAATTAATGCAGGAAACCAAAGCTACCCTCACTAAATATTCAGATATTACCCCTGACTTAGCCAACCGGATCCATGACACCAACACCCAGGGGCTAAACTTTAAAGAACTGGCGGGTAAAATCAAAACCAGGCAGTGGACCCTGACCCGCATTAACCGAGTTCTGATCCACTTATTATTAAATCTTTATTCCGATAATTTTAATGAATATAAAGAATCCGGTTATGCCCAATATGCCCGTCTGTTAGGGTTTAAGAAAACCTCATCCCACCTGATACGGGAAATATTGAAAAATGAGAACATACCTGTAATCACCAAAATGGCCGATGCAAAAGAACAACTATCCAGTATCGGATTAACCATGTTAAAAGAAGATATCTTTGCTGCCCACCTTTATAATCAGGTGGCATATAACAAATACGGAACTGTCCTGAAAGATGAATATACTCGTGGTGTTATTATTTTTTAAAAATATTTTTTAACGGTTTTAAATTATGGAGATTCTATTAATGAATGCTTTTTATGTACTTTTTATGCCCTTTTGAAGCGCTCACGGCCGACCCTAAAAAGGGGCTGTCGCAGAATAGCCCCTTGCCTTTGCAATTCACAATATCTATACTAAGCCATCAGCTCTTCCATTTCATCCAACAGCCTTCCGAATAATTCCAGAGCCTGTTTTACCGGTTCTTTCGTACTCATATCAACTCCTGCCTTCTTTAACAATTCGATCGGGTAATCAGAACTGCCGCCGCTTAAGAACTTACCTATATAATCATCCACAGCAGGCTTTCCTTCTTTTAATATCTTTCTTGAAAGGGCAATTGCAGCAGAATAACCGGTAGCATATTGATATACATAAAAAGCATTGTAAAAATGAGGAATCCTTGCCCATTCCATGTCAATTTCAGGATCGATGACAATATCACTGCCAAAATATTCAATATTAAGATCACGATAGATTTTACACAGGGTATCGGCAGTCAGGGCTTCTTCCTCCATGGATTTCTGATGGGTAATCATTTCAAATTCTGCAAACATAGTCTGTCTGTAAAGGGTTGTTCTGAATTGTTCTAAGAAATGATTAATCAGATATGCTCTTTCCTTCTTATCTTGCGTTTTGCCAAGCAAATATTCCATCAATAATGCTTCATTACAAGTTGAAGCTACCTCAGCGACAAAGATCCGGTAACCGGCATAAGTAATTGGCAGCGCAGCATCGGAATGATAACTGTGTAATGCATGACCCATCTCATGGGCAAGAGTAAATACATTATCTAAGGTATCCTGATAATTTAAAAGTACATAGGGATGGGTGCCGTATGCACCCCAGGAATAAGCACCGCTTCTCTTTCCTTCATTTTCATACACATCAATCCAGTGGTTTTCAAAGCCTTCTTTTAAAACAGCACGGTATTTCCCACCAAGGGGTTCTAAACCGTTATAAACCATTTCTTTTGCTTCCTCGAATCCGATTTTAATATCTGCATCCTTGACAATTGGAGTATAAAGATCATATATATGGAGCTCATTAAGGCCTAATAACTTCTTTCGTAAGGACACATAACGGTGAAGAAGAGGTAAATTTTCATGTACCACTTCAATCAGATTCGTATATACATCGAGAGGAACATTACTCTTATCCAGTTCCTTTGCCATAGAAGATGGGTATTTTCTTACCTTAGCATAAAAGGCTTCCTGTTTAACATTAGCACTGAAAGTTGCTGCCAGTGTGTTTTTGAACTTCTTATAAGTTGCATATATTCCTTGGAAAGCGTCCCGTCTGACTCTCCGGTCAGAACTTTCTAAAAAGGATATATATCTTCCATGGGTTAATTCCACCATTTCACCGTTTTCATTTTGAATTTCAGGAAACTTAAGATCTGCATTATTAAACACAGAAAAAATGCTGTCCGGTGCATCTGCCATCTCGCCGGTACCTGCAATCAGTTCTTCCATTTCAGCAGATAAGGTATGCGGTTTTTGTCTTATAATTTCTTTTATCGCAAAATCATAGGCTTTTAATTCCTGATTGGAAGCAATAAATGTATTTAAGGTCTCCACCGGGATGCTTAAAATTTCAGGTACCATGAAGGAGAATGCACTGCTCACCTGAACGGACAAATTCGTTGCCTGGTTTGAAAATCCCTGATAAGTACCCTCCGAGGTATCCTCATGATATTTTTGATTTGCATACACATAAACACGCTCTAAATGAAAGGATACTTCATCATGCAATTTATATAAATCCAAGAGAATCTCTGCTGATTCAGACAACCTTCCCCGGTACCCGCTGATTGCAGGAATTAAATCTTTCGTTAGTGCATATTCTTTTTTCCACTCCTCATCGTTTGGAAATAAATCTTCTATCGCCCATTTGTATTTACTATCTACTTCATTTCTCTTCTTAATCTTTTTCTTCTCCATGATTTTTCCTTTCCGGGGTTGTTTTTAAATTCAAAGCTATAACAATATAGATGAATTAATAGTTTAAAGTTTTTTCCTTTAAATTATACGGCAGTCCTGGTTAAATTATTAGTTTAAATAGTAATACCCGCTTTTAAGTAAACCATGCGTTTTATAACTGTTCCGTATACAAAAGAATAATTCTTAAGCATATCTTGGACAGAACTACAATAGATTATAGTAATAATTTTATTGGAGGAAGATAATGTATTTATCAACTCGAGTTAAGACAGCACATAAGAAATCAAACAGAAAGAATGACTGGCAACAGACCTCTTATGTAAATAAAAAAATCTTTACAAAGGCAGGAATCGTCCTTTTTTTGGCTATTATATTAATATTTCCTTCTTCCTCCTATCTTGGAGCGAAAAAAGGGCTGCTTTTATGGTTCAATACGATACTTCCTACCTTGCTGCCTTTTATTATTATTTCAAACCTGGTTATCGGTTTACAGATTACCAGACCCTTAAGTAAATTATTATATCCCATCTTCCATACCTTGTTTGGAATCAGCCGGGGTGGCTGTTATCCAGTTCTGATGGGATTTTTATCAGGTATTCCGGTTGGTGCCAAGTCCGTTGCGGATTTAGTGGAACAGGGAAGTATCGATGAGGAAGAAGGCCAGTATTTACTTGGTTTTTGTAATAACGCAAGTCCGATGTTTATCATGAGTTATATTGCAATCGCCCAATTAAAGCTTTCGGAAACTCGCTTTTATTTATTAATTATTATATATTTTTCCGGGATACTTTCTTCATTTATATTTTTCCGTATCCATCCAAAACGGAATATAGCAGGAAAATTTTCCCTGTCTGCAATGGAGTTTGGTCAAAATAATGCTAGATTTAATAATAATGATCATTCTAAATTTGACTTTGCCTTATTAGATTCTGCAATTATGAATGGATTTGAAATAATAACAAAAGTAGGGGGGTATATTATATTATTCTCAATTCCTGCCCAGATTATATCAGCGCTTGGACCAAGTCACAGTTATCTTAAATTAATGGCAATTGGATTTTTAGAAATTACAACAGGAATTAACCAGATTAGCATGTCATCCCTGGATATAGGTACAAAAATAGCCTTAATTACTATGCTTACAGCTTTTGGCGGTCTATCAGGAGTGGCACAGACAAAAAGTGTAATTAATAATACAAGGCTATCAATTAGTATGTATGTTAAGTCTAAACTGCTGCATATGTTAATTGCTTTTACGCTTGCTGTTTTATATGTGAAATTCATATTATATTAATGTACTATTCCATATTTTTATACTAATAATATTTACTCAATATCCTCCAGGAAAGTATTTTCATCAAAATTGAAATCATCATTGGAATATTCTTCACTGGTACCGGTACTTTCACTTACTTCATTCGTATATTCCTGTCCACTGCCCATTAATTCCTTTTTATTGTTTATTACGATATCAAGATTACCTTTTAAAGCACTTAATAAATTTTCATATTTTGTCCTGCTGCTCTCATATGCATTTGTTAAAATATTTTCCACATCAGATAACATCTCATCTGTATATGCTAAAGCTCCGGAACGGATTTGGTTAGCATCATTATTGGCATCAGCGATAATTTTATCAGCTTCTGCTGCTGCCTTGTTAACCAATTCATTTGCCTGATAATAAGCCTGCTGCATAATTTCATGATCATTGACTAATGAATGGGCCTCTTCTCCTGCTTCGGCCAATATAACAGCAACTTTTTCCTCTGCATCCGCTATGATGGCATCCCTGTTTGATATAATCTTTTGATATCTCTTTATTTCATCCGGTGTCCTCAGTCTTAATTCATCAAGTAAATCATATAATTCATCCTTCGGTACGATTACTTTCGTTGTTGAAAGTGGTTGCATTCTGCAGCTTTCTACGAATTCATAAATATCTTCAATTAATTGCTCTATTCTACTGGCACCCATATTAACTTCTCCTTAATTTGTTATATTTTTCGTAAACCGACTGCACAATACTTGCAGGCACAAACTGTTCTATTTTTCCTCCATAACTGGCGATCTCACGAACCGTACTGGAACTAAGATATGCATATTCCACACTTGTCGTTAAAAAAACCGTGTCCACTCTTGGATTCATCTTATGATTTGTCTGAGCTAACTGTAATTCATATTCAAAATCAGTAATAGCCCTTAAACCTCTTACTATTACATTTGCATTTTTCTCATCTGCAAAATCTACCAGTAATCCTTGATAAGATTCAATAGTAACATTGGTAATGTCTTTTGTTACCTGTTCTAAAAAATAAACTCTTTCTTCAGAAGTAAATAAAGGTGATTTACTGCTATTTTTTAAAACTCCGATAATTAAATGATCAACTAATTTTGATGCACGTAATATTATATCTAAATGTCCCAGCGTAACCGGATCAAAACTTCCGGGATACAAACCTATTCTCAATATGATCCCTGCCTTTCCTAGCTTCGAGTCTTTCCTCCTGGCCGGGTAATGGCTAATATATATATGCGAAAAACTTCAGCTGCTATCACTTATTTTAGCTTAATAGGCTAATTCTTACATGATATAAATTATTTTAATTCAATAAATACATGTTTATTGGTTTTGTATTCTTTTTGTTTGTATATATGAAACCTCGTATTTTCGAGGTATTCAAAGCTTGTTTCCATGGAAGCTTCCACTATAATCATTGTATTGCAATATAAAATATTGGAATTTTGCAAAACCTCCAAGACCTGCTGTTCCAATCCCTGGTTATAAGGCGGATCCATAAAAATGAAATCAAAAACTTTCCCCTCTACTTCTAAAGCCCTTATTGCAGATAAAACATCCAATGCAAGAACCTGTGCCCCGTCTTTTAAATTCGTACTATGTAAGTTGGAATTAATACATTCCACTGCAGATTTAGCATTTTCTACAAAAACAGCTGACTTTGCCCCCCTGCTTAAAGCCTCTATACCAATTGCACCGCTTCCACTGAATAAATCTAAAAAATCACAATCTGCTAATCCCTGGTTTACCATATTAAATAAAGTCTCTTTTATTCTATCTGTAGTAGGTCTGGTATCTAAACCATCGATTGTTTTTAATTTTAATCTTTTTGCTTTACCAGCAATTACTCTCATTTTAACACCCATTGCATTCTTAAAATATCTATTAATATTGTATAATATAAAATTGTTTTGTCAACTTGTTTTTAGATTTATAGAGCATTTTTACTAGTTTATATCCCTTAATTTTACTATATAAAAGTATTTAATTCAACAAATATTTTAATTTACCAAAAATTAGTTAAAACAAGATAAAACAGGTTGCTAAAAAACAAACAACCTGTTTTAATCCTATCATTCTTTTAATATATTAAAATTACTGTTGACCTGACATACGTTTTTCTTGTTCAGCTATCATTTTCTTAACCATCATACCACCAACACTACCATTCTGATAAGAAGTTAAGTCTCCGTTATAGCCCTGTTTTAAAGGAACACCAATTTCATTTGCTACTTCGTATTTAAAACGATCTAATGCTTCTTTTGCCTGTGGTACTTCTGCCCTGTTTCTACTTGCCATAATAAACGCCTCCATTTACTTATTTTGAAACCTTCAAGTAAGTTTATTGTGCGAATGGTTCAAAATAACTCTGTGTTGTTGTTTGTTACGCTATTATTATGTGCAAAGTATTTTTAAATAATCAGGTAATTTTTTCAAAATCATGAAAAGAATCATAAAATAAATTTTTAATTTAACCTTTGGTCCCGACATGTATAATATACGTTTCGTATGGTTTATCATCCGTAACCGGACTGGAATACACAACTTCCCCCAAATCCTTTAAAAACGTATCATTCATAGTTATAAATTTATCCCGTTCTAATTTACCGACATAAATATATTCAATCCGGTACTTATCAATTAAGGAATGAACAAGTTTATTATCGGAAGAAGTATAAATACTTTGTATATCAGAAGCTCTTTTATTAATTATATCCGTACTGCCTCTCCATAACCATTCATGCACATACCATCCGAGAACGGTCGGTAAGCCGGTTGCTACCGATACACGTCCATAATCGGAATAGCTGTCTCCGTTCGCTTCCAATATAACCGGAGTTCCTTTAATATTATCATTCAGCCAGTTTATGGCTAAATAATCATCGGGCAGCTGTGTTTGTAAATAAGCAGCTGCATCCAGACCTTTGTAATTCTGAGTATTGAAAACATTGCCATACCAGGCTTGAACGGCTACTTTGGTATACCATAAGCTGCTTAAAAATAAGAGCAACGTAACTATCGTAAATTTCTTCTGCCAATAAAACCGATGGGCTTTTATGAATTTAAGGAAGATAAAACCACTGCTGGTCCCAAAAAGGATAAATGCCTGATAGGTTAGCTTAAACATGGTATTTGCCCTTTTATAATCTCCCGAGTAAATATCCTTCACATAGATTAATTCTGGAATAAGAATCAATCCGATTCCGCATAAGCCAATCGTTACTACAAACAGTTCGGATATATTTAATACAGAAAGAAATTTTAAAATAGGATTTGCTTCCACAAACCGGTTTTTCTGAAATCCCTCGGTTATAATAGCTTCCATTTTTTTTGATTTTTGTTTATAACCTGAATGTAATTCATGATATAAACCAACTACCAAAAGAACAGGAAGTCCCCATAGTATGATTAACTGATAGAGTGGTGTATGTGTAAAGGACAGCTGTATATCCGTTGAAATCTGATCAAAGTTTAAGGTAAAAGGCAGGGCAGTTAATTCTGCTATTACTATAACAGTGATACCCTGAATTCCGGTAATCCAGAAAGGATTTTTTGTTATATGCCTCTTACGTTCCATATTTGGTATTGCATACGCTCCATATACCACTATATTAGTGAATAGGATTACTGCTCCGGCAACTACATAATAAATAGGAAAATCCCAAAAATTGGTGGTATGAAACAGTCCGATAAAAAATCCGATTACTATAATAAACGGATTAAGTATTTCATAAAGTAATGGGGGCTTCTCCTTATATTCTTCCTGCCATACGTTTTCCATGTACTTTTTGTGATGCAGCAACCAGGCAAAAAGAATTCCTAAAACGGTCAGGACAAAAATTATATTAATAACATGTGCATGTAAATCCCCTAATACAAATGAATAACTGGGGAATTCATGAATGGTTTTATCACTCGTATCCGGTTTATAGCCGATAAACCTGGTGGAATCCGGGAACCAGTACTTGGCATCCTCATCACTTTTAATGCCAAGCAAAGTGCGAAAAGTGGGAATAATCCAATAAAATAACGTAAAGTGCATATTTCCGGCAAGGGATACTCCCGCTCCGGATAAAACACCTGCTATGGCAGGGGCTGCCTTATATTGTATATTATGGTCAGTAAAGAAGTTTTTTGTGACATTATAAATTAAGGAATACGGCAGCACAAATGCAAAGGCTGCTAAAGTCATAAGCATGAGATTATACCCGGCATTTACCGTAACAGACGACAATTTGGTCATAAAAGCAGCCATATATTGACCGACATAGTAATAGTTAATGGTACTGCCGGAAAACCATAAATCTTTCGGCGGCATATAGTCTCCACGCATCATAATTGTCATAAAACCATAGTCCATAAACTTTTCAGTTCCATATGCCTCCGGTTTAAAGCCCCGAATATAGGTCCAGATTAAGAATATAATCAGAAATAATAACTCTTCTGTAATCATGGAACTTATTTTTTCAGTTGTAAACATTGATCTTTTATGCTTATTTTTAGTTTTCATGAAAAGGACTATATTAACGCCCAAACATAGGTTTACCATAATAATGCAGGATAAAGATGTAAACTTCATAAATTTCAATGAAGAAAACAACCATATAAGGTAACCGCTTACTGCCATTCCAATCGTTTTAGAAAACAGATACCCATTATCATGAAAAGCGTAAAAAATTTTCTGGGTAAAAGGCAGAAAGATAATCCCGATAATCAATAATATAACCCACCAATGTAAAAAAGCTGAGAAATCCTCCTTTAGCAATAACTTTGCCAAAAACAAAATTAGAATTCCCAACATAACCTGCATTATGTATTTTATTATATCATTATATTCGCCATGAACGTGCGCAGTTATATTATTCCCCATAGTACACTCCCATCTGTAATAGGTTAATTTATATATTTATTAATTACTGAAAAGTCTTTTAAAGCCTGTTTACCGATTTGAAAGATTTTTTTCATATTTATAGAATTAACCCCGCCCTGCCTTGGACGGAAAGTAATTGGTAAATATTTAACGGGAAGTTTTTTCTTCCCGTAGATTACGGATACCAAAACATTGGATAAATTATAATTTTTTGGAATTAATTGAATATTGTCCTTTAAAATCTCCGCCTGCATTAAACGAAATGGTGTATTAGCATCCTTTAATGATAAGTGAAAGCAAACCCACAATACAAGCTTTAGTATTTTTGTAACAAAAAGCCTGGGAATTCCATCCTGGCGGCCTTTTCTATATCCGATTATCATGGTATATTTATCACGGAGTTCCCAAAATTCCCAAAATTCCTCCGGTAAGGTCTGTCCGTCGGAATCCGTCTGAAATATATAGTCAGCCCCTTGTTCTATCCCATAATGATACCCATATAAAACCGTAGCTCCATGTCCGCCATTTGGTTTTGTTATAGGTTCAAAAGCAGGTCTTTCCTGAGCTTCCTGTTTCATGATGGAATAGGTGGAATCCTTACTTCCGTCATCTATAATGACTAATTTACTTCCATTTCCGATTTTATCCACGATGGTATACCAATTTTTTATTATATCTTGGATAGTTTCTTCTTCATTGTAAGCGGGAATTACAATATACAGTTTATCCATTAAGACCTCCCTTAAAAATATCAAGGGCACGCTTTACAACGGCATCCATATTATAATAACGGTATTCAGCAAGTCTGCCAAGGAAGATAACTTTTTCTTCTTTGGCCATTTCTGATTGATATAAACCAAACTGTTCCTTGCATTCTTTTGTAGGAAATGGATAGTACGGCTCACCTTCGCTGCAGGGGTATTCCTTTAATATAGTAGTCATTTTATGTTCCTGCCAGGTTAATTTTTTAAATTCCGTAATCCTTGTAAAATCATAATCATTGGGATAGTTTACAACCGGTGCAGATTGATATTCATCCCTGTTATAAGTTTCAAAAACAAAGTCAATACTGCGGTATTCCATCTTTCCAAATTTATAGTCATAATAATAATCTGTAGGACCGGTATAGATCAATTTTTCGTATTGTAAATCATCAATTACTTCTTTATAATCCGTATTCAGTAAAATTTTAATATTAGGATTTGAAATCATTTTTTCACACATTTTTGTAAAGCCATACTTAGGCATCCCTTGATATCGGTCGTTAAAATATCTGGTATCCCGGTTTAACCGGATTGGAATTCTTGATATAACAGAAGTATCAATTTCACCCGGATCAATTCCCCACTGCTTTTTCGTATAGGTTTCAAAAATCTTTTGGTATATATCTGTGCCAACCTTACTTAAGGCCACATCCTTACTGGTTTTTATCTCATCTATCGGTTCAGACTGTTTTTTTAAAAATTCTTCCACTTCATTACAAGAAAGGTTTAAGTTATAGAGTTTATTAATCGTTTCAACGGTTATCGGCATAGGTATGAGATTACCGTCAACATAAGTAAGAACCCTGTGCCAGAAGTCATTCCAGGGTGTAAACCGGCTTAAATACTGATATACTTCCCTTTCATTGGTATGGAAAATATGCGGGCCATAATTATGAATCAGAATTCCTTCTTCATTATAGGAATCATATATATTACCGCCTATATGGTTCCGTTTTTCGATTATTAAAACCTTTTCATTTAATCCTCCCGCAATTCTTTCTGCAATAGTTAATCCTGCAAGCCCTGCTCCAACTACGATATACTTATAATTCATATTAACTCCTATCCACGCGCCCTGCACGCACTCTCTAATCAGATTATCGAATAATAATTCCCGGAGTACCCTGTATTTATTATTTATCATTTATGAAAGAAATCCTTGTATCATAGATAGAAGTGGACCATTCGCCCTCTCCCTCCTGATAAACTAATTTGGGGGGGAATCATATTACCGGTTATAAAAAACGTTGCCTGCAAATATGCCAGAAGCATCGCAATTACTGCCACGATGATGAGTTCTGACCGCCTCCTGGCACTTATTCCAATTACAAAAAGTACAGCTACCGCTGCAATTAATACTGTGCCGTTCCAGAAAGCAATTAAACCAAGTAAAACACCTGATGTGATTGCTAATCTGATATTTCCTACCCTCCAGCCTTCTTTCGTAAAAAAACAGGTTTTAAAGTTTTGACCCGGAATCTTAAAGCTCTCACCTTTTGGCACCTGGGATAAAAAAGTAAATAAACTTTCTGAACTGCGAAATGCAAAGAGCAGACCGTCCCTTCCTCTCTGTACAGTTATTAAATAAAGTCTCCATAAACAGCATTCTCCTTATAAAGTCAAAGCTATTTTCTATGGGTATGGTTTGAATTTTTAAAGTAATCTTTCGTACACCCGGTAAATATCCTCTTTTAAAATTCCACCCATATTGTCACAAATGTGTCCCACCCAATTTCAAACCGTATTTCGTGACCTCAAAGAAACTGCCCTATTTATAATACATTATAAATATCTTCTGGTGAAATTCCTGATAATTGCTCTTTTGTAGGCTTATCATAAGTCACCAAACGATTTGCCTGGTTCACAACAATTTTCTCAAATACATTCCTTATTCCTCTTGCATTCCCAAACTGCATCCGTTTTTTATCTTCCATTGTAATTAATTTGCTTTTTACTGCTATAAGTGTTTCTTCCTCTATAGTAAGGCCGGCTTTTCCAGCCATAGAATTCAATATTTGTATTAATTCTTCGTTGGTATAATCCGCAAAATCAATGAACTTATTAAATCTGGAAATCAATCCCGTATTTGCCTTTAAAAATTGCTGCATTTCCTCACGATAACCAGCTACAATCACAACAAGGTTATCCCTGTAATCTTCCATCATTTTAACCAAAGTGTCGATTGCCTCTGCACCAAAATCATTAGTACCAGGACTTCCTGATAAGGAATATGCCTCATCTATAAACAGAACCCCGCCAAGAGCCCGCTCCACTACTTCTTTTACTTTAAGTGCAGTCTGGCCTACGTAACCTGCGACCAGCCCCGAACGGTCCGTCTCAACCATATTACCCTCTGATAAAATACCTAATTCCCTATATATTTTAGCTACTAATCGGGCAACAGTTGTTTTCCCTGTTCCCGGGTTACCAGTATAAACCATGTGATATGACATATCCAACACGGGCATATTATATTCTTCACGCAGTTTTCTCACCTTAATCAAATTAATAAGTGATTTAATCTCTGTTTTAACTGACTCTAATCCAATAAGAGAATATAATTCTTCCAGATATTGATCCAGCTTCTCCTGTTTTTCACTCTCTGCTGCTGATTCCCCTATCTCAGGAACATCTGTATTTGTTGATATACTACCGGTGTCAGATTCCTGTCTGCATTCCTGAAGCTCTTCGTTTTCCGCAATTAAAATATTGGTATCTTTTATATTACGGATATTTATTTTTGCTTTATTCCGTTTTAATGTATAATTATCCTTATACTTTTCAAAATCACCATTTGACGTTAATTGTAAAGCACTGCTGTATTCTAACTCTTCGCAGCTGATTTTACGGAAAACATATCTTTCATCTACTATGTAATTCAATTTAGTATTCCCTTTTAGAAAAGCACTGACCTGGCGGTAATATCCCAGGATAAAGGAAGTTAATTTAACACTTTTTGAATCATTAATGTAAAACATTACCAATAGTATGTTAAGAATTGCATCAAAAAACATGCCGCCAATGCAGGAGGATTTTTCAATATCCCGTAAGCTGCACAGTTGGAGTAATATAGGCGGTGCTTTTAATACTTTTTGTGCCTGATAAGTTATTTCCTTATCCTCCGCATCCGTAGGTATCATGCCAATCATATTGTGTTCCGGTATTTCGGCTATAAACTGGCGTTCTTCTTTGTTAAGACATCCGCAGAAAACTGCCGATTGTACCAAGATAGCCTGAAGATATAAATCCAACATTTCCTCAATAGGCCGTTTGAGAACAAATTCAGGTTTTTCCCAATAGCCTTCTTCCATTAACTGGTCACAATATTTTGCTAAGGTTTTATAATTATCCTTTCCAATCTGAAAAAGTTTTGCTTTCGTATAACCCTGGCTCATCATGACACTCCTTTCTAATATTGAAGACTCCCAGCCTGTTTTTCTGTTTCCTGAAGTGCTCATCCTGTCTATGGATTTTTGCTTATGAATCTTCTTTTTTCATATTATACTATAAATTTCCATAAATAAAAAGAGTCTGTTTTAAAACCTGATATATAATCCTTGGTAAATAGTGCCCATGCTAAGCACGCCACGTAATTAAAGGGTTCCCATATCAAAGAAACTAATTCTTTCTGCTAACTTTGGGTTTTCGCTAAGGATAACATCCAATTCCCCCTGGCTTACACCTTTTGCCGCTTCATTGGCTTTCATAAGAACTGCCGCATCATTATAAATGTCTCCGATTCTAAATTCCATATCCCCGCTCTGTCTGATTCCAAACATGTCTCCGGGTCCTCTTAATTTTAAATCTTCCCCAGCTATATAAAACCCATCATTGGAATGATTAAGAATTTCAAGTCTCTCTTTCGATTCCTTTGAACTTGAACCGCTTATTAATATGCAATAGGATTGGTGTTTTCCCCGTCCTACCCTGCCCCTTAACTGGTGAAGCTGTGCCAGGCCAAAACGTTCTGCATTTTCTATCATCATAACTGTCGCATTCGGAACATTAACACCTACTTCTACTACCGTGGTAGATACCAGTACCTGTATCTCCCCCTTCGAAAAACGTTCCATAATATCATTTTTTTCTTTTGGTTTCATTTTACCGTGCAGGTATTCTACGCTTAGTTCAGGGGGTAAGGCTTCTTTTAATTTCTCCGTATATTCTAAAACATTTTCTGCTTCTATGGTTTCACTTTCATCAACCATGGGGCAGATGACATAAGCCTGTCTGTCTTCGTTTACTTCCTTTGCAATAAACCGGTATGCAGTTGGGCGATATCCGGTATCCACAACACAGTTTTTAATAGGCAGCCGATTTGCCGGTAATTCATCGACTACTGATATATCCAGATCACCATATAATATAATTGCCAAAGTTCTTGGTATAGGCGTAGCACTCATAACCAGAACATGGGGATGGTTACCTTTACCCGATAAGGTTTCCCGTTGTCTTACCCCAAAGCGGTGCTGCTCGTCTGTTATGGCAAGTGCAAGATTATTATACTCAACCTTCTCCTGTATCAGGGCATGGGTCCCTATAATGACATCCATCTCATGATTTTTAATCTTTTCGTAAGCTTTCCTTTTCTCTGAGGCAGTCATGGAACCTACCAATAAAATTGTTTTAATACCATATTGGGCAAACATCCGGGTCATAGAATCATAATGCTGTTTCGCCAGTACTTCCGTTGGAACCATTAAACTTCCCTGATAGCCGTTTAAAGCTGTTAAAAGTAATGCCAAGGCAGCTAATATAGTCTTTCCGGATCCAACGTCCCCTTGTATTAAACGGTTCATAGTACGGCTGCCGGTAAGATCTGTTTTGATTTCCCTCCAGACTTTTAACTGGGCATTTGTTAACTGATAAGGCAATTCTGAAATAAAGCGGTCGCAGGCTTCTTGCTCTGCCATATCAAAATCATTATTCCAAACTGCTTTTTTCTCCTTTAGTGCCTGCAGTGCCAATGTAAATTGGAAAAATTCATCAAAGACCAATCGGTTTCTGGCTTCTGACATGGTTTCACGGCTTTTTGGAAAATGAATCTCCCAAAGTGCATTTTTATAATGAATCAGATTATATTCCTTTATGATTCTCCCGGGCAGATAATCTTTTGATAAATCCAGTTGTTCCATCACAGTTTTAACTGCTTTTGATATGGCATTGTTTGTTATTCCTGCGGCCAAGTTATAAACCGGCTGTAATACATTCATTTTTAACCTATATTCTTCCCTGGTATAAATCCCTGGCTGTTCGATCGACAAAACACCATTCTTGCGTACAACTTTACCCCTGAATATAAAATGATAGCCCATATGTAGTTTATTCTTAAGAAAAGGCATATTAAACCAGCTTAAGTTAAGCATACTGCTGGAATCCTTTACACGGCAGCTTAATATTTTTAAATTTCTGACTTGTTTTACCTGAACCGTAGTAATGACAGATGCTTCGATTGCTACAATTCTTCCTTCTGTAATTCCTGCTATGGGTATAGGAACTTCAAATACATCATAAGCCCTTGGGTAATGCCTGATAATATCTTCTATGATACACAGACCCATCTTATCAAAATCTTTTTCCGTCTTTTCACCAATTCCTTTAATTGTTCTAAGGGGATCTGTTAATTTCATTAAACTATTCTCTTTCATCCCTAACCTCCTGACCCATATTCTGTTCTTGTATATAATATATACCTGCTATAGCACGTCATGCGCATCCCCCGGAGGGTTTTTATCTCATAGGGAAAAAACTTTCCTATGAAATAAAAAAAAACCTCCGCTTATGTCAATTTGCCGACATACAGCTCTGATATGGAAGGCCCATTGGATAAGCCGCTTAAGAGAGCTTTTAACTCGAAGATCTTTTTTTTATTAATATCTGGGTACCAGCCCGGATTTTATTCTACTGAAAGAACGTAATAGTAAATTGGCTGTCCGCCAAAATGTACTTCAACATCCATATCGGGATATTCATCCATGATAAGTTCCGCAAGTTTATCCACAGTCTCTTCTGTAATATCTGCTCCATAATACAAACTGATTAATTCCGAATCTTCGTCCACTAAACCTTTAATCAGTTCAAATGTGGTTTCAGATATATCTAAACCTACGGAAATTATAGTCTTATCATTAAGCCCCATGATATTACCTTGCTTAATTTCTTTTCCATCGATATTGGTATCCCTAACTGCGTAAGTTACCTGTCCGCTTTTAACTCTCTTCATTTCTTCGTTCATTCTTTTTTCATTCTCTTCAACCGTTTTATCATGAACATAATTTATGATAGAAGTGATACCTTGCGGTATTGTCTTGGACGGAATTACTACAATTTTTTTATCCTCCGTTAAATCCTTCGCCTGCTGGGCTGCAAGAATAATATTACTGTTATTGGGAAAAATAAAAATAGTTTCCGCATTAACCTGTTCTATTGCATTCAGCATGTCTTCCGTACTAGGATTCATAGTCTGCCCGCCTGCAATAATGTAATCAACTCCAAGTCCTTTAAATATATCATTAATCCCTTCCCCGATAGAAACGGAAATAAAACCAACTTCTTTTTTAGGAATCTTAACAGGTGTGTTTGTCTTGGCCTTTTTTTCTTCTGCCTGTTTTGCAGCTAATTTTTCTGCATCTTTTATTAATCTCTCATTATGCTCTTCTCTCATATTATCGATTTTAATTTTGGATAAAGAGCCATACGTTAACCCACGCTGAAGGGCTAGTCCAGGGTCATTGGTATGTACATGAACCTTGACAATATCATCATCTGAAACAACAACTAAAGAATCCCCGATGGATTCTAAATAACCCTTAAAATTATATTCTGCTTCTGTACTGAATTCTTTTTCTAACATAATAATAAATTCTGTACAATATCCGAATTTTATATCAGCCGTATTTATATTTTCCAGATTAATAGCTGCTTCTCTATTTAATCTGACCGCAGGAACTGTTTCAACATCAACCTCTTTACCTAATAAAACGTCATATGCACCTTTTACAATCTCAAGAAGACCCTGTCCGCCTGAATCAACTACTCCCGCTTCTTTTAAAACAGGCAACAATTCGGGTGTATGTGCAAGTACCTCTTCCATGTACTGAATTACCTCTTTGCCGAAAAAAACGAGGTCCTCCGTTTCTGTTACCAATTGTGCTGCTTTTTCTGCTCCTTCTCTGGCAACAGTCAATATTGTTCCTTCTTTGGGTTTCATAACTGCTTTATATGCTGTTTCAACAGCTTTTCCAAAAGCATTAGCCATAATAGTTACATTTATTTCATTAAAGTCCTTTATTTCCTTAGTAAAACCTCTGAACAGCTGGGATAATATAACTCCGGAATTACCCCTGGCACCACGTAGGGAACCACTGGAAATTGCTTTAGCAAGTCCTTCGATGGTAGGATTTTCCATCTGGCTGACTTCCTTTGCTGCGGACATAATAGTCAATGTCATATTAGTACCTGTGTCACCATCCGGTACCGGAAATACATTCAATTCATTAATATATTCTTTCTTACTTTCAATGCTTTTTGCCCCTCCCAAAAACATCTTTTTAAGAGTTAAAGCATCTATTGTCTTTATAACCACAAGATTGTTCCTCCTTAAATGTAATTCGTCCTTTAGTCTATGACTCTCACACCTTCTACAAATATATTAATTTTAACAACTTCCATACCTGTAAATTCCTCGAATTTGTATTTCACATTACTGATCAGGTTTTCTGCAACAGCCGAGATACTTACTCCATAAGATACAATAATATGCAAATCAATTATTATTTTGTTGTTATCTAACGTAATATTAACGCCATGACTCAGACTTTCACGTTTTAGGAGTTTAACAAGTCCATCTTTTACACTTATAGATGCCATTCCCACAACTCCAAAACATTCGACTGCAGAAGAACCGGCATATTTAGCCAAGACGTCATTATCTATTGAAACTTCACCGATTTGTGTATTCATGTGCCCTTTCATAGGAACCCTCCAATTCTTATATTTATTGACATAAGGAGTAGTACAAATTTACTACATCCAATATGTTTCCATTCATTACTATTATAACCTTTTTTTAAATAAAATGGAATACTTAATTTAAATTCTACATTTTCTATAGTTTTATCCTACATTTTTCTTTTATATTATTCCATGATTTTCCCTGTTTATGATATAAACAAAAAATTATATGCATATATTGATACTATAAAAAGTCTGCTATGGGCTGTAAGGGTGAAAACTACGCAAAACATATTTTTGCATTTTCACAAACCTGATTTATATGCGCACCGTGGTGCATGATGGGAGTTTATATGAAAAGAATGTTTGGTTTTATACTATTCTGGATTGCTGTCGGTATGACTATAATGCTATTTATTACGAATGGTATTTTGGCAGTCTGCATCATAATCCTTTTTTTAGTCCTCGGATATAATTTATTTACTTCCTGTTAATGGCAGCAAAAAAGCCTGTCACAAACTTTAATTATTGCCCTAAGGTCAATAAAAATTAAGTTTCGTGACAGGCTTTTTTGAAATATACTTAAAATTATGCTCTTATTACTTTACCGGATCTTAGACATGAAGTACATACATATGCTTTCTTTGCTGCACCATTAACCATAATTTTAACAGATTTTACATTAGCTTTCCACATCTTATTAGATCTTCTATGGGAATGACTCACAGCATTTCCAAAGTGAGCACTTTTTTCACAAATTGAACATTTAGCCATTTAAAGCACCTCCCTAGGTTTAATTTAAGTCGCACGACCTGCAAACAAATCTATTCTAGCAGAATAAAACTAATATTGCAAGAAAAATTTTAAACTTTTGTAAGTAGCCTGATTTGAATTTAATCATTGCTATATGTTTTCTCGTTTACCACTTCGTTGACCTTATCCATTACATCATCGTCCTTATCTTTGTCTTTCTTAAATTTACTGATAAAATCCGGTACCATGTCCAAAATTTTTGTAAAGCTGTCCTGATTCTTTACATTAACCAGGCGGGCAGTTCCTTCCTTAATTACTAATACGGCACTTGGGGTCATTTTACCTCCCATAGCACCTCCGGCATTATTTTTGCTTACATCTTTCGAAAACGCACCTGCCCCAACACCAAAGCTTACATCAACCAAAGGCAGGATAATCGTACCATCATCGAATTTAACTGCATCACCTACTACCGTCTTTGTGGTTATGAAACTATCCATACCTTTAAATAATGATTCTACTGTTGAATTAAAATTATTTTCAGCCATTATAAATCCTCCTTAAGAGTTTTGAAGTTTTTCAGTAAATTTCTAAAATTTTTATTTAATATGAGCTGTATACATATTATTAGTAATGTGATTAATCTTATTCTTCCAATGCAAAATAGGGAACCTTCCAGAATTTCTTCTTCAAAATTCGGTATAACTTGCATGGATTTTCCATAATAACCATAAAACATAGCCAATACTCCCAAAGCTTGTCCGGTGGAACAGGGGTCACCCGTGCCAAACTCTAATTCAAGTTTTAACTTAGTGGGACGTATATGTTTAACTATTCTTTTAATTGTTGTAAAAGATTTTGATAACGCATTTTTATTCTCATCTTCTTTTAAGAATGCCTTTATTTTAATCCATTTTCCGCTTATCGACAACAGTGTTTCCTTCAGGTTAAGTATCTTATTCTTTATATCATGAAACCAATTTTTAATTTTACTAAAAATTTCTTTGATTTTATGAAAAAACCGCTTAATCCCGCCAAATAAACTCTTTTGTTTTTCATTCAGCAAATCATCCCCTAAAACATCAAAGTCTTCAGAAAAACCATTCTTATGTTCAACTTTTATTTGGCCTTGTGAATCAGATATCTCTGCAGCCTTCATATCCGTTCGTGTTTTATCAGCTTCAATTATAGTTTTATTATCTGTCCGGGTTATTTCTTTTTGAATTTGAACTTCACCTATTGATTTTAGTTCCCGCTGTGTTTCCGTAATTTCTGCAGGTTTTAATCCATTTTGTTTTTTTATATTTTTTTCTGTTTTTGTCCCGGATTTTTTTATGGGCGGCTTTCTGATTTCCTTTAAATTTCCGGTTTTTTTTGATTTTCTTTTTTCTTTTGGCTTACCGCTGTCATAAAAAATCTTACCAAATAACCGAAGCTTAATTATCATTTTATTATCCGAATATATAATTCGGATGTAGATTATTCTAAGCAGCCAGCTTATTTTCGCATCTGCCCTTATTTCCTCCTTGTTATCCGCATCAATTCTGTATCTGATTGGAATCAACAGCACTACAAGTATGAGAAATAACAGCAATCCCAATATGGAGGCAAGAATGATTCCGATTATTTTTAAAAGGAATAAAACAATATGGAGCATATATTCTTGGTTTCCTCCTTCTGGTACTCTTTTTAAATCTATCTTTATATCCCTCCGCTTGTTTATTGCAACTTAATTCAGCAGGGCAAAAAATATATTTAATTTTTCCAAATAGTAAGGGTTTATTTAAAAATATTCCCTCACCCTAAAATCACCGGTTTTATTATATATTTCTACCAGCATATCCTTTACCAGCATCCTGGCTTGTCCTTTCGAACCTGCCAACCCCAGTATATAAATTTCTTTCCTGGCGTAATACGGAAATAAAAGTTCATTGGCGTTCATAATATCGAACAAATTAAGGGTATTAACTGCGAATGTTATACAATACACCTCAAAAGTCATTTCTCCTTTTTCAATGGATTTCATGGTTTTAATTTTCTTCTTATATTTAATATCTTCACTTAAATACAAATTCACTGCCCATTTAATCATATTAACAACACCTGTCTTCCATAAACCCCCACCTGGGTGTTTTTCCTGTGCCTTATTCCATTATACCACAAATTTACATTAAAAATACAGAATTAATTCTCATAAAATGACTTTATTATATTAACACAGGCAGTTTTCTCTGCCAAATCATGGCATTGCTCCAATGTACTTTTAATATAATCCCTCACATCATTAGTGGATTGAAAGAAAACGGGCATTTTATTTATAGTATTAGCCATCACTGCTCGGTTTACATATTTTGAATTTTTTTGGAAAATTCCTGAAAGTTTCAGGATTAAATTCTCCTCAATTTTCGTTAAATATTCTTCATCGACTAACTGATTATTGACAATCTCATCCAATTCTACAAATAAACTGCTTCCTAATAAATTTTGGGAAACATTAAGACAATTAAATAATTTTTCCAGCATTAAACTTTCAACCGTCTTTAAGTGATTAGCTTTTATATCAAAAAAATATGACTCCAGGGATTCAAATTCTTCGGACATAAGTTCCTGTCTTCCTTCGGTATAAGTTAACTTATCTTCCGTTTCCTTCCCTAAAGGTAATTTTTCCTCAGCTAAAAAGTGCTGATTAATTATTTCAATTAATTTTTTACAATGATCTTCCTCTGTTGGTAACAGAAGAAATTTCATTTCACCTTCCAAACCTTCAATCCGATACCCCTCCATATAAGCATAAGGTGACAATATCAGCATTACATAAAGCTGGTTAACAAACTCTTGTAATCCATAATAAAAATCTACTGAGGAATTAATTTGAAAAGCTGCTGCATCAATCTGATCGGAATAGGATAAATATTCTTCTTTTGTTATATTCTTATAATCCAGTGATTCTAATGCTTTCCTTAAAGAAAATAAATCAGGATATAACGTATCCATTTCTTCCTGCTCATAAATCATGGCACCGGTTTTTATCATATAGAGATAACCTTCAAGAGAGGAACGTTCCGCTCCCTTATAGATAGATAAACTATCCTTTAGTAAGTCAAAATACCTGGATTTCGTTAATCTTACCGGTAGTTGTCCTATGACTTCTTTGATTTTTTCATTAATGATTACGTTATCCTTGGTATCAAAAATATATTGCATTACCTGAGTAACAAATTCCTCATCATTAATTTCCTTAATATCCTCCTGGTAACGATTCTCAATACGGTTAAAGATATATTCATACACTTGGAAGATATCCGTATACGCAGTTAATATTTTCATACGGCTGATAATACGGTTACGGATTCCATCAAGACTCTTTACACCGGTTTCCATTCTTTCACCGGAAAAATTGCTTAATAAAATATCTTTTATTATTTGATTCACTTCGCTTAAAAGGCTTTCTTCCTCTTTATTTCTTACGCTGCCGGTATCTGTATAATTTTCATAAAAAGTATAATAATGCATCGTAAACTTAAGTTCTGCATATTGCTCATATAAAGTAACTAACCGGTTAAAAAACTGGGGTATATTAAAATCTAAATTAACTCCCGTTTGAATTTCCCTGCAAATCAGTTTCATATTTTTATTCATTTTAAAAAATTCCTCCAACTATTATCTATACTGTCTTTTACTTATAAATTCATTTATAACAAATAATCCGCAGACTGTTATCATAAATTTAATATAGGAAAGGTATGGTATATCCTGCAAATTTTTATTTAATATTATATCAGTAAATTCTTCAATAAACCAGTAATTTGGAATAATTTTTGTAATATTTAATATTTTATTATCTATGAAACCCGACATTAAATATAAAAAACCTAATATACCAAAAAATAGAACAGAAATGATACTAATGAATTGATATCTGCCTGTACTGCGGGATAATTTACCCAAAATCAGAAACCACAGTATCATTACTGCTGAAAACAGTTCCAATGAAAGAAATAAAAGTGCCATATGAACTGTTGTTAATTTCCCGGTTTTTCCAATAAGACAGATGCAAAGAAAGGAAGCAAATATACTTTGAACTGTAAAAGCGGCAACAAAATGGGTTAAATCCATATGATAAGGCTGAAGCAAAGAAATTTTTACCCTGCTAAGTATTCCTGATTCTTTTTCCAATACCGCACCAGCCGTCATCAGCATGGCCGTAAACGATAAAAGCATGGCAACAATACCCCAAATAGCTTGCAGGTAAAGGATTGAATTATTGATTTCGTCTTTAAAAACCTGATTTTTAATATTTTTCATACTAATATCAAATGCAAAATTAAAATCAGGTTTTGTCATTAAAGAATCCGCATACTGCATATACTCTTCTTCTGAAAGCACATTATTTGGCTTGGTTTGCGTAATTGAATTACTTTTATCCGCAGTATCCTTCGGCAGGGAATGATATAAATTATATCCTTTAAACAGACATATTTTATATAACATTTCCCCTGCTATTATATCAGATAGGATTTTTGCAGATTCATCTGCTTCAAGATAGTTCATCGTAATCAACTCATCTGTATTCCCTGCCTGAATTGATTTTTCATAACCAGCCTTTATAATAAAATATGCCCGTATTTCATCTTTATATAAAAGTTCTTTTAATTCAGTTTCGCTGCCTTGAAAGATAAATAAAGCAGGTATTTCTTTCATGTTATCTACCAGTTCATCTGCGCTCTTACCCTGATCAAGATTCAACACTCCAATTGGTATACTGCTTCTCTCCACTGAATTAATTGAAAAATTATTTATAATAAGAAATAAAGCAAAAAATGAAAAAATCATTATAATCCAGGTTAATTTATCTGAGAAAATAGCTTTAATGTGGATTACATAAAGATTATTCTTCATAATAAACCTCCTCACGTCCATACAGATATATACTCATAACATAAAAAGTGAAGGAGCTTATTATTAATCCAAAAATAATTTTCAAAAACAAATCCTCTGCTATGCCCTTTTGTACTGTCAGCATAACACGGATCAGCCAATAATTTGGTGTAAAGGATGATAGTTTAAGCATTGACCCCGGCAAATACATAATAGGTATAATACCACCTCCTATTATGCTAAAAATAAAGCAGAAAAAATTGCCTGCTATCATATAATTCTGAACTTTATGAAAAAATCCGCTTAAAAAAACAGCAAAACAGATAACAAAAAAAGATAGTAACAGTAAAAGGATTTCAAATTGAAAGGAAACCGCATTACCGTTAAAAATATTAGGAAGGATGTAAACCAGGGATATCATGATAAAAATCAAACAGACGGAAAAAAGAATTTTTTCGATTAATATTTCTGCTATGGGAACCCCTATTGTTATAAGCCGTTTTAATGCACCCTGATTCTTTTCTTTCAATATCAAAAAGCCAACATATAATCCCATAAAATTAAGCAATACAGACAGGAGGGCAAAACTGTAATAATTTAGCAGGCTTGTTGCCGGAAATTCGCTTGTTTCCCTGTACTTAAAGAAACTTTCTTTCCCTAAAGCCGTAAAAATCAAATCATAGGAGAGTTCTATATTCTTTTTATTGATGAACCCTGTATCCATACCGGCTTTTTGCATGGTATCATATAAAGCAACACAATTAACTTCAACCGCCCGTATGTATTTTTCATAACTTTCCAGAATGTTTTTAAGTATAACTGCCTTGGTAATATCTGCCGTATTTATCAATACTTTTACCGGCAGATGATCCAAATAAATCATATTCTCTGCAAAACCTTCCGGTATCTGAAGAAATATATCCAAATCCCCGTTATAAAAGGATTGCTCTAATTCCTGGCTGCTGCCTTCTACAATGTGTATATAAGAGGCAAAACTTTCACTTTCTTTAAAATATTCTATCAGCATCTTTGAATAGACGGAACCATCTTTATCATCTAACCCAAACTCAATTCGCTTACCGGAACTTTTCTCTTGTTTGGGGACATTATAATAAGTGCTTATTATTAATATAATAAGCACTGCAATCATTATGGCTATTCTTCTTTTTTTACTTCCAAATAATTCTTTCAAGTCTTTTCTTAATAAATAAAGCACGATACCGATTCTCCTAATCACGCTTTGTCTGATCTGGTCCTAATCCCTAAATTGACTATCGGTTCTTAAGAACAGAACCGCAGTGACTTAAGACACAAAATATTTATTACTGATTACCCGAAGGATTTTTCACATGCTCATGGGTAAATAAATGATCCATACAATATTCATAATTACCGTCACATTTAGAGCAAAAACGGAATTCTAAATTCTCATCGTCTAATTCCGTACGTCCGCAAACGGCACATTTATGTCTGGTTATTGTCTTTTTGCCTTTGAATTCAACGACATTCCCGCCCCTGCCTGCATTTACCTGCCGTTTATAATTGGCCTTACGTTTAAACTCATTTGGAGATATTCTCTTATAATTTCTTGTAGATAAGAAATAAATCAGGAAATTACCTAAAGCAACTGCAATTGCAATGCCTACAAAATACTGGCCATTCATAATAGATGCAAAAATTTCATAAAGAACATATGCACCATATATATAACCAAGATATTTTACTTTAACCGGTATAATAAAAAAGAGTAAAAACTGAACATTAGGGTAGAGTGCAGCAAATGCAAAAAACATGGAACGGTTAATATAAGTTAATCCCAAATTCACATTTAGTCCCGTAAATATATATATTACGATAATTGCCAGAATATTAAATAATACTCCGGATAAATAGTACATATTGAATCGGAAGGCACCCCATGCGTTTTCCAGTGAATTGCCGATCATATAATATAAATACAGTTCAATAGCTAAAAATAATATATGTGAACCGCTGGTGGGCTGGATAATAAAGGTTGCTATTCTCCAAATCTGTCCCTGTAATACTTTATCAATATCCAGCATCAGATAATCATAATAAAAACTGGGGTTAATAACATTAATTAAAAATCCTGCTGCATATAATAATATAATGTAGAACATTAAATTATGGACAGCATATCTTCCGTATTTACGATTCAGTTTATTGAGTAAGTTCATTAAATTTACCACTTCTTTCTATATTATAAAAATTATAAAATCTTTAAAACTTTAAATTAAAACAGATCTTTTTTTCTGAATATTAAAGCAACGATGAAAGTAATTAAAAATGCCACGGCTGTAACAATATAAAATCCATAGGGCGACCCGCTTCCCGGAATTCCCTTGACATTCATTCCATAAAAGCTGGCAATCATGGTAGGTATAGCCATTACAATAGTCACCGTAGCAAGAAATTTCATTACTAAATTCAGGTTGTTGGATATGACCGAAGCAAAAGCACCCATAATACCGCTTAAAATTCCGCTGTATATATTAGCCATCTCAATCGCCTGTTTATTTTCTATGATTACATCTTCCAGCAATTCCGTATCTTCCGGATACTGTTTGATATTTTCTATTTTTAACATCTTTTCCAACACTACTTCGTTGGCCCGAAGGGAAGTAGTTATATAGACCAGACTCTTTTCTAATTCGAGCAGGTCAATTAATTCACTGTTTTTCGTTGATAAATGAAGTTTATGTTCAATTTCTTCACTTTTCCTGTCAATAATTCTTAAGTATTGAAGGAATACGGTAGCGTTTTTATATAGAATCTGAAGAATAAATCTTGTCTTTTTAAATGTAAAAAATTCCCTTACCCTTCCATCCATAAAACTTTTTAAAACTTTTGTCTCCTCCAGACAGATGGTAACAATCACTTCCCTGGCAACAACAATACCCAAAGGTATGGTAACATACCTGTCCTTATTATTGCGTTCTTCCATAGTGGGTATATCTACTAAAATTAAAGTATAATCGTCTTCTACTTCAATTCTTGACCTTTCCTCTTCATCCAAAGGTGCCCTTAAGTGGTCAATATCGATATGGCAGGTTTCAGAAATTTCTAAAAGTTCAGTAGCAGAAGGATTAGTCATAACAACCCAGCATCCTTGTTCAATTTCATTAATTTGACGAATTCCGTCCTCGTAAGTTTTTAAAATTTCAATCATGTTCCACTCCTTCTACTGCAGAACAAGGCAGTAGAAAGAATCTGTCAATTCTATCTAAACTGCCTGCTGCAGTGATTTATTTTATTGTCATACCGTCGATAATTACAACTGGGCCCCGCTTCCATTCGGTTCACATCCTTTCACGTCAATCTTTCATTATTTTGTTATATTTTAGTATCTTCTTAATTATATGTTTTCTATTACCCTTTGTCAAATAAAAAACATTTTATCGATAAAATATTACATTGCCAGCCCAATCGCAGCGTTTCGCAGACGTTCTACAGGGTCGACCTGATTAATTGCTGTCGCGCTTACTTCTTCGGAAGCTGCGGCAGTTTCTTCAGAAACTGCTGAAATACTCTGAATAGCATCCATGGCAGTATCAACGGTATCCTTTGTTTTTACAGTGATTTCAGTTACTATTTTATGTATTTGATTTGCTGCTTGTACGGATTGATCTGCTAATTTTCTAATTTCATCTGCTATAACTGCAAAACCTTTACCGGCATCACCTGCTCTTGCGGCTTCAATGGTTCGTGAAATACCCTTTGATGCAGCTAACAGTCCTTCTGTAGCATCAGACATGGCACCGGCAGAAACACTTACCTTCGATCCGACCTCCTGTACTTCCCCGATTAAATTCCTCATGTTCTTCATCATAATTGAGATGCCATCGGTAAGAACACCAAACTCATCATGTCTTTTCGAATTAAGGGTTAAAGTCAGATCTCCCTTTGAAAGCTGAGAAATTACTTTCATTAAGTAACTAATTGCTTGACTTACACCACCCGCTATAATTACTACCATAAAAATTGCGAAAATACAGGCTATCGTTACAAATACAAGATTTAATTTTTTAATTCCATCCACCTGACTTAAAATGGTTTCCTCTTCCCTGCCGGTTAACACTTCTCTTCCATCACTTAAAACCATTCCGGTGATACTGCCTTCACCCAAATCATACTTGGAAAACATATCCATGATTTACTGTTTGGAAATATCGATTACAACAAATCCATGATTCATTTTTTTAATGATAGACATGGCATAATAAAGTACATCTCATTTAACTATTTATTAGATAATCTAAACTATTTTTTTTCAAATCGTCATTCAAATTTATTCATTCTCAACAAAACAAGTGTACAGCAATAAAGGAATAGATACAAACATCCATTCCTTTATTACCTTTCACAAATACCTATCCTTTTCAATCTGGAACTTATTTTATTTACATATCATAAACTGGTATCTGGATTGTCATTCCAGGAGTGATTGGCATTCCACTCATATTGTTAAATTCCAGTACATCCTGTAGATCAATTCCATACTGATTTAACACTGCCTGAAGAGATGCTTCATCCTCTACAACGTAAGGAATTACGTTATATAGGGTTGCCGGATTCGTAACGGGTATACACAGTTCGTCTCCAACTTGTAGATTATATATATCCACATATGGGTTTGCCCTTAAGATCAGGGCAAGGGGAACGTTATACGTTCTGCTGATATTATAAAGAGTATCGCCCTGCTTAATGTTATAAATCATACAAGAATAATCACTATAATTCATGAAAACCAACTTTCTTAAAACAAAAGATGATTCCTTATGGAACCTTCCTGCTTTTATTTAATTTGCTATATTATATTCAAATTATCATGAAGAGGTTCCATTCTTAATAACGATCTGTCATTTAACTGAATAGATAAAATTACCTGAATTATGTAAATTTAAAAATAATTATAAAAAATTTACAAAGTTTTTAATTATAGTTCTGAATTCTTTTGTTGAACTTAATTGACATGTGTCGTATAATACTACATGACATCGATTTAAATATTACATGTAAATCTTTCACAAATGATTATTAGGCGAATATTTGTTACTATTCAGTCACTGCGGTTCTAACGAACCGATGCACACCAAATATGCATTTTTTGCATATTTGGGCGCTGACTAACCCTAAATTCCGGGGATTTCTCGGGGGTGTACTGAATAATTACGAATATTTTATCATATGTAAGCATCTATAGTAATTATCAGCATCATCATCGTAAAATAAAAATAATTTACGATGATTGCAGCATTAGTAATTCCACCCTATTAAATTGTTCGTTTCTGACGAACAATTCAGGTTTAAATAAAGCAAGGAGGTAAGCCGTTTTTGGCGAAAATTATGATAAATAATAAAATTACTACCTTAGGAATTGATATAGGCTCAACTACAGTTAAAATTGCTATCATGGATCAGAATAATGAAATGCTTTATTCTGAATATGAACGTCACTACGCTAATATTCAGGAAACTTTAGCAAAACTAATGATAAATGCCCATGAGAAATTAGGTGATCTGGATATGTCACCTATGATAACCGGCTCCGGTGGGCTAACCATTTCAAAGCATTTGGGAATACCCTTCGTTCAGGAGGTTGTTGCAGTTTCAACATCTCTTCAGGACTATGCTCCTCAAACGGATGTAGCCATTGAACTTGGCGGCGAAGATGCTAAAATTATATATTTTACTAACGGTATTGATCAAAGAATGAACGGTATTTGTGCAGGCGGCACGGGATCTTTTATCGATCAGATGGCAACCCTTTTAAAAACGGATGCCTCCGGGTTAAATGATTATGCGAAAGATTATCAGGCTGTATACCCAATCGCAGCCCGTTGCGGGGTATTTGCAAAATCAGATATACAGCCTCTTATTAATGAAGGCGCTACTAAACCGGATTTATCAGCTTCTATTTTCCAGGCAGTGGTAAATCAGACAATCAGCGGATTAGCATGTGGTAAACCAATCCGGGGTAATGTAGCATTTTTAGGCGGTCCGCTTCATTTCTTAACGGAATTAAAAGAAGCTTTTATAAGAACCCTGAATTTAACAGAAGAACAGATTATTGCACCGGCACATTCCCATCTGTTTGCGGCGATAGGAGCCGCAATGAGCTCTAAATTTGATGTGATAACTACTTTTGAAGAATTAAATAATAAATTAACCTCCGGTATAAAGATGGAGTTTGAAGTAAGCCGTATGACTCCGCTTTTTAAAGATGAATCCGACTATGGACAATTTAAAAAACGACATTCCTTACATTCCGTAAAAAAGGGTGATTTAAGTACATATGAAGGAGATTGTTTTCTGGGTATTGACGCCGGTTCTACTACGACTAAGGTTGCTGTAGTCGGCTCGGATGGCACTCTTCTATACTCTTTTTACAGTAATAATAACGGCAGTCCATTAAAAACTGCCATAAAGTCTATTAAAGAAATTTACACCATTTTACCGGATAGTGCACGAATCGTCCGTTCCTGCTCCACCGGATATGGTGAAGCTTTAGTTAAAGCTGCCCTTATGTTAGATGAAGGTGAAGTTGAAACTGTTGCCCATTATTATGCTGCTGCTTTCTTTGAACCGAAAGTAGACTGTATACTGGATATCGGCGGCCAGGATATGAAATGTATTAAAATTAAAAATAATTCCGTAGACAGTGTTCAATTAAATGAAGCCTGCTCCTCCGGCTGCGGCTCCTTTATTGAAACGTTTGCGAAATCTTTAAATTATGAAGTAGCTGATTTTGCCAAAGTTGCCTTATTTGCAGGGAATCCTATTGACTTAGGTTCCAGGTGTACCGTCTTCATGAATTCCAAGGTAAAACAAGCTCAAAAGGAAGGAGCCAGTGTAGCTGATATTTCCGCAGGCCTTGCTTATTCTGTTATTAAAAATGCTATTTATAAAGTTATAAAAATTACGGATCCTAAGGATTTAGGTGAAAATATTGTAGTACAGGGCGGAACCTTCTATAATGAAGCCGTTTTAAGGAGTTTCGAACAACTTGCCGGCTGTCAGGTTGTAAGACCGGATATAGCCGGAATCATGGGTGCTTTTGGTGCTGCCCTGATTGCCAGGGAACATTATGCCGGTGAAGAAACCACTACGCTCTCCATAGATAAAATTATTGCCTTAAAGATTGAATCGTCCATGGCAAGATGTAAAGGCTGTACCAATAACTGCCAGCTTACCATTAACCGTTTTACCGGAGGCCGTCAGTTTATCACCGGTAACCGCTGTGAACGTGGCTTAGGGAAAGAAAAAAATAAAGATAATATCCCGAATTTATTTGAGTATAAATTAAACCGTCTTTTCTCCTATGAACCTTTAGGGGATGACAAAGCCTTCCGTGGCAAAGTCGGCATTCCAAGAGTTTTAAACCAATATGAAAATTACCCTTTCTGGTTTACTTTCTTTACCGAAATGGGATATAAAGTTATATTATCGCCGGAATCCAATCATAAGATGTATGAACTGGGCATTGAATCCATTCCCAGTGAATCGGAATGTTACCCGGCTAAACTGGTTCACGGACATATTATGTGGCTGATTAAACAAGGTATTGATTTCATCTTCTACCCCAGTATTCCTTATGAACGAAAAGAAGTTGATGGTACCAATAATCATTATAACTGCCCGATTGTAGCCTCCTACAGTGAAAACATAAAAAACAATGTGGAAGAACTGCGAAACAGCCATATTAACTACCAGAATCCTTTTCTTTCCTTTGAGAGTGAAGAAATTATTGGCAAACGTTTAGTTGACATTATGAAGGAATTAACTGATACCTCAGATACGGAAGTTAAAGCTGCCGTACATAAAGCCTGGCTGGAGCAAGAAGTCTTGAGAGCGGACATACGAAAAAAAGGGGAAGAAACCATTGCATATTTAAAAGAAACGGGAAGAAAAGGTATTGTACTTGCCGGACGTCCCTATCATGTGGATCAGGAAATTAACCATGGTATTCCGGAATTAATTAACTCCTATGGAGTGGCTGTTTTGACCGAAGACAGCATTTCCCATTTAGGTAAAATTGACCGTCCATTGGTTGTAGTTGACCAATGGATGTATCACTCCAGATTATATGCTGCTGCATCTTATGTAAAAACCATGCCAAACCTGGAACTCATACAGTTGAATTCTTTTGGGTGCGGTCTGGATGCAGTTACAACGGATATGGTAAACGATATATTGTCTAAATCAGGTAAAATCTATACGGTTTTAAAGATAGATGAAGTTAATAATTTAGGTGCTGCAAGAATTCGTATCCGTTCCCTTTTATCCGCCATTAAAGATAGGGAACACAAGCATATTATTAAAGCAAAAGTATCTTCTGATGCTTTCCACAGGGTAATATTTACCGAAGAAATGCGTAAAAATTACACCCTCTTATGCCCTCAGATGTCACCGATTCATTTTGATATTCTGCAGCCGGCATTAAAAGCCAATGGCTATAATGTGGAAATACTGGACAATGACAACCATTCTGCCGTAGATGTAGGTTTAAAGTATGTGAATAATGATGCATGTTATCCTTCCCTTATGGTAGTAGGTCAGATTATGGATGCCCTCCTTACAGGTAAGTATGACTTGAATAAGGTTGCCGTTATGATAACTCAGACCGGCGGTGGCTGCCGTGCAACCAATTATATTAATTTTATCAGGCGGGCTTTAGAAAAAGCCGGAATGTCCCAAATACCGGTTATTTCCTTAAGCGTTACCGGACTTGAGAAAAATCCGGGTATGAAATATACTCCAAAGCTCTTAATCAGCGCAGTCCAGGCTTTGGTATATGGTGATGTATTTATGCGTGTCCTTTACCGCACCAGGCCTTATGAAGAGGAACCTGGTTCTGCTAACGCCCTTTATAAAAAATGGAATGAAATATGTAAAAGTTCTGTTATCAACGGTAAATGGGGTGAATTTAAAAGGAACTTACGAAATATTGTAAAAGATTTTGATACCCTTCCATTGAAAGCTATTAAGAAACCACGTGTTGGGGTTGTTGGTGAAATTCTGGTGAAATTCCTTCCTGCAGCTAATAATTATCTGGTGGAATTATTAGAAGCAGAAGGCGCGGAAGCTGTTGTTCCGGATTTAATCGATTTCTTTATGTACTCCTTCTACAATGCCAATTTTAAGGCTGAATACCTGGGCTTTAAGAAATCCTCAGCCAGAATCGGTAATCTCTTAATACAGGCCGTAGAATATTGCAGAAAAGAAGCCAGAATTGCTTTAGAAAAAAGTATCCGTTTTACCCCTCCGGTACCAATTAAAAAATTGGCGGAATATGCCTCTCCTATTGTTTCTGTCGGTAATCAGACAGGAGAAGGCTGGTTCTTAACCGGTGAAATGGTTGAACTTATTCATTCCGGAGTGGAAAATATTGTTTGTACCCAGCCTTTTGCATGTCTGCCGAATCATATCGTAGGTAAAGGGGTTATCAAGGAATTACGCTTAAGATATCCTAATTCTAATATTGTTGCAGTAGATTATGACCCTGGTGCAAGTGAAGTTAATCAGTTAAACCGTATTAAACTTATGCTGGCTACGGCTATGAAGAATCTGAATTAAATAATTACTACTTAGTTTAAAAACACTTGTAACTGAATAGGTATCTTTATTAAAACGATACCTGTTCAGTTCAATTATCATTTTAATTTACTTTGAATTAATTCGCCTTATTTATTACATGGATTTATTATCATAATTATTAATAATAACGTTCTCCAAATCTTTAATATATCTTTTGGCATCATTTGTTAATGGTATAACATCTTTTTGATTAATATATTTCAAATCAAATTTACGATTTAAAGTCATAAATAAACGTAACCCTGTTGATAGTCTATCTATATATGAGTAAACGCCTATTGCTCCTAATGGAATTTTATCTTTAATATTATCATACATTTTTTTTATTCTTTTTTCTTCCCTAAAAATATCATCACTTTTCTCGCCATAACACCTATACTTAGGTGGAACATTTCCTTTTTCTATCATTTCACCTATGTTTTTTGCTACCATGGCCGCTGCCATCGCACCTCTTCCTATTCCTGCTACTTTCACATAAGGTGCCCCTATTGCAAGTACTTTAAAAATATTGTCTTCCATTGTTATTCCACCAGCGATTGCAATCGCTGGTATATATTTCCCCTCATTTTTTAGATCATTGATTATTTCACAAACTATTTTTTCAAGTTCAATAGTTGGATGTCCCCATTCGTTCATCATTTTGCAAGGACTATGTCCTGTTCCACCACCTGCACCATCAAATGTAACCAGTGCTATCTTATTATCAGACGCTATTTGTAATACACGTTGTATATCTTCAATATCATATCCTGCCATTTTAAAGAATATATTTTCGGCTCCTAAACAACGATATCTGTTAACCATCTTTGCAATAATTCCTTCATTCCACATAGGTAAGCGGCCATATTGAATAAAGTAAGAAAATTCATTATTAAAATACTCTTTTTTTACATTATCATCTAAAGGGTCAGGTTCTATAAGGTAACCTTTTTTCTTCAGGCTTACTGCTTCGTCGTAAGAATATACAGGTGCAAAATGTTGAATTCCTTTTGCACCTTGTCCTAACTTTATTTCTAAAGTTTTTATATCACAATTGGCTAATGCATACTCTGGGGTACCAACTGCAATATCATCTGCATTAACTTGTAATACAATATCTCCATAACCCCTATCATATTTTCTGAAACAATGTACCATTTCATTTAATAAAGGTGCATATAAAACTTTCCCCTTATTATCATGTTGCAATTCCACATCACTTTTAATTGCTGACTCTCCAATTACAGCAATTACTCCAGCAATTGCTGCTCCTGAATAATAATCTCTCCAATTTAACTTTGCAATTGCTGGAAGAATTATAGGAGCTTTCAGCTTAATTTTTTTATCATACCCAATTTCACAACTTAAATTAACAGAATTTACATTCACTTTTTCGGAATCTTCTTCCGCTCCAATTGCACCAAATACTCTTCCATTTATATTAAAATGTGAATAGTCAAATGGATATTTTTTTTCAGATGCAAACTGTTGGTTAGAAGTATTATAAGGGTATGTAGCTTCTCCTCCTCGCACTGCTGATAGTCCTATTTCACAAATACCTGTACAATCATCTGAACATGTGGAGCACATTCCTGATACTTCACATAAATTATTGGGTGTCCGAAGTCTAGTATCTGTAAAAGTTGTTGCAAGTTCTTTACTATATGACATATTGTTCCCCTTTCGTAGTAATTATTTATGCGTTTGCTAACCGCTGAAACTCAGAAATTACTAATTTATATTTATTTTTATTTCTAATTCCTCCTTACTATATTAAAATGCTTTCAGTGCTTGTCTTATCTGATAAACCAGCTATCTTTACTCTATTGAAAGCTACTTTGATTTACTAAATTTTATTCCATCAAACTTTTTAATAATCTGAAATTTAGTAAGAAGTTTTAACATCTTTATACCTTAATAATTTTTTATAGAATAATTATTAATTAAATAAATTTTCAACGTTCATAAATTTCTGAATTGCTTTTTATTTTATCAGAATTTCCAATTACACATATATAATTATGTTCTGTAAATTCTTTAACATATTGACTCATATCCCTTATAGATTTCTGCGTTACATTTAAAATATCATCTCTTTCTTTTTGAACAGCTTCAACTGTAATGTTACTCATATATGCATTTAATGATCTGCTTCCTAATGCATATGGGGTAAGTGGCATATCTAATTCTCGTATTGCTCCTACTATGAATTTATTAATGGTGTTTTCATTAGCATTAAAGTTACTTATGTATTTATATACGTTTTGAAAAACATTAATAGATTCATGTATGTTAGGATCTCTATATGATACAATACAACAATCACCTGTTTTGCCTAAATTACATGTGCAACCATACGCACCACCTTTTACTCTTATATTCTCCCAAAGACATTCATAAGTAATAATATTTCTCAAAACTCTTAATTGGCCTGTATAATTAAATTTATCAACGTTAAATCTTCCCGCTTTACACACATAATTAATAGGTGACGAAATTTGAAAAGCTTCATTTAATTTTTTGCATTTAATATTTAATGAAATACCTGCTATCATATTCGAATAAAGCTTTTTCTTAAAACCTCTTATCTTTATTTCCAATATTTTACTGCTTTCCAGAGAACCTGTATAATCTACTATTAAATTCTCTTCTCTAAAAATATAATGCGTCAATTCAAGTAAATTTTCTATTATTTCTTCTGCTTTAGTACCATATTCACATTCTAATTGTTCTAAAAAACGATAATAAGAAATACCGTTAGTTATGTCATTTATGGCAATCTGTTCCGAAAAATATGACATTGCTCTTACTGCAGCAACAGTATGATAATTGCTAACCATATTTACCTGCATTTTTGTTCTTGCCTCTGTAACAATCTCATATAAACGCCTTTTTTCTTTCAAATTTGAAGTAAAAATAATAGCTTCAATGAGTTCAATTGCTTTATCTACATTTTTATATAAAACTTTAGTCTTAATTTCAAATGTAAATTTATATTTTAACACATCTTTTATATCGGTATATATATTAGTATCCACTTTGATTCCACCAGTATTAATATTTATTTCATTAAACAAATCATAATAATTAAAACTGTCTACCGCTGTATATCCCAATACTGATTTTAACACACCTACATATGGAAGCAATTCATTTGGTATATTATTTATTTTAAATATGATTTTTATATATCTTATGCCATTAGTAATCATTTCGTGAAACAGAAAAGTAGTATTATCTATCCTATGTTCTTCATTAATAAAAGCTTCTGCTTTACTAATAATATCACTTTTTTTAACTCTAGGGATACTATTTAAATCTTCTATAGACGGCACTGAATTTTGATACCTTTCCAATTGTTTATTATCCTCAACAAGGATCGTATTATCATTTATTTTCAAAGAATTCTTATAATTATTTATATTCACTGATATTTCATTTGTCATTTTAGAAAGCAGGTTTCTTGATGGTTCCAAAACAACTACACTTTTATGCTGATTCCTAATAAAATATTTATCAAGTATATCTTCATAATATTTCATATCAATTTTTTCCCGCAAAAATTCAAATGTTTCACTTATATTCATATGTATAAAGGGATTATTTTCTTCATATAACCAATTATCCATTATCTTGAGACCATAAATTAATCCTTTAGGATATGAATCAAAATCAGCTTCTTTAAATTTAAACTCACAAAAATTTAATCCTGCTTTTAAAGCATTCTTATCTATTCCTTCTTTCTTAAGTTTTGTAATTTCCATATCAATTATTTTAATAAATTTATCTTTATCGTTTTTATTAGCATTTTTTACAATTATTGAAAAATAAGGTTGTATTTTTTCACATTAAGGAAATAATTGTATTATTTATTACCGTTTTTGTACTGTACAAAATTTCATCAATATGAATCAGGTTCTTAAAATAATTAATTTAGAATTTTCTATAATAATCATATTATCATTTTTTTGTTTGATAGAATTACATAATCATACTGTTTAAAATTTGTATTTCTGGATAATATCCTTATGATCTTGTGGCAAAATTGAAGAAACTGGCTTTTAATCAGTGGTAGTCTATCGTAGTGCAAAAGTTATTCAAATTTTGACAATCAATGAATAAACATTTATGGTAAATTCCTGCTATTAAAGTTACCGATAAAAGAAAGCAGGAACTACATAAAGATGTTTATGGACTCTAATATGGCAGATGAATTATTTGGGGACGATTTTTTTTAACAATTAAAATTTGATTTATTTTAACAAAAACAAAGTAACTACTTAATTATTTTCAGGAACTTTTTCTTTCCAATCTTAATAATATCCCCACATGCCAGTACGATATCAAGATCTTCTATTACTATAGTTTCTTTATTAATCTGTACTCCTTCCTGGAGAATCAGGCGCCTGAATTCGCTTCCGCTTTGGATATATTTATCCTGAATTAATAAAGGGATTATTTCTACAAGTTTATCCTTATCCAGATTTATGATTAACTCAGGTATATTATTTGGAATGGATTTATTGCTAAAGGCTGAATCATAAAACTCCCTTGCTTCTTCTGTCTCTGAAGCTGTATGGTAAAGAGCTGTTATTATATTAGCCAGCTCATATTTTACATCCCTTGGATTTTTTCCGTTTGCCAGACCTTTTCTGATTTCTTCTATCCTGTCCGGGTGTTCATCAGTAGCTAATTCAAAGTATTTAATTATGAGGTTATCCGGTATTTCCATGATTTTTTTAAACATAACCTCAGGTGCTTCATTGATACCAATATAATTGCCCAGGCTTTTGCTCATTTTCTCTATTCCATCCAGTCCTTCTAATATCGGTACGAACAGTGCCGCCTGCTGTTCCATTCCTACAGCTTTTTGTAAAGTCCTACCCATAAGGATATTAAAAGTCTGATCTGTTCCCCCAAGTTCAAGATCTGCATTTAAGGCCACTGAATCGTAAGCTTGCATTAAAGGATAGAAAAATTCGTGGATTCCAATAGGAATATTACTTTTATACCTGTTTTGAAAATCATCTCTTTCTAACATTCTGGCAACTGTTGTTGTAGCAGCTAATTTTAATATATCATCAAATCTTAAAGCCCCAAGCCATTCGCTGTTATACCTTACCTCTGTTTTTTCAGGACTTAGTATTTTAAATATCTGATTCGTATAAGTTAGCGCATTTTCTTTTACCTGTTCTTCCGTCAGCGCCGCCCTGCCTTTCGACTTACCGGTCGGATCACCGATTTTTCCGGTAAAATCACCGATTACAATAACTGCTTTATGTCCTAAATCCTGCATTTGTTTGATTTTCCGCAGTACTACCGCATGGCCTAAATGGATGTCAGGAGCACTGGGATCCAGCCCAAGCTTAATAATTAATGGTTTGTTTTCCCGTAAGGAAGTCTCCAGTTTCTTTTGTAATTCTTCTTTACCAACAAGATTGTCAGCACCTTTTGTTATAATTTTAATTTGCTCTTCAACAGTTATTTTCATTTTAGCATCCATACCTTTCACTGGCTAAAGCCATAAAAAAAACTCCCGTCCTTCTGTTATCAAAAGGACGAGAGCATACTCTCGTGTTACCACCTTAAGTTTATAGACAATTCACATTGTCTACCTCTTCGAGTACTCCATCTTTATCCTGGGTTATACTCTAGCACTATAACGTGTGCGGGAAACCGTCACAGCCTACTGGTATATCATTTCGGTGTGAAGCTCAAAGATGTATTCATAATCAGCCTGCCATGCACCTCTCATCAACCGGTTGCTTTCTGTTTGGATTACTGGTTATTACTTATTCTTATCACAGCTTTTATTATCTTATAATAAATTTATAAATAAATTCTTCGTAATGATTATTGTCCCCGGAATTCGTGGATTTATTATTATACAACACGTAAACATGTGTTTCCATATTACGTGTGCATTGTTTTGTAAGTAAGGATCTCTGACGGAATAATCACAATATTTAATTCATGCACATTAAATTATTTACATTATATTTTCAATTCTCTTTTTTGTCAAGCTGTAAAATTGATTTAATTTCGCGCACGTATATCTCGGGTTTTCTGTGACTTTCGCTTCGCTCCACTCACAAAAAACACCTCACAGCACCATAGGCTGAACTGTTACCGTAATATTATAAATTAATTTCATGACATTAATATTATCCACTATTTCATTTTAATGTATCTGACTATTATATATCGCCATCCATTCTGTCGATCCATTATTTTATGATCATTGAAATAATAACAGAAGTATTGCCAGGCAAAACAAGGGAATACCCTTTAATCGATTTTCTTCCATACCTGGCACAACTATTTCTACCCCTGAGATAACTGTGCTATTCTACTAAATATTTTAAATCCTGCTTTATAAATTCCGGAATCCTATCTTTCTGAAAGAAATAACTATAACTTTCTTCATTTCCAAAATCATCTGTACGGATGGTTACTGTTACGTCAAGGTTAATATCTGCATTTAGAATAGTACGATTATTTTGATAATAATCCTGACTTACTAAATAAGGATAAATTCCATTTATTTTGTCCTTATCTATATAATTGGCAGTTATAATTCTTTCACTGGCAGAAGGATCATATATTTCACCTGTATCTGTAAGAATTACCTTATTATCGGAAGTTTGATTATTTCGTATGAATATATTTTTAATATTTTTGTAGTCGACCTCTTTTGCGGCGTCAAAACCATGTTCTGTTAAGAAAGTTATGGTTTTTTCATAGGTAGGATATATATAATATTCCATCACCCTTTCACTGTTTAGTTCAAAGCTTAAATTGGCTATAGGTTGATCCTGAGCCATCTCCGACAGGGTAAAATTATTTAAATCCTCTTTATATCGTTCCAGAAGCTGAAGCTTTTCATTATCGTCTAAACTTATACTTTTACCGCCCAGTAAATTATAACAGTAAAAATTGGATAAGCTTTCTGCCTCCCACTGAAAAATAGGATAATGAGCTGCTTTATAAGCAGTATCTGCGAATATCTCCTCCAGCATATCGAAACTGCCTGATATATTCAAATTATACACCCGGTAGACTTCCCTGCCGCTTTTTAAAGTATACTTTATATTATACTGGTACCTTTTTAAGTCATCGGCAACAGCTTGCTGTTTCACCCCTAATTCTGCCAAGGTATAAGCAGTTTTGAAATTGTTAAGTTCCATATGTTTTAACTGATAATCGTTCCTGTTGATATAACTGGATTCTGTATCTGCATACTGCAGATTTTCATCCAGTCCGGAAACAGACACACTCATGCTTTTGATCTTGTTATCCTTCGGAATATATGAATCATAACCTAATAAGTCGAACCGGAATATTCCTGCTGACGCTGCAATAATAAAACCGATTATCACAAACTGCCTCTTATGCCGGAAAGCACTCCGTATATCAAAATTATATATTATTTCTATCGTACCATAAATAATAATGAATGAAAAAATCAATCCGAAAATAAACCATCCATCAGAATTATATCCTGCAGTTTCCCTAAAAATAGTACCTCCTCCCATAGTAAGAGGAATTACTAATAAAAATTTAATGACGACCTCTGAAATTTTAAAAGCCATAGCTTTGCCGGCTGCCTCTGACTGGCGTTTCTTATATAAAAACATGGCAAATGCAATAAGCACTATGGTAATAACAAAAATACCCAATAACTTCCCGATTATATCCGAATTGATAACGTTACCCGTTTTATAAATAGCGTCCGTATAGCTTCCTATTGGTGATAAAAATATAAAACTGTTACTACGGCCGCCGGAAGTATAATATGTATTGTAAAATTGACTGTAATACATCTCTTTTAACATTGCTAAAAGGGGACCGTATAAAAGAAAGACGGCTGCACCAAAACAACTGATAATAAAATTTCCCGTAAGCATAACCGCTATTACAACAATGGTATAAATGAAACAGTAATAAATCAGATTAATGAGTATTGCAGATAATACAGATTTAAATATATCCATACTCATGAAATGATTGATCTGCAGTACTAATACACTTAATAAAACATTAATAATATAGGGAACTAAATAAATGAGAATCCCGTTTAGGAAACTTACTGTAAATAAGGTCTCCCTGCGTACCGGAATACTATGGTAAAAGTCTGCTTTTTTTCTGGAATGCAGATAAAAGAATCCGCTCAACCCGCAGATAATGGCTCCGGCGATCGTTATGAAAGTTCCCAGAACATATTGGGGACCCATAAATTCGGTTATAAGTCTGGCAATCTGTTCTGTTGAGATATCTGATTTGTAGTGTCCAAGGTTAATCGCACTGACTACAGGAAAACAAAGGAAAAAGATTAATACAGAAAGAGCTACCGTCCATATTCTCCTTTTTAAATCTTCTTTCATTAACTTAAAAAATAAGTTTTTTGATATCATAACCAACTACCTCCGTTTCACTTATAAAAATTTCTTCCAGCGACAAGGGAAGAACTTCTGAAAAAATTGGGTTTGCTTTGTTAATCCTTTCCGTAATCTCTTCAGCAGTTCCTCTGGCAGTCAAGGTATAAAGCGAGCCTCTTTTATCAATCTTAATCAGTTCCAGTCCTTCAAATACTTTTTGAATTTCTTCTTCCTTTTGAAATACACACTGTATTTTATGGATGCCAAGTTTCATGTCGAATAACTCTTTTGACAATAATATTCCGCCTTTATGCAGTAAACCAACATGGTTACAGATATCTTCCAATTCCCGGAGGTTATGGGAAGCTATGATTGGTGTCATATTTCGGTCAGATATTTCTTTAACAAATATGCTTTTCACCGCCTGACGCATGACCGGATCCAAACCATCGAAGGTTTCATCACAAAATATATATTTTGTATTTGCACTTATTCCGCAAATAATTGAAACCTGTTTTTTCATACCTTTTGAAAACGTATTTATTTTACGG